>JAQCIU010000047.1:0-20002 GCA_027593235.1 Chloroflexota bacterium
GGGCCTTGCCCGCGACCATCCCTCGCCGCGCTGTCGTTCACTCGTGGTCGTGATCGACGGCAGCGACATCTCATCCGTCGCCTCCGAAACCGGACCAACGCTGTTCGGAGCAGTCGAAGTCGGCAGCGGCATCTACATCACCGGCCTCGGGGCGGTTAGCGGCGTCATCTCCGCGGTCACCGGATTCCGACGGCCCCCAGCGTTGGTCACGCCTGTCACGACGTTTGACTCGCCCTGGACCGCCAGCCCCTGATGCACGGACCCCACGAGGCCCTACACTCCCCCGATGACCACCGCGACCACCGCGACCACCGACCCCCTCAACCTCGCCCGCTACTGCCTCGAAGCGAGCGCCCTCGACCCCGCGCGCGCCGCCCGACCCGCCTTCACCTTCGTCGATCCCGAGGTTGGCGATCGCACCTGGACCTACGCCGAGGTGTGGCATCGCATCGAGGCCATCGCGCGCGGCCTCATCGCACGCGACATCGCCCGCGGTGAGCGCGTCCTCGTCCGCCTCCCCCACTCGCCCGACTACGCCTTCGCCTTCTTCGGTGCCACGCTCGCCGGCCTCGTCCCCATCCCCGCCTCGCCCATGCTCACCGACGAGGAAGCCACCTTCCTCCTCGAAGACTCCGGCGCCAGCGCCATCATCGCCCCCACCGAACTCCACCCCGCGGCTTTCGAGGGCGTCACCGTCACCCCCGAGGAACTCGCCACCCTCGACGGGCCCCCGCCGCCCTCTGGCGGCCCCAACCAACACCCCCTGCCCCGCACCAACGCCGAGGACCCCGCCTTCCTCATCTACACCTCCGGCACCACTTCGAAACCGAAGGGCGTGCTCCACGCACACCGCACCGTCCGCGGCCGCGCGCTCATGCGCGAGGGCTGGCAGGGCTTCGAGGAAACCGACACCACGCTCCACGCCGGCACCCTCAACTGGTCCTACACCCTCGGCGTCGGCCTCATGGACGCCTGGGCCGCCGGCGCCCACGCCATCCTCAAGGGCGGGGCCAACGAACCCGGCACCTGGCCCGCCCTGATCGAACGCCTCGGCGTCACCATCTTCATCGCCGTCCCGACCGTCTACCGCCAGCTCCTCAAGTACGCCCGCCCCGAGGATCACGACCTCTCTTCGCTCCGCCACGTCCTCTGCGCTGGCGAGCCGCTCACCCCCGCGCTCTACCAGGAGTGGCGCACCCGCGTCGGCACCGAGATGTACGAGTCGCTCGGCATGACCGAGGTCTCCACCTACATCTCCTCCGGCCCCGTCACCCCCGTACACGTCGGCTCGCCCGGTCGCCCCCAGCCCGGCCGCCGCGTCGCCATCCTCCCCGAGGACTCCGACAGCACCGCTCCGCTCCCGCCCAACACCGTCGGCCTGCTCGCCGTCCACCGCTCCGATCCCGGCCTCATGCTCCACTACTGGAATCGCCCCGACGAGGATGCCGCCGTCTTCCGAGGTGAATGGTTCATCGGCGGCGACCGCGCCTCCCTCGACGACGACGGCTACGTCCACTTCAACGGCCGCGCCGACGACGTCATCAAGTCCTTCGGCTACCGCCTCTCACCCGTCGAGATCGAAGCCACCCTCGAATCCCATCCCGCCGTCCTCGAAGCCGCCGTCGTCGGCTTCGCCGTCGACGATCAGAAAACCCTCGTTACCGCCTGCGTCGTCCCCTCCTCGCCCGGCGCCCTCACCATCGCCGACCTCGAGACCTACGCGTCGGAACACCTCGCCGAATACAAGCGCCCGCACCAGTACCGCCTCGTCCAGGCGCTCCCCCGCACCCGCAACGGCAAGGTCCAGCGCAAAGCGCTCCTCGAAGACCTCCGCCGAGGCGCCTGACCCACCCCACCGGTCAGGCGATCGGAGCGGCCCCGCCGGTCAGGCGATCGGACCAGCTCGCCGGTCAGGCAATCGGCAGCACCAGCCGCTCGGGCAAACGAACCGCCACGATCCGGCGCAACAATCACGCTACGCTCGATGCGATCGCGAACCGCCGTGCCGGGCGTGCATCCCACTCTCTTGAGCCAACGACGAGTACGAGGACAAGGACGACGCGTTGAAGCTCTTCGAGTGCCAGCACTGCCAGCAGCTACTGTTCTTTGACAACACCCACTGCGAACGCTGTGGCCGTCGCCTCGGCTACCTCCCCGATCGAACGCTCATCACCGCACTCGACCCCGTCGACGGCATCCGCTGGCGGCCCCTCGCCGCCCCCACCGAGCTGGTCCGCTTCTGCGCGAACGCCATCTACGATGTGTGCAACTGGCTCGTCCCGGCGGACAGCCCCGCCATCTTCTGCCAGGCCTGCCGCCTAAATCGCACGATCCCCGATCTCGATCAGCCCGACCATCTCCTCCTCTGGCAACGCCTCGAGGCCGCCAAGCACCGCCTCGTCTACGGCCTCCTCCGCCTCGGCCTCCCCCTCACCAGCCAGTTCGACGACCCCGAACACGGCCTCTTCTTCGACTTTCTCTCCGGTTCCGGCTCCGCCTTCCAGGAAGCCCCACCTGTCATCACCGGCCACGCTCGCGGTGTCATCACCATCGACATCGCAGAAGCCGACGACGTTGAACGTGAACGCCACCGCCGTGACCTCATCGAGTCCTACCGCACCCTCCTCGGCCACTTCCGCCACGAAATCGGCCACCACTACTGGGAGCGCCTCGTCCAAAACGGCCTCTGGCACCACGCCTTCCGCGGCCTCTTCGGCGACGAACGCCAGGACTACACCGCCGCCCTCGAACGCCACTACGCCAACGGCCCCGCCCTCGACTGGCAGATGAACCACGTCAGCAGCTACGCCAGCGCCCACCCCTGGGAAGACTTCGCGGAGACCTGGGCGCACTACCTCCACATCGTTGACACAATCGGAACCGCCGTCGCCTTCGACCTGCAGGTCCACCCAACCGTCGGCACCCCCCGCCTCGCCATGCAGATCGACTTCGACCCCTACGAGCAGCCCGACTTCGACGCCCTCATCGAACCATGGCTGCCGCTCACCACCGCCGTGAACAGCCTCAACCAGAGCATGGGCCAGCCGGACCTCTACCCCTTCATCCTCTCACCAGTCGTCATCGGCAAACTCCGCTTCATCCACGGCCTCGTCTACGGTGCCGAGGTCCCCAGCTCCTAGTCCCAAATCGGCGCCGCTCGCGCCACCGGTACGATGGACGAACCGCACGTCGCACCGAACGGAAGCCCAGATGCCGGGAACCACCAGCTTTCTCGACAGCGTTGTCGGGCAGTTCGACCACGCCGCCAGCTACACCAAGTTCGATCCCGGCCTCCTCAACCAGCTCCGCCAGTGCAACTCCGTCCTCCACCTCCAGTTCCCCATCGAGATGGAAGACGGCCGCATCGAGGTCGTCGAGGCCTACCGCGCCGAGCACAGCCACCACCGTTCCCCCACCAAGGGCGGCCTCCGCATGAGCCTCGACGTCAGCGAGGACGAAGTCGTCGCTCTCGCCGCCCTCATGACCTTCAAGTGCGCCATCGTCGATGTCCCCTTCGGTGGCGCCAAAGGCGGCATCCGGTTCGATCCCAACTCCCCAACCGCCACACGCCGGCGCGTCATCCGCCGCTACACCGCTGAACTCATCGAGAAAAACTTCATCGGCCCCGGTATCGATGTCCCTGCCCCCGACTACGGCACCGGCGAGCAGGAAATGGCCTGGATGGCCGACACCTACCGCTCGCTCCGCGGCAACGACGTGGATGCCTGGGGCTGCGTCACCGGCAAGCCCGTCGCCCTCCACGGCATCCCCGGCCGCAACGAAGCCACCGGCCTCGGCGTCTACCTCGGCGTCACCGACTTCGTCGCCGACCCCGCGGAAATGGGCGCCCTCGGCCTCTCCCCCGGTCTCGATGGCAAACGCGTCATCGTCCAGGGCCTCGGCAACGTCGGATCACACGCCGCCCGCTTCATGCAGCAGGACGGCGGCGCCATCATCGTCGGCATCGCCGAACGCGAAGGCGGCATCTACTCCACCGAAGGCCTCGACGTCGATCGCGTCCTCGCCCACCGCCGCGACACCGGCTCCATCCACGACTTCCCGCGCTCCATCAACATCCCCACCTGGCAGGACACCATCGAGCTCGACTGCGACATCCTCGTCCCCGCCGCCCTCGAGGGCGTCATCACCGCTGAAAACGCCCCCCGCATCAAAGCCCGCATCGTCGCCGAAGCCGCCAACGGCCCCGTCTACCCCGACGGCGAAGCGATCCTCATCGAAAAAGGCGTCATGCTCCTCCCCGACGTCTGGCTCAACGCCGGCGGCGTCACCGTCTCCTACTTCGAATGGCTCAAAAACCTCTCCCACGTCAGCTTCGAACGCATGTACAAACGCTACGAAGAGGTCTCCACCCGTCGCCTCCTCGAAGCCACCGAACGCCTCGCCGGCCGCCACTTCAGCGACGAAGAAAAATCACTCCTCACCCGCGGCCCCACCGAAATCGACTTCGTCCACTCCGCCCTCGCCGAAACCATGAGCCAGTCCTACCAGCGCATCCACGAAACCTGGCGAGCCCGCGACCTCCCAGACCTCAGAACCGCCGCCCACCTCATCGCCATCGAACGCGTCGCCAACACCTACCTCACCCTCGGCATCTTCCCCTAACCGAAACGCCAACCACCGGCGAAGCCAGGCCCCACCCCACCTCAGACGCCCACTCAACCCACAGGCGAAGCCAGCCTCCACCGCACCTCAGACGCCCACTCGAACCCACCGAGACCCAACAATCCCGTGACCGCGCAGCGCGTCACGACCCCAGGGCGGCGGCGGCCACGCCCGTAGGCGAACAACCACAGACGACGGATCAGGCGGAATCCCCGTGACCGCGAAGCGCGTCATGGCCGGGGGGCTGCGGGGGCCACGCCCGTAGGGCGATCGAAAAGACATTGCCCTCGAAAAGTAACTGGGCGCGCCACGCCCGTAGGGCGATCGACAAAGACGGTGGGACAGGGAGGAGCATCGCCAACCACCAGCGAAGCCGGGCCCCTCCGCACCTCGGCGGCCCCGCCACACCTCAACGCCCACTCGAACCACCGGCGAAGCCAGCTCCCGCCCCACCTCAGACGCCCACTCGACCAACCCCGAGGCCCAACCACCCCCACCAGCCCCCGCCACCCCAGGCGAAAACACCAAACGTTTTGCCTCTGCCCTCTAAATCGCGCACACTCCACGCCTCATGATCACCCTTCCCACCGGCACCACCATCTCTCGCCCCCGCGCCCTCATCACCGGCGCCATCGGCGGCTTCACCTCCGGCCTCACCGGCATCGGTGGCGGCACCGTCATGGTCCCCCTCCTCACCGGCTTCCTCAAAATGGGCCAGCACAAAGCCCACGCCACCTCGCTGGTGATCGTCATCTTCGCCGCCCTCTCCGCCGTCACCCAGTACATCCGACGTGGCGAAGTCGAATGGCATCTCGCCGCCGCCCTCACCGTCGGTGCCGTCGTCGGCGCCCAGATCGGTGCCAGGACCATGCACTCGCTCCCCGAGCGTCAGCTCCGGCTCATCTTTGCCGTCTTCTTGCTCGTCGTCGGTGTCCGCTTGCTGGTGTGGGGCTAATGAACGAAACGCTCGTCGCCCTCTTGATCGGCCTCGCCGGCGGCACCTTTGGCGGACTGCTCGGCATCGGCGGCGGCACGCTCTACGTCCCCGCGCTCGTCCTCATCCTGGGCCAGGATCAACGAGTCGCGCAGGCCGTCTCACTCGTCGTCATCATCCCCACCGCCATCTCCGCAACCACCGCCAACCTCAGAGGTGGCTACGTCGACAAGGAAGTCGCCCTCCTCGTCACCCCCGCTGCTGTCCTGCTCGCGCTCGGTGGTGGCTTCCTCGCCGGCGAAATCCCCAGCGAATGGCTCAGCCGCATCTTTGGCGTCGTCGTCCTCTATGTCGGCACCCGATCGCTGCTGAAAAACTGGCGCACCCCGGCGCCTGCACCGGCACCCGCCCAGCCTGTCGAGGCAGTCGAGGCCGCCGAGTAACAGCGACCCCGCGACCGCCGTTCGCTACGCCCGCGCCACCACCAGCATCACGAACCCCGCGTACCCGCCCAGTAACGTCACGCCCTCGCGCCGATCCACGATCGAACGCGTGTGGAACATCACCATCGGCACCAGCACGATCGCGCTCGCGGCCAGCGCCACCATCTCGAACTCGTAGAGCGACCGATCCAGCGCCAGCGGCGCCACCAGCGCCGTCCCGCCCAGCACCCCCAGCAGATTGAAGATGTTCGAACCCACCGCACTCGCAATCGCGATGTCGTGCTCCCGACGCAACGCCGCCACCACCGTCGTCGCGATCTCCGGCAGGCTCGTCCCCACCGCCACCACCGTCACCCCGATCGCCAGATCGCTCATCCCGATCTGCTCCGCGATCCCGGTCGCGCCTTCCACCGCTACCGCCGCACCGACCGCTAGCGCCGTCAGCCCCAGGCCCAGCAGCCCCGCCGTCCCGCCCAGCGCGTTCCAGCTCCGTTCGAGCGCCTCCTCCGGCTCCACGTCGTCATCCGGCGCTAGCGGAGAATCAGCCGGTACCAGCAGCACGGATGCCACCACGAAGGTCACCAACCCCAGCCCGCAGAGCAGCAGCCCCTCCCACCGCTCCAGCCGGCCGTCCGCGCCCGCCAGCAACACCGCCGCCGTCGCCGCCAGCAGCACCGGGATCTCCCAGCGCAACAATCGAGGGCTCACGTAGAGGGGGCTCAGCACCGCTGCCGCCCCCAGCACCAGCGCGACGTTCGCCACGTTCGAACCGATCACATTGCCGACGGCCAGCCCCGGCGACCCGTCGACCGCCGCCGTCATGCTGATCACCAGCTCCGGTGCTGACGTCCCAAACGCCACCACCGTCGCGCCGACCACCGCCCGGCTCAGCCCGAACGACAGCGCGATCACCACCGCCGATCGAACCACCACCCAGGCGCCGATCAGCAGCGCCGTCAGTCCGGCGCCCACCATCGCAAGGTCAATCAACATCGATCGAGGATCAGTCCCGCGTCGGCCGGGTAACCACCCGCAGCATCCCGTAGCCAAGCCCGCCCGCCACCGCCGAGGCCAGCAAGATCCCGACCTTCGCATCGACCAACAGCAACTCGGTCTCGAACGACAACTCGGTCACGAACAGCGAGACCGTGAAACCGATCGCGCCCAGCAGCGACATGCCGATCACCTGGAGCCAAGTCACGCCGAGCGGCAAGCGCGCGCCAGCCTTCACGGCCAGCCAGATACCCAGGGTGACCCCGATCGGCTTCCCAAGCAGCAGCCCCAGCGCCACACCCCAGGTCAGGCTTGACCCAAAAACGTCGCCCAGCGTGTCCGGCGACAGCTCCACTCCGGCGTTCGCCAGCGCGAAGATCGGCACGATCACGAATGCCACCGGGCGCTGCAGCGAATGCTCCAGCCGGTCCAACGGCGAGACCGCCTTCTGCCCCACCTCCGCGATCTCCAGCAGCGCTTCCACCCGCTCCTCGCGATCCAGATGGGCATCCTCGTCCGCATGCGGACGCAGTCGCTGCAGCATCGGCTCCGCGATCGCCGGGAAGTCCTCCGGGCGGTGCCAGCTCCGCCACGGGGTCATCAGCCCCAGCAGCACGCCGATGATCGTCGCGTGCACGCCGGATTGCAGCATCGCCATCCAGGCGAAGCCGCCAATGATGAAATAGACCGGGATGTACCACATGCCGAAGCGGTTCAGTGCGTACACCAGCACCAGCAGCGCCCCGACGATCGCAAGCGCATTCAGATCGATCGAGTCCGTATAGAACACCGCGATCACCGCGATCGCGCCCAGATCGTCCACGATCGCCATCGCCAGCAGCATCACCTTCAGCCCGGTCGGGATCCGCGGCCCGACCAGCACCAGCACCCCCACCGCGAACGCAATGTCCGTGGCCATCGGGATCGCCCACCCACCGCGCGCTTCCGATCCGCTCACCAGCGCGAAGAAGATGATGACCGGAACGACCATGCCCCCCACGGCTGCTGCCGCCGGAACCACCACCCGGCGCATGCTCGCCAGCTCTCCGACCACCGCTTCGCGCTTGATCTCCATCCCCACGACGAAGAAGAAGACCACCATCGCCGCGTCGTTGATCCAGAAATGCAGCGTCTCATCGACCGCGAAGAACCCCAGATCGAAGGAGAGGTGATGCTCGAACAGGTCGTGGTAGCTCTGAGACCAGGGCGAATTCACCCAGATCAATGCGATCACCGCCCCGACCAGCAGGATGATCCCACCCGCCGCCTCGGTCTGGATGAAGCGCTGAACCGGCCGCACCAGTCGAATCTGGCGAACGCCGGGGGGAAGTGGGGGCTCGACAGCCACAGCCATCGTCTCTCCATCCAGAAACAAGCGACCGCACAAGCCGCGTCGCTGCGCTGAGCGCTCTGGGAGTCACCCCATTGTGCCGTGGTCCCCCTTGTGTGCGACTGCAACCTCGTCGCAACCCCGCGCCGCCACCGATCCCCGGCCGCCCGCCGCACCGACGCTCCCGCTTCCCCGCCTTCGTATCATCCGAGGGCAGCCGAAAGACCAATGTCATGACCAACGCCCGTGACCGCATCCGCCTCACCGACGCCGAGCAGGAACAGCTCCTCCAGCACGCCACCGTCCTCCAGGTCGCCAGCATCCTCCCCGATGGCCGCCCCCACCTTGTCCCCATGTGGTTCGTCAGCGACGACGAAGGCCTGCTCGCCTTCACCACCTACGGCAGCTCCCAGAAAATCAAGAACCTCGAACGCGATCCCCGCATCACCGTCCTCGCCGAAACCGGCACCGCCTACGACCAGGTCCGCGGCCTCGCCATCGACGGCACCGCCGAGGTCGTCCGCGACCCCCACGTCACCACCCGCACCCTCCAGCTCGTCGGCGCCAAAATGGCCGGCCGCCCCCGCCCCGACGCCGATCCCACCGCCGAACCACCGCCCATCGCCTACAAACGCGTCACCGTCCGCATCCACCCGCAACGCGTCCGCTCCTGGGACCACCGAAAACTCGGATGACCACCCCGTCCGCGCCCACACGTACCCGTCCCGGACGCCACATCCCCCAGCGCGACCCACAGCGCCACATCGAAGAGCGCCCGAAAACCCTCGATGAACTCTTTCCGCCCGCCACCGTCGTCCTCCACAACGACGACGTGAACTCCATGGAACACGTCATCCACGCCCTCCTCGCCAGCGTCCCCGAAGTCGACCTCGAACGCGCCGCCGAAATCATGCTCACCGCCCACAACCACGGCCAGGCCGACGTCATCTCCTGCCCCCTCGAGCGCGCCGAACTCTACCGCGACCGCCTCGAATCGCACGGACTCACCGCCACCATCCGCCGCAGCTGACCCCGGGCCGCCCCGAGCCAACCCCGACCGTCCCTCGACCGCCGCCGAACCGCCGCCGAACCGCCCCCGGCCATCCCCGAACCGCACCCGGACCGCGCCCCCGCCCGTTCCCGGATCGTCTCCGAACCGCACCTGGCCAACCCCCGAGCCACACACGGACCGACCGCCGAACCGCCTCCCGGGGCGTCGCTGAACCGCCCCGGACCGTTCCCGGGCCGTCCCCGAACCGCACCTGGCCAACCCCCGAGCCACACACGGACCGACCGCCGAACCGCCTCCCGGGGCATCGCCGGAACGGCCCGTCTCCGAACCGCACCGGGCCAACCCCTGCGCCGCACCCGGACCGACCGCCTCCCGGGGCGCCACCGAACCGCACCGACCACCTCTGAGCTGCATCGGACCGACCTCCGGACTGCTTCCCGAGGCGCCGCGGAACCGCCCCGGGCGGCACCGGACCGCGCTCCCGCCCGTTCCCGGGCCGTCTCCGAACCGCACGCGGACCGACCCCCGCCCCCCTTTCGGGGCGTCGCTAGGCCGCCCCGGACCATCTCCGAGCCGCCCCGAGCCGCCCCGAGCCGCCCCGAGCCGCCCCGAGCCGCCCCGGGCCGCCGCCGAACCACCTCGGAACCTCGGCAGAACCCTGATCCGCTCCGCTTCAGCAATGCCCGTACTCACCGACGATTCCCTCATGGACTCGAACCTGCCGCCGCTGACCGACGTCCTCGGACGGTTGCCCTGGTACGGGCAACTCACCGACGAGCATCGCGCCAGCATGCTCGCCGAGTTCTCCGATCGCCTCCTCGCCACCACCTCCCGCGAAGAGTTCACCCGGCGACTCCGCGCCTGGTCCACCGTCGCCCACGAGGACGCCAAGTGGTCCCGCTTCCGCCTCCTCCAGGACAGCGGCCTCCTCCCCCCCAACCGCGCCGCCTGACCTACCCCCACCCTCCGAGGCTCAACCTCCGCCGCGCCCAACCGCGCCCAACCGCGCCTCACACCCTCCGCGACCCAACTCACCGCCGGTGCCAACCACCGCCGCCTGACCTACTCCCCACCCTCCGAGGCCCAACAACCGCCGAGCCCGGCCGCCCCCCGCGCATCCTCCGACGCCCAACTCACCGCCGAGGCACGCTACCCTCCGTCCGCACCCGGATGAGAGCGCCCCCCATGGCCATTCCCGTCGCCGTCTTCTTCCAGCAAAACGCCTGGGCCACCGAACGCCTCATCGAGGTCTGCGCACAGCTCACCGACCACCAGCTCGACGCCCCCGGCAACGGCGACGCCTACGGCTCCATCCGCGACACCCTCGTCCACCTCCTCTCCGCCGAGCACCACTACCTCCGCCGCCTCCGCCAACCCACCCCAATCGAACGCGCCACCGAGGGCGCCTTCGACTCCTTCGAAGCCCTCAAGCGCATCGCCCGCGCCAACGGCGCAAGCCTCGCCGCCGCCGCCACCAACTCCCCACCCGACCTCGCCTTCCCCGGTGGTCCCACCGACGGCTTCACGGACGCCGACGCCACCGTCTTCCTCGTCCAGGCCATCAACCACGGCGCCGAACACCGCACCCAGATCCTCACCGCGCTCACCGGCCTCGGCCTCAAACCGCCAGAGCTACAGATCGATGGCTGGGCCTGGGGCGAAGAAAACGGCGCCCTGCGCCCTACCCCGGCCTAACGGCGCCAACGGCCGCTCGAAGCAGCACGCACGCCGCAGCCCGCTTGAAGAGCACGCGCGGCCGCAAACCGCTTGAAAAGCACGCCGCCGTAGCCCGCTCGAGGAGACACGCGCACCGAAGTAGCGGGCTAGCTCAACCTCCAGCCGCCGTCGGGCGCTTCATCAGCACCTCCAACAGCGTCGGCTGGTGCGGCCTCGTCGGCCGCGTGATGAACAGCACCATCACCCCACCCAGTGCCCACAGCACCGTCACCGTTACGAACACACCGGTGTAGCTCCCCACGAAGTCCACGTACGCCGATGCCGCCAGCGGGCCGCCAGCTCCCAGGAACAACGCGAACGGCATCGCCACCGAACGCACCGCACCCAGGTACCGCCGCCCGAAGTACGAACCCCAGATCGTCTCCTGCAGCGGGATGAACCCGCCGAACCCCCAGCCGAGGAGCGCGAACCCCCCGATCAGCAACGGCAACGATCCGCCGGTCGCTCCAGCCAGAATCACGAACGTCCCGGACGACGCCAGCCCAAACGCCACCGACGAGAGGTACTTCGGCTCGAACTTGTCGGTCATCACGCCCCAGAACGGCTTCGCGCCGAAGGCCAACAACGACATGAACGCCGACAGCGACGTCGCCTCGGTCCGCGTGAACCCCTCCCCCGAAAGGAACGGAATCGTGTGCAGCAGGATCACCCCGATCCCCACCCCACCGAGGCCAAACGCGAAAACCACGATGTAGAACGCCCGCGTCCGTAGCGCCTCGGCCCGCGTGAAGGAGTTCTTGAAGTCCGCTGCCGCGGCGTCTCCCGCACCCCGCTTCAGCGCTGCATCGCTGTGACCGTCCGGATTGAGCCCGTAATCCTCTGGAGCGCGACGCATGAACAGCGCCGCCGGCAACAACACCACCAGCGCGATCACCGCCATCGCCTGCCAGCCGCCGCGCCAGTCCGACTGATCGATGATCCAATTCATCAGCGGTGGCCACACCACCCCGGCCAGCGAAACCCCCATCGCGGACACCGCGATCGCGCGCCCCCGTCGATCCACGAACCACTTCGACAGCGTGACGTTCACCACGAGGTTCCCCACCATCGCGGCTCCGAACGCAAACACGATCCCCCGCAGCAACACCCACTGCCACAACTCGTTCACGAAGCTGACCGAGAACAGCGACGCGGACATCACTACCGCCCCCGCGACCATCACCGGGCGCCCGCCCAGCCGGTCCACGTACACCCCGATCCACACACCGGCAAACGCCATCAGGAAGCGGTTGATCGTCTGCGCGTACGTGAACTCTGTCTTCGTCCAGTCCAGATCCGCCGTCATCGGATCGATGAACACCCCAGAGACCGAGGCCTGCGCGCCGACCGCGATGAACTGGGCGACCAGCGCCGCGCCAACGATGTAGTAGCCGAAATAGATCCCGCGCGAATCCTCGCCGGTCTCCTCATCGAAACGAGGATCGGGCGCGGCGGGTGGCGGCGTGGCCCTCGCCGGAGGCGGTCGCGGTGAGTCGGTGACCTCGGTCGCCATCAGGTTCCTCGGGATACCGGTGGCACGTCCGCGACATCATAGGCCCGCGATCTCGCCATCGCGCGCGTAATCCCCCCAGAACGTGCGCAACCTCCGAGGTGCCCGCTCACCCCTGAGGAGCCCGCCTACCCCCGCGCCCGCAGCGGCGACAGCCCTGCCGCCTGCCGTCGCTGCTGCACCGCCCGCCACACCACCGGCTCCGCCTCCAGGAACCGCCCCACCACCGAGGTGCTCACACCCACCGAGGCCGCGGCCGTCCCAATCTCCCACCCGCACGCCGCCAGCACATCGAACAGCCCCGCCACCACCGCCGGATACCGCGCGTCCCGCCGCCCCATCGTGATCGCGCGACCCTTCCCCACCCGCAACGCCTCGGCCAGCTCCCCCGCGCGGTCAGCGCGATCAAGAGGAAGGGCGTGGTCCCCGCCCTCGAGGTCAATCGCAGCGCGAGCGGTCAGCGCAATCTCGAGGCGGAGCCGCCGCAACGCGCGGGCGCGGTTCTCGTGCTGGGAGCGCGACTCCACCGCCTCCGCGCTCAGTCCCGTCAGCCGGTGGCGCAGCCGCACGGCGGAGTCCGTCTTATTCCGCTTCTGCCCGCCCGGCCCGCTCGCCCGGTACCGATCCATCTCGCACTGCGCCAGCAGTGGGCCGTCCTCCAGTCGGAGGAACTGCGTCCAATCGGGCATCGCGTTCTCGTCGGCCATCGCCAGACCGTACCGCCACTCCGTCCCCCGTTGGGGTTGCCGCGTCTTTCACCGGGAAGAACGCACCCCGTATCCTGATCGCTCGGCGACTGCGATTCAGGAGAAACAGATGGCTCACCGCGTGCAGATCGTGGGTGCGACCGGCTACGGCGGTCTCGGCATCCTCGAACTGCTGATGGCCCACCCCGACTTCGAGGTCACCAGCCTCATCGCACGGGACGAAGCCGGCCGTCGTATCGACCAGGTCTACCCGCACCTCCACGGGCGCACCGACCTCACCGTCGACTCCGTCGAGACCACCCCCGTCGGCACCAACTGCGACGTCGTCGTCTTCTCCACGCCTGATCGCGTCTCGCAGGGCTACGCCGCCGCGCTCGCCGATGCCGGTATGCGCTTCATCGATTACTCCGGCGACTTCCGCTTCGCCTCCGCCTGGGACTACGCGAAGTACGCCGACCGCCACCCCGGCATCGCCGACGCCAAGCACGGCGCCGAGGCCCTGCTCGCCAAAGCCGCCTACGGCGTCTCCGAACTGGATCCCGAAGGCATCGCCGCCGCCCCGATCGTCGGCAACCCCGGCTGCTTCGCCGTCGGCATCATCCTCGGCCTCGCACCGCTCTTCCGCGACGGCCTGGTCGGCGACGACGGCATCGTCGCCGTCGACGGCCTCACCGGCTCCTCCGGCGCAGGCAAGAAGCCCGCGCCGCTCCAGCACCTCTCCCACCTCAACGACAACGTGATCCCCTACCGCGTCCTCTCGCACCAGCACGCCGTCGAGGCCGAACTCACGCTCGGCCGCCTCGGCAAAGCGGACGGCGCAACGATCGACTTCATCCCGCACCTGCTCGGCGTCACCCGCGGCATCCTCAACACGATGCACCTGCGCCTCACCCAGTCCGTCTCCCGCGACGCACTCCTCGAGCGCTACCGCGAGTACTTCGCCGACGCCCCGTTCGTCCGCATCCTCGACACCCCGCCCACCCTCAAGGGCACGGTCGGCTCGAACTACTGCGATATCTCGCTCTTCGTCGAGGGCAATCGCGCGGTGGTGATGACGTCGATCGACAACCTGATGAAGGGCCAGAGCGGCTCGGCGATGCAGAACCTGAACCTGATGTTCGGCAGCCCGCAGACCGCCGGCCTCGACCGCACCCCGCTCTACCCCTGATCCCCGCACCCCGCGTCTCCGAGGTGGGCAGGCACCGTCTTCCGAACGAGCGAGCGAGACCCTAGATCCGGTCGATGATCGGTCCGTTGGCTCGCTGCGGCGTGCGCCACCGCCCCAGGTAGGCGTCCACGCTGAACGCGATCACCACCAGCACCACCGGTGAGATCAGCAGCACGTTCTCCACGCCAATCACCCCGGCGACCGCGCCCATCATCAGCAGCACCGGGATCGACAGCCCGTCCTTCATCGCGCCCAGCAGCGCGAAGATCCGCCCGTGCACCTCGCTCGGCACGTACTTGCCGATGTACGTCTGCGTCGATGCCGCCGCGAACGTCATCCCCAGGCCCAGCAACGAGGAGATCGCCGCTGCCGTCTTTACCTCTTCGTCCACCCCCGGAATGTCGATGAACAGCACCCGGCTCCCGATCAGCTCCGTCACCGTGTCGATCATCCCCAGCGCCGCCAACCCCACCGCCACCAGCAGGAAGCCCAGCGCCGCAACCAGCCGCTCGTGGAAGATCCGCAGCAGGATCGGCGTCAGCACCAGCGCCACCACCAACCCCACCGAGGCCGGCGCGAACACGTAGAACGTGTTCTCCGGCGGTACGTCCAGCACCGCGAACACGTATCGAGGTCCCAGCACCCCCAGCACCACCCCCGTCGTGCTCGCCATCGCCGCCAGCATCAGCATCCAGAACGCCGCTGGCTCGTTCACCAGCCACCGCAGCGCCTCCCGCGTCGAGGTCATCCCGATCCGCTCGCCCCCTGAAGCCGATCCGGCGCCCCCGGACGCGGCTGCCGCGCCCAGCATCTCCGCCAGCGGCCCCGCGTCCGGCTCCGCGCGGAACTGCAACGCTCGCGTCGCCGACAGCACGAACAGCAGCCCCGCCATGATCACCACCGGCTCAATGTCGAACGCCCGCACCAGTAACGGCGCCAGCAGCGCCTTCCCCACCACCTCGCCCGCCGATGACGCCAGCGACAGGAACGAATTCGCCGAAGCCAGCTCGTTGTGCGTCGCCACCAGCGGCACCGCCGACGCCTCCGAGGGCTGCGACACCTGGTGCAGCACCCGCACCGCGAACAGCACCGCAATCATCCCGCGCAGCTCAAAGCCAAGCGTCAGCGGCAACGCAAAGCACAGAATCCCCATCGTCAGATACGCGACCACCAGCGCGAACCGCTTCGGCAGCGCGTCCGCCACCGCACCGCCGAACATCCCCAGCACCACCCCGGGCAGCAGGTACGCCACCCCGATGATCGCCGCCTCCAGCGCGTCGCCCCCGCTCCGCACGGACGCGATCAACACCCCGAACAGCAGCGCCTGCAGCGCCAGATCGCTCAGGAAACGGGAGGCAAGCAGCGCCTGGAAGTTCGGATTTCGCGCGATCGAACTCGGCGGAACCATGAACCAGAGCACGCGGAACACGCGTGACTGGCCGCGATCGATCACACGATCGATGCGGCGCAGCCCCGACCCGGCGGGTTGGTCGAATTCGGGCCCTAGTGCCATCGTTGCCCCCCACTGTACGGAGCACATCCGGCCTGTGATATCCGCGTCGCCTGTCCCGACGCCTCAAAACCGCCTATCCCCCGGCGGTCGCTAGATCCGCGGCCGCTGCTCAGACCGCTCGAACCTCGGCGAGCCGCTGTTTCGAGTAGTCGTCGTCCCAGCAGACAGCGGCTTCCCACGCGGCCGAGGCCTGCGCGGCGATGTCGTGCGCGCCGTCGTCCAGACCGGCGGCGTTGTGCGGCAGCACCAGGTCGAGGTCCGGCACATCGACGTGCGCCTCGTCCCAGTCGATCAACGCCACCCGATCCGCCGTCATGCGGACGTTGCGAGGATTCGGGTCGCCGTGGACGACGCACGTCTCACGTCCGCTGAGCCGCGCCCACGCGGCTCGGCATCGCGCAACGCCCTCCGGCGGCATCGCGCCGAGGTCGACCTTCGTCCCGCTCTCCGCGTGCAGCAGGTCGGTCGACGATCGCCAGCCCGGGCGCTGCGCCCAGCCCTCCGTCAACCGATGTAACTCGCGAAGCGTCTCGGCCACGCGACGCCAGTCGGCCTCCGTCTCCGGCGGTCCGCCCTCCACATAGGTCATCACCACCAGACCGTCGGCGAACAGCCGGCCGTCCGTCGTCGGAATCGGCACCGGCACCGTCAGACCTGCACCGTCGAGGTGCTGAAGGAGGTCGGTCTCCCACGCCAGATCAGCGTCGCTCCTGGCGCCAAGACGACCGACCGCGAGCTGCCCGTTGACGCGCACGCTCCACACGTCGTTGGCGACCCCGCCGGCGAGCGGTTCGATCCGGGCGACGTCGTCACCCCACTGCGCCAGCGCTTCCCATCCCACGGGTCACATCTTCGCAGAATGTCGGACATCGCCTGCGGGCCGGTCGATCGCGGCCCCGTTCGATCAGCCCCCGCCGCTTGGCAACGGCGGGGGCCTCTCAAGACCGGACGCCCCCAAACGAACGGAATCCACCGCGCCACGTTGTAGTGATCGGCGTCGGTAACCACCCGATTGCCGCGGATCCGCCCACCGCTGAAGGTGGATCACACCGATCGACGAAAACGAACGGAACAGCGGGCAGGTTCGTTGCAATCAGTGAACGCCGATCACGGCGCGACACCGCCGGCGGATCAGACCGCCCCGACCGCTCTCGATCCTGAGATCGAGGTCCGGGCGCTCGTCGTCCGCTCGCAGAAAGGTGATGCCAACGCCTTCGGACAGCTCTACGACCGCTTCCTCCCGGAAATCCTGCGCTACCTCAGCTTCCGCGTTGGAGACCCGGACACCGCCGAGGATCTCGCCCAGCAGGTCTTCCTCAAGGCCTGGCAGGCGATCCCCCGCTACCAGGATCGCGGCGTGCCGTTCAAAGCCTGGCTCTATCGCATGGCACACAACCTCATGGTCGATCACCACCGCGCCCGCCGCCCCACCACCGACCTCGAGGGCATCGACCTCCCCGAGGATCCCGATGCCGATCAGCCCGAGGCCGAGCGCTACCTCCTCGTCCAGGAAGTCCACACCCACCTCCGCGCCGCCCTCGAACGCCTCTCCGAGGATCACCGCCAGGTCCTCGTCCTCCGCTTCCTCCTCGAAAAATCCGCCCGCGAAGTCGGCGAAATCATGGATCGCCAGGAAGTCACCGTCCGCGGCCTCCAGATGCGCGCCCTCCAGGCCCTCCGCCGCGAAATCGAACTGACCGGCGGCCTCCCATGACCCCAACCAACGACATGCCGACCAACGACACCCCGCCCGACGACATGCCGGCCAACGACGTCCCGACCAACGACGCCCCAACCAGCGACGTCCCGACCAACGACGCCCCGACCAACGACGCCCCGACCAACAGCGACGCCCTCCCCATCGAGGAACTCGTCGCCCGCTCCCTCGACGCCATCACCGCCGGCGACACACTCGAGGTCGCCCTCGCACGCTGGCCCGATCGCCGCGACGAAATCGCACCCCTCCTGGAAATCGCCATCGCCGTGCGCGACCTCCCGCTCGCGCCCCAACGCGCCCCCGACCCGGATCGCCGCGCCGCCCTCATGACCGCCATTGCCACCACCCCGCAGGACCGCCCGCGCCGAGGCGTCGGCGAGACCCTCGCCGGCTGGTTCGCCCTGCCCGCCATCTCGCTGCCGGCCATCTCGCTGCCGGCCGTCTTGCCGAACCTCAACCTGCGTCAGCTCGCACCCACGCTCCGCCTCGCCGCACCCGCCGCCGCCATCGCCCTCGTCGCCGTCCTCGTCGTCTTCACACGCGGCGCCACCCCGACCTCCGCCTCCACCCTCACCCTCTTCGCCGGCGCCACCGAACAGCAGATCGACGGCGTCTGGACCCCGCTCCTCGATGGCGCCGCCCTCGACGAAGGCGCACACCTCCGCACCACCGCCGCTGGTGTCGCCCTCATCACCTTCCCTGACGGCTCAACCGCCGCCCTCGACCCCATGACCGAACTGCGCCTCGACCGCGTCGCCACCAACGGCGACCGCACCATCGCCATCCGCCAGTTCAGCGGCCGCATCTGGAACGACGTCGCCCCCGGCGCCCGCCCCGCCTCCTACGTCGTCCGCACCCCGGACGCCGTCGTCGAAGCCCACGGCACCACCTTCGAAACCGCCATCCTCGACGGCGAAACCTCCGTCACCACCGCCGCCGGCAGCGTCGACGTCGCCCTCGCGCCCCCCGCCAGTCCCGGTACCGGTCCAAGCGCCAGTCCCGGTGCCAGTCCTGGTGCCGGCTCCGATGCCAGTCCAATCGCCAGTCCCGACGCGACCCCCGACGCCAGTACAAACGCCAGTCCGAACCCCAGTCCGAACCCCAGCACCCCCCGCATAACCGTCCCCGTCGGCGATCGCCTCCGCATCTCCCCCGCCGGCCTCGGCGAACTCGCCCCCCACCCCGCCACCCGGCAGCCCGCCACCGTCACCGTCTCCGGCCCCTTCGCCGCCTCACTCCAGGCCCAGAACGGCACCGCCACCGGCGCCCTCCCCAGCGGTGTCACCTACCAGCAAATCCCGGGCGTCAGCACCACCGACCCCGCCACTGGCCCCCAGCAGCTCCGCTTCTACGACATCGCCCCCGGCCGCTACACCCTCGTCCTCCGCCGGACCACCAACCCCCAGAACCCCGCGCGCTCCCTCAACCTCGCGCGCCCGTCCGCCTCGCCCGCCCTCGCCGGCCCCTCCGGCTCTCTCGACCTCGCGGGCACAGCGGCCCTCGGCAAAGGCCCTGGCGGAGCCAGTGGCCCCAACGGAGCGAGCAGCACCGGCGCAGCCAGCAGCCCCGGCGGAGCCAGTGGCACCGACGGGCCCGCCGACCCCCCCGCGCTGAGCGGACTCGCCATCCTCGAAACGGGCGGACGCACCCGCACCATCGACCTCCCCGCCACCCTCCAGACCATGCAGATCCAGATCGACATCGGCATCGATGGCGGCATCGTCTCCCTCGCCCTCGTCGACCGAGCGCCCGTCGCCATCGACCAGCCCACCCGCCCCGAACGCATCGTCGACACCCCGCGCACCACCGACGCCCGCCGCCGGGCCGCCGCTGCCAGCACCGATTCCGGCCCGGGCGACACCGCACGACCCACCGAATCCGCACGCCCCGGCGACGCCTCCGGCTCCGGCGACGGAACGGGCGACGGAACGGGCGACGGAACCGCATCAACCGACGGCGCCAGCCCCGGCGACAGCGCACGCCCCACCGCCACCACCTCCCCGCGCGCCACCGCCACCGCCGTCACCGACCGCCCCGCCTCAACCGCAACCCGCACCCCAACCCCAACCACCACCCCCCTCGCCCGCGACGCCGCTACCGAGCGCGCCCGCCTCATCGCAATCCTCGACCTCCCCCTCACCGACCGCGCCCGCGAACTCCGCACCTACCTCGAAGCCTTCACCCTCGACGACCCCCGCTGGACCGACCTCCGCCTCCACCTCGAAGCCGACCCCACCCTCCGCACCCGCTTCGCCGACACCCTCAACTCCATCGACGCCCCCGACCTCGTCACCCTCGCCCGCACCCGCCTCGCCCTCCCCACCGACACCCCCCCC
>JAQCIU010000014.1:0-76580 GCA_027593235.1 Chloroflexota bacterium
AAGAAACTGGGCGGGTGGGTGGGTCAGGCAGACGAACCGCCAACCAACGCCGAAGGCAGGCGACTCACGCCCTGGAAACCGGCAACCGCGTGCTGAGAGCCGAACCGCCGGAACCAGTACCAGCCGCACGGCACAGCCCGCATCAACCCGCGCGCAACGCCCTACCGATCATCCCCACCCCGCGCCCCAACCACCCGATCCAACCCCGCAACATCCTCACTCGCCATCAACAACCGCCGAGCCGGGTAATTCACCACAATCCCCTCGGCCGCCAACCGCGAATGAATCCGCTTCACCATCTCGTGCTTCAGCAAAAACGAATCCGCCCACGTATTCGCCCGCATCTTCACAAAGAAATTCACATTCGAATCCCCGAACTCCGCATACCGAAACAACGGCTCCCGAGTCACATCAACCACATCAAGAGTCGTACGCAGATCGTTCAGTTCCTCCAACACCAGCGCCTCAACGCGGCTCAAATCCTCCTCGTACGCCACACCGCAATCCACCCGCGCATCCGCCCGCGCGTCCGCCGAATCGAAGTTCGTGATGATCGACTCCGCCAGCGTCGAGTTCGGCACAATCACGATGTTGTTATCGAACGTCCGAATCCGCGCCGCCCGCCAGCCAATGTCCTCCACCACCCCCGTCGGCCCCGCGTTCACCTCGATGATGTCGCCCACCGTCACCGAAGCGTCCGTCATGATGTAGGAACTCGCGAACACATTCGTCAGCAGCGGCTGCAACGCCAGCGCCACCGCAAGACCGCCGATCCCCAGCCCGGCCAGCAGCGGACTGATCGAAATCCCCAGCGCGTCCAGAATCAGCAGCAGCCCGATCGCCACCACCAGCACGTTCAGCACCCGACGTAGGAACGGCAGCGACCGTTCGTCGAACCCCGGCATCCCGTCCGAACCCGGAACGCGGGCGTACCACCCCAGCAGCCCCACCACCAGGCGCCGCACCGCGATCACCGACAGTGTCAGCATCACCGCGACCCAGGCGCTCCGGATCGTCGCGCGATGCTCATCCAGGTAGGACACCGTCAGGATCGCCACGTACACGCCTTGGATCGCCAGGAACGCGATCACCGGCCAGCGCACCGCCTCGACCACCACGTCGTCGAGATCGGATTCCGTCGAATTCGTGAAACCGTGAATCACGCGCCGCGTCAGCGTCGCCACCAGCCACGCGAGGATCAGCCCCCCGGCTGCGATCCCCAGCGCCGCGATCGTCTCATTGACGTCGGCGGTATTGAAATCAAAATCGAACATAGGGCGCCCCACATGGCTCACCCCGCCGCACCGCCGATGCTAGCCCAACGGGCGACGCCGACATACCGAGCGCTCTCATCGCCCGGTATACTGGTCCCATGTTCAGAACTATTGGTCACACCTTCGAGCTAATGAAAATGAGTTGGCGCGTCCTGATGAAGGACCGCGAGCTGATCATGTTCCCGATCATGTCCGCCATCGGTGTCCTCATCGTGATCGGCCTGTTTTTCGGGGCTGCGGCAGCCACCGGCACCCTCGACCGCCTCGATCTCGCGAGGCAGGGCAGCGGCGCCACCGAGGATGCGCAGCTAATTGACTACCTCCTCGCGGTGGCGCTCTACGCGTCCACCACCTTCGTCGTAATCTTCTTCAACGCCGCGCTCGTTGCGGCCGCCCTCGAGCGGCTGCGTGGCGGTGACCCGAACATCTCTTCCGGGCTCCGCGCCGCGCTGGCGCACCTGCCCGCGATCCTCGTCTGGGCGCTGATCTCCGCCACCGTTGGTCTGATCCTCCAGCTCTTGCGCGACAAGATGGACAACTTCATCGGCCACATCGTGCTCAGCTTGATCGGTGGCGTCTGGGCCTACATGACCTTCTTCGTCATCCCCGTCCTCGTCGCCGAGGGCACCGGACCAATCGAGGGCATCAAGCGCTCCGCCGGGCTCTTCCAGCGGACCTGGGGGCGGCAGGTGGCCTCGTCGTTCGGGTTCACCCTCGTCTACCTCATCGCCGTGGTCGTCGCGGTCCTGCCCGCGGTGCTGCTCTTCGCCGTCTCGCCGTTGCTGGGCATCGTCTTCGGCGCGTTCACCATCCCGATCGCCGTCGGGACCGTGCAGGCGATGGAGGGCATCTTCAAAGCCGCGCTCTACGAGTTCGCGCTGGGTGAGACGCCGCTGGACTTCGACCGCGGCACGCTCTCCGGCGCGTACCGCGCGCTCTAGTCCGCGCGCGTCTCGTCCGCGGGGCCACCCGGGCGTCTGCCCGAGCTGTTCGCGGCCCCTCCCAGGAGCGCCGCGAACTCTTCCGGCGTATTCACGTTGATGAACGAGCGGCCCTCCGGGTCGAGCAGTTGCCACTCTTCCGGCTGCATCCGGTAGGCGCCGAGGTCGGCGGCGAGCGCCATCGGCGCTCGATCGCCCGCGTCGAGGTGTGCACGCACCACTGTCAACGCCGAGGCGGCGAACACGGAACAGAGTGGCTGCGGTCGGTGTTCAGCGATCGGCAGCACCCAGCGATGTACCTCGCTGATCCGTTCGATCAGGCGCCCGATCAGCGTCGCCTCGACGAACGGCATGTCCACCGCGACGACCGCCGCGACCGCTCCCGCCGCGACCTCGAGGCCTGCCGCGATCCCCACCAGCGGGCCTTCGCCTTCAATCGGGTCGAGGGCGATCCGCCAGGGGTGGTCGGTCACGATCAACGGCAGCGGACGATCCGGCGCGCCCACAATCACGAACTCGTCGACCGCTGGCGCGAGCCGGTCGATGCTGCGCTGCAGCATGGTCACGCCATCGAGGATCAGCGACGCCTTGTCGATCCCCATCCGGCTCGATCGGCCGCCGGCAAGCACGATGCCACTGACGCGTATTGATGCGGCCATTGCCCCGCCTCCGGTCTGGCATCGATCATAGGTGGATGGAGACAACCACGACGTTCTGGAATGCACTCGACCTCGGCAGCGGCTCGCCGCCGGTCGTCGCGATCGTCGGCGGGGGCGGAAAGACGTCGCTGCTGTTCCGCTTGGGACGCGAGGGCCACGCCCGCGGCCTCCCGACGGTGCTGACCGGGACGACCCGCTTCACCAAGCTGTCCCAGCGCGGCGCCGAGGTCGCGCTGATCGCCTGCGCAACCCCGGAACAGCCACCCGACCTGGGCCCAACCGTCGCCACGAAGGCAACGGTGCTGGTCCACGCCGGTCCGATGGCGCAGGGCCGTTGGACCCCGCTCGATCCGAGCGCCGTCGACGCGATCGCCACGACGTCCGGCCTCGGGCTTGTCGCGATCGAGGCGGACGGCAGCAAGATGCGCCCGTTCAAGGCACCCGCGGATCACGAGCCGGTGATCCCCACCTCGACCAGCCACGTCGTCGCCGTCGTCGGCCTCCGCGCGCTCGGCATGCCGCTCGACGAGACGAACGTCCACCGCCCGGAATACGTGCGCGCGATCGTCGGCGACGAGGAACGCGTCACCTCCGAGGTGATCGCGCGCGTCCTGCTCGACGAACGCGGCGGCCGCAAAGGCGTCGGCGCACGCTCGTACACGGTCCTCGTCAACCAGGCGGATCTGGACGAGGCGGCGGCGATCGCCCTTGGACGTGTGATCCGGGAGGCCGGCCTCCCACGGGTCATCGTCGCCTCACTCCAGGACCTCGAGGCCCCGATCCGCGCGGTCCTCGATTGATGGGGCACGATGCGCTCTTCGCCAGCACCGTCGACTACTACGTTCGCTACCGACCCGACTTCCCGGCGAGAGCGTACGAGGCAATCGCGGATCGGTTTCAGCTCGACGGCCGCGGGCGGCTGCTCGACCTCGGCGCCGGGACGGGCCACATCGCGCTCGCGCTGAGCCACCACTTCGAGACGGTGCTCGCCGTCGACGTCAGCGACGAGATGCTGGTGGCCGGGCGCAGCGAGGCGACCCGCCTCGGGCGGACCAACATCGAGTGGCAACTCGCCCGTGCGGAAGAGGTCGAGCTGCCTGGAGGGAGCGTTCGCCTCGTCACGATCGGGAACGCGCTGCACTGGATGGATCGCGATACCGTGCTCGCCCGCTGTCACGAGCTGGTCGAACCGGGCGGCGGGATCGCGCTAATCGACATGCCCGGGATGTGGGCGCCAACGATGGAGCTGGGCGCCGAACCCTGGCTCGCGGCGCTGCGCAGCGTGATTGAGCGGCACCTCGGAGCCCGACGGCGCGCCGGCGACGGCTACTACGCGCCGCAGCACGACCGCCCCGAGGACACCTTGCACCACTCGTCCTTCGTCGCCGTTCAGGCCGGCAGCGCCACGCTCGACCTCACCTGGAGCGCGGACGAGGTGGTCGGCTACCTCTACTCCACGTCGTTCGCGAACCGCTCACTGCTGGGCGATCGGGTCGAGACCTTCGAGACGGATCTCCGCGCGGCGCTGGCTGCGGCGGAGCCATCCGGCCGCTTCCAGCGTCGTCTGGAAGCGAGCTGGGCACTGGCCGCTCGCGAACCTTGAGTTCCGGCAGGGTCGGCGACCAGTAGTCTGAGGAGCGGAGGACGCTCGTGGCCACCTACATCACGCTCTTGATCGTGTTCTTGCTGCTGTCCGCGTTCTTCTCCGGATCGGAGACGGCGTTCCTGTCGCTGGACCGGATGCGGCTCGCGCACCGGGTCCGTGAAGGCGAGCCGGGCGCGGCGCGGGTCGCCGCATTGCTTGACCGCCCGCACCGCCTGCTCAGCGCCATCCTGCTGGGCAACAACCTCGTCAACACCGGCGCCGCTGCCGTCGGCACGGCAATCGCCACCCAGGTGGTCTCGGGCGGCGTTGGCCTGATCGTCGCCACGCTGGCGATCACCTTGCTGCTGATCCTCGTCGGCGAGGTCACCCCGAAGACGCTGGCGCTCAGCCACGCCTTCGGGATGAGCCGCGTCTACGCCTGGCCACTCTCGATGTGGGCGCGCCTGAATCGCCCGATCGTCGCGGCGCTGGACGCGCTGACGCGGGTGCTGATCCGCGCCTTCGGCGGCGATGCGTCAGGCGGCGCGCCGCCGCTGAGTTCGGCGGAGCTTGGTACCGCCATCCGGATCGGCGCGGAAAGCGGCGCGCTGGCAACCGAAGACTCCCAGCGCATGCTGGGCGTACTCACGCTTCAGCAACGGCAGGTCCAGGAGATCATGGTCTCCCGCGTCGACATGGTCACGATCCCGACGACCGCGACGCTGGCCGAGGTGGCCCGGCAACTCAGCGAGCTGGGTTACTTGCGCCTACCGGTGCACGCGGACAGCCCGGACGAGATCGTCGGGTACGTCCACGTCAGCGACGTCAATTCCGCCCACCTCGAGGGGTTCGGGGAGCGGACGGCGGGCGACATCATGCGACCTGCCACCTTTGAATCGGAGCACGCGACGATTGCGCGCGTGCTCGAGGTGATGCGCAACGAGGGCCGCTACCTCGTGATGCTCGTCGACGAGTTCGGCGCCACCTCGGGCCTCGTCACGCTCGAAGACATCCTCGAGGAGGTCGTCGGCCGCCTCGCCAGCGAGAGCGGCGACGAGCCGGACTGGGCGCCGGAGCAGCTCGGTCGCACCGGCCGGATCGAGCTCGATGGCAACACGCTGCTGGTCGACGTCTCGAACCAGGTCAGCATCGACCTCACCGATATCGACGCCAACACCGTCGCCGGCCTCGTCCTCGCCCACACCCGCCGATTTCCCGCCGAGGGCGAGTACATCGATCACGCGGGGCTGCGCTTCACCGTGCTTGAGATGGACGATCGACGGATCGCCCGTGTCGCGATCGAACGACTGAGCCCGACCCGGCGGCTCATCACGCGGTGAGCACGCAGCCGGGACGAACCGCCCGCCGGCCCGAGGCGGTGATCTTCGACTGGGGCGGCACGCTCAGCGACTACGCCGCGGTCGAACTCGCCGACATGTGGACGCTGGCCGCCCAGCACCTCGCCCCGCACATGCCCGAGGACGAACCGGCGCTCGTTCAGCGCCTCGGCCGCATCGAGACGGCGTTCTGGGAACGCACCACGACGGACCAGCGCTCCGGCACGCTCGCCGACCTGCTCGCCGCCGCGACCGCCGAACTGGGCGTCGATGTCACCGAGGCGGTGCTCGAAGAAGCGGGCGTGCGCTACCTGGATGCCTGGACGCCGCACATCGTGCACGACATCGAGGCGGTCGCGACGCTGTCCGCGCTGCGCGAACGCGGCCTGAGGATCGGCCTGCTCTCCAACACCCACTGGCCCCGCGCGTTCCACGAGCGATTCCTGGAACGCGATGGCCTGGCGGAGCTGATCGACGCGCGCCTCTACACCAGCGAGATGCCCTACCTGAAGCCGCACGCCGAGGCGTTCCGGACGGCGCTCACGGCGCTCGACCTCGCGGATGGCGAGCGGGCGGTGTTCGTCGGCGATCGCCCGCTCGACGACATTCACGGCGCGCAGCAGGTGGGGATGCGCGCGGTGCTCCGCCCGAACGCCCTCGTCAGCGGCTACGAGGTGACGCCGGATGCCTCGATCACGCGAATAGCGGAGCTGCTGCCGCTGATCGATGGCTGGCTCGCGGGCGGCGGTTAGCGGCGGGGTCGGTCGTCCTCGTAGCTGCCGGGGTCCTCGGCAACCAGCCGCAGCTTCGCCGCCGCTGCCGGTGGAGGTTGCGGAGGCGGCGGGCCCAGCCCGCCGTACGCGGCGACCGCGGCGGACAGCCAGCGATTGAGGCTGACCCCTTCGTTTGCCGCCAGCATCACGGCGCGACGGTGGGTCTCCGGATTGAGCCGCAGTTCGGTGCGCCCGGAGAATTCGCGGGTCTGAAACGGCTCCGGGATCGGACGGCCCTGCTCCAGTAGGAAGTCGATCATCTGCTCGAGCGCCTCGCGCCCGTTGGCAAGCGCCTCGTGCGGGGCGTCTCCCTCGGAGATGACGCCGGGGAACTCGAGGACGGTAACCGTCCAGGCACCACCGTCTGCGTCGTGCACGAGGACGAAGGCGTAGGGCAACGCCGCCAACTCCGCGGCCTGCGACCGTCGTTCGGTGTCGTTCGCCATGACTAGTCCCTCTCGGCCTCGATCAGCTGCTTCACGATCGACTGGACGGTCCACTGTGACTTCAGCGTCTGCGGCACCTGTACCTGGACGGTCTCCCGTTGCCAGATCTGGTGCTTGCCTTCGCGGGAAATCACCCAGCCCGTTCGAGCAACGCGGCGACGAGATCGCGTCGCTTGACCGCGCTCGGGTTGCGCCACATCTCGTCGAGGTCATGCTTCATAGTGGCATTATTGCCATCGTGTGGTCAATGTCATTATTGCCACTGCGACCCCCCTACCGTGCCCCGCCCAACAGCGACCGCTCCGAGGTTTCGTGGTTGAGCAGCCACGCCTTGCGAGGCAGGCCGCCGCCGTAACCGGTCAGCGTTCCGTTCGCACCGATCACGCGGTGGCACGGCACGACGATCGAGATCGGGTTCTTGCCATTCGCCGCGCCGACCGCGCGGGACGCCGAGGGCTTCCCGATCGCCTCGGCGATCGCGCCGTAGCTGGTCGTCTCACCGGGCGGGATCGTGCGCAGCGCTGCCCAGACTCCGAGTTGGAACGGCGTGCCGCGCGGCGCGAGCGGTAAATCGAACTCCACGCGCGTCCCGGCGAAATACTCCTCGAGCTGGCGCACCGCGACTGCCGAGGCGCCGCGATCTCGGGTCGCCGGCTCGCCGGCCGCGGCTTCCAGTTCGGCGACGAGCACCGCGGCGGATTCGCGCTGGTCGACGAACTTGATGATGTGCACGCCCGCGGACGACCCGCCGACGAAGAGTGGGCCAACCGGGGTTTCGAGGACGTCGAAGTAAGCGATAACGCGTTCTCCAGAGGGGGAGGTGCACCAGTGTACGAACAAGCGAGACGCCGCCCTGGAGCAGATTGACACTGGCCGAGGCGAACACCATGATCCGCCCGGAACCCAGCCACGGCCGCGGCCCGCCCGCGCCTCCCCGAAAGGACCGCCATGCGACCGAATCGAGTACTCGAGACGTGGCGCAGCGGGGGCCAGACCATCGGCGGCTGGCTGTCGCTGGATTCCTCCTTTGGGGCTGAGGCGATGGGGCACGTCGGCTTCGACTGGCTCTGCGTCGACCTCCAGCACGGGGCGGCTGACATCTCCTCGGTGATTCCGATGCTGCAGGGCATCTCCAACACCGACACCGTCCCCTTCGTGCGCGTGGCGTGGAACGAGCCGGCGACCATCATGCGGGTGCTCGACGCGGGCGCGATGGGCGTGATCGTCCCGCTGGTCAACAACCGCGAGGAGGCAGAGCGCGCCGTCTGGGCGACCCGCTACCCACCGGCCGGCGGCCGCTCCTCGGGGCCGTTCCGCGCAGCCATGTACGGCGGGGCCAACTACCAGAACGAGGCGAACGACAACATCGCGCTGGTCGTGATGATCGAAACCGCCGAGGCGCTCGACAACCTCGATGAGATCCTGTCGGTCGACGGCATCGACGCCGCCTACATCGGCCCGTCAGACCTCGCGTACGCGATCGGCATCGAGCCAACCGGCGACAACCACGACGCAAAGCACGTCGAGGCGGTCCACGCGATCTACGACGCCTGCAAGCGCCACGGCGTCGCTCCCGGCGTGCACACCGGCAGCGTGGAGTTCACCAAGCGGTGGCTCGACCATGGCTTCCAGATGGTGATGCTTGGCGCCGATTCCGGCTTCATGCGGCAGGCGGCCGCGACCCAACTCGCCGAGGCCCGCTCGCACGTGTCCTAGGAGGACCCCTTCATGCCGATCATTCAGGCCGACGCGCTGCGCGGCTTCATCACCGACATCTTCGCCGCCACCGGCGCCTCCCGGGAGGAGGCGGCGATCGTGGGCAACCACCTGGTCGAGGCCAACCTGATGGGCCACGACTCGCACGGCATCGTGCGCACGCTCGGCTACATCACCCAGACGAAGGACGGCGGCCTCGTACCCGCCGCGAAGATCGAGGTGATCGGCGGCAAGGGCGCCGCGGCAGTCGTCGACGTGAACTGGAACTTCGGCCAGGTCGGCGCGACGCGCGCGATGGAGATCGCGATCGAGCGCGCCCGCGAGCACGGCATCGGCGCGGCCGTCTGCCGCAACTGTGGCCACATCGGCCGCGTCGGCGCTTACGGCCAGATGGCGGCGGCGCAGGGCATGATCGGTATCGCCTGCGTGAACAACCCGGGCACCGAGGGCCTTGTCGCCCCGTTCGGCGGGATGAAGGGCCGGATGGGGACCAACCCCTTCACCTTCGTGATCCCGACCGACAACCCGGACGAGCCATTCGTGCTCGACTTCGCCACCTCCGTCGCCGCCGAGGGCAAGGTGCGGGTCGCGAGGAACAAGGGCGTCGAGATGCCGCCCGGCTACCTCCTCGACAGCGCCGGTAACGAGACGACGAACCCGGCCGACCTCTACCAGAACGAGTCCGGTGAGCACGGCGCGCTGCTGCCGTTCGGCGGCGTCGTCGGCTACAAGGCCTATGGCCTCGCAATGGCGGTCGAGGCGCTGTCCGGCGCGCTCTCCGGCTCCGGCACCGCTGGCGGCGACGGCGCTGGCGGCAACGGCGTGTTCATGATGGCGCTCGACATCTCCGCCTTCACGGAGCGCGGCGAGTTCGACGAGATGTTCGGCGGCCTCGACCAGCACGTGAAGAAGGCCCCGGTGCAGCCCGGCCGCGAGGTAATCACGCCCGGTGTGCCGGAGCGGCGCCGGATGGCGCAACGACTGGCGGACGGGATCGACGTGGACGAGGAGACCTGGCGCCAGGTCTGCGAAGCGGCCTCGATGGTTGGCGTGGCGGCGCTCGCGGTCTAGCCGCGAGCTAGCGGGCGGTCTCGATCGAGTCGATGCGCCCGCGGCGCGTGTAGTCGTTGGTCACGACGAGTTCGTCGATTGCGCCACGACGATCGCCCTTCGAGTTGATCGCGCGCCGGGCCGGCGTGCGTTCGACGCGGTAGCGACCCGCCTCGTAGGCCCCGACGACCCACTCGTGGGGTGAGTTGGACACCATCGCGGCGACGCCGCGATCGCTCAGCTTGTCGACGCACCAGCGCAGGCGGAGCTGCTCGGGGCGGCCGAACGAACCCTCCGTGTAGGCGGTGAAATTCGCGGTCTCGGAGAGCGGGTGAAACGGCGGATCGAGGTAGACGAAGTCGCCCGCGCGCGCCTCGGCGCAGGCCGTCTCGAAGTCGCCGTGCGTGATCTCCGCGTGCTGCAACGCCGCCGAGGCCGCGGTGAGGTTGTCGCGATCGAGGATGTTCGGCTTCTGGTAGCGGCCGTGCGGCACGTTGAAGCGCCCCTGACGGTTCACGCGATAGAGCCCGTTGAAGCACGTCTTGTTCAGGAAAATCAGCCGCGCCGCGACCTCGACGGGTGCGCCGCGCTGTTCGTCACGGACGGCGTAGTAGTTCGCCGCGCGCGCCTCGGCATCGCCTTCCAGGTAGTTGGCGGCGAGCACCTCGAGGCGTGCGACCAACTCATCGAGGTGGTCGCGCACGACGGTGTAGGCGGTGACGAGTTCGTGGTTCATGTCGTTGAGCACGGCGCGGCGGGGGGCGAGATCCGGATCCGCGGCGAGCGCGAAGAAGAGCGCGCCGCCGCCCATGAATGGCTCGTAGTAGGTGTCGATCGACCTCGGAGCGCGTTCGAGGAGGGCGGGGAGCAACTGCGTCTTGCCGCCCGCCCATTTCAGGAAGGGGCGCGCGCGCGGCTGGTCAACGGGCACGGCGGGCGCGGCGATCTCCGGGTCGGCGGCAACGAGCGTAGTAATGGCGAAACCCCGGCGACCGGGGAGGTGGCCGCTGGCCGAATTGTAGCGGGCGACCCGAAACGGCGCGAGGAAGGTGACACGATCTGCATAATGCGTCGCCTTCATGACACATGGACGCAACATATGCGACACGTGGACGCAATCCGCACGTGATTGATTCGTCACGTCCTCGTAACGGAGGGCAGATCGCGCCACCACCGGCTCCCGCCGGGCGAACGTGCCGCGATGGGAGGGAGACCTATGGACTCTGGTTCTACGGCCTGGATCCTGACCAGCGCTGCACTCGTGCTGTTCATGATACCCGGGCTCGCGTTGTTCTACGGCGGCATGGTCCGCAACAAGAACGTGCTCGCGATGCTGATGAAAAACTACGTCGCGATGGGGATCGTCACCATCACCTGGATCACCGTCGGCTTCTCGCTTGCATTCAGCGGCGATGTCGGCGGCGGTCTGATCGGCGACCTCAAACTCTGGGGCGTCCGTGACCTCGGTCTCGGCAACGAGCAGTTCGGGTACGAAATCCCTGACCTGCTCTTTATGGCGTTCCAGATGATGTTCGCCATCATCACACCAGCCCTGATCGCGGGTGCGATCGCCGAGCGCATGAAGTTCACGGCCTGGGTCGTCTTCGTCGCGATCTGGTCGATCGTTGTCTACGCGCCGATGGCCCACTGGGTCTGGGGCGGTGGATTCATTGCGACGGACGTGAAGGCGATCGACTTCGCCGGCGGCCTCGTCGTGCACATCAACGCTGGTGTGGCGGCGCTGGTGCTGGTGCTGGTGTTGGGACCGCGTGCCGGCTTCCGACGTGACGTGATCCGGCCGCACTCGCTGCCGCTCACGATCCTCGGCGCCGGGATCCTCTGGTTCGGGTGGTTCGGCTTCAACGCCGGATCCGCGCTCGCCGCCAACGGCGCGGCGGCCAACGCATTCGTCACGACGCAAGTCGCGGCGGCTGTCGCGGCCACGACCTGGACGATCGTCGAGGGCATTAAGCACGGGAAGCCAACGACCCTCGGTTTTGTGTCGGGTGCGGTGGCTGGCCTGGTGGCGATCACCCCGGCGGCGGGATTCGTATCACCGTTGTCGGCGGTGGTGATCGGCATCGCAGCCGGTTCGATCTGCTTCTACGCGCTGCAGCTCAAGTTCCGGTTCAACTTCGATGACTCGCTTGATGTGATCGCCGTTCACCTGGTCGGCGGGATCATCGGCGCACTGCTGCTTGGGTTCCTCGCGGAGGCGCGGATCGGTGGCGTGGACGGAGCCTTCTTCGGGAACGCGAGGCAGGTCTGGAACCAGTTCCTCTCGGTGGTGATCGCCATCGTCTTCTCCGGTGTGGTCTCCTTCATTCTGGCGAAGGCAATCGACATGACGATCGGGCTACGGGTGAGCGAGGATGACGAGCGCCAGGGCCTCGATCTCTCGCTCCACGAAGAGCAGGGCTACATCCTCGCGGACTAGCGGGAACGGAAAGGAACTTCCATGAAACTGGTTATTGCCTACATCAATCCGTTCAAGCTGGACGAGGTGCGCGATGCACTGAAGGAGAGCGGCGTCGGCGGGCTGTCCGCCGGCAACGTGCAGGGCTTCGGTCGCCAGGGCGGCCACACGGAGACCTATCGCGGCGCCGAGTACGAGGTGCAGTTCGTGCCGAAGGTGCGGATCGAGGTCATCATTGACGACAGCGATGTCGCCGAGGTGCTGGCAACGATTGAACGCACCGCGCGCACGGGACAGACCGGTGACGGCAAGATTGCCGTCCTGCCGGTCGAGGATGTGGTGCGGATCCGCACCGGTGAACGCGGTACGGACGCGCTGTAGTCCGGCCGCTTGATGAGAAGGTGAGGCGCGAGCGTCGATGGTGACTACACACCCGGCGCTCGCGTCGTTTCTCGCTGAGCAGGCGATCGTCACCCCGGCCTCGGTCAGCGAAGCTGGCGTCGATCGCTGCGAGCGGGCGGCGAGCGCCCTCGATTCCGCGCTCCGCGCGCTGGCTGCCGAGGGTAGCGACGGCACCTCGGGTGCCGCGGGGTTCGCGGTGGTCGCGGTCGGCGGCTACGGGCGGCGCGAGCAGTGCCGGCACTCGGACGTCGACGTGATGCTGCTGGTGCGGCCGGGACAGGCCGAGGCGGCGACACACCTCCTCTACCCGCTCTGGGACGCTGGACTCAAGGTCGGCCACTCAGTACGGACGCTCGACGAGATCGCGATCGCGGCCGACAACTTCGAGACGTTTACCGCGCTCCTCGATGCGCGGCTCGTCGCGGGTGACGGCGAGCTGTTCGGCCAGCTAGAATGGACGATCGCGCGTCTGGCGCGTTCGCGGCGACAACTGCTGCTGGATGGGCTGCGCGAGCGCCATGTGGCGCTGCAGCGCGGCGAGCCGTGGCAGCGTCAGGCGACCGATCTGAAGACGGGGCGCGGCGGGCTCCGCCACCTGCAACTGGTGCACTGGCTCGCCCGCGCCAGGCAACGCGCCGATGGCACCTCAGGGGCGACGATTCCGGCAGAGTTGGAGGCTGCGCACGTGCGGCTGCTGGCGACGCGCCAGGCGGTGCACGCGCTGGTGGAGCGCCCGAGCGATCGGTTCCGCGACGATCTGGCACCGCGGATCGCGGAGTGGCTCGGCGAGGAGACGATGGTGAGCGCGCGTGCGCTGTACCTCGGGATGCGTGAGATCGATCGCGTGGCGGCGGACACGTTCGCCTCGACCGCGCAGTCGCGGCGCTGGTGGAAACTCTGGGGGCGATCCGAGGCGGGCATGGACCGCCCGGCCGAGGGGCCGCGATCGGACCTCGAGGCGCTGCGCAGGGCGTTGCGCCGCGTCGACGACGATGCCGCGCCGCTGGGCCTCGATCCGTTGCCGCGGGCGGACTGGTTGGATCGGCTACTGCCGGAGTGGGAGAAGCTGCGCGCGCGGCGGCACATCGCGCCGTTCCACACACACCCGGTCGACACGCACCTGCTCCGCACGGTGGCCGAGACGGCCTACATCGCGCGACACGATGACGACGATCGATCCGGAACGGTGGCCGTGGCGGCCGAACTGGACGATCTGGATGAGCTGCTGCTCGCGGCGTTCCTGCATGACATCGGCAAGGGACGCGAGGAGGAGCACTCGACGGCGGGTGCGGTGATCGCGGAGCGATTCTGCGCGCGCGCGGGGCTGGAAGCGGCAGCGACGCAACGGCTGGTGACCGTCGTGCGACAACACCTGTTGCTGCCCTCGGTGGCGACGCGCCGCGACATCGCCGACACGCGGGTGATCGGGGAGGTGGCGGAGGCGGTGAAGACGCCGCGCACGCTGCGGCTGCTGTATCTCGTATCGATCGCCGATTCACGCGCGACGGGGCCGGACGTATGGAGCGCGTGGAAAGCCCAACTGATGCGCTCGCTGTATGTGCGGGTGATGACGGTGCTGCTCGATGGAGAGGTGGGGCCGCTCGACACGCGGCGCAGCCTGGAGCGCGCACAGACGGAGCTGGCGAGCCGCTTCAGCGCCGAGCAGGTCGCCGCGCACGCGGAGCGACTGGAGCCGGGCTACCTGCTCAGCACGCCGCCGGCGACGATCGGCGATCACATCGAACTGGCGAACGAGGCCGTCGCCGGGGGCGTCGGGATCCGACGCGACCGGCTCGAGGGCATGGACCGCCTGACGGTCCTCTGCCGCGATCGACCGGGGCTGCTGCAGTCGCTGACCGGGACGCTCGCGGCGCACCAGGCAAACGTGCTGGGCGGCGTCGCCTACACCCGCAACGACGGGATCGCGATCGAGGTCTGGCACGTCGGCGACGCGCTGGGCCACGAGATCGATGACCGCCGCTGGGCGCGGATCCTGGAGGCGGTACCGGCGGCGCTGACGGGCGCGTACCCGCTGGAGCAGCGACTGGAGCAGGTGCGACAGATGTACCCGACACCGCCGGCGCTGATCGCGCCGACGGCGCACGTCGACAACTCGGCGTCCGACGCCTACTCCGTCCTCGAGGTGACCGCGCAGGACCGGCCCGGCCTGCTCCACGCGATCGCGCGTGAGTTGCACGAACTGGGGATAGACATCCACCTCGCGAAGGTCGACACGCTCGGTCCGGAGGTGTTCGACGCGTTCTACATCCAGCGCGAGAACGGCCGACGGATCGAAGATCCGGACGAGATCGAGCGCCTGGAAACGCACGTGCTCGACGCGATCCGCGCGCTGGAACCGCGGTGAACCAGCAGCACGCCGAACCGCCGCTGCTCCCCGCACAGCCCTCGATTGTCGCGATTGACCTCGATGGGACCGCGCTCGACTCCGGCGGCGTGCTGCGCGAACGGACGCGACGCGCGATCGAAGCGCTGATCGCGCGGGGCATCCCGGTCGCGATCGCGACGGCGAGGCCGGCGCGCGGGGTGCACAAGCTGCTTGGCCCGGAGTTGTTCGAGACGCTCGACCTCGTGCACGTCGACGGCGCGGTGATCGATCACCGGCGGAGCGACACGCAGCACCTCCACCCACTGCCCGAAGGCGCGGGCGCGGTGATCGCGGCGGCCGCGGCTCGCGAGCTACCGGGCGCAGCGGTGGTGATAGAGCTCGAGGGGTGGGAGTTTGGCGCCGATCACTCGCTCACGCCGGAGCAGCTCTGGGAGTACAACAGCGCCACTCCGGAGATGGTGTTGCCCTCGGCGGCGGCACTCGAGCGCACGCCGGTCAAGATCGCGATCAACGGCCTCGACGCGTCGGTCGACCAGCTCGCGAGCGTGCTCGCCGCCGAACTGGGCGACGAGGTGCGCTTGCTCCCGCACCGCGTCGGCACCTTCCTCTCCGTCGTCGCGCCCGGCGTCGGCAAGCGCAGTGGCATCGCCCGGCTACTGGGCGACGACCCCGAGGCCTGGCGCAACGCGATCGCCTTCGGCGACGACTACAGCGACATCGAACTCCTCGCGGGCGTCGGCTACGGCTTCGCGATGGCGAACGCCGCGCCCGAGGTCAGCGCGGCCGCTCGTCTCGGTGCGCCCTCGAACGACGCCGACGGTGTCGCGGTCATCCTCGAGCGGTTGCTGGGCGGCCGCTAGCGTTCGACCCAGTGCTGGACGCGATCGGCCAGTCCATCGGGGTAAAGCGTGTAGGCACCGGCGAACACTTCCGAGAGGGGGAGCCAGCGCGCGTCGAGGGGCTCGCCATTCGCCTCCGCGCCGGCGATCGGGGAAAGGTCGACCGGCTCGGTGCCTGGGGGCCAGCGCACGACGAACTCGAACATGATCTGGTGCCCGGGCTCGCCATCGAGCTCGAAGATGTTCTCCGATACGGCCAGGCGGTCGACCAGTTCGACGGCGCGTCCAAGCTCCTCGTGGATCTCGCGATACAGGGCGTCGACGGCGCGCTCTCCGAAGTCGATCCCTCCGCCGAGCGGGCGGTAATAGGTCCCGCGCGGGTGCTCATAGCGCGCGGCGAGGAGGTGATCGCGCCAGAGGAGGACCGCCAGGGCGGTGGGTCGAATGTAGGGCCTCGGCACGACGTCCTCCGGCGCGCGCCGCTGCGCGACGGCGCGAAATCGAACGTATTGGCGGCGGTCGGCTAGGATACGCGCAGCAGGCAGCCCGGGTTCGCCGATGCTTGAACCCGTTCGACTCCAGCGACGAGAGCAGAGGACTCCCCCGTGACCACCGAGAAAGAGATTTACGCCCTCGGCGAAACGCCACCGTTGGGTTATGTCCCGGCGAAGATGCATGCCTCGCTGATCCGCCCCGAGCGGTTTGGCGAGCCGAAGCAGGCCTTCGAGATCGAGCAGGTCGACGTCCCGAAGCCCGGCCCGAGGCAGGTGCTGGTCTGGGTGATGGCTGCCGGCGTGAACTACAACAACGTGTGGGCCGCCCTCGGCACCCCGGTCGACGTGATCGGCGCGCGCCAGCGCAAGGGTGCCGAAGAGGCCTTCCACATCGGCGGCTCTGACGCCTCGGGGATCGTCTGGGCAACCGGCGACGAGGTTGAGAACGTCAAGGTCGGCGACCGCGTCGTCCTCTCCTGTGGGATGTGGGACGAGAACGCCGAGGACATCAAGGCCGGCGCCGACCCGATGACCTCCGCCAGCAACAAGATCTGGGGCTACGAGGAGAACTGGGGCTCCTTTGCCCAGTTCGCGCTCGTAGACCACTACCAGGTGCACGAGAAGCCGGCACAGCTCTCCTGGGAGGCCTCCGCCGCCTACATGCTCGTCGGCGCCACGGCCTACCGGCAGCTCATGGGCTGGCCACCACACATCGTCAATGAGGGCGATCCGGTGTTGGTCTGGGGCGGCACCGGTGGTCTGGGATCGATGGCGATCCAAATCGTGAAGGCGCGCGGCGGTATTCCGATCGCCGTCGTCTCGAGTCAGGACAAGTTCGAGTTCTGCCTGCAGCTCGGGGCGAAGGGCGTGATCAACCGCAAGGACTTCGACCACTGGGGTCGCCTCCCGGACGTCGATGACGCTGACGCCTTCGGCGAGTGGATGAAGGGCGCACGCGCGTTCGGCGCGAAGTTCTGGGAAGTCCTGGGCGAGCGCAAGGCGCCGAAGATCGTCTTCGAGCACCCGGGTGAGGCGACGATCCCGACCTCGATCTTCCTCGCGGACAACAACGGCATGGTCGTGATCTGCGCCGGCACCAGTGGCTACAACGCCGATGTCGACCTGCGGTACCTCTGGATGCGCCAGAAGCGCCTCCAGGGCTCGCACTTCGCCAACACCGAGCAGTGCAAGGCGTTCAACCAGATGATTATCGACGGCGAGGTCGACCCGGCCTTGTCCCGGGTGTTCCCGCTCGCAGAGGTCGGTGATGCGCACCAGCTCATGTACGAGAACGCGCACCCGCCGGGAAACATGTCGATCCTCGTGAACGCGACCGAGGAAGGCCACACCGACATCGCGATCTAGGTGAGGTGTTCCAGCCGACTGAACGACAGAGGCGGCGCAACTGCGCCGCCTCTGTTCGTCTAGTCGTCGGATCGTTCAGCTACTGGTAGATGACGTAGTCCACGTCACTACTGGTAGATGACGTAGTCCACGTCCCGTTACTGGTAGATGACGTAGTCCACGTCCCGTTACTGGTAGATGACGTAGTCCACGTCCAGGTCCACCACTTCCTGCACGGTCAGGAGCGGCAGATCCCAGTGGTAGAAGAGCTTAAACGCCGACCGCTCGGCGTAGTCGGATCGTGAGTAGAACTCGAAGCCGCTGATCTTGTCGCCAGCACCGCCGAAGCCGTCCATATCGATGGTGATCTCCACGGACGGGACGTCGTCGTAGCGTTCTGGTTCGATCAGCATGCTCTGCTTGAACTGGTGCAGCACCAGTAGCTTCGGTGGGATACCGGCGTCCTCGACGAGGGTCGCGAGGTAGTGCTGCACCGCGTTCACCTCGTCGGCGTCGAGCGCGCCGATCACCTGGCCGGGCGCGTAACCGAAGCGCGCGGTCGCGAACTCCGGGTCGAGCGCGAGGTGCACGAACGGCTCGCGCAAGAACCACTCGAGGCGTTGCACGTCCTGCAGCGGATCGGACCAGCCGATCTGGAGATCGACGAAGAGCAGCAGGCCATAGTCCCGCGCTAACTCGACGTACTGGGCGATCTGCTGCTTGTTCATCCTGTCGAGGTAGAGACCGTCGTCCGTGGGACCGGCCTGCGCGACATCGACGATCAGGTGAAGCGCCCCGACCGTTTCGCGGCTGCCGTTCAGCGCGTCGTACTCCGCCGCGAGGGCCTTGACCTTGACTGCGGCGTCGAGCGGATCGTGCACGCCCAGCTCGCCCATCGTCTCGTACCCGGGGTAGCCGTAGAAGGAGACCACCTGGTGCGTCTCGAAGATGCTGACCGGCGGCTCGGCGGGCGCGGCCTCGACAATGCGAACCGGCGCGGTCGCGACGAGCGTCACGGGCGAGGGCAGCGCGGCCGTGGGGGCGGTAGTGACCGCCTCGGCGCGCGGCGCCGGGATCGGTCGTGGCAGCGGCGTCTGACTGGAAGCGAGCGCAGGGGTCGACGAGCTAGCGAGAATCGCCGAACAGATGATCACTACCCACGAAGCGTGTCGAACCAGAGTCCGCAAGAGTATCCACCTGCACCGGCCACCCCTGGCCACCAGTGCAAGCGACGATACAAAGCATCATTCGCGTAAGCAAGTCATCATTTCTACCCCGAGCACCTGCTGGCGGTCAGCTTTCCCCAACGACGACGCCCGTCAGCGCCTCCAGCGCGTTCACCAGCGCCTGTGTGCCGACGTCCGGGCCCGACTGCCGCTCCACCGCCGCAAGGAGCTGGTGGACCATCGAGGTGCCGGTCAGCGGCAAGCGGAGCTGATCCGCGGCCTCCAGCGCCAGGCGCAGGTCTTTCTGCTGCAACCCGACCTTGAACCCCGGTGCGAAATCGCGGGCGACGACCTTCGGCCCGAGGTTGGAGATCTGCCAGGACCCGGCGGCGCCGGCACTGATCGCCTCCAGCATCGTCGCGGGATCGACGCCGCTGGCCTGGCAGAAGACCAACGCTTCCGCCATCGCGAAGTTGTTGATGCAGACGGCGATCTGGTTGCAGAGCTTGACCGTCTGCCCGGACCCGCTCGGGCCGCAGTGGGTGATGCGCGCGCCCATCGCCTCGAGGATCGGGCGCACGCGTTCGAGGGCGGCCGCGTCGCCGCCGACCATGATCGACAGTGTGCCGTTGATTGCGCCCTGCTCCCCGCCCGAGATCGGCGCATCGAGGAGCTCGACGGCCTTCGCCGCGAGCAGGGCGCCGATCTCGCGCGTGACGGCGGGCGAGATGGTGGACATGTCGATCACGACGCTGCCGGGGCGAACGCCCTCAATCGCGCCGGACAGGCCTTCGCTGCCGAGCAGCACCGCCTCGACGTCGGCGCTGGCGGTGACGCAGGAGATGGTGACGTCGCTTCGCGCCGCCACATCCGCCGGTGACGCGCCGATGGTGGCGCCATGTTCCGCGGCTTCCCGCGAGCGCGCCTCGGTGCGGTTCCAGACGGTGACCGCGAACCCGGCCTGCAGCAGGTTGCGCACCATCGGCGCACCCATAATCCCGAGGCCGATGAAGCCGACCGATTCCGTCACGTTTGTGCCTCCTTGAGCCTGCCGTATCCTCGGACCAGCGCCGGGCCGGACGCCGCCAGCATAATGCGGCCCCCCGAGCGCACGACCCGAAGGAGGGCGCAATGAAGAAAATGGTGACGCGCCTCATCGCGCTCGGGGTCGTTGGCTTCGCGATCTACCGTGCGCTGCGCATGGCTGGCGTGATCGGCGGCGACGACTCCGTCGACTTCGAATGGGTCGACGACGACACCAACTAGCGACCGGGGCGGGGCCGCCCGGGGCGGCTAGCCGCCCGGGCGATCGTCAACCGCCGGCGTCGCTACTCCCCGGGGCGAGCCTGCTGTTGGCCCCAGTTTCCCCAGTGCACGACCTCTTCGACCGGACGCCGCTTCGGCTGCGCCCAGCGCCCCTGCGCGGGGTAGCCGAGCGGAATCAGTCCCATCGTCTTCGCGTCCTCCGGGATGCCCAGCAGCGCCTTCACATCGTCCTCGTGGCTCATGTAGAGCGAGGTGAGCGTGGCGCCGATGCCGTAGGCACGCGCCGCCAGCATCAGGTTCTGCACCGCGCCGTAGATCGAGGAGCCGGTCATCCGGCTCTCGCGCGCGTTGCGCAGCACCGGGAACACCCAGACGGGCGCCTCGTGCAGGTGCGTGGCGAGGTGATCGGCGGAGAGGAAGTTGCGACGTCCGAGGCCGGCGCCATCCTCGGAGGCGAGGATCTCCTCGCGACGCACGCCGTAGGCGGCGTCCCAGCCTTCCTGGTACCAGGCCTGGATCTGCGCCTTCACCGCCGGGTCGGTGACGATCACCCAGCCCCAGCCCTGCGTGTTGCCGCCGGTCGGCCCGCGAATCGCCGCGTCGAGGATCGCCCACAGCACGTCGTCCGGAATCCGATCGCGCTTCAGGTAACGCCGCGCCGGCGTCGAGTGAATGGCGGCGAGGACATCGAGCGTTTCGTGATCGGGGAGGTTGTCAGGCATCGGATCTCCAGTCGTTGTGGGGCGAGTCGCCCGTCCGGAGTCTAGCCGACGGCTGATCCGGGAGCGGGACCACGGGGCAGACACGAAAGCGGGGACCCCGTTGGGTCCCCGCCTGTTCAATCGCTCGGGCGCCCTCGGCCTAGTCGTTGCCGAGGATCAGCGTCGAGGTACCGGAGAACATGCCCGCGGGGGCGTGCACCATGCTGGTGTGCAAGTCCTTGAGCTGACGCTCGCCGGCCTCGCCACGGAGCTGGGTCACCGATTCCATGATGGCGAACATGCCGTACATGCCGGTGTGCGTGTACGAGAGCCCGCCGCCGTTGGTGTTCATCGGGAAGTCGCCGCCCGGGGCCGTGTGGCCCTCCGCCATGTACGGGCCGCTCTCACCCGGCTTCACGAAGCCGAGCGCCTCGAGCGCGTACATCGGGACGTGCGTGAACGCGTCGTAGAACATGGCGTGCTGGATGTCCTTCTGGGACATCCCGGCCATCGCGAACGCGTCCTTGCCGGTCTGGATCGCCGAGGTCCACTCGGTCATATCGCGCATCGAGCTGATGCCGGCGTGGGCCGTGGCCTCGCCGCGACCGAGCACCCAGACCGGGGGCTTCGGGAAGTCCTTTGCGCGCTCCTCGCTGACGAGGACCAGCGCACCGCCGCCATCGGTGACGACACAGCAGTTGAGCAGGTGCATCGGCCAGGCGATCAGCCGCGAGTTCAACACGTCCTCGACCGTGATCGGATCGCGCATCAACGCACGGGGGTTCAGCTCCGCCCACTTCCGTGTGGCGACGGCGACCGAGGCCATTTGCTCCTCGGTGGTGCCGTACTCGTGCATGTGCCGCACGACGGGGATGGAGAACATGCTGGGCGGGCCCCAGACGCCGTACGGCGCCTCGAACTGTCCACCGATCGTCGCGCCGCCGCCGCCACGGCCGCCGACGCCGACCTGCGAGCGACCTGACTCGCCGTGGGTCACGAGGACCACGTCGCAGTAGCCGGCCTGGATCGCAGCCACGGCGTGGCCGACGTGCATCAGGAACGAGCCGCCGCCGACGGACGTGCCGTCGACCCACCTCGGAATGATGTTCAGGTACTCGGTCAGTTGAGCCGGCGTGGGGCCGGCGGTGGCGACGCCATCGACGTCGTCGAGCGTGAGGCCGGCGTCCGCGAGGGCGAGCATCGCCGCCTCCGCGTGCAACTGCATCATCGAGTGATTCGGCAGCTTACCGACGGTCTCGGTCTCGGAGGCGCCAACGATGGCGACCTTGTGGCTGTAGTCCCGGGAATTACGGGTCACGTTGATCCTCCGCCTATCCGGCCGGCTGGAACTTCGGCAACGTCACCTCGTCGGTGACGTCGTCGTAGACGATTTCGAGGGCCATGTCCGGCTTCAGGTGCGCCGGATCCGGCTCGACGTTAATCACGTTGGTCATCATCTTCGGCCCCTCGTCGAGCTCGACGATGGCGATGACGTAGGGCACCTCGTCCGCCCAACCGCCGAAGCCGCGGTGGGAGATGACGTAGGTGTGCAGCTTCGCCTTGCCGGAGACCGTCTCCCAGGCGACGTTCGTCGACCGGCAGCCGGGGGCGGGGCAGAACGGGCGCGGGAAGAAGTAGAACTCGTTGCAGTCCTGGCACTTCTGGATGCGCAGCTCATGCCGCTTCAAACCGTCCCAGAACTCTTGTGTTTCAGGCGTCGCCTGCGGGAGCGCCTTCGCGTATGCCATGTCTCCTCCGGTCCCCGTGCACGTGAATCTCGTCGCGACGCCGGGTCGTGCCCGAACGTTTTCGACTCTCGTTCGATTTGTGGTGGTGGCGGGAAATTAGCAGACGCCCCGCGCTGTCACAACATTCGATCGCGCGCATCGTAGCGCCGACGGAGGCGAGGCGTGACCGTGGCTCACGGAGATCGCGCGTGACCGCGAGGGCAACGCCGACGCTAGCGGATGAAGACGAGCGCGACGGTCCCAAGCATGGAGATGAGCGCAAGCCAGCCGAGCACCTGGAGGGCGACCGGCCACCAACTCCGCTTCGACGGCTCCCACGGGCCGTACCCGGCCTCATCCGTGAGATCGGGATCGAGGTCGCCCTCAGTGGATTCGAACCAGTCGCTCATCATCGTTCCCGACTCAGCGCGCAGGTGACGCGCGCCTTTGCGTTGATCCGGCCGGCGTCCTCGCCCTCGTCGCCGACGCGCACCTCGACGTCGACGACGGTGAGGCGACCATGGCGCAGGACGCGCGCCTCTATCACGGTCAGTTTGGCGCGCGCGGAGTAGAGATACGAGATCCCGAGGTCCTGCGTCCCTTCGATGCGCTCACCGGGACCGAGCAGCGTGGCGATCGCGAGGTGCGCAGCGACCTCGGCGACGCTGGCCTGCACGCCGCCGTTGATCGAGTCACGGACGCCCGAGACGTTCGTCGAGTTGCGGTCCATCGCGAGGCAGGCATGGCCCGGCTCGAGCGCCGAGACGGTGACGCCGAGGCCGCGCAGCAGCGGGCGTTGTTCCCAGTCCGCGACCAGCTCCGTGAACGGTGCGGCGACGGTCATTGCGCGGGCCTCGTGGTGACGGCGTAGGTACTGCGGCCACGCGCGAACTCGCCGGCGGCATCGGAGACGGTGAACTCGACGAGGCGGGTGGTCGGCGATCGGCCGACGACCTGGCAGGCAACGTGCGCGGTCCCCCTGGCGGCGCGCAGGTAGGTGACGTTCAGCTCGGCGGTGCCGTTCATCTCCTCGGGCGGGGCGACCGTGGTGGCGCCGGCGCGCACGAGGGCGATATCGACGGCGGTCGTCAGCGCGAAGGTGGTGGGGGTGGCCTCGCCCGGCCCCGCCTCTACATCGCAGTCGGCGCGGCCGTCCGCGGCACGGCCGGCGACGATGCCCATGAGCTGGTTGAGTGGCCGATCGTCCTGGGAGATCGGCTGATTCCAGCGCGACTCCGAGTGCTGGGGCGCTGACCCGTCGGCCACGAGACCTCCCGCGTGGTGCGTGTTGGCCGTCGCAGCCTAGCGCACGCTCACGCCCGGAGCAGCCCCCCGGCGCCGGCTTCGAATGCCGGGCGCTGCGACTGCTGATGCGCCGAGCGCTGGCACCCATAATGCGCCGAGCGCTGGGGCGGCTATCCTCGGGCGAGGGCACACGGAGGGCGATGCGAATGGCGATCCTGGTACAGCGCGAGTTCACGGTGGCACTGGCGGATCGCGCGCGCTTCGAGGATCTGAGCCGCAACGGCGTCTGGCCCTCGATGTTGCGTTACGGCTCGTTGATGGTCGGCTACGGGTTCTGGGCCTTCGGCGGGCCAGGCGACGTGGTGGTCACGCACAGCGTGTACCGCGACATGGATCACTGGATGGGGACGCGCCTCGGTGGGTTCCTCGAGGCGGATCCGGCGATTCGCGCGCAGGCCGCGGAGTTCGCGGAAGCGAAGTCCGCCCGCCCGCCGATCATCGCGCACTCGCGGGCGCGGATGCTCGAACTGGACGATCACGTGAGCACCCTCGATCCAAAGCCGCGCAGCGCGGACGACCCGCTGGCCGTGGCGCCGCAGAACTTTGGGCGCGGCTCGGTCGTCTCGGAACTCTGCTATTCGCTCACCGATCCGGCGCACCGACAGCGCTTCGAACAGCTCTCGCACGAACACATCTGGCCGTGGCTCGAAACCCAAGGAGCGCGACTGATCGCGTTCGGCCGCGACCCGCTCGGGCCGGGCAACGAGGTGGTGACGCTCTTCGCGTTCCGCTCGCTCGATCACTGGTATCGGTTGTCCCGCCCGTCACCCGACCAGGATCCGCCGCCGGCGGCGATGGATGCCTGGAACGAACGACACCGGCTGATCGGTGGACAGCGCGGTCGCCTGCTCCAGGTGGCGACCGACTGGGGAACCCCGGTCGCATGACAAACACGACGGACGCATGACCAGCGCGCTCAACTCGCTCCCGGACGAGGAGACGCTGCGGGCGGTTGAGGCGCTCGCGCTGGAACTCGCCCGCGAGGGCGGTCGCCAGGCGACTGACGGCCTCGCACGCGAAATCACCGTCGACTACAAGACGGACGCGAAGACAGACGGCGACGCACCTCGGGACCCGGTTTCGGAGATCGACCGCGCGGTGGAGGCGATGGTCCGCGAGCGCGTCGGCGAGCGCTTCCCCGGCCACGACATCATCGGCGAAGAGGTCGAGCTGCACCCCGACACCGTCGAGGACTTCGTCTGGGTGGTCGATCCGGTCGATGGCACCGCCAACTTCGTGAACGGTTACCCGCTCTTCTGCGTCTCGATCGGCGTGCTCTTCAACGGTGTACCGGTCGTCGGGGCGCTCTGGTGCTCCTCGACCCACGCCCTCCACCCGGGCGTCTACCACGCCCACCGTGGCGGCGGGCTCTACTTCGAGGAGCAGGCGTTCACCCCGGTCCCGGCGACGGACGTGCGGCGACGGCTGAGCGCCGCCCCGGGTGGCAGTCCGGGACGCACGCAACACTGGGACCACCGCGTCACCGGCTCAGCGGCGATCGAGCTGGCCTTCGTGGCCGCCGGCATCTTCCAGAGCGCATGGTTCGGCGGCCTCAAGATCTGGGACCTCGCCGCCGGCGTGCTGCTGATCCAGGAAGCGGGCGGGCGGGTGATCCACCGCCGCGGCTCCACCTTCGAGGCGTTCGAACGCTTCGAGGCGCCGGCGGAGGTGAAGGAGGATCGCGCGCCCTCGTTGCGTGACTGGCGCGGGCTGATCATCGTCGGGACCGACGAAGCGGTGGCGGTGGTCCAGGAGCGCCTCAGCCGCCGGCCCTCGTGGTTCACGCGATTCCGCTCGAAGATCGGCCTGGGACCGCGCCGGCGTCGCTAGGCAGCGACCGCATTCGGAGCGCTCAGAGCGGGCAGCCCTGCGCGCGGACCGCGCTCAAATCAGCGGCCACGGCACACAGCGGTACGGGTACATCTGCGGCAGCACAGGGTGCGAGGCGAGCGCGTCACAGCGCGTCGCGAACGCCTCGAGTTCGTATCCCGCGAGGCGGTCGCGAAACGGCGCGCTCGTTTCGTCGGCACCGGCGACGCAGGTGCGCAGACGTCGGATGTCCTCGACCCAGGCAGCCGGCAGTTCGGTGCCCGCGTAATCCCAGATCACGGTACGTAGCTTCTCCACCGAGTTGAAGCAGAGCCCATTATCGATCCCCCAGATGCGGTCATCGACATCCAGAAGCAGGTGGCCGCCCTTGCGATCGGCGTTGTTCGCGATCAGGTCGAAGGCCGCGAAGCGGACGAATTGCTCGTCGAGGCTGTCGCGCTCACGCACCGCAAAGTAGTGCTCGCCGGGATCGTGCTCGATGAAGAGCTGCATCGAGCCGACGCCGTGCTCGCCGTCCCGTTCGACCGTCGGCGGGATCAGGTCCCAGCCGAGGAGCAGCGATACCTCGTAGGCCGCGATCTCGCGCTGGTAGAGCGTGCCGTACGGAAAGTCGTGCAGCGGCTGCTCGCCGCGCTCCGGCTTGTACACGCCGAGGCCAGGCCCGAGTTCGTCGTGCTGGAGGTCGGCGAGGAAGACGTAGTTCGAGGAGTCATAGATCAGGCGGAGCTGGGTGATCTCCGCGTCGCGCAGCGCGTCCGGCACGCGCGGGTCCGCGGGCATCCACGAGTTCCGCAACGACGCCGTCTCTGTCGCCATGCCCGTCCCGTCGCGCGCCGCTTGCCACCTCGATTGTACGAATCGGCGGCGTGGGCCGTGTCGCGCGACTAAACGCCCACCACCTCGCGCTCGGTATGGCCGAGCACCAGCCGCAGCGCGGTACCGTGCATCACCATCGTGGCGAGCGCCGGCACCGAGGCATCGACGATCGCCCGTGCCGCCTCGATCTCCACGTCGGCGATCCCGGCCGCGGACAGCGCCGCGGCGTCGGCGCGCAGCGGTTGGGCGAGGAACCGCGCGCCCGAGCGGGCGTAGTAGTAGAGCGCACGACCGCGTCGGCGGAAGTCGGGGTAGGTGGCGAGGTGTTGCAGTTCGTCCCATGAAGCGCCCAGGTATCCGGGCCAGTGGGCGAGCAGGCGGTAGAGCTGCGGCGCCTCCGGGAGCTGCAGGGTCTCCGCGACCGCCGTGAGTTGCGACCCGCCGCTCAGCTCCGCCGGGACGGGCACGTCGAGGTTCGCACGCTCGCGGTCGCGCAGCTCGCGCGGCTGCGCGCTGCCCTTGCCGCCCAGCTCGGGGCGATCGAACGCCTCGGCGAGCGCGGCACCGGCGAGGAGCGCCTGCGGCTGCAGATAGTGAAAGACGGCGAGCACCGCCTCGACCTGCTCCAGCTCGGCGGCGGGAAGCGACTGGAGCAGCGCGTCACGCGACAGCAACGGCTCGTACGCCTCCTCGACGGCGTCGAGGGCCATGTCCGCGAGGTAGAGGGCGCTGCCGAGGAAACCGGCGGTGTCGATGGAGGCGGCGAGCACCGGCCACACGTACGCGAGGTAGTTCGGCGTGGCTTCCAGCCGCGTGACCAGCTCCGGCGCGACCGGCGAGCGGAAAGCGGCCGCGACCTCGGCGCGGGTCGGGGCAGGTTGCGGGATCGGGGCAATCATCGGGTCAGGCGAGGCTGACGTTGTCGACGCGGGTGCCGTGCATCTCATGCGCCTCGCGCACGATCCGCACGATCTCCTCGGGCGTTTCGACGAGCTGGAAGAGACCCGGATCCTCGGGTGCGACCAGGCCGCGCTCGACCAGCACCTGTTCGATCCACTCGATAAGCCCGGGCCAGTAGTCCTTGCCAACCAGCAGCAGCGGGAAGCGACGGATCTTCCCGGTCTGCATCAAGGTGATCGTTTCGAAGAACTCGTCCAGCGTGCCGAACCCGCCGGGGAAGAGGACGAACGCGGTCGCGTACTTGACCAGCATCACCTTGCGCACGAAGAAGTAGCGGAAGTTCAGCGACAGCGTCTGGTAGGGGTTGGAATCTTGCTCCTCGGGGAGCCGGATATTCAGGCCGGCCGATCGCGCGCCCGCCTCCACCGCGCCACGGTTGGCGCCCTCCATCACCCCGGGACCACCGCCGGTGACGATTGAGAAGCCGGCCTCGCCAAGCTGCTTCCCCACCTCGCGGGCCAGTTGGTAGGACGGATCGTCTTCGCTGACGCGCGCGGAGCCGAAGATGGTGACCGCGGGGCGAAGCTGGGCGAGGACGTCGAAGCCCATCGTGAACTCGGACATGATGCGGAACATCCGCCACGCTTCGCGGGCTGGTTCGTCCCGGGGGTCGAGCTGCATCGGCGTCTCCCGTGCTGCATTGGATTCGACCGTAGCACCGCCGGGAGGGGTCGCGAGCCGGGGATGGCCCCAAGGCGCTGCCCGGTAGAATGTGGAGGACGGAGGCGCCATGCCACACACGTTGCTGCTCGCCGAACCGCGCGGTTTCTGCGCGGGGGTGGTGCGCGCGATCGATGTCCTCAACGAGGTGCTCGACCGCGAGGAACCGCCGATCTACGCGTTCCACGAGATCGTGCACAACCGGCACGTCGTCGATGGCTTCCGGGCGCGCGGCGCCATCTTCATCGACACGATCGCGGAGGTCCCCGAGGGCGCGCGGATCGTGTTCTCCGCGCACGGCATTTCGCCAGAGGTCGTGGCCGCGGCCCACGCACGTCACCTGCGCGTGATCGACGCCACTTGCCCGCTGGTCACGAAGGTCCACCTGGAGGCGAAGAAGGCGGCCAAGGACGGCTTCGACGTGCTCCTCGTTGGCCACGAGGGCCATGACGAGGTGGTCGGGACGAAGGGCGAAGCGCCGGAACGCACGACGGTCGTCGACTCGCCGGCGGACGTGGCCGCGGTCGCCGCGACCGGGCGCAAGAAGTTCGTGGTGACGCAGACGACGCTGTCCGTCGACGACACAGCGGCAACGATCGCGGAGATCCGTAGCCGCTTCCCGGAAGCCGAGATCCGCAACGACATCTGCTACGCGACGACCAACCGGCAGGCAGCGGTGCGGGCGATCGCGGAACGCGCGGACCTCGTGATCGTCGTCGGTTCGGCGAACTCCAGCAACAGCGTGCGGCTGCAAGAGGTCGCCGCGAGCATGGGCACGGCCGCCTACCGCGTGGACGGCATCGCCGAGATCGATCCGCGCTGGTACGAGGGCGTTGCGATCGTCGGCCTGAGCGCGGGCGCGTCCGTGCCGGACTCGCTGCTCGATCCGATCATCGACGATCTGCGGACGCGCGGCGTGACGAAGGTGGAGCCGGTGATCGTCGCGGAAGAAACGATCGAGTTCCGACCGCCGGTGATCAGCGCCTAGCCACGGCCGACTCGCGTCAGCGGATCACGTAGCCCACGCCGCGAACGGTCTTGATCGTGCCCGACAGGCCGGCGGCATTCAGCTTGCCGCGCAAGCGCGAGATATGCGCCTCGACGTAGTTCCGTGAGCCGAAGGTCTCGTAGCCCCAGATCGCCTGCGAGATCTGATCCGGCGCCACCACCTCGGTGCGGCGTTCCAGGAGCAGTTGGAGCACGGCGAACTCTTTCGGAGTCAGCGCCAGCGGATCCTCGCCCCGCAAGAGTTCGTGAGAGCGCACGTGCATCACGAGCCCGTCCGGGCCGTGCAGCTCGTTGCTGCGGCGCACCGAGTGCTCGCGGCGCACCAGCACGCGTACGCGCCGATCCAGCTCACGGGGATACACGGGCCTCGCGAGGTAGTCCTCCGCGCCGTGATCGAACGCCCCCACGCGGTTCTCCGCGCTGGCATCCGGTCCGACGATGATCAGCGGGAGGTCGCTGAAGGTCCGGAGGCTCTTGGCGCCATCGAGCGCCAGTTCGTTGGACTCGGAGAACAGGACCAAAACGTCCGCCTATTGTTGCTCCAGCCATTCGATCGCGGCGTCGGTCGACACGACAGCGGACACCTGGTGCTGGAGTGGCCGGAGTTCGGCGGCCAGGCGAACGCTCGCCATCTCATCGCGATCGATCAGCAGGAGCCGGATCGGATCGGAACCGGGGTCCGACGGGCGGACGGCATCGGTCGTCGCTGCGTTGGCAGGCCAGGGGGGTTGCGAGACCGTCACGGGCGCGAACTCCCTTCGCGGGTGCCGGGGTCCGCGCAGGCCGCGCAGACCAGTCACTCACGAACGGTAACGCTGTCGAATGCCTGACTTTCTGACGAAAGCGTGAGCATGCTGAGGCGAAACCGGGAAGTTGACGGCTAGTTGATCGCACCGTCAGCAAGGAACGAGAGAAGCAACATCCGGAAGCGCTCGCGTGCGTCCTGATATACGCCGTGCCCGACACCTTCGAGGATCTCCAGCCGTGCGGACGGGATCTTCCGCGAGATCACCACCGACCCGCCGGCTCCCGCGACCACGTCGCTGCCACCCGCGACGATCAGCGTCGGGCACTCGATCCGATCGAGGTACGGCGTCAGTGGGTGCTCGCGGAGCGATGCCGTCGCGCGCGCCTGCGCGACGTACGAGTCCAGGTGCTCCGGCGCAATCGCCGGTGGTGCGGCCGCGGATACGGTCGCGTGGCCCTCGAACGCCGGCGGCAGATCGCGGCCGGCGATCGCCTGCTCACCCAGCCGTGCCAGCTCGCCTCGGGCGTACCAGTTCTCGCTCGCGCCGACGTTGACCTCGCTCGAGGTGGAGTCCAGCACCAGCGCGGCGCAGCGCTCCGGGTAATCGAGGGCGAAGCGCTGGGTCAGCACCCCACCCCACGAAACGCCGTGAATGATCGCGCGCTCGATCTCCAGGTCATCCAGCAGTGCGGCGAGGTCCGCCGCGTACAACGGCAGCGAGTACTTCGGCGCCGGCCCGGACTTGCCGAGGCCGCGCTGATCCCAGGCGACCGTGCGGAACCGCTCCGCGTACCAGGGCAGGTCGTCGCGCACGAAGCCCGCGGAGTTCCCGCCCAGGCCGTTACAGAACACGTACGGCGTGCCATCGCCCGCCACCGTGTAGTGGATCCGCACGCCGTTCAGCTCCGTGTCAGCCATCTGATCGCTCCTCTGCTCAGCCCGCCGGGCATTCCGCTGCCAGTAGACGTGCGTGACCCTGAGCGAGCCGCACGGTGAGCGGCCCGGGTGCCGCGCCGGACCAGCACTGCCGACCGTCCGCCCGGATCGCCGTGACTGGGTATGCGCCGGCGATGCTACTGGACGTGAAGACCTCGGTGGCGCGCACGAACGCGTCGAGGGTGAGCGTCCGCTCCGCGGTGGGGATGCCCTCGGAGGCGGCGATCTCGAGGAACGCGTCGCGTGTCACGCCGGGGACCGGGCCGTCCGCGAGCGGCGGGGTCACGAGGACGCCATCGATCACCGCGAAGATGTTGGCGGTCGCCGCTTCGCAGACGTCACCGCGGGTATTGAGCAGCAACGCGTCGGAGGCGCCGGCAGCACGTGCCTCGGCGCGTGCGATCAGATAGACGAGGTAGTGCGCGTGCTTGGCGAAGCCGAGCGGGCGCGTCGGATCGACGCGTTGCGAGGCCAGCGCCAGCGTCAGCGGTTGCGGGGCTGGCGCGGTCAGGTCGAGCGGATCGGCGACAACGATCACCGAGGGCGATCGGGCAAGCCCGAGGTCCGGCCCGTTGAGGATGCCCGGGCTGACGCTCAGGCGGACGCGTCCCTCGCTGATGCGATTCGCCTCGAGGGTCTGCGCCACCGCCGCGGCGAGTTCGCCGTCGGATGGCGCGGGCGTACCGATCGCCTCGAGGCCGGCGCGGAGCCGTGCGAGATGCCCGCCAAGGCGGAAGATCCGCCCGTTCGAGGCGCGCATGCTCTCGAAGCAGGCGATGCCGTAGCGGACGGCGGCGTCGTCGATCGAGACCGTCGCCTCGGTGCGCGGGACCAGCGCGCCATCGACGTAGGCGAGCGCGGTCACGGCGCCGGCCGGCGCGCGCCTCGAGGCGAAACGCGCTCCGGGGTGGCCGGCACCTCGGAATCGGCTGGTACCTCGGATGCCTCGTCCGGCAGCGCGACGCCGAGGGCGCGTGCCATTCCGCGCGCCTTGTCGAGCGTCTCCGTGTACTCAGACTCGGCCTCGGAGTCGTGCACGATCGCTCCACCGACATGGAGGTGTGCGACGCCGTCGGCGAGGGTGAGCGTGCGAATCGCGATATTCAGATCGAGACGCCCGTGCGCCGAGACATAGCCGATCGACCCGGTATAGACGCCGCGGACAGTCGGCTCGAGTTCGTCGATGATCTCCAGCGCGCGAATCTTCGGCGCGCCGGTAATCGAACCGCCGGGGAACGTCGCGCGCAGCAGCGCCTCCAGGCCGACGCCACCTCGCCGCTCCGCCGTCACCGTCGAGGTCAGGTGGTGCACCTGGCGGTACGACTCCAGCCGCGCCAGCTCCGGCACCGCGACGCTCCCGGTGCGCGCGACGCGCCCCAGGTCGTTGCGTTCGAGGTCAACGATCATCACGTGCTCGGCGCGATCCTTGCTGCTCGCAAGCAGCTCCGCCGCGAGCGCGCGATCAGCGGCCTCGGTCGCTCCACGCGGTCGCGTGCCTTTGATCGGCCGCGTCTCCAGGTAGGAACCGTCGGCGAGCAAGAAGCGCTCCGGCGAGGATGACAGGATCTCCACACCAGAGAGTTCGTCGCGGAGATCGAGGTACGCGGAAAATGGCGCGGGGCTTACCCGGCGCAGCGTCCCGTAGAGATCAAACCCACTGTCCGAGCACAGCGTGGAGAACCGCTGCGACAGGTTCACCTGGTAGATGTCGCCGGCCTCGATGTAGCGCCGCGCGCGATCGACACCGGCGAGGTAGCGCTCCCGGCTCATATTCGCGCGGAGCGGCGTCCGCCCGCTGGAGGGCGGCGCGGTCGCCGCGCGGTCCCGGCCGAGCGCGAGGTTGGCGCGCAAGCGCACGACCGCGTCCGGGCGTCCGACCAGCCACGCCCGACCGTGCTGGCAGTCCTCGACGACCGCCGCGTCGTACCAGCCGAACGCGAGGTCCGGCGCGCCAACGTCGTCGATTGTGGTGGCGGGCAATAACTCAATCTCGCGCCCCAACTCGAATCCGAGATAGCCGATCGCGCCGCCGGCGAACGGCAGCGCGACCGCGTCCTGAGCTGTGAAGTCGGGGGCCGAAGAGTCCGGGGCCGAGGAGTCGAGGGCGCCCTCGGGTGGGTCGCCGGGCACGAGCGGCGGCAGAGACGACGGCTCCGCCTCGATCAGCGCGGCCAGCGCGGCGAGTGCACCGGGCGCAAGGCGCTGCGGCCCTGCCGGGCCGCTGAGCAGGACGTCCTCGCCGTATGCGACCAGGCGCCAACGCGGATCGCTGGCGACGATCGACCAGCGCCCGCGCGGCGCGGTGGTGTCGGACGAGTCGATCCAGACGAGGCCCGAACGGTCGCGCAGCAGCGCTGCCGCGTCCGCGGCGCTCCCCTGCCAGCTCTCGATCGTGGGCTCACTGAGGCCCATGCACGCCTCGATCTGGTCGCGCTGGTGACGATCCGATTCTAGGCCCTCAGCCACGGCTGGCCTACGCTGGAGCGATGTCCCGACACCAGCTCCTCTCCCTGCTTAACGTCGCGCTGTCGCTCGCCATCCTCGGCATCCTGATCGCGGTGCTGGTGCCGGCCGAGTGGCTCGGTAGCGCCAACGCTCCGCTGCGCCGGGTCTCGGAACGCGAGTCGTGGCTGATCCACGGCACGCTCTTCGCGAGCTTGAGCGGGGTCGTCGGGCTGCGATTGCTGGCGGCAGCGCCGTCGCAGTTCACGCGTGGCTGGATCCTGCTGGCGGTCGTGCTGATCGCGGCCCTCGCCACTGGCACCGAGCTGGCACAGCTTCGTGTCCACGGTCGCGACGCGACCCCCGGCGACTGGCTGGCGGATCTGACCGGCATGTGGCTCGGCCTCGGCACCGCCGCGCTGATCGGCCCGACCCTGATCGCGTGGCTGACCAGCGAACCAGCACGCTAGACACTCCCGAGGCGCCAGTGCCGCGCCCCCCGTTGGCGGGGGATTCAGCGCGGGACTCAGCGCGAGGCGTACACGCGCATGCCATAGTCGTTGTAGCGCCGATCGGGATCGAGCGAGGAGCGCGCGCTGATCCGCGAGACCTTCACACGGTGCCGCCACGAGCCACCTCGCGAGGCGCGCCGCGCACCCTCCGGTACGCCGGCCGGGTCCACCGCGGGCAGTCCCGCGTACCCGTCCTTCGCGTACCAATCGCTGCACCATTCGTGGACGCTGTCGCCCATGTGGAGGAGGCCAAAGCCGTTTGGTGGCGACGAGCCGATCCTCGGTGGCCGGTCCATACCCGCCGCTCCGGGCGCGTACGCGCCCTCAATCCAGGGCTCGTCTCCCCACGGATAGAGCGCGTCCAGCAGGTCCCCGCGCGCCGCGAACTCTCGTTCCGCCTCGGTGGGGAGCCGGCACTCCTGCGTGACGACCTCACTAAGCCAGGCAGAGTAGGCGAGCGCGTCGTGCCAGTTCACGCCAACGACCGGCTGGTCCGGCTGGTTGAATCGATCATCCTCGAGGAATGGCAGTGGCTCGTGGCCGGTTGCTTCGCGGAACGCCTCGAACTCGCGATTGGAGACCGGGGTCAACGCAACGGCGAAGGGTGCGACGCGGACCTCGCGAACCGGGCCTTCGTCGGCGCGCAGCGTGGAGCCCATACAGAAGGCGCCACCGGCCAATTCGACGAACGGCGTGGCGACGGGCCCATCGGCCAATAGACGGGTGATTCGCGCGTCTGGGGACATCATGCGTGATGCTATCAGCGACTGGCGCGTCGCTTCATAGGTGAATCGCGATTGCACCCATCGGATCGCTCGATATCCTTGAAGAATCTGGCTCCACCGGGTCGTCCACCCCGTCGGTCTACCCCGGCCGCTGTGGCGCACGCCAAAGGAGACGCCGTGCCGTTGGAAATCCCAGAAGTCGTCATTGACCGCCTCCCGGTGTACTTCCGCTTGCTCTCTCGTATCGCCGAGGAGGGCCGCACCGTGATCTCCTCGCAGGAGCTGGGCGACGAGCTGGATGTCACGCCGGCACAGATCCGCAAAGACCTGTCCTACTTCGGTCGCTTCGGCAAGCAGGGTCGCGGCTACTCGGTGCAGCGATTGCTCGAGGAGCTGCGCCTGATCCTGGGACTCGACCGTCGTTGGACCGTCGTCGTTGTCGGCATCGGCCGGCTCGGCCGGGCGGTCGCCTCCTACCCCGGGTTCCAGGGACAGGGCTTCGACATCGCCGGGCGCTACGACGCGGACCCGGAGCTGATCGGGACCGACGTGGACGGCGACACGGTCCGCGATGTGAAGCAGCTTGAGGAAGACTTGCGACGTACCCCGGCCGACATCGGCATCGTCACCGTCACCGCGCAGCACGCGCAGCAGGTGGTGGACGTACTGACCCGCGGCGGTGTCCGCGCGATTCTCAACTACACCCCGGCGCGCGTACAGGTGCCGGAGCGGGTCGAACTGAAGAACATCAACCCCGTCCTCTTCCTCCAGAGCATGACCTATCACCTGAAGCGGCGCGCCGCCGCTCGCGAGGACATGCGCGGCGCCGACGCCTGATCGCCGGGGTCGGACGGCGCTAGCGGCCCTCGCTAATCAGCGACTCTTCCTCGGTTGGGAGCGCACGCTCGATCACCTCGATGTAGTCGAGCGCGGCGCCGGCGCCCTGCGCGATGCAGGTGAGCGGCTCGTCCGCCACATGTACCGGCACGCCGGTCTCGTAGCGCAGCAGCTCGTCCAAGCGGCGCAGCATCGCGCCGCCACCGGTCAGCACGATCCCGCGATCGATCACGTCGGACGCCAGCTCCGGAGGTGTGCGCTCCAGCACGCGCCGCACCGTCTGGACGATCATCGCGAGCTGATCCTGGATCGCGTGCGTCACCTCGTTCGCCGAAACGGTGATCGTCCGAGGCAGTCCGGTGATCTGATCGCGGCCGCGCACCTGCGCGACAGCGTCGTTGTGGTCATCCGGCAACGCCGAGCCGATCGCGATCTTCAGCTCCTCGGCGGTGCGTTCACCGATCAGCAGGTTGTGGCGGCGCTTCACGTGCTGCGCGATCTCGTCGTCGAAGCGGTCGCCGGCGACGCGCACCGATTCGCTGGCGACGATGCCGAACATCGAGATCACCGCCGCCTCGGTCCGACCGCCGCCAATGTCCACCACCATGTGGCCGCGCGCCGAGCCGACCGGGATCTGCGCGCCGATCGCCGCCGCGAGCGGTTCGGGGATCAGGTGCGCCGGACGGCGCGCGCCCGCGGCCTCGGCGGCATCGCGCACGGCGCGGCGTTCGACGCCCGTCACGCCCACGGGAACGCAGATCATCACCTCGGGACGGATCGGGTTGAAGCGCCCGACGACGCTGGTGATGAAGTAGCGGAGCATTGCCTCGGTGATCAGGTAGTCGGCGATCACGCCGTCACGCATTGGGCGGATGACCTGGATCGTGCCGGGGTGCCGGCCGATCATGCCTCGCGCCTCGTCGCCCACGGCGACCACGGTGTTGTCGCGCTCGGTGATCGCCACCACGGCGGGCTCGTCGAGCACGATGCCGCGTCCGCGCTCGTACACGAGCACGTTGGCCGTTCCAAGGTCGATGCCGATCCGTTTCGCGAACATCTCTCACCGCCGGCGTCGTGCGCCGTGGTCCTTCTACCGCTGTACCGCAATCAAAGCTGGGGTGGCCTCAGGGTAGCGCCTCGCCGGTGCGCTCGCATCGAGGGCGCGGTCCGACGCCGCTCAGGCGCGCGACACGTCCGCTCCGAGGGCGCAGAGCCGCTCCGCGAGGTGGGCGTAGCCGCGATCGAGGTGCTCGATGCCACCGACCGAGGTCTCGCCATCCGCCGCAAGCCCGGCGATCACCACCGCGGCGCCGGCGCGGATATCGAGGGCGCGCACTGCCGCGCCGTTGAGCCGTCCGCCGCCTTCGACGATCACCGTCTGCCCGCCGGTGATGATCTTCGCGCCCAGCGTGCGCAGTTCGCCGACGTACAACGTGCGGTTGTCGAAGACCCGCTCGTGGATCGTGGAGACGCCGGGCACCTGCGTCAGCGCGGCGGCCATCGGCGCGTGCAGGTCGGTCGGGAAGCCGGGGTAGGGCACGGCCTGCACCTGGACCGGCCGCAGCTTGCGGGGACAGGAGACGCGGACACCGCGGCCCTCGATCGTCTCCACCTTGGCATCCAGTTCGTGGAACTTCGCGATCAGCGAATCGAGCGCGGCCGGATCGGCGTTGGTGACGTGCAGATCGCCGCCGGTCGCGAGCCCCGCGAGGAGGTACGTACCGGCCTCGATACGATCGGGGATCACCTCGAAGTCGGTGCCGTGCATCCGCTCGACACCCTCGATGGTCATGATCGCGGTGCCGTGGCCGGTGATCCGCGCGCCCATCGAGTTGAGCATCGCGGCGGCCATCTCCACCTCCGGCTCCGCGGCGGCGTTGACGATCGTCGTCGTGCCCTCCGCGAGCGCGGCGGCGAACATCACGTTCACCGTCCCGAGGACGGAGGGATAGTCGAGGAAGATGCGCGCGCCCGTGAGCTTGGGGGCGCGGGCGACCCACTCTGCGCCGGAGCGGCTCACCTCGGCGCCCAGCGCGCGGAAACCGGCCAGGTGTACATCCAGCGGTCGTACGCCGATCACGTCGCCGCCAGGCGACGCACAAGCGGCCTCGCCGGCCCTCGCGAGCACCGGGCCCATCACGAGGAAGGAGGCGCGCAGCGCCATCACCAGCGCGGTCGGCGGCGCGGTCGCGGTGAACTCTCGTGCCTGGATGTAGACGGTCGTCCCGTCGACCTCGACCTCCGCCCCCAGTGCGCGGCAGACGTCAGCCATCTCGCCGATGTCGGCGATCTCGGGAACGTTGCGAATGGTGACGGGGTCAGCTGAGAGGAGGCCAGCGGCAAGGGTGTATAGCGCGGCGTTCTTGGATCCGGAGACGGCAACTTCGCCCTTAAGGGGCCGGCCACCGCGAATGACGAAGCGCTCACTCATCAACTGAACGATACCTGCGGTCCCGGTCGCACGCGAGAACTCAGCTCACCGGCGGCCTACCGAGGACTGACGGGGCGAGGTCCGAGGACGGCGGTTAGTTGGAGCGGACGGTCGGCGCGCCGGAACCGTGCTTACGACGGCGAACCTTCATCCGCAGTAGCGCCCGCTGTACGGAGAGCTGAGCGCGGAGCAGGTCGAACTGCCCCTCGCCCAATTCCTGGGTGCGACCGGCGAGACGCGTCTCTGCCCGCTTGCGGGCTTCGTCCGCGCGATCCTCGTTGATGTCGTCGGCATGCTCGGCCGCGTCGGCCAGCACGGTGACTTCGTCGTGCGCGACCTGTAGGAAGCCGCCGTGAATCGCGATCGGCTCGACGCCGCTCGGGGTGTACGCCAGCATCTCGCCGAGGCCGAGGCCGACCATCAGCGCCGCGTGGCTCGGGAGGATGGTGAGCTGGCCGTCCGAACCGGGTACGACCAGGCGCGTCACATCGTCCCGTTCCAGGACGGTGCGGTCAGCGGTGACGATCGACAGCGTGAGCGGCATGGTGATGATCCCGTCGCGTCGCGACTACTGCTACTTCCGAATCCCGTCGCTACGCGACGAGTGACCGAACCTGCCGGACGGCAACTACTGCCGCCCGGGCGTCTTTGCCTAGACGGACGCCATCTCGGCGGCCTTTTCGGTCGCCTGCTCGATCGCGCCGATCATGTAGAAGGCCTGCTCCGGGAGCGAGTCGTGCTCGCCCTCGAGGATCGCCTTGAAGCCGCGCACCGTGTCGGCGATGGAGACGTACTCACCCGCGCGGCCGGTGAACTGCTCCGCCACGAACATCGGCTGTGAGAGGAAGCGCTGGATGCGCCGCGCACGCGCGACGGTCCGGCGGTCGTCGTCCGACAGCTCCTCGATGCCAAGGATGGCGATGATGTCCTGCAGGTCCTTGTAGCGCTGGAGCGTACCGAGCACGCCCTGCGCCACGTCGTAGTGCTCCTGCCCGACAACGGCCGGGTCCAGGATTCGACTGTTCGAGGTCAGCGGGTTGATCGCCGGGAACAGACCCTGCTCGACCAGACCGCGGTCCAGCGTCACCGTCGCGTCCAGGTGGCCGAAGGTCGTCGCCACACCGGGGTCGGTGTAGTCGTCCGCCGGCACGTAGATCGCCTGGAACGAGGTGATCGCGCCCTTCTTCGTGGAGGTGATGCGCTCCTCGAGCTGGCCGACCTCGGTCGCCAGTGTCGGCTGGTAGCCGACGGCGGATGGCATGCGGCCGAGGAGTGCGGACACTTCCATACCGGCCAGCGTGTAGCGGTAGATGTTGTCGACGAAGAGGAGGACGTCGCGGCCTTCCTCGTCGCGGAAGTACTCGGCCATCGTCAGGCCGGTGAGGGCGATGCGGAGTCGCACGCCGGGCGGCTCGTTCATCTGGCCGTAGACCAGCGCCGTCTTGTCCAGCACGCCGTACTGCTGCATCTCGTGCCAGAGGTCGTTGCCCTCACGGGAGCGCTCGCCCACCCCGGCGAACACGGAGAGACCACCGTGCTCCGCCGCGAGGTTTCGGATCAGCTCCGTGTTGGTGACCGTCTTGCCGGTACCGGCGCCGCCAAAGAGGCCGACCTTGCCACCACGAGGGAGCGGCGCGATCAGGTCGATGACCTTGACGCCGGTCTCCAGGATGGCGGTCTGCGTCTCCTGGTCCGCGTACGCCGGCGGCGGGCGGTGGATCGGCCAGCGGAGCTGATCGGCGGGGATCTCCGCGCCCGGATCGAGCGGGGTGCCCAGCACGTTGAAGATACGGCCGAGGGTGTTCGGGCCGACCGGAACGGTGATCGCCGACCCGGTGTCCTCGGCCGGCGAGCCGCGGCGCAAGCCCTCGGTCGCGTCGAGCGCGAGACAGCGGACCCAGTTGTTGCCCAGGTGCTGCTGCACCTCGGTCACCAGGGTCTGGCCGTTCATGTCGATGTTCACCGCGTTGTAGATCGCGGGCAGATCGCCCGAGGGGAACTCGATGTCGACGACGGTACCGATCACGCGTCGTACGGTGCCTGCTGCCATCTCTGCCTCCAAGCGAGCGTGTTTAGCTCTGTGCGAGCGCGGCGGTGCCGCCCACGATGTCGAGCAATTCGCCCGTGATCAGTTCCTGACGTGCCTTGTTGTAGGTCAGCGTGAGGTCCGCGACCATGTCGTGCGCCGCGTCCGTCGCCTGCCGCATGGCGACCATGCGCGCTGACTGCTCGGACGCCTGCGCTTCGAGGATTGCTTCAAACACCTGCATCTCGACGTAGCGAGGCAGGAGCGTCTGCAGCAGCACCTCTGGCGATGGTTCGAAAATAAAGTCGACCGCGCCGGACGTCTCGCCGTCTGCGTCCACCGGCGGCTGCACCGGCAGAATCTGGCGAATCGTCGGCCGCTGAACGGCGGCGTTCACAAAGGTCTGGAACCCGATGAACACCTGATCCAGCTTCCCGGCGATGTAGTCCTCCATGACGATCCGCGCGATCGGCAGCACGTCCGAGGAGCTGGGGAAGTCACCGAGTTCGGTGAACTCCGCCAGCATCGGGAACCCGGCGCGACGGAAGAAGTCGCGGCCCTTGCGGCCGACCGACAGCACCGAGACCTGGTCGACCTCGGGCTGGCGCTCGAGCGCGACCGAGGCGCTGGCGCGGTTCATGTTCGCGTTGAGACCGCCGGCAAGGCCGCGGTCCGAGGTGATGTGAATCAGCGCGAAGTTCTTGATCTCACGTTGGGCGAGCAGCGGGTGAATCGCGTCGTCTCCGGACGCGCTGGCGTAGCTGGAGAGCTGTGCCAGCACGGCGCGCATCTGCGTCGCGTATGGACGCGCGCTGAGCGCGCGATCCTGGGCACGGCGCATCTTCGAAGCTGCTACCAGCTCCATCGCGCGTGTGACCTTGGACGTGTTCTCGACCGCGCTGATCCGTTGCTTGATCGCGCGGACGGTTCCGCCACCAGGCATAGCTGGCCCCGCTCCCCTGTGCTTTCAGTTGCCTCGACGCGCGCCTAGTAGGCGACGCTGCCGAGGAATTCCTCAATCGCGCTCTTCAACGAAGCCTCGGTGGCCTCGTCCAGATCGCCCGTCGACATGATGGTTTCCAGGATCCCGGAGTGGTTGGCCGCCATGAATTCGTGGAAGGCCTTCTCCAGGTCCAGCACCTTCTCCACCGGCACCTTGTCCAGGTGGCCGCGGACGCCCATGTAGAGCACCGTGACCTGCTGGGCCAGCGTCAGCGGCTGGTACTGCGGCTGCTTCAGCAGCTCGGTCAGGCGCGCACCTCGGGTGAGCTGGAGCCGCGTCGAGGCGTCCAGGTCGTCCGTGCCGAACTGCGCGAAGGCCTGCAACTCGCGGTACTGCGAGAGGTCCAGGCGCAGGGTGCCGGCCACCTTCTTCATCGCCTTGGTCTGCGCGTCACCACCCACGCGGGACACCGAGATGCCCGGGTTGGTGGCCGGTCGCTGACCGGAGTTGAAGAGGTCCAATTCCAGGAATATCTGGCCGTCGGTAATCGAGATGACGTTGGTCGGGATGTAGGCGGACACGTCGCCGGCCTGCGTCTCGATAATCGGCAGCGCCGTAATCGATCCGCCGCCCAGCTCCTCGGTGACGCGCGCGGCGCGCTCCAGGAGACGGGAGTGCAGGTAGAAGACGTCGCCGGGGTACGCCTCGCGTCCCGGGGGGCGCTTCAGCAGCAGCGAGACCTCGCGGTACGCCCAGGCGTGCTTGGAGAGGTCATCGTAGATGACCAGGACGTCCCTGCCCTGGGCCATGAAGTACTCGGCGATCGCGGCGCCGGCGTAGGGGGCCAGGTACTGCAACGCCGCGGACTCCGCGGCGGAGGCAGTGACCACCACCGTGTGATCCATCGCGCCGTGCTGTTCGAAGATCGCGACGGTCTGGGCGACCTTCGCGTCCTTCTGGCCGATCGCGACGTAGACGCAGAGCACGTCGCTGTTCTTCTGGTTGATGACGGCGTCGACGCCAATCGCGCTCTTACCGATCGAGCGGTCGCCGATGATCAGTTCGCGCTGACCACGGCCAACCGGAATCATCGCGTCGATCGCCTTGATGCCGGTCTGCAGCGGCTGGTCCACGTGGACGCGGCTGACCACGTCGGGCGCGATGCGCTCCACCGGGTAGCTCTCGGTCGTGTTGATTGGCCCGCGCTCGTCAATCGGGTCGCCCAGCGCGTTCACGACGCGCCCGATCAGCGCCTCGCCCACCGGCACGGACGCGACCAGGCCCGTCGTGCGGACCTCGTCGCCTTCCTTCACCGCGGCGTAGTCACCGAGGATGATCGCGCCGACCGTCTCTTCTTCGAGGTTCAGCGCCAGTCCACGAATCGGCCGCCCTTCGAGGTCGGTCGAGCTGAACTCGAGCAGCTCCGAGGACATGCACTCGCCGAGACCGTGAATCTGCGCGATGCCGTCTCCGGCAACGATCACGGTGCCAACGTTCGCTTCGACCGCTTCCGCGTCAAAGCCCTCGATTTGCTGCTTCAGGATCGAAGCGATCTCTTCAGCTCGAACTACCATCGGAGTCCCCCTGGGGCGCTTCCTTGATGCCGCATACTTGCCGTCGCGGAGACCTTAGCGGGTCACTCGCTCCAGCTCTCGTCTCAAACTGCGCAACCGGGTGCGCGTTGATGCGTCGAATAGCCGGTCGCCGATACGGACGGTGAGGCCCCCGAGGATCTCGGGGTCCACGATCGTCTCCATCGTGACCTGTTTGCCGGTCTGTGCCGCCAGTTGCCGCTGCACCGCCGCGCGCCGCTCGTCGTCCAACGGAACAGCCGTACGCACCACGGCGCGCGCGATGTTCCGTTCCTCGTCCAACAGCTCGCGATAGAAGGCAGCCACTGACTGGCCAAGCGACAACCGCGACTTCCGGCGAAGGAGACGGAACAGGTTGAGCTGCTTCGTCCCGATCCCCGGCTGAGCCTGCTCGACGATCGCGGAGAAGCGATCGTCAGTGAGGCCGTCCGCCTGCAGTGCGTTGACGAACGCGGGGCGTCCGGTCAGCGCTTCGAGCGTCTCGACGGCGGCAAGCCAGTCGTCGAGCGTCCCGTCCTGGCGCGCAATCTCAAGCGCGGCCAGCGCATAGCGTCGTCCTGCGATGTCGCGTGATCCGGCCAACGTCTACTCCCCGTCCGCCGGAATCAGTTGTTGCCGTCCTGGCCGAAGCGAGCTTCGACCAGTGCCTCGTCAATCAACCGCTGATGTGCATCGCGGTCGATCGCCTGTCCCACCACACGCTCGGCGGCGCGGATCGTCAGGTCAGCGAATTCAGAACGGAGCTGTTGCACCGCCTGCTCGCGTTCCAGCGCGATCTCCTCGCGAGCGCGGCTCACGATCTGATCGGCTTCGCGCCGTGCCTGCTGTTCCAGCTCCTCGCGGAGCCGTCCCGCCTGCTCCTGCGCTCGTGCCGTCGCCTCGCGGGCCTCGGCGCGTGCCTCCTCGATGACGCGACGTGCCTCTTCCTCGCTGGCGGCCGCTTGCGTGGCTGCCTGCTCGGACCGCTGGAGGCCTTCCTCGATGCGGTGCTTCCGCTCGTCGAGGACCTTCAGGATCGGCTTCCAGAGGAACAGCCGCAGCACGACCAACAAGATCGTGAAGTTGACGAGCTGCGCGACCAAACCGGGTAGGTTCAGACCCAGCGCGGCGATGCCCTCGACCTCTTCGGTCGCGGACGCGACGCTCGGCACGGCCGCCAGTACGCCGGCAATTGCCAGCGCCTGGAACCGACGCGAACGCAGCCACGTCATGCGTGGGTGCTGCATCCCCTGTGGTCGTCTCAATGACCTCATGTCGTCTCTCCTCGGTATCGGGTCGCGCGCCCAACCCCCGCCGCCCTGGCGAATGCGCTTCGGGCGCAGGGGCGGACGCGCTCCCACCGTGAGTGCGAGGCCTAGAAGACGAAGCCGATGAGAATCGCGACGACGAGGGCATAAATGCCGATCGCCTCGGCGAACGCGATCGCAAGGATCATGTTCGTCTGGATGGCGCCGGCGGCCTCCGGGTTGCGACCCAGCGACTCCATCGCCTTGCCGCCCAGCCAACCGATGCCGATGGCCGGACCGAACGCACCAACACCCATGGCGATACCAGCCGCCATGAACTTGGCACTGTTCTCCGTGGAGACGTTGTCCGCGGCTTCCTGAGCACCGGCAATGCCGGTTGTCGCCAGGAAGGCAGCTGCCCCCAAGAGCAGAACGATGGATGCGCGGCGCGCAATGGCTCCTGCTGTCATGTTTCCAATCCTCCCTGGCCACGCCCCGGTCCGATTCCGGCGCGAATGGACTCAATCACTTGTTCCCGAGCGCTAGTGCGCACCCTCTTCACCGTGGTCGTCACCGTGATGCGATACCGCCGTCACCGCGAAGACCAGTGTGAGGATGGCGAACACGAACGCTTGAATCAGGCCGACGAAGAGCTCCAGCCCGTAGAAGACGTCCACCAGTACGAATGGCACCAGGAACGTCATCATCAGCAGCAGCACCTCGCCGGCGAAGATATTGCCGAAGAGTCGGAAGGTGAACGACACCATCCGCGACAGCTCGGAGACGAACTCGAGGATCCCGACGAAGACGTCGATGACACCACCGAGGATGTCGCCCTTGAGAAGTTTCCCGAAGCTGAAGAACTTCGTGAGGTAGCCGACGCCCAGCGTCTGCAGGCCCCAGAACTCCACGAAGATGAAGGAGAAGATCGCGATCGCGAGCGGCGCGTTCACGTCGGTCATGACGGAGCGGAAGTAGGGGGCGACCAGGCCGGAGAAGCCGGTCACCGTGGCGCCCTCGGACGGGGCGGCAGCCTCTGTCGCGGCGTTGAACTGGTCGGTCGCGGCGGGCGGGTTACTGGAAACGACGGCGAGCGAGCCAAACGCGGACGAGTGGCTGTCGGCTGCGCCTTCCTCGGCGTGGCCGAACTCGATCTTCGTGCCGTCGCTGTACTCGACGTACGCGACCTCCCCAGAACCAACGTCCACCTGCCCCGGCTTGAACGGGATATACGCGACGTCGATACCGGCAACGGTCCGCTGGCCCATCACGGCCTGCTTGTCGCCGAAGTTCGGCTCCGTCAGGCCGATCACGTTGTTGATTGGCAGCAGGCCGAAGTAGTTGGAGGTGAGGATGAAGAAGAAGATCGTCGCGACCAGCGGGAAGAAGCGCCGCCCGTTCTTCTCGCCCGCGACCTGGACCACAAGGTTGTAGAACACCTCGACGCCGGCCTCGACCGCGCCGCTGAATCCGCTCGGCACCACGGACAGGCGCGGGCCGACGATCAGGGCCATCAGGATGAGGAACAGGACCACGAACCAGGACGTGAACATCGTGTTCGTGACGTCCAGCGGGCCCCAGTGGAACACGGTCTCAGGGGCGACGATGATCGCCGGTGACGCGCCACCCACGAAAAGGACGCCTACGGCGATCAGCGCGATGGCGGCGACGGCAATCAACCACTTCATGCGTTACGCCCCCGGCAGCCCCGAGCCGTTGAACAGACGAACGGCGTCATCGTCTGGCGGCTAGGAGCCGTCAGACTGTCGGATGACATCACGTAGTCGTCGATAGGCTTCAAAAAACCCCGCCATCAGTCCAAGCAGCAGAAACACCAGCGTCCAGAGCGGATCGGTCCCGAAGCGCTGATCGAGCCAGTGACCGAACAGCGTCGACCCTACGATCAGCACCGCGAGCGTCGTTCCGATCCCCACCAGGGCGAACGCTGGCGAATTCATCATCAGCCCGACCCCAACGAGTGGAGCAGGACCAGCGGGACGGTAGCACGGGTGATCAAGTCGATCAACCGATTGTGACTTGGTGCACGATCGGACGGATTATGGACACGCCCGGCGAACTCACTGACACTGTTGTGACTATTCGCCGCGGTTCCCGAGGTCGTCCAAGTCCAGGCCCGAGACGAAGTCGCGAAAGACGGACAGCTTCTCCAGCTCCTCGGCGGTCGCGGGGCGCGCCACCTCGGCGCCGGCGCCCTCGATCGGCTGGCCCTCGTCGTCCAGCACCACACCGGCGCGCTCCAGCACGTCGTCCACGACGTAGATCGGGACCTCCGCGCGGACCGCCAGCGCGATCGCGTCCGAGGGACGCGAATCGATCTCGAGGGTCACGCCGTCGCGTTCGATCCGGATCTGGGCGAAGAACGTGTCGTCCTTCAGATCGTTGACGACCACGGAGACGACGGTGCCGCCCAGTTCCTTGATCAGGTTGCTCAGCAGGTCATGGGTCTGCGGGCGAGGAACGGACACGTCCTGGAGGCGGAACGCGATCGCGTCCGCGACATCCGCGCCGATCCAGATCGGGAGGTAGCGATCAGCGTCCTTCTCTTTGAGGACGACCACTCGCCGATAGTGTCGAAGGCCAACGCGGATGCTATCGATCACGAGTTCGATCAAGCGTCGCTCCTCGGCGGGTCGCGCGGCGACCTCAGCGGATCGAGTGTAGGAGTCGCCTGTTCGGGCGGTCAACGAATGTCCGAGATGGCCGGATCAGCGATCTCCCGGATCGGGCGACGGAACCTCACTCCCGAAGAGCGCCGCCTCGATCGCCGGGTCGATCGGTGCGCCCCGTTCCAGCAGTGCTTTCGCCCGCCGGTGCAGGGTGGGGCGGTCCATCAGGATCCGCCGTTCGCACCCGTTGCAGCGCAGGCCGATGTCCGCGCCGACGCGCACTACGGTCCATGCGTGCGCGCCACACGGATGCGCCTTGCGCATCTCGATCACGTCGCCCATGCGCACATCGAGGGCCATCAGCGGGTGAGGGCGCGCCTAGCGCGCTGCATTGATCGCGTCGCGCAGCACGCGTGCAGCGTCGTACGCGGCCTCGGCCCAGCCGCCCACCGCGCAGCCGTTCTTGAACGGCTGCGCGTACAGCACGCCGCGCGATGCGTTGACCAGCACGCCGCGTCCGTTCGCGTCGATCGCCGCGCCGACGGCGGCGTTGATGTCGCCCTGCTGGGCGCCGACGCCCGGCAGCAGCATGAGCTGGTCCGGGCAGATCGCCCGCACCCGCGCCGCCTCTTCGGGGTAGGTCGCGCCGACTACCAGGCCGACGTTGCCCTTCACGTTCCAACCTCGGGACAGTTCGGCGACGCGCTCGTAGAGGCGCACGTCGCCGGCCATCATGTCCTGCAGATCGCCGGCGCTCGGGTTCGAGGTGCGGCAGAGCACGAAGACGTGGCGATCCTCGTAGGCGAGGAACGGCTCGAGTGCATCGATGCCCAGGTAGGGGTTGAGCGTGACGGCGTCGACCCCGACCCAGTCGTACAGCGCGCTGGCGTAGGCGGCGGCAGTGTGACCAACATCGCCGCGCTTCGCGTCCAGCAGTACCGGGATGTGATCCGGCACCGCGGCTACCACCTCGCGGAGGATGCGCCAGCCCTCGTCGCCGTACTGCTCGAAGAACGCGGCGTTCGGCTTGTAGGCGCAGACCAGCTTCGAGGTGGCTTCGATGACGCCGATCAGGAAGTCGCGGACGCTGACCCCGGCGGGGATGCGATCCGGGTCCGGATCGAGGCCGACGCAGAGGAGCGAGTTGTTCGCCTCGACCGCGCCGTCCAGCCGCTCGCGGAAACGCCCGGCGATTCGTGTACTCGGGCGTGCCTCGGTTGTCGTCATGCTCAGCTCCCCACCGTTGCCAGGCGTCGCCGGATATTGGCGAGCGCCGGCAGTGTCTCTCCAACGTCGCGCAGGCAGTCCACGGCGGCTGCGAATGCGCGACGGTCACCTGTCACATCGTAATCCACCGGGCGCACAGCGCCCGCTGTCACGTGCTGCGCGACGCCCTCGAGGACGGCGAGCGTGCGTCGTGCGACCGCGTCCGCCGCATCGATGATCGCCACGTGCTCCGGGAGCAGCGTGCGCAACGGCGCGGCGACGAAGCCGTAATGCGTGCAGCCGAGGGCGACCGCGTCAGCGCCGAGGGCGATCGGTTCACGGATCGCCTGCTCCAGCATCGCCAGCACCTGCGGATCGCGGGCACGCCCCGCCTCGATCAGATCGGCGAGGCCGGGCATCGGCACGGTGTGCACGGTCACGCCAACGGCGTGATCGGCCTCGAGGCGCGCGAAGCGCTCACCGGCGGCGGTGCCGGCGGTCGCGAGCACGATTACGCGTCGGCTTTTCGTCTGTTCTGCGGCGGGTTTGAGCGGCGGCTCCATGCCGATCACCGGCACGGGCAGCTCCGCGCGCAGCCGTTCGAGGGCGGCGGAGGTGGCGGTGTTGCAGGCGACGACCAGCGCGGTGCAACCGCGATCGACGAGCGACTGGCCGACTACGAGGACGCGTGCTTCCAGTTCGGCAGGGGACTGCCCGCCGTAGGGGAAACAGGCGGTGTCGCCGAGATAGAGGATGGGCAGCGCGGGGGCGCGGGCACGGAGCGCGCGGGCAACGGTCAGGCCGCCAAGACCGGAATCGAAGATACCGACATGGGCGAGCACGGCCAGCTCCACCTCCGGTGGGGGCGCAGACACCTCCAGCCACGTTACCAGAGCGTCCTCGCACGGCAGCAGGTCACATTCCCCGGTCCCTGTTCGGAGTGGGAACCGCCCGCTACGATCAGGAGGCCCTGACGTTTACGTGCACGTGAATCACGGATGTGGTGACGGTGGCAACGTTTGATCCGTTCCGCGCGTCCTACCTCGACAATCCGTACCCGTCGCTGGCCCGCTTGCGGGTGGAGGATCCGGTCCACCGCTCCAGCCTGATCGAGGGCTGGGTGGTCTCCAGACACAGCGACGCGCGCGATCTGCTGCGCGACAACGTGCACTTCAGTAACGACCCAACGACCGCATCCGCCGGGCTGGGCACGCACGTCGCGGAGAGCCGACGGCGCTCGCCGATCGGCCATGCGCCACTGCTCGGCAGCTCCGATCCGCCCGTGCACACGCGGCTGCGATCGATCGTCTCGAAGCTCTTCACCCCGCGAATTGTCGAGGCCGCCCGACCGCGCATCCGCGCGATCATCGAGGAGCTGATCGAAGCCGTGGAGGCGGAGCCGCGCACCGATTTCATGGCGTCGTTCGCACAGCCGCTGCCGGTGTACATCGTCGGCGCGCTGCTCGGCCTCAGTTCCGAGGAGCAAGGCCCCGTCCGCGAATGGACGCGCGCGCTGATGCGCGTGGTCGGTGGCGGCGAGCTGCCGCCCTCGGCGTACCGCGAAGCCGATGTCGCGTCGAAGGAACTCCGCGCGTTCCTCGATCGCTACTCCGACACGCACGAGGGCGGCACGATCCTCTCCGAGATCGTGGCGGCGCAGGCCAACCCGGATCGGCTGTCGCCGGACGAGGCCGTCGCCTTCGTCACGTTCCTCTACCAGGCCGGCGGCGGCCCGACCGCGATGATGCTCGGCAACGTGATGCTCGCGCTGTTGAGCCACCCCGATCAGTGGCAACGGCTGCGCGACGATCCGACGCTGGCGCGCTCCGCGCTGATCGAATCGTTGCGCTGGGACAGCGCGACGCACCTGCTGCTCCGCTTCGCGCTCGAAGAAACGACGATCGGGCGCCGGACCGTCGCTCCCGGCGAAACGGTGTTCGCGCATGTCGTCGCGGCGCACCGCGACCCCGAGGTCTTCACGGACCACGATCGCTTCGACATCACGCGCGGCGTCGACACCGGCGACATCCTCTCCTTCGGGATCGGACCGCACTTCTGCCTCGGCCAGCCGCTGGCGTTGATCCAGGGTGAGGAGCTACTGTAGGTGATCGTCGAACGGCTGCCCGCGATCGCGCTGCCGCGCGACGGGCTGACGAGGGCACAAGAGCTGCTGCTGCGCGGCCCCGCGCGCCTCGAATTGACGTTGCGCTAGATGCGCGTCGACGTCGCAATCGTCCCGCCCACGGAGGCGCCGCGCGATCAGACATGCCTGGTCGTCGACGTGTTGCGTGCGACCTCGGTGCTCGCGGTGCTGCTGGAGCGGGGCATCGAGGCGATCTACCCGACCGCGACGATCGAGGACGGACTGGCGCTACGCGCGACGCTCGTCGCCGAGGGCAACCGGGTCTTCCTACTCGGGGAACGGGACAGCCTCCCGCCCGCGGGCTTCGACGCCGGCAACTCCCCGACCGCCCTCGAGCGTGCCGAGCTGCGGGGACTGATCGCGGTCCAGGCCACCTCGAACGGAACGCCCGCGCTGCTTGCGTGCGTCGGTGCGCCACTGGTGATGCCGGCGGCCGTCCTCAACGCAGCGGCGGTGACCGACGCGGCGATCGCGGCCGACCGCGACGTGCTGATCGTCTGCGCCGGGCTGCGTGGCGGCTTCGGCGAAGACGACGTGCTGGCCGCCGGGCTGCTCGCGAATCGGCTGGTCGCGGCGGGCGCCACCCCAGGAGGACCGGAGGCCCGTGACGCCCTCGCGCGTTACGCCGTCGCTCGCGCGGATCTCGCAGCCGCGTTCCGGCTGACCGAGCACGGCGCGATCACCGTCGAGCGTGGCTTCGACGACGACATCGTGCTTTGCGCGACAGCGGACCGGTACCACGGCGTGGCGGCGCTCGGCGAAGAGGCCGGTCGGCCGGTGCTTCGCCCGATCGCCCCGAACGCCGCGAAGACGCCGGGCGCGCGCTAGCACGCTGCCAACGCCGGACCACGGGTTGAGGTCGAGCCTGGACTAGAGCTGGGTTGGCGTGCCCGCGGCGCCGCTCGGGCCACCTGGCCCGCCGCCGGAACGCATCCGCTTGTAAGTCTCGCGCCCACGCTTCACACGCTGCGCGAACTCGTCGGCGGGATCGACCGGACGTGGCACGCGCGGCGGGCGAATCTGTTCCAGTTGATCGCGGAGCTCCTCGGACGGCGGGTGCGACTTCTCCCATTCCGCCAGCTCGGCGGCCCAGCGGCGCACCTGATCGGGATCGGCCTCGTGGCCGCCGTATCGCGCGGCATCGAAGGCCTCGGCGATCTCGCGGAAGACCGGCGCCTCGAGCACGATCCCAGAGGCGGTCGAGTATTCCAACGGCGTCTCGGAGCGGCGCCGTTCGAATCCGCGATCCTCCGCGTCAACGACGCTGCGGCCGTAGACGCCGTAGATCGGGCGCAGCGCGAACCAGCCCTCGTGAGCGCCGCCGTGCCCGCGACGGATCAGGTTGCGCAGCAGGCCACCGAGGCCGGAGCCACCGCCGGAGTCGCTACGGAACTCGTCGAACTCGTCCTCCGGCGTGCTGTCGCGGCGATCGAGGAGCGCGCGACCACCACGGTAGGACAGCCAGACGAGGGCCACGAAGATCAGCACCTTCAGCACGTCGAGCGGCCAGCGCGGGAGGATGAAGTCGTCCTGCTCTTGCCCCTCCGCAAGGTTCTCGGGCTCGATAAAGTTCTGCGGCACCTCGAGGTCCAACAGCCGCTCGGCCAGCGCGTCCGGGATCAGGAAGTCGATGATCGGCACGAGGATCCAGAAGATCGGTGTGAGGATGATGATCAGCAGCCACTCGACGATCCCGCCGATCGAATCGCCAACGAACGCGATGAACCGCGTCACATCGAGCAAAGCGAGCAGGCCGAAGGACACCGCGATCACACCGAGCAACAACAGCGTCGCGGTGACCGAGACGCCCCAGGCGCCGAGTCGTTCGCGGCCCTCGGCGGGGAGTGCGGCCCGCTCACCATTCGCGACGGCGAGCGCCAGCAGGCCAAGCATGAAGTACGGCACGGAGTAGACCGCGAGCTGGCCAACGTCGTTCAGCCGCGCCAGTACCAGCGAGCCGAGGATGATCGCGAAGCCGATGCCAAACGATCGCAGCACGTGCTCGAAACGCACGATGCGACGCCCGGCGTAGAGGAAGCGCAGCCAGGCCGCGAGCATCCCGACGAAGGTCATCACGATCGCGGTCCCGCCGCCGATCACCACGCCACCGCGATCGACGACCGCCTGGAAGTTGGCGCCGCTGGAGACGTAGGACTGCGGGTCATCGAGGAAGCTGGCGAGCCCCTGGTTCTGCCAGACGAGCAGGTCCTGCGCGAAGGTGACGTGCAGGAGCACGTTCAGGCCGATCACGGACGCCAGTACCAGTGCGATCGCGCCCAGCGTGCCGCCCAGCTTGAGCTGGACCAGACCGCGCATCAGCCAGAAGCCGCCGAACCCCGCCAGCATCACCACCCAGATGCTGGGACCGGCGGTCGCCGACTCCGCTCGCGAGGCGAGAAGCTGGACCACCTCCCGCGCGCGATCGGGGTCGCTGAAGTCGCCAGCGGCGTTCCGGAAGCTCAGCTCGCGCGAGAGCTGCCTGAGGTAACCGCGTTCGCCAATCGTCGCGACAACGGTGATCGCGACGAACCAGGCGATCGTCTCCATCGCCACGTAGAGCGTGTCCAGCAGGTTCCGCTGCCAGTTGGTCATGTCGCCGCTTCCGTCCGCTCGCGGGCCGGTCCAGCGGCCGGTTCGGGCGTCGGATCGGGGCGGTCGCCGGCGAGCACGGTGGTGGTGAGATCACCCAGTTCGCGCGCCAGCGCCGCCTCAAGCTCCTCCATCTGGGCGGCGACCTCGGAGACCGGGATGCGGCCAAGGGCGGCGTCCCACGGAGCTTCGGAGGTCTTCACGATGTGCACGAAGTGGCCCTCACGACGGAGCCGGTGCAGCGTGGCGACCAGCTCCTCCGGCATCACGGCGGCGACGACCACCACCGTCGAGCCGGCGGGCAGCGCCCCCGTCGAGGCGCCCTCCAGTTCGCGCGCGAGGCTAGAGATCGTGAAGGCGCTGACCGCGGCAAGCGCCTCCAGCACCCTGTTCAGTCGATCCGGGTGCCGCCCCACGCCGAGGCGAATCGGGCGCCCCTGCCCGGGGAAGGCGCCGTTCGCGATCACGCCGACGGCGAGATCGGCCTCGTAGGCCCAGCGCGCCACCGAGGCGGCGACGGAGATGCCACGTTCGAGGACGATCGGATCGCTGCCCTGCCAGCTCCGCGCAAAGGTGCCGACGTTGAGCGCGACGACGATCGCCTGCGCGCGCGAGGGTTCGTACAACCTCGATTGGAGGCGCTGCACGCGGGCGGTGGCGTTCCAATCGATCCGCTTCATCGGGTCGCCGGGTTGGTAGTCACGGACGCCGACCACCCGCGAGGGATCCTCGTAAATGCGATTGCCCCCACGCAGCTCGCCGAAGGGACGGGCGCTGTCCAGGCCCAGCTCCGGCAGCGCGTAGGTCTGCGGGTACACCACCAGCGTCGTCGCCGGGATCTCCGGCGTCAGTTCCCGTTCGAAGAAGCCGAAGATGTCGCCGGAGCGCAGCCGGGTCGGCCCGATCCGGTAGTAGCCCCGCTTGGTCGCCTGCACCTCGACGGGCCATTCCAGGTGATCGTGACGGCCGAGGGCGGTGTTGCGCTGGAGGATGCTGACACCCGGAGTGCCGCCAGCGAAGGTGCGGCCGCGCGTCACCACCAGATCGCGCGGGAGTTGCTCACGCACCTCGATCCAGGGGACCGGGAACGCCTTGCGGTTCGCCAGGCGGATCGTGAGCACGGCCTTTTCGCCGACGAAGAGGCGGTGCTCGGAGATCTCGCGTTCGTAGTGCACGTCCTCGAGCGAGATGCGTGCCCAGAGACGGCCGGCGGTGCTGCTTCCCAGCACGAGCATCCCGAGGATGATCACGACGGGCGAACTCGTGAGCAGCCCCACGCCGATCAGGATGGAGGATCCGAGCAGCCAGCTATCGTCGACGAGGGTCCGCATTGGCGGCCGGTCTCAGCGTGCGTCCGCGATCGGAACGACGACCTCGGCGACCACTTCGTCGAGCACCTCATCGGTGGCCCGACCGCGCAGGCGGGTGTTCGAGTTGAGGACGAGCCGGTGCGCGAGCACCGGATGCGCGAGCGTCTTCACGTCGTCCGGCCGCACGTAGTCACGCCCGTGGATCGCCGCCCAACCGCGCGCGGCGCGGAAGAGCGCCAGTGAGGCGCGCGGGCTGGCACCCAGATCGAACGCCTCGTGGCGACGGGTGGCACGGCAGAGCTGCACTGCGTAGCGGGCGACCGCTTCCTCGACGTGAATCGCGGAGAGCATCGCGCCCAGCCGCGTCAACTCCTCGGCGTCGATCACCGCGCCGAGGTCGTCGAGCGGAGAAGAGTCCTCGAAGCGATGGACGATCGCGAGTTCGTCGGCCTCGCTCGGGTAGCCGAGCTTCATCCGCACGAAGAAACGGTCGAGCTGCGCCTCCGGGAGCGGGAAGGTGCCCTCGAGCTCCACAGGGTTCTGCGTCGCGAGCACGATGAACGGATTGGGCAGCGGCTTGGTGATCCCGTCGACCGTGATCGTGCGCTCCTCCATCGCCTCCAGGAGCGCGGACTGGGTGCGCGGGGTGGCGCGGTTGATCTCGTCGGCGAGCACGATGTTCGCGACGATCGGACCGGGGCGGTACTCGAACTCGCCGCTCTTCTGTGAGTAAAAGTTGATGCCGACGACGTCCGAGGGCATCAGGTCCGGCGTGAACTGGATCCGATGGAAGCTGGCGCCGATCGACTTCGCCAACGTGCGCGCCGTCGTCGTCTTGCCGGTGCCGGGCACGTCCTCGAGGAGCACGTGGCCGCGGTTGAGCAGCGCGACGAGCAGCAGATCGACGGCGTCATCGGCACCCACCACTACGCGCTGCACGTTCTCACGCACGCGATCGGCGGCAGCCTGGATCGCGGTCGCCGCAGCGGCCCCATCCGCCCGCGAGGGCGCGGCGGACGCGGCCTGGCCCTCGGTGGTCACATCGACCACGGTGTTCCCCCTGCTTCATCCCCGTGAAAGTCGTGCGAGCGTAGCAGACCGGTTCGCCCGCCGAGCCATCCGCGCAGCTACCCGCCGCAGCGCTGCAACCAACGCGCCCGTACACTGCCCTCGACCCCGGTCACTGCCGAGGCGAGCAGGAACGAGGCACGGACCATGGGAGGCGATTCGGACGGAACGGCATCGCCGAATGGGCGGGCCGAAGAAATCGGCGCGCGGCGCGCGGTCCTGATCGAGCTCCTCGCGGAGCTGCCGGAGACCCGGCTCTCGAAGCCAACGACGCGCCATGGTTGGACGCTTCGCCACGAACTCGCCTGGCTCGCAGCGGCGGACGCGGAGCTACTCCAGCGCCTGGAACTGACCTCCGGCGCGAACAACGATGAGCCGCACTGGCGCCGGGTGCGCGGGGAAGCGATGCACGCCGCGCAAGAGATGCGCCTGGCGGCGCTGCGCGAACACCTCGCAACCAGCGGCGGCCTGGTCGCGACGAGCCTCACGAAGCACGCCGCGCGCCTGAACGACCCGATGATCCGCGCAGCGCTGGAGACCCACCGCGGGCACGGTGACTCGGCGACCGCCGCGCTTCGCGAGATGCTCGCGAAGTAGCCGCCCGCCGCCTGACGGCCGACCTGGCGTCAGAACCCGACACCGCGGTCCGGCACCATGACCTCGGAGCCGCGCGTCGCTTTACCTCGCAGGTAATTGGCACGATGACCTTCGGCCCCCACGCTGTCAGCAACGAGTCGAGTGGAGGTGAGCCGTTGTGCGACGCATCTACCTGATCGCGGCGATTGTTGGCGCGATCGCCCCGTATGCCTTCTTCGTGAGCTTCGTTGCCGACGAGGGCGTCGGGTTGCCGACGTTCGTCCGCGCCGTGTTCGCCAACGGCGCGGCGGGCGGATTCGCGACGGATCTGCTGATCAGCTCCGCGGTGTTCTGGAGCTACATGTTCAGCCGCCGCGACGGCCCGAATCCGTGGCCGATCGTCGCCGTGAACCTGCTGATCGGCCTCTCCTGCGCGCTCCCGCTCTACCTGTACCAGGCGAGTGGATCGGCCTCGAACGGCGCGGTGTCGAGGTCGCGCGCCGGCTAGCGCTCCGCCGCGGCAGCGCGCCGATCCCGAGGGCTGTCGGGCCTCGGCTGCGCCCCTGCGCTGCCGGCAACGAAATCCGATCAGCGCCTACATGGGCACCCCCGCCACTGGTACGCTTTGGGGCAGTGAAACGGGGGTTTGCTGCGTTATGACATTCACACGGCAGCCAAACGAGCAGACCGACTCGATCCAGGATCGCCTGGCTATCCCTCGTCAGCAGGTCCCGAAGCAGCAACCGCGCGAGCGCGTCCAGAACTTCGAGGAAACCTACCTCCCGATGCACCTCGACGCCGCGATCATCGAGGCCGCGCGCTGCATCGATTGCCCCTCGGCGCCGTGCATGTCGGCGTGCCCGGTGCACAACGACATCCCCGGCGCGCTCAAGCTGCTGGAGGATGGCGACATCCTCGGTGCGGCGAACAAGTTCCGCGAGACCTCCACCCTGCCGGAGATGTGCGGCCGGCTCTGCCCGCAGGAGTCGCTCTGCGAGGGTGACTGCGTCGTCGGGTTCGCGATCCGACCGGATGGGATCAAGCAGGCGCCGGTCGCGATCGGCCGCCTGGAATCGTTCATCACCGACTCGCAGCGTGCACAGCTCGGCGGCTTTCCGAAGCAGCAGGCCGGTCCGTCCACCGGCCGTCGCGTTGCGATCGTGGGGAGCGGCCCCGCCGGACTCACCGTTGCCGAGGAGCTGGAGCTTCGCGGCCACCACTGCACGGTCTTCGACATGTGGCCCGAGCCCGGCGGCGTACTCCGCTACGGCATCCCGAACTTCAAGATGAAGAAGGAGCTGCTCGAAGAGAAGCTGGACGCGCTGCGCGATCTGGGCGTCGAGTTCACGAACAACACCAAGATCGGCACCGACGTGACGCTCCAGGAGCTGCACGACGACCTCGGCTACGACGTGATCTTCGTCGGGACCGGCGCCGGCGTCGGCAACATGATGCGCATCGAGGGCGAAGAGCTCGGCAACATTTACCAGGCGACGGATTTCCTCGTGCGCGGGAACCTGGAGCCGGACGAGCTGCCGGAGCACCAGCGCGAACGCCCGGCGGTCGGCGACAACTGCGTCGTAATCGGCGGCGGCGACACCTCGATGGACTGCGTGCGCACGGCGGTCCGCCTGGGCGCGCAGAACGTCACCTGCGTCTACCGGCGCACAGAGAACGAGATGCTTGGCCGCGCCGAAGAGCGCACGCACGCCCGCGAGGAAGGCGTCGAGTTCGCCTACCTCACGACCCCTGTTCGCTTCATCGGCGACGACGACGGCAACGTCGCGGCGGTTGAGCTGGTGAAGATGGAGCTGAGCGAGCCGGACGACAGCGGACGCCGTCGCCCGGTAGTGATCGAGGGCTCCAACTACACCGTGCCGGCAAGTGCTGTCGCGATCGCCATCGGCTACGGCGCGGACCCGGAGTTCGCGGAGACGTCGCCGATTTCGACCAACCGCTGGCACCTCATCGAGGTCGACCACCGCACCGGCCAGACCAACATTCCCTATGTCTTCGCCGGTGGCGACGTCGTTCAGGGCGCGGACCTGGTGGTCACCGCAATCGCCGATGGCAAGCGCGCGGCCACCTGGCTGCACACCTACCTCTCCGGCCTCAACGCGATGGCCGCCGAAGAACGCAGCTAGTCCGAGACGCACGCACCGCCGCCAGGCCTCCTGCCTCGAGGTGCGTCCCGAGGTCTGGGGCGGCACCCGCCCTCGACAGTCTCGCGAGCTGAGCGGGGGTGCGGTCGGCTGTCAGCCCAACGTCCCGCGCTCTGCTATCGTCTCCGCCGAGTCGCCCAGCCACCGAGGAGTCCCTGCATGCGCGCCGAAATCATCTCGATCGGTACCGAGATCATGCTCGGCGAAATCACGGATACCAACGCCGCGTTCATCGCCTCCCAGCTCCCGGAATTCGGCATCGATCTGCTCTGGGTGTCTCAGCTCGGCGACAACCCGGACCGGCTGCGTGAGACCTTCAATCGCGCCTGGGAACGCTCCGACATCATCTTCACCACCGGCGGGCTCGGCCCAACCCAGGACGACCTCACCCGCGAGATGGTCGCCGGCGCGCTGGGCGAAGAACTGTACCGCGACGCGGATCAGGAATCGCACCTGCGCCAGATGATGGAGTCTCGAGGGCGCACGATGCCCGAGAGCAATCTGAAGCAGGCGAACCTGATCGCCTCGGCGCGCGCGATCTCCAACCCGCGCGGCACCGCCCCCGGCTGGTGGGTAGAGCGCGACGGCAAGATCTTTGTCGTGATGCCCGGACCACCGTCCGAAATGACGCGGATGTGGGAGCACGAGGTCGTCCCGGAACTGGATAAGCGCGCCGAGGGCATCCTGGTATCGCGCACGCTCAAGACCACCGGAATCGGCGAGGGATCTGTCGACGAGATGCTGTCGCCGCTGCTCGCCGGGACGAACCCCTCGATCGGCATCTACGCGCGCCGCGATGGCGTGCACGCGCGCATCTCCGCCAAGGCCGCGACCCGCGAGGAGGCGTGGCACCTGATCCACCCGGTGGAGGACGAGGCACGGCGCATCCTCGGCGCGTCGGTCTGGGGCATCGACGAAGATACGCTCGAGGCGGCAATCGGCCGGATGCTAATCGAGCGTGGGCTCACCCTCGGCGCGATGGAGTCGGCGACGGGCGGCGCGATCGCCGACACGATCACCAACGTCTCGGGCTCCTCGGAGTACTTCAAAGGCAGCCTGGTCACGTACGCCACGCAGGCGAAGATCGCGATGGGCGTCCCCGCGGAGATCGTGGCGATGCACGGCGTGATCTCCCGCGAGGTCGCCGAGGCGATGGCCGACGCGGCCCGCGCCCGCCTGGAAACGGACCTCGGCATCGGCATCACCGGCATCGCCGGCAATGAGGAGGTCGAGGGCCAGCCCCCCGGCACGATGCACATTGCTCTTTCCGACGGCGAGCACATCGAGTACTCCCACTCGCAGTACTACCAGGGTCGCGAAGCCGCCAAGCGGCGCGCCGCGCTGATGGCGCTGACGATGCTCCGCCGCTACCTGATGGCAGAGCGCGTCTGAGGCGCAGCGAGGCGTGACACCCCTCGACGTCCCCCGCATCCTCCTCGGCGACAACGTCCTCTACCCGCTGCCGCTGCGCGACGGCGGCGTGTTCCTCATCGACGCGGGGCCCCACATCCCCGCCCGCGACAGCTCCGAGGACTCATGGACCTCGCTCGCGACGCAGCTCGCCGCGCATGGCATCGAGGTTGGCGACATCCGCTTCGCCCTCGTCACCCACGCGCACCTCGATCACGCCGGGCTCGCTTATCGCTGGGCGGAGGCAGGCGCGCAGGTGCTGGCCGGGGCGGCGGACCTCCTTGCGATCGAGCGCGGACAGGCGTCACGCGACGCACAGCGCGCGCTCCAGCTCGAGGACCTGCTGCGCCACGGCTGCCCGCCGGACGTCATCGAGGGCATGCGCTCACCGCGGGGCCGTCATCCCGCAGGCCTGCGCTGGGAGCCCTGTCCCGGCCGCTCGCTCGCGGCGCCGGAGCCTGCCTACGACCTCGAGGGTGGGCGCACGCTGCTGGTGATCGACGCGCCCGGGCATACGCCCGGTAACGTCGTGGCGTTCATCGCGGAGACGGGGGAGCTGTTCAGCGGCGACACGATCCTGCCGACGACCGTACCGACGCCCGGCATGCACTACCCGGCGGCGATCGAGGGCGTCGCGGATGCGCCGCGCTGGCCCTCGCTGCCCCCGTTCATCGCCTCCGTGACACGCCTGCGCGAGCTACCGATCCGGCGCATCTTCCCCGGCCACGGCGAACCCGTCGACGATCCGGAGCGGCTGTTCGCGCGCTTCGAGGAGCACCACGCGCGCCGCGCTCGCCGCCTCCGCGCCGCCCTCCTCGACGGCCCCGCCAGCACCTACGAGGTCGCGAAGCGCATGTTCCCGCGCATCCCGCCGCGGCGGCTGGGGCAGGCGATCACCGAGCTGCTCGGGCACCTCGATCTGCTCGAGCGCGAGGGAGCGGTTGTCGTGCAACGCGAGGGCGACGGGGTGCGGTACCGGCTGAGCTAGCCGACCTCGTGGTTTCGAGCGAAGGCGCTCACCTCGAGCGACTGGAACGGGCGGGTCAGTCGGTCAACCGGTCCCAGCGGAACCAGCCGTCCAGCGGCACCTCGCTCAGGTTCCGATTCGACTCCCCACGCCACGGTCTCCATGGGCCGTACACGCCGACGTGCGACGCGCCGCCCAGAACGGCCGCCCACCACGACAAGGTCCCGTGCTCGAACAGGACGTTGTCGAACGTTCGGAGGTAGTCGAAGTCCTCGGCGGGCGAGGTAGACCGGAAGATCGGGTCGAAACGACTCAGTCCCTCAACGAACTCGTTCAGGTACTCGATGGACTCGGACAGGGGGACCGCCTGGTGCTCGGGGATCGACCGATGGAAGTTCACCGACCGCAGTTCCGCCTCCGTGTAGGCCTTCCAGACCGGCAGATCGGACACGATGTGGAGTCGATCAAAATCGAACCGCTCGATCGCCGCAAGGTAGTCGGCGATCCGCGGCTTCTCGTAGAACTCCTCTTTCATGAAGAGGCGATCGCCGGTCCGAAAATGCAATGCCAGATCCCGACCGGAACGCTTCTCGACCGGTTGAAACCAGGAACGAATCGTTTCGAGGTGCGGGAGATAGTAGCGGTAGTCTTCGAAGAACCCGCTGAGCAACATCCGCCTCCGCGGATAGTCGCCACGCGCCACCTCTTCGTAATACCGCTCAGTAATGATGAATCTGAACTGACGGCTGTCGGTCACGTTCAGATCGATTCCGAGCTTTGAGAACTCGCTGATCGCAGACGCGCTGGGTGGCTGAGTGATCCACAGTGGCAACCGGTAGTGCTCCGCCAGTAGCCGGGCGGCGATGTACTGGAACAGATTGTTGCCAAAGCCCAGTGTGAACGTGACGCAGACCATGTCCGGCAACCGGATCACGCCGAGCTGATCCAGCAGTGATGGCACTCGTCGGATCGCGCGCTCAGCGAGGTTCATTGGCGACGCTCCGTGTCACGAGTCGGCGGAGCGACCGCGTGACATCACACACTACGACCAGCGTGTGATGTACTAGGAACGTATCAGTTAGTCGGCTGCGAGGTGTCGGTACAGCGTCGGCAACCGCCGAGGCAACGACTCGATGTTGTCGACGACCTCGTAGCCGATGTCGTCGCACATCTGCTTCAGGTAGTCGTGGCCTTCCTTGTCGACAGTGATCAGGAACGGCGTCACACCGATGCGTTTGGCCTCGTTGAGGGCCTGCTTCGTGTCGTGGACGGCGTATTCCTTCTCGGTGCGGTCGCGGCCATAGCCGTGATCCTGCGGGCGTCCGTCGGACACCATGATCAGAATCTTCACCTTCGCGTCGTACTGATCCAGCTTGTGGGTGGCGTGGCGGATCGCCGGACCCATGCGCGTCGAGCGGACCGGATCGATCTTGTCGATGCGCTTGCGGACGCGGTCTGAGAACTCCTCGTCCAGGTCCTTGATCACGTGGAACTCCACGTTGTCGCGACCGTAGCCGGAGAAGCCGTAGATGCCGTACGCGTCGCCAATCGCTTCGAGGGCTTCGACGACCAGGACGGTCGACTCCTTCTCGAGGTCGATGATGCGCTTCGGTGGCTCGATCGCCTGCTTGGCACGGCGCTGGGCGAGCCACTGGAAGTACTTCGAGGGATCGCCCTGGAAGTCTTCTTCCTCTTCTTCGTACTTCTGGCGCTGCTTCTCGATCTCCTCGTCGGTGGAGGCCGACATGTCGAGGAGGAACGCGACCGCGACATCGCGCTCGATCTTGTTACGCCGCGAGTAGACGCGCGCGAGCGGACCGACGCCGGCCTTCTTGTCGATGTGGAAGGAAATCGCCTCGTCCAGATCGATCTCGTGACCGTCTTCCAGGCGCCGCATCTTGCGGAAGCTTTCCGGGCGCATGAGTTCGAACTGGCGACGGGTCTCCATCACCAGGCCGTGGTGCTTGCGGAGGATCTCTTCGTAGTACTCGGTGTCGCCCTCGTCGCCGAGGCGCTCGCCGACGCGGCACCAGCGCGGGCGGTAGTCCGACGCGCGGAAGTCCCACTCGTCGTAGTAGTGCCACTCCACCTCGACCTTGAGCTCTTCGTCGTCGGCGCCTTCGCCGCCGCCCGGTTCGTCACCGGACTCGCCGTCCTCGCCCTTCTTCTCGCTGGCGGGGGTGGCGGAATCCTTCTCGAGGTTGTCCAGGAACATCCCGAGGCTGGACGCGAGGTCGCCCTCTGCCCACTCGCTGATTGTGATCTCCACGGAGTTCTGGAGCAGCTCCATGAGCTGTTCCTTGGTCAGCGGGGAGGCGGTGCCATCCTGCTGTCCGCCCTGCTGGTCCTTCAGCTTCATCATCAGCTGGACCAGTTCCGGCTTGAAGTCGCCACGGAACTCCGGCTGCTCCGGGTTCTGGAAGGCCATCTCTTCGCCGGACGGCATCGGTGCGTCGCCACCTTCGCCGCCACCGGGCATGTCCGGAGCGATCGAGATCATGTCTTCGTCGGGCGCCAGCCAGTCGGCCTCGATCGCGTCTTGCGGGAGGTTCGGGATCCGCATCGCGATGTCGTAGAGGGCCGCCGCGACCTCGGCGGTGTCCTGCACCGTCGCACCGGGCTGCTCCGCGATCTTCAACGCCGCCAGCGCCTGCGCCAACGTGTCCTGCATCGTCAGCGGCCAGCGGACGGTGTCCGGGCGACCCAACGAGGCGCGCAAGAGGTTCTCGACGAACGCCTGGCGCAGGCCCATCGCCCGCACCTCGGGGCGGCGCTCGGACTCGATGCTCTGGAGGCGCGCCAGCCAGGCGCGGATGCCGCCGTACTCGCGCGAGACGAACGCGTCGACACGCGTGTCCTCGGCGATCGTGAACAGGCCGGAGATGAGGAGGCGGTCGGAGAACATGTTAAAGTACCGCTGCATCGCGGTACTGGCGAGGCGCTCGACCGGTGCAACCTCGCCGGCTTCGGTCGCCTCGGTCGCTGCAGCGGCCTCCGTCGCATCGATGCCGCGCTCAGCGAGCGCGGCGGCGCGCCGTTGCTCGCGATCGACGACTGTCGAGGGCGTCAGCGGCCCCTGCTCGCCCCAGCGGTAGCCGAACGAGCCGAACTCGAGCCGCCCCGTCTGGTGCGTCGTGTAGACCTTGTAGACCTGAAAGTTGGACGCCTGCTCGGGGAACGAGCTGACGAACGGCGGCAGGTAGATTGTCGTGCCCTCGGTCGTCGGCGCCGACTCGGACATCCAGCCGATGTTGCGATCGACCAGCTCTTCCGAGGACAGGACGGCGACCTGCTCGCCGGACAGCGCCTTCGCGTAGAGGCGCAGCATGCTGCTCACCGCGGGCAGTTCCACCCGCGCGGACAGCGCGCGCAGCATCTCTTCGGCACGCGTGGACTCGAGGCGGAAGTACGCCTCCGCACCTTCCGCGTTGCCCTGCTTGAGGATCTCGATGCCGGTCTCGGCCCAGCGGCCCATCTGTTCGGCGGTGAGGCGGGAGCGTACGAACGGCGCGGACTTCAGGTACTCCATCGCGGCGGTGGAGCTACCGGGCGCGACCGAGGACGCGAACGCCAGCAGCGCGCCGTGATCCTCCGCCTCAACCTGGGTCAGCGATTGCGCTGCATCCGCGAAGAGCGGGAACCCCTGCCGGCCGACGTCCATCGTCACGCGCGAGGCGAGATCGAGGAACGCGCCACGCTGATCGGCGGCGACGCCCTCGATGAGCTTCGGACCGCGTTCGAAGTAGAGACGGGTGTCCGCCCACGATGCGCGGGTGACCGCGCGGGCGAACGCCAGGAACGGCTCGCGATCGGCCGCCGCGAGGTGCTCGAAGATCTCGCCGGCCCCCTCGAGGACGCTGTTCGCTAGTTCGTAGGAACGCTCGGTGAGCTGATCGATGATGTCGACGAGGCGCCCCACCGAGGCGAGCGGCAGCGATCCGAGCAGCCGCGGGCTGTGCTGGAAGTAGAGCCCGGCAAGCGCGATCGACTTCCAGTTGCCGCGACAGAGCCGTCCGCCCTGTTGCGACCAGGTGTCCAGCTCGGCGGTGGTGAGATGTGCCAGCGCGTCCGGCGTCGCCTTGAGGAAGGCCGCTGCCATCAGCGAGGACTCGGTCGCCAGTCCGGTCGCCAGCGCGAGCCAGTGCTCTAGCTCCTCGAAGCTGAGGCGCGCGGCGACCTGCGGGCTGGCGCGGAAGTACTCCGCCGACGCCTCCCACGAGCGCAGCGAGTGGTTGGCGAGCGCAACGCCCGCCTTTGCCCAGCGATCGAGCTGCGCCTCATCGAAGCGCGACTCCAGACCGGCGAGACCCGTTGCGAGGTCATCCGGCAACGAAGCGCCGAAGCCCTTGAGCTCGTTGGCATACCGGTCCTGGAGCTGGGCGATCGTCACGGCTACTCCTCGAAAATCGAGGTCACGACCTCTTCGATTGAGCGCTGGACCTCCAGGTCGTCGGTCAGTGCCCAGGTCACGGCGACCTGACAGGCGCGGCGCGGGGTGATCCCCTGGTGCACCAGCTTGCCCGCGTAGACCAGCAGACGGGTCGAGACGCCCTCGCCCAGTCCGTGCTCTTTCAGGTTCCGCACCTTCTCGGCCAACTTCGCCAGATCGACAGCCACCTCGTGGGCGACGCCGGACTCGCGCTCGATGATCGCGGTTTCCTGTTCGCGGCTCGGGTAGCCGAATTCGATCGCGATGAAGCGCTGGCGCGTGGAGTGCTTGAGGTCTTTCAGCGCCGACTGGTAGCCGGGGTTGTAGGACATGACGAGCAGGAAGCCATCGGCGGCCTCCATCAGCTCACCGCGCTTCTCCACCGGCAGCAGCCGGCGGTAGTCGGTAAGCGGGTGAATCAGGACCGTCGTGTCCTTGCGGGCCTCGACGACCTCGTCCAGGTAGCAGAGCGCGCCAACCTTGACGGCGCGGGAGACCGGACCGTCGATCCAGCGCGTCTCGTCGCCCTCAAGGAGGTAGCGACCGACCAGGTCGGACGCCGTCAGGTCCTCGTGGCAGGCCACGGTGATCAGCGGAACGCCCTCTTGCGACGGCTCACCCAGGTGCTGGTGCAGACGCCACGACATGTACTCGATGAAGCGGGTCTTGCCGACGCCCGTCGGGCCTTTCAGCAGGACTGGAACCTTCTGCTCGTACGCGGCGAGGAAGAGCTCCACCTCATCCGAGATCGGGAGGTAGTACGGCTCTTCGGTAATTCGGAAATCTTCAACCGCGATCTGTTGAAAGTTCGCTCGTTCTCGCGTGGTCAAGGACGCCCCCGCACTCTGTTCGTCGCCGGGGTGGTCGATTCCGCCCGCCCGAGGACATCTGCTTATGACTTGGTCGGCTCGGCGATCCGCTTCAACAGCCGCTTCCAGTGGTACTGGACCCGACTCTTCAGCTTCTCTTCGTCTTCCGAGTTGTCGAACTTCACGTCCGCGAACTCTTGCCGTTGACGATTCGACATCTGCGATTCGATCCGGGCAAGCGCTTGTTCGCGGCTGTACCCGTTGCGCGTCTTGAGGCGATCAATCGCGAGGTCCTGCTTGGTGGTGACCACCCAGACCTCGTCGACCAGATCCTGCCAGCCCGCTTCGAGCATCACTGCCGCTTCGAAGACGATGACCGCGTCCGGATCCTTCTTCTTGATCGCCGCGAATTCCTGGACCGCGATCTCGCGGATCGCCGGCCACATCACGCCGTTCAGTCGATCCATCTCTTCGGGGGCGCCGAACACCTTGCCGCCGAGGATCCGGCGATCAATGGTGCCGTCCGCCGCGACGATGTCGTGCCCGAAGGCGTTGACGACCTTTTCGAACCCGGATGATCCCGGCTCGTAGACGCGGTGGCCGAGGCGATCACCCTCGACAACTTCGGCGCCCAGATCCCGTAGCAACTCGGCCACGGTCGACTTTCCCGAGGCAATCCCGCCGGTCAGCCCGATAGTCGTCGCCATTATGTCAAAGTCCAGTCATTACGCAGTCAAACTGACGCGAACGCTAATTGTATTTGTACTCACATGCTCGCGCAAACGTCAGGTTGGTGGATCGACCCAGCTACGGACGGATTTGCCCCGAGAACGGAACGGACGGGTGCTGCCACCCGCCCGCGCTCGTTCGATGCGGGGCGGTCCATCCGCTAGCTGGCGGCCTTGAGCGCTTCGATCAGCGCCGGTACCACCTGCTTGTAATCGCCGACAATTCCGTACTTCGCCGCGGAGAAGATGTTGGCGTCCGGGTCCCGGTTCACCGCGATAATCATCTTCGATCCGGAGCAGCCCGCCATGTGCTGACTGGCGCCGGAGATGGCGATCGCGACGTAGAGGTCCGGGGTCACCACCTTGCCGGTGAGGCCCACCTGCTGGCTAACCGGGTACCACCCGAGGTCGCACGCGGCGCGCGAGGCACCGACAGCGGCACGGTTGGTGCCAAACGCGGCGGCCAGCGCCTCGACGACCTCGAAGCCCTCGGGACCACCGAGGCCACGGCCGCCGGAAACGACGATCGGCGCGTCGGTGATCTGGAGGCCACTGGCCTCGGCGAGTTCGCGACCGACGATCGTCGTGCGGGACGCGGCCGGCGCACCCAGGTCGACCGTCTCGCCGGACGCACCGGCGCGCGGCGCGATCGGATCGAAGGCCTTGGCACGGATCGTCGCGACAGCGGGGCTGGTCGCGAAGCCGTACGTGGCGCGGGCATTACCGCCGTAGCACGGGCGGGTCGCCTTCAGGGCGCCGCCGTCGTCGGTGACGTCCACACAGTCCATGGCGACCGCGCTACCGAGACGTGCGGCGATCCGCGGCCCCATGTCGCGACCGACCACGCTCTGTGCGATGAAGACCGCTTCGGCGCTGGCCTGACCGACGGCGTTCTCCACCGCGCTCACCCAGCTATCCGAGTTGTAGTTGTCGTAGCCGGCGTCGTCGCCGGTAAAGGCGCGGTCGGCACCGGCCTCGAATGCCGCTGCGGCGGCGCCAGCGGCGCCGCTGCCCAGCAGCGTGACGGAAACCTGGCCACCGTCGGCGAGACGGGTGGCCTGACCGATCAGCTCTGCAGTCGTGGAACTCACCGCACCGGCGTCGAGCTCACCAACGACGAGAATATTACGTGCCATCGTCGATCCCTCCTCAGGGAGTGCTGGTCTAGAGGACCTTGTCTGCCTGGAGCTTCGCGACAAGGTTGCGCGCCTGCTCCGCCGGGTTGTCGCCTACGATCAGCTCGACCATGCCGCCGGCCTCGGGGATGAACAGCCGCTCGAGCTTGAGGCGCGAACCGGCCGCACCCACCTCGGAGGGGTCAAGCCCCAGGTCGGCGTGGGTCTGCGTGGTGACGGTCTTCTTCGCCGCCTGCATGATCTGCTGCAGCTTCGGGTAACGCGGCTCGCCAAACTCGTTGGAGACGGTCACCACCGCCGGCAGCGCCTGGGCGACGGTCTCGTAGCCGTCCGCCAGCACGCGCGTCGTGGTCATCGTGCTATCAGCGATCTGGACGTCCTTCGCGAGGATCGCCACCGGCCAGCCGAGTTCCTCGGCGATCAGCAGGCCAACCTGGCCCATGTCCCAGTCGGCGGACTGACGGCCGCAGAAGACCGCGTCCACGTCGCCCAGGTTCTTGATCGCCGCGGCCAGCACCTTGGCCGTGGTGTGCGAGTCGCCACCGTCGAAGGCCGCGTCCTGGAGCAGCACACCCTCGTCGGCGCCCATCGCAAGCACCTGCTTGATCGCCGCCTGAGCGCTCTCAGCGCCCATCGACAGCACGGTGATCTTGGCGTCGCCGCCGGCGGATTCCTTGATCCGCAAGGCCGCTTCGGCGGCGATGCCGTCGAACTGGCTCAGTACGGGCTGGAAGCCCTGAGCGGGGACCACCTTGTTGGTCGCGGCGTCGATCTTGAACGCCGAGGGCGGGGTTTCGGGGTCAGGGATCTGCTTCGCGCAGACAACGAAATGCATCGCTTCCTCACTTCTCCATGCGCTGACAGCGCTTGTTCTTCCTGGACGCGCCGACCGCGCTCGCACCTGCTGGATGCCTGCGGCGCTGCCAGCGTTCGTACTCCCGAGGATCATCGCCCTCGTCGCGAGGCGGCGCGTTGGGGTACGTGCCGCCCTTGTCTCGTATCCCCGTCACGCCATGCGAGCAAGGCGTAACACCCGGCCCCCGCCGGATCACGATGACGCTCGTGTTCGTGGCGCTTACGCGTCACCCTCGGTGGAAGCTGCGACCGGCGCAGCCCCCTGCGGTCCGAACACCGATTGCTCGAGCAGCTCCGCCACGTCGAACGGGCGGATCCGCCCTTCCTCCTCGGGGTGCATCGCGGGCACCCCGTCTTCGAACATCTGGATACAGAACGGGCAGTTGGAGATCACCTGATCCGCGCCGGTCGCAATCGCTTCCTCGCTACGGATGTGGTTGACGCGTCGTTCGCCAACCTCTTCCTGCCACATGTTGCCGCCACCGGCGCCGCAACAGAGACCCTTGCTCTTGCTGCGTCGCATCTCGGTCACCTTGGCGCCGGGTACGAACTCCAGGATCTGGCGCGGCGCGTCGTAGACGCCATTGATCCGACCGAGGTAGCAGGAGTCGTGATAGGTCACATCAGCCTGCACCTGATGCGTCGCCTTCAGCGAACCGTCGACGAGCCGCGCGTTGAGGAACTCCGTGTGGTGCAGCACCTCGAAGTGACCGTCGAACTGCGGATACTCGTTCTTGAACGTGTTGAAGCAGTGCGGGCAGTTGGTGATCACGCGCTGGACGTTCTTTTCCTTGAACGTCTCGATCAGCTGCTGCGCGAGGATCTGGAAGAGGTACTCGTTGCCCAGGCGCCGCGCCGGGTCGCCGTTGCAGGTCTCTTCCTGGCCAAGCACGCCGAACGAAGAGCCGGCCTCGCGGAGCAGCTTGAAGACCGCCTGCGTGATCGGCAGGTTCCGCTCCACCAGCGATCCGGAGCAGCCGACCCAGTAGAGGTACTCCTGGCTGCCATCGAACATCGGCACGTCGCCGAGTCCTTCCATCCAGGTGGTGCGCTCCAGCGCCGTTCCGCTCCAGGGGTGCCCACGCATCTCCATGTTCTGGAGTGCGTTCTGGGCGGTCTGCGGCAGCCGTGCCTCGTCCATCACGAGGTAGCGCCGCATGTCGACGATCGTCGGCACGTGCTCGATCATGACCGGGCATTCCTGGATGCAGGCGCCGCAGGTGCGGCAGGCCCAGAGCGTCTCGTCCTTGATCACGTCACCGACCATCGCCACGGGCGAGACGGCACGCTGATCCTCGCCAACGTTGCCGGCGTGCTGGAGCGCCGGGCCGACCTGCGCCAGGTGCCCCTTGAGGTCCTGGATCAGGTGCATCGGCGAGAGCGGCTGGCCCGCGAGGTTGGCCGGGCACACCTCCGTGCAGCGTCCGCAGCGAACGCAGGCGTCCAGCTCGAAGAGCTGCTTCCAGGTGAAGTCCTGGATCTGGCCGACGCCAAACACCTCGCGCTCCTCGATGTTCGGGATCGGCGAGAGGCGGCCGGGCGAATCGGTGCGCAGGAAGAAGGCGTTGATCGGCGCGAAGAACATGTGGTCGAGGCGTGTGAAGACGATCAAGCCGAGCCACGAGAAGGCGATGCTGATGTGCAGCCACCAGCTCCACTGGTGCGCGGAGAGGATCTGCCCCTCATCGAACGCGAAGATGCGTACGAATTTGGCGATGCCGAAGGAGACAAACGACCAGGGCGCCCAGTCCGGGTTCTGCGTCAGCTCGCTGACCTCGATGCGGAACGCCTCGACAAGGAAGCCCGTGAGCAGCACGAGTCCGAGGCCGACGATGATCAGGTGATCCTCGACGCGCTCGTCCCAGCGGATGCGGTGGAAATCGGAGAAGTAGCGGCGGCTCAGCGCCATCCCGACGCCAACGAGGCCGATCAGGCCGAACAGGTCGCCGTAGAAGGAGAAGAAGAGGTAGTAGCGGCCCTCGAGGAAGTTGAGCGGCGTGTCATCCTCGATCGCGACCTGGGCGGTGACGATCGTCAGCACCAGGATCGACGAGAAGATGCACCAGTGCATGACCCCGGCGTAGCGATCGCGCCGGACCTTGTCCTGCGCCAGGCCGAGCCGTCCCACGTTCATCAGGCGCGTGCGCAACTGCGCGAGCATGCTCTCTTGCGTCGGCTGGCCCAGCCGCCAGAGCGTGGCGTGGCGAACGAAGCCGTAGGTCAGCAGGCCGACCAGCGCGGACATTAAGACGTAGACCGCCCACGGGTGTGCCGCATTGAAGAACGATTCGCGCCCGGCGCCCTCGGTCGACCCGAGTTGCAGTGCGAGCCAGACGCCGACCCCAGAGAGGCCCAGCGCCGGTAACCACCACGCACCAACGAGACGAGCGGGCTTGCCGCGCGTTGCCGCCTGTCCCGCCATGCAGTCTCCGCTCGTTCGTAACCGGGATCAGTGCGCGATGCTACGACACCGCGGCGCTGCTAGACACTCGTTCCCGCGGTCGGCTGTCCGTAGAGGTCACGCAGTTCTGTCTTCAGAATCTTGCCCAGGTGGTTCCGAGGCAGCTCATCCACCCACTGGTAGAGGGCCGGCGCCTTGTACGAGGCCAGTCGCGACTTCACGTAATCGGTCAGGTCATCCTCGGAGGGGACTTCCTCCTTGGGGCCGGCGACGATGATCGCCTTGACCACTTCACCCCAGTCGTTGTCCGGGACGCCGATCACGGCCGCCTCGGCGATACCGGGGTGATCCTCGAGGACGTTTTCGATCTCCGCCGTGGAGATGTTCTCGCCGCCGCGGATAATCATGTCCTTGATGCGGCCGGTGATGAACAGGTAGCCATCCTCGTCGATTCGTCCGACGTCGCCGGTGTGCAACCAGCCGTCATGAATCGCCGAAGCGGTGTCCGCCTCGCGCTTGTTGTAGCCCTTCATCACGCGGTCGCCCTTGATGCAGATCTCGCCCTCGTCGTCGCCGCTGAGGCGGCGTCCGTCCGGCGCGAGGATCGCGACATCCACGTCCGGCATGGTCTTGCCGACGGAGCGGAGTCGCAAGAGCTTCTTATCGTTCTTCTCCGGCGTGCCGTTGAGGTGGTGGTCGTCCGGGCCCAGGTACGTCAGCGAACCGGTCGCCTCGGTCTGTCCGTACGCGTTGAGCAGGCCGATGCCGCGCGGCGGGAAGATCTCCACCGCGGCACGCACCACGTCGTAGGGCATGGGAGCGGCGCCGTAGGTGATGAGCTGCAGCGTCTTCAGGCTGTACTTGCCGAAGTCTTCGTACTCCATCGTGCGCTTGAGCATCGTCGGCACGACGAAGGCGTGGGTGACGCCTTCCGCGTCCACCGCATCCAGCCAGGCCTCCGGCGTGAACTGCGGAAGGACCACCAGGCGGCGACCGGAGAACACGGCGCTCATGATGGTCGTCGCCCCGGCGATGTGGAAGAACGGGGCGGAAACCAGCACGACTTCCTGCTCCGATCCGGGATCGGCGGGCGCCTGGGTGTTGACGACCAGCGCGGTCAGTGCCTGGTAGGACAGCACCACGCCCTTCGGCAGCGACGTCGTGCCGGACGTGTAGATGAGCAGCGTCGGGTCGGAGTCGTCGATCTCGGTGTAGACCGGGATGTCCTCGTTCGCGTCGATCAGCGCCTGGTAGTTGGCGCCGCCATTCGGCGTGAAATCGAGGCCGATCACCTGGCGAACGCCGGGGATCGAATCCTTGATCTGCTCGTAGATCGGCCAGTAGCGCTCGCCAATGAAGAGCACGCTGACGTCAGCCTCGTTGACCATGTGGGTCAACTCTTCGGTCTTCGCGCGGAAGTTGAGCGGGACCATCGTCGCGCCCACGCTGGCGGTCGCGTAGTAGACCTCGACGAAGGCGGGGCTGTTGACCGCCATCACGCCGACGTTCTGGCCTTTGGCCACGCCCAGTGTCTGGAGGGCGTTGGCTAGTCGGTTTGCGGTGCTCTGGAGTTCCGCGTAGGTCGTCCGCTGGCCATCGCCAACGATCGCCGTCCGGTCAGGGACAATCGCTGCGGAAATCGTCAAGAACTCGGCGGTGTTCATCCGTCATCCTCCCCCGCAAGCCAGCGCCATCACGGTTTCCCGCGGTCGGCAGCGCCAACCCTGCCCCCAGAACGCAGCAGTCATACCGCGTTCCGAGGCAAGCGGCAAAACCTGACGTGCGCGTTCAAATCGCATCCGAGCGCACATGATGGCGACATTCGCGACTGTTCGCGAGTCCGCCGAGGCCGCCCAAACCCACGCAAGCTCGATCGGGCGCCCCGGCGCTAGTCGCCGCCGACCGTGATTACCTCGACCATCAGGTGCCGAACACCGGCGTCATCGACCTGGAACGAGATCACCGGTGTGCGCAGCGGCTCCTGAGTGCGCGCAATCGCGTCGCCGGCGATCGACCAGACTGCGCCGGAACAACGATCCTCCAGCACGCCGGTGCGTCCGAACGGATTGCGCGCGACGCCACGTGGATCGTTCGGCAGGAATTCGACCTTGCACCCGGTCTTCTCGACACGTCCGTCGATCGCGCGGAGGCGCCCGTCCTCGAGGCCCACCACGTAGATGTTTTGCTCCGCGAAGGCGATCACACCGTCGGCGCGCAGGGTCTCGAGCGCCGCGTCCTCGGTCCCGGTATCGAAGAGCGTCACGTGGATCTGCGGTTCGGCGATGAACGCACCCCAGAACACCGCGCCGATACCGATCGCGCTGACCAACAGCAACATCAGCGGCCCGAAGTTCCGCGGAAGCTTGACCCGCCCGAAGCGGCTCGCGCCCGGAGCAGCCGGCGCCGGCGTTTGCGCGCTCACGCAACCACCGCCTGACGCGCAGCCAGCCGTCGCTCGAGGGCGATCCCCGCATCGAGGGCGCCATCGAGGCCCTCGGTAGTGGCGCGCTTCACGGCGCGCAGCGCGCCCGGCTCGTACGAGGCGAGCAGGTGCGCCAGCCGATCCACCTCGGGCAGCAGCTCGGCGGGCGGGAGCACGCGGTCGACGAGCCCGAGCGCGTAGGCGCGTTGTGCATCGATCGGTTCACCGGTCGTCGCCATGCGTAGCGCATCGCCGCGCGGGATGTGGCGCGGCACCGTCTGGGTGCCGCCGGCGGAGGGGATGTAGCCCAGGGTGACCTCCGGCAGCGCGAACCGCGCCGTGTCATCTGCCAGGCGGATATCGCAGTACATCGACATCTCCAGGCCTGCGCCGTACGCGAAGCCTCGGATCGCGGCGATCAGTGGGATCTCCAGGCTCGCCATCAACCCCCAGAGATCGCGATCGAGCCGGGCGGCGCGCGCCTCGATCACGGAGGGCGCGGTACCAAAGTCGGTGATGTCCGCGCCGGCACTGAAGGCACGGTCGCCCGCCCCCGTCAGCACCGCGACCCGGATCGTCGGGTCGTCCCGGATCAGGTTGAGCATCGTCCACAGCTCGTCGCGCATCGCCAGGTGCACGGCGTTGTGCCGTTCCGGGCGGTTGAGCGTGATCCGCAGGACATCCCCGTCGCGGGAGACCTCCACGAAGCTCATCGCGTCACCGCGCCCTTCCCGCCGTAGCGGTCACCACCGGCATCCGCCGGATCGGCGAGGCTGTCCGAGCACCGGACTGCGTTACGTCGCCCAGTCCGGCTTCTTGATCGCACTGACCTCGCTGCGGCCGAACTCGCGCTGCAGCTCCGTGTTGAGCTTCTCGGTCAGCAGTGCCATCGCGGCGGTGCCCGGAGCGGTGTCCGTGCGCCAGCGGCGAATCGCCGCCTTGTCACTGCGATCGAGGCTCAGCTCGACGATCTCGTCGACGATCGCGTCGAGCATCGCGTTGACCTCTTCGGCCGTGAATTCGACTTTCATTGCCAGCGCTCCGCCTGCGACACCTTGCGTTTGCCCTTCACGCGCATCATCCGCGTGGTCCGTTCGTCGATGTGGTTCCCGAGCCGTTCGTTGAGGAACACGGTGAACTCATCGAGTTCCCTGTTTCCGGGATCACGCTGCCGCCGCCATTCGCGGACCAGCCTGCGCCCCTCCTCGGAGAGGTCGATGTTATCGAGGAGCAGCGCACTGACCAGGGTCAGCGCGACATGCGACTCGTCAGAGTTGAGTACAACGTTCATTGGGACTCCTGTACCGGACATGCTCCCGCGCGAAACCGCGCACGGCAAGCGCCGCTAACGGTTCTCAAAGCGTGGCGGGCGTTTCTCCACGAATGCTTGTACGCCCTCAGCACGGTCAGCGGTTGTCTGGAGTATGACCGTCAGGTCCAATTCCGCGCGCAATCCCTCCGCCAACGGCAGCTCCGATCCGCGCCGCACCGCCTCTTTGGCGAGCCGCGTGGCGATCGGACCGCGCGACGCGATGGTCGTCGCGATCGCCAGCGCCGCCGTCTCGAGGTCAGCATCCGAGGCTAGCTCGGACACGAGACCGATGCGCAACGCCTCGGTCGCGTCGACCGCCTCGCCGGTGAGCAGCATGCGCAATGCGTGGGCGCGGCCAATCGCGCGTGGGAGCCGCTGCGTGCCGCCGCCGCGCGGCACAACACCGAGGCTGGTCTCCGGCATCGCGAAGCGCGCGCCCTGCGCGGCGACGCGGATATCGCAGGCAAGCGCCAGTTCGAGGCCTGCCGAGGCCGCTTCGCCACGGATCGCCGCAACGACCGGTTGCGGAATCGCGGCGACGGCATCGAAAGTCGCGCCCAGCGGCGGCAGCCCGGCAATCACATCCTCGCCGAGGGCAGCGGCCGACCAGCCGCTCCCGAAGTCGGCGCCCGAGGCGACGACGACCGCGTAGACGTCGGCGGTGCGCCCGCGCAGTTCCGTCGCGGCCGCGCTCAGCGCGTCGAGCGCCCCGCGATCGAAGCGCGCGTCGGGCAGCGCGAGGCGTAGCGTGGCGACGTGATCCTGGACCTCGAGCGTGACGACAGACATCGATCGCTCCTCCGCGTTGGGCCGCGAACGTACGGACCCGCCGATCCGCGCGTCAACGCGGGGGCTGGACGGCGCGCCGTGTGATTGCGAGCATGCGCCGCGATCCCGGGTTCGCGCGCGCTCGTCGGCCGGCGCGCTTCGACGCACAACCGCGACCCGGCGATAATGAACGCGAGAGGCGGGGCAGATGAGATTTCACCGTAGCGATCTTCCCGGGCTCTTGATCGCCATCGGCGCGCCGGTCGGGCTGATGTTGCTCTTCCTCGCCGCCTTCGACACGTGGCACCACCACGGCACGCCGCTGCTCGGTGCGATGGCCGCGAACCTGGCGATCGGCGGCGGCCTGCTGGCCGCGTTCACACGCTTCATCCGCAACTGGGACGTGATCCTCGGATTCTTCCTCGCACTCGTGATCTCGGTGGTGACCGTGATCGTGCTGCAGCAGACGGATCACGACGGCACCGCGCTCGCGACGACGCTGAAGTGGGTCGGCGTGATCGTCTTCCTCGGCCTCAACGTGCTTATCCCGCTGCAGATCCTCAGCAACGGCGTGATTCCGATGCTGAACCGCAACGAGGCACGGCGCGCCGCCGAGTCCGAGGCGTAGCGAACCGCCGTGACCACCTCCGAACGTTCGTCGCTTGCGAGCACCGCCCCGCTCTCCGTACCGCGCGCCGCGCTGGAGATGGTCGCCGCCTGGATGGGCAGCCGCTTCTATCGCACCTTTCGCATCGCCGATGAACCCTCCGAGGTCTTCGACGCCATCCTCAACCAGCGCGATCGCCGGATCGGCGTCACCGTCGGCCTGCTCTGGGCCGAAGATGCGCCGCCGCCCGATCCCGGGTTCGAGGAACTGCTGGCCGCCGATCTGGAAACGGACGCCGGCTTCGTGGCCTGGCTCCCCCCGGGTGCCACGCTGCCAACCGAGGAACCATCCCGCTCCGATCTGCGCGTGCTCCTGGGCAACGGCCTGAAGGGCCTGGAACCCGGCGAGCGCCGCGAGGTGCGGATCCCGGTCACGCTCCAACTCGCGAAGATCCAGGCGGACGGCGCCTACGTCTCCGTGACCGGCGGCCTGTCGAGCGCCTGGACCACGATCTCCGAAGGCATCGACGGCGCCTTCCACCTCGATTCCCGCCCGCTCCACCGGTTGCCGGCCGAGGCCGCCGAGTTGGACATCATCATTTCGCGGGTCCGTGATCGCGCCGCGCTGCTCAACACCGAGGAGTTCACGGACGTCCACGTCCACGACTACTGGCTCGTTTCGCGGCTGCCGGCGGACAGCCCGCCCGGCGCGGTAATCGTCGGCGCCCCCGCGGATCTGGATCCGAAGGACGGCGTCCCGATCCGGCGCGCCTTCCGCCGTGCCGTCGAACGCGCGGTGGCGCAGCGGCGTGCGGGCGACAGCGACCTCTCCGTGTTGATCCTCGTGAGCGCACTCGCGCACATGGAGGACGAACTCGTCACCGCGGCGCTGAAGGGCATGAACCCGGCGCTCTATGGCGAGCTGGATCTGATTGTGTTGGTGGCGGATGGCTCTGTTCGACAGGTGCTGCAGCCACGATCCTTGCCCTGGGAGCGAGAACGGACACACGCGTGAGCATCATCGTTCGCCAGGCCAGGGACAGCGACGCACTCGCGATTCGGCGGCTCGTCACCGAGGGACTGCTCCTCGCCGGCTTCGACGCTCCCTCGGTGGAGCGTGACAGCGACCTGCTCGATCTCGGCTACTACCGCGAGCCCGGGCGCGGGATGTGGGTCGCCGTCGGCGCGGAGGAACGGGTGGTCGGCTGCGCGGCGATCGACCGAGGTGACGGCGGCTTCGCGACGCTGCGGCGGCTTGCCGGCGACGCGATGCCGGAGTTGACCGCCGCGGCCGTCGCGTTCGCCCAGGGCCGTGGCTACGCCGGCGTCGAGACGGTGATCCCGGCGGCGATGGCCGAAGCACGGGACGCGGTCCGCCTCGAAGGCTTCGCCAGCGAGAACGGCGGCAACGATCTGCTCTTCCGCAAACCGCTCTAGCTGTACTGACCACACACCTGCGAGACGGCTGACTGCGGAGGGACCTCCAGCGAGACTGGGAAGTGTGAAGCACCCAGAACTCGCAGGAGGTCCCGATGTCCGATCCTAAGTCGCCGCCGCTCAGGATGCGCTTCTCGTA
>JAQCIU010000048.1:0-19496 GCA_027593235.1 Chloroflexota bacterium
CGCGCCCGCCCCCCACCACACGCAGCCGTGGCGCTTCGCCGAGGTAATGCCGCCTCGACGCCCCGCGCTCGCCGCCGCGATGGGCGCCGCGTGGCGCGCCGACCTCGAGGGCGACGACGTCCCCGGGGCCACGATCGAGCGCCTGCTGGCCCGCTCGCGCGGCCAGATCGAGGGCGCACCGACGCTGCTCCTCGGCTGCCTCGTCGCCGATGGACTCAACCACTACGCCGACGATCGCCGCGCACGCGCTGAATGGTCACTCGCGACCCACTCGTTCGGCGCGGCGCTGCAGAACATCCTGCTCACCGCCTCCGCGCGCGGCCTCGGCGCGTACTGGATCTCGGGGCCCGTCTACGCCCAGGCAGCCGTCCGCGCCGCTCTGGACCTCGATGAGACGTGGCAGCCGCAGGCGTTCGTGGCGCTGGGCCGGCCAGACGCGGAGTACGCGCCGTTCGCGCGGCCGACGCCGGCACTCGGCGTCCACTTCACCCGTCGCTAGCGCGCCTTCGGCACCGCCAGCGGCGCCCTGCTCCTAGCCGGCGAACTCCACCATCTCCAGTAGCTCCGTCAGCACGCTGATCCGCGGCACGTCGGCGTCCGGTGCGCGGTCGTGGCGATCGAGGAATACCGCGTGCAGCCCGGCGGAGCGGGCCGGCGTGACGTCGTTGTCGATCCGATCCCCGACCGACAGCGCGGAGCCCGGCTCGCCGCCGGTGTCCGCGATCGCCCGGGCGAAGAACGCCTGATTCGGCTTCGAGATGCCGATCGCCTCCGCCTGCTGGTGATGCGCGACGTGCGCCATGAACGGGTGGGCCGCCAGCGGCGCGTTCCCGTTCGTCGCCGCGATCAGCGTGAAGCCGCGGCCCGCGAGGGCGCTCAGCGCCTCTTCCACGTCGTCGTAGGCGTGCAGGTTCGCGTCACGCGCCGCGTAGTAGGTGCCGGTGATCCGCCGCACCACCTCGGGCGCGTGCTCATCCGCCGAGGCGAGGACGCGTCGGATCGACTCGTCACGCATCTCGACGAACGTGCGGCCGCTCCAGGCCGGGTCAACCGAGAGCAGCTCGCGCGATAGATGAAGCTGCGTCGGCGTGACCAGCGTGCCGAGGCAGCCCGAAGCTTCCTCCGCTGCCGCGCGGAGTGCGGCCTGGAGCGCCGATTCGAAATCGACCAGCGTCCCGTCCACATCGAACACGATGTGGGTCACCTGGAACGGCGGCGTGGACACTAGCCCTCGGTGGGAGCGGGCGCCGCCGGGGTCTCGACGGGCCGCATCGGCACCCCGCGACCCTGGAGGTACTGCTTGAGGAACGGGATGTCGTACTTGCCAAAGTGGAAGATCGAAGCTGCCAGCACCGCGTCCGCGCCGCCGGCGGTCAGCGCGTCGTAGAGGTGCGAGGGCTCGCCGGCGCCGCCGGAGGCGATGATCGGGACCTCCACCGCGTCGCTAATCGCACGCAGCATCGGGATGTCGTAGCCGCGCTGGTGCCCGTCTGTATCCATCGAGGTCACCAGCAACTCGCCGGCGCCTCGATCGACCGCCTCGCGTGCCCACTCGACCGCGTCCCGGCCGGTCGGGGTCCGTCCGCCGTGGGTGAAGATCTCCCACTTACCCTCGGCGATCTTCTTCGCGTCCACGGCGACCACGATGCACTGCGAACCGAACCGTTGCGAGGCCTCGTCGACCAGCTCCGGGCGCTCCACCGCGGCCGTGTTCATCGACACCTTGTCGGCGCCCTGTTCGAGCATCAGCCGCACGTCATCGCCGGAGCGGACGCCGCCGCCCACGGTCAGCGGGATGAAGACCTGGTCCGCCGTGCGGGCGATCATCTCGTAGACGCTGGTGCGCTGATCGGAGGAGGCGGTGATGTCCAGGAAGACCAGCTCGTCCGCGCCGGCCGCGTCGTACTTCGCCGCCAGCTCCACCGGGTCGCCGGCATCACGCAGCTCGACGAACGACACGCCTTTGACGACGCGGCCGTTGTCGACATCGAAGCAGGGGATGATTCTTTTGGTCAGCACCCGACCATGATCGCCGCAGATCGGCGGGGACGCCACCCACGCCCGCTGGCGCCAACTCCATCGAGGCGGTGCCTATCGGGCGGCGGCGATTGCCTCGGACAGATCGAGCTCGCCGCGGTAGAGCGCACGACCGATGATTGCGCCGTCGACACCGGCCTCGCGGAGGCGACGCAGGTCCTCGATGCTGCTCACGCCGCCTGCTGCGATCACCTTCACGGAGGTCTCGGCGGTCAGCCGGTCGTACATCGTGAAGCTGGGCCCGCCCTTCACGCCGTCGCGCATGATGTCCGTGTAGACGACACGCTGCACGCCCATCCCCTGCAGGCGTTCGATCAGCGCCAGCGCGGAAATATCGGTGGACTCGGTCCAGCCCTGCAGGCTGACGAGGCCCTCGCGCGCGTCGACGGAGACGATCAGGTGGTCGCCCGCAACCGCGACGGCGTCGCGCAGCATCTGCGGGTCCTTCACCGCGGCGGTGCCGATCACGACGCGGCTCACGCCACTCTCCAGCGTGCGCTCCAGCGTCGGAATATCCCGGATCCCGCCGCCGTACTGAATGGCGCTATCCACGGTTTGCACGATGCGACGAACTACCTCGGCGTTTGCCTGGCTGCCGTCGCGCGCACCATCAAGGTCGACGACGTGGATCCGCTTCGCGCCCAGCGCCGCCCAGCGGACCGCCATCTTTACCGGATCATCGCCAAAGACGGTTTCCCGGTCGTAGTCGCCCTGCTCCAGGCGGACGCAACGTCCGTCGCGGATATCGATCGCTGGGATCACGTCCAACGCTGTGCTCCTGATGGCTCAGCCTCGCGCAGCCGACACCGGCTCCGGAGAAATTGAACCGCGCTCCCGCGCGAGTCGGATGAAGTTGGCGTACAACCTCAGGCCGCTCGCACCTGACTTCTCTGGGTGGAACTGGGTCGCAATCACGTTGTCGCGCCCCACTACGGCCGGGAACACCCGACCTTCGTACTCCGTAACCCCTATCACCATCGTCGGCTCGTCCGGCTGTGCGTGATATGAGTGCACGAAGTAGAAATATGCGTCCTGGGCGATACCGTCGAACACCGGGTGCGGTTGTTCGACGTGTACCGTGTTCCAGCCGATGTGCGGGACGGTCAGGCCACGTGGGAATCGCACGATCCGGCCGGGCAAGACGCCCAGACATTCGTGCCGTCCACCCTCTTCAGACAGGTCAAATAACGCCTGCATGCCCATGCAGACGCCGAGAAACGGACGCTCCGAAGCGATGTAGTCACGAATTGGCCCATCGAGGCCACTGCCCCGCAGGTTCTTCATCGTGTCCGCCGCGGCGCCCACGCCGGGGACGATCAGCGCCCAGGCGGCCTCGATCGCGTGCGATTGCGAGGTCACCAACGGTTCGTAGCCGGCATGTGCGACCGCTCGTGCCACGCTACGCAGATTGCCTGCGCCGTAGTCGACGATCGTGACCGTGCGCTCCGAACTCACGCCTGACCTCCAAGTTCCACGAACTCTGAGTGTACCGCTCGCTCGCCGATATACTCGGCACGGTGACCACCAGCGAGACCCTTCCAGACGCCGGCAGCGTGGCAACGGAGACGCAGCGAGACCTCGAGGCCGCGCGCGAGCGCGTCGAGGAGTTGCGCGGTCTGATCCGCCATCACGATCACCGCTATCACACGCTCAGCGCGCCCGAGATCGGTGACTCGCAATACGACGCACTCCGCGTCGAGCTGATCGACCTCGAAACCCGGTTCCCGGAGTTGATCACGCCTGATTCGCCGACCCAGCGGGTCGCCGGCGAGCCCTCCATCGAGTTCGATTCGGTCGAACACCGCGATCCGATGCTCTCGTTGAACAACGTCTTCGGCCGCGACGAACTCTTGAAGTGGCACGAGCGGGTCGTTCGGCTACTTGAGCACGACAACTTCAGCTTCGTCTGCGAGCCGAAAATCGACGGTCTCGCCATCTCGCTCATCTACGAGGACGGCAGCTTCGTCCTCGGCGCCACGCGCGGCGACGGCTACCGCGGCGAGAACATCACGCCGAACCTGCGCACGATCCGCTCGATCCCGCTGCGGCTCGCCCTCGACGACCCGCCCTCGGCGATGGAGGTGCGCGGCGAGGTCTACATGTCGAAGCTGGAGTTCGCGCGGCTCAACCAGGAGCGCGCCGAAGCCAGCGAGCAGCTCTACATGAACCCGCGGAACACCGCCGCCGGATCGCTCCGGCAGCTCGATCCCGCTGTCACCGCCAGTCGCCGCCTCGATCTCTTCGTCTACCAGCTCGGCTGGATCGAGGGCGCCACTGCTCCCGACGCGCACTCCGACGCGATCGACTGGCTCGCTTCGGCCGGGTTCCCCACGAACCCGCTCGCCCAGCGATTCGACCGCGTCGAGGACGTCGCGACCTTCTGCGAAGACTGGGAGCACCGGCGCGACGATCTCGACTACGAGATCGACGGGGTCGTGATCAAGATCGATTCGCTCGAACTGCAGCGTCAGCTCGGCACCGTCGGCCGCGATCCGCGCTGGGCAACCGCCTGGAAGTTCCCTGCTGAACAGGCGGTGACACACCTGCGCGAGATCCAGGTGTCGGTTGGCCGCACCGGCGTGCTCACGCCCTTCGCCGTGCTCGAACCCGTCTTCGTCGGTGGCGCGATGGTCGGCATGGCGACGCTGCACAACCTGGCTCACCTGCAAGAACTCGACATCCGCCCCGGCGACGACGTGATTGTGCAGCGCGCGGGCGACGTGATCCCACAGGTCGTCGGACCGGTGCTCTCACGCCGCAAGGGACGGCGCCTGCGCAAGTTCAAGATGCCGGAGCGTTGTCCGGTCTGTGACACCGCGGTCGAGCACGATCCGGAACAGGCCGCCTACTACTGCCCCAACCGCGAGTGCCCGGTGCAGATCGCGCGCACGCTGGAGCACTACACCGGCCGCGGCGCCCTCGACATCGAGGGTTTCGGAGAAACGCTTTCGTGGCGGCTGGTCGAGCAGGGGTTCGTGAAGACGCTCTCCGATCTCTATGCGCTCCCGGATCGGCGCGAAGAGCTGCTCGCCCTCGACGGGATCGGCGACAAGACGCTCGATCGGATCTTCGCCAACCTCGAGGCCAGCAAACAACAGCCGCTGCACCGCGTGCTGATCGGCCTCAGCATCCGCCACGTCGGCGGGGAGACCGCGCGTGCCCTCGCCCTGAATTTCGGGACGATGGAGACGCTGCGCGCCGCGCCGCTCGAGGAGATCGAGGCGATCGACGGGATTGGGCCAATCGTCGCCGAGGCCGTGCACGCTTACTTCGCGGACCCCGTGAACGCCGCGCTGGTCGATCGGCTGACCGCCGCCGGCGTCCGCATGGATGAGGAGGTCTCCGCGCGCGGAGGCCCCTTCGAGGGCATGTCGATCGTCGCCACGGGCTCGCTATCGCGCTGGTCGCGCAACGAGATCGAGGACCTGGTGAAGCGCCTCGGCGGCCGCTTCGCGGGTGCGGTATCGAAGAAGACGGCCTTCGTGCTGTCCGGCGACGGCGGCGGTAGCAAGCGCGAAAAGGCCGAGACGCTTGGCGTCGAGGTGATCGACGAGGACGAGTTCTTCGCCCGCTACGCCGAATGGCTGGACTGACAGCGCTCCTCGGACGATGCTCAGGGCGGTGAAAGGGGCGCACGATGGCTGACACGATGGAGTTGGAACGCGTGATCATCAGCTCGCTCGGCGAGAATGACCAGATGTCCAAGAAGGACTTCAACAAGCTGATCGAGATCGACAGCGCCTACATGGCATCAACGCTTCGCAAGCTGATCCGCGAAGGGAAGATCGTGTCAGGCAGCGACGGCAGCACCCGCGTCTACCGCCTCGTTCGCCGCTAGCCGAGCAGCCGGCGTGTTCCCACGCCTCTCGCGGCGACGGCACCAGCCGATCGCCGCTGACCACACACCCGCGGCGATTCGCGCTCGCCTCGAGGATGGCCCCGCCCAGAGCTACCTCCGCGACTTCGTCTACGGCGCGATTGACGGCGCCGTCACCACCTTCGCCGTCGCCGCCGGAGCCGTCGGCGCCGATCTCTCCGGCGGGATCGTCGTCGTCCTCGGCCTCGCCAACCTCTTCGCCGACGGGTTCAGCATGGCCGCGAGCAACTACCTCGGAACCCGCGCCGATCGCGAATTGCTCACGGAATTGCGTCGCTCCGAGGGTGAACAAATCGACCTGGTGCCCGAAGGCGAGCGCGAAGAAGTGCGGCAGCTCTACGCCGCGAAGGGATTCTCGGGGGACGATCTGGAGCGCGTCGTCGCCGTCCTCACCGCAGACCGCGACCGCTGGATCGACACGATGGTGACGGAAGAACACGGTCTGCAACTTGATGGTCCGCGCCCCGGCAAGGCCGCAACCGCCACCTTCTTCGCGTTCCTCGTCGTCGGCACCATCCCACTCCTGCCCTTCCTGATCGACGAATTGGCGGCGGGGAGCGTCTCCCGGCCGTTTCTCTGGAGCGCCGCCCTGACCGCGGTCGCCTTCCTCGCCGTTGGCGCGATGAAGGGGCTCACGCTGGGCACCCGGTTGACGCGATCGGCGATTGAGACGCTCGTTGTCGGCGGCCTCGCCGCATCGACCGCCTGGATTATTTGTTATGTCCTGCGCGGCATTGCGGACAGCAGCTGACCAAACCCGAGCCCCGACTGCTCTGTGGGATGGGCATCACGGACGCGGCGTTGATAACCGGAACTGCGCACCCGTATACTCCAGATGACCGTTTTCCCCGGCGGTCCCGCTTCTCCCCGTTTGCGAGCACCCGCGGTGATTAATCCGCTCTCGTCCTTTCTGGGGATGTTTTCCCATGACATCGGGATTGACCTCGGTACTGCGAACACGCTCGTCAGCGTCCGCGGCCGCGGCATCGTGATCGACGAGCCATCAGTGGTCGCGATCGACAAGGTCACCAAGCGCATCCTCGCGATCGGCGACGAGGCGAAGCGGATGGTCGGGCGCACGCCCTCGACGATCGTCGCTGTGCGCCCGTTGAAGGACGGCGTGATCTCCGACTTCGGCGTCACCGAACGCATGCTCCAGCACTTCATCCGCTCCGTGCACGACCGCTTCGGCCTCGGCATCCCGCGACCCCGCGTCGTGGTGGGGATCCCGTCCGGGGCGACCGAGGTCGAGAAGCGCGCCGTGCATGACGCCGCGATCGGCGCCGGCGCCCGCTCCGCCTACCTGATCGAGGAGCCGATGGCCGCCGCGATCGGCAGCGGCCTACGCGTCATGGACGCCTCTGGCGTGCTGATCGTCGATATCGGCGGCGGCACCACCGAGGTCGCCGTGATCGCCCTCGGAGGCATCGTCCAGGCAACCTCCGTACGCGCTGCCGGCGACGCGATGGACGCCGCGATCATCGAATACGCCCGCCAGGTCCACAACATGCTGATCGGCGAGCGCACTGCCGAGCAGGTCAAGATCGACGCGGGATCGGCATTCGCTCTCGACGAGGAGGAGTTGATCGACCTCCGTGGCCGCGACCTCGCGACCGGGCTCCCGAAGTCGGTCGAGGTCTCGACGATCGAGATCCGCGACGCGCTGTCACCGGTCACGAACGAGATCATTCGCACCGTCCGCCAGACCATCGAGACCACGCCGCCTGAACTGGTCGCCGACCTGATGCTCCACGGCATCGCCATGACCGGCGGTGGCGCTCTCCTCCGCGGCCTCGACCGCCGCCTGGCGATGGAATCCCGCTTCCCCGTCTTCGTCACGGAGGATCCGCTGCGCACCGTCGTCCGCGGCTGCGCCGAAGCGCTCGAGGAAGCCGAAACGCTGGAGCGCGTGCAGTCCGCCATCGCAACGCGGCGCCCGCCGCGATGAGCCGCATCGCCTGCACCGCTCGCGAGGCCACCGCGGCCCAATACCCTTCGGCGACCTGACCGGTGGCGGGCAGCCGCAGTGCCGTTTGGTTCTCGGCGCTGTTCGCTGCGGCGTTGCTGCTCCTCCTCGGCTCCACCCTGCCGCCCGCCGGTCGCATCGAGGAACAGGCGCGCGCCGTCGTCAGCCCGCTCGTTGCCTCCCTCGGTGACCTCGCGCGCCCCGTCGGCAACGTCGTGCTGCGCGCCAACGAGGTGGATCGCCTTGCCGGCGACAACGCGGCGCTGCGGCTCGAAGTTGAGCGCCTCCAGAGCGAGCTGGCCGCCCTGCGCGAACAGCAGACGATCGCCGGAGCCGCCGCTGAGCTCTATGGCTCGGCGCGCCTCGCCCCGGATCAGGCGCTCCTCGCGCCGGTCCTGCTGCGCGACCCCGCCCCCGGCCAGCGCGCCTTCCTGATCGGACGCGGGGCCGACGATGGCGTGCTCGTCGGCCAGCCCGTGCTCGGCCCCGGTGGCACCCTCGTCGGTGTCGTCGCGCAGGTCGAGGCAGGCCGCGCCTGGCTTCGCCTGCTCACCGACGTCGACGCCGCGGTCGCCGTGACCGTGCAGTCGTCGCGCACCCTCGGGGCACTGGTCGGCACCGGCGATGGCCTCTCGCTCGAACTGGTCGAGCGTGGCAAGAACGTCGCCATCGGCGACATCCTCGTCACGTCAGTCCTCGGTGATCGCCTCCCCGCAGGGCTGGTCGCCGGACGCGTCACCGCTGTCCGATCGAACGCGCAGGCGCTGCATCAGACGATCACCGTCGAACCGCTCACCGATCCGCGCCGCCTCGAGCAGGTGCTCGTCCTCACCAGCTTCCGCCCCGTGCCGCCCGTCGCGGACACCCCGATCGCCCGGCCGGCGCCGTGATCGCGCTGACGATCGCCCTCGGCATACTCGCGGCTCTGCTCCAGGCGGCCGTCGTTCCCGCGTTCTTCCTCGACGCCTGGGCCGCGCCGATCCCCGCCTGTGCGCTCATCGCCGCCTGGGCCGCCGCACGACGGCCCGAGGAGACGTGGCCGATCGCCGCCGCCGCCGCGCTTGTGCTCGGCGTCATCTCCGTCGAGCGAGCCGGCTGGTTCCTGCTCGCGTTGCTGCCGTCCGTCGGCGGCGCGATCCTCCTCGCGTCGGTCTCGCGAGAGAACCGAGGGCTTTCCGCCCGCCTCAGTCGCGGCATCGCGGCGGCCGCGATCGGGAGCCTCGGCTATGCCGCCGTCCTCGGACTGGGCGCCGCCCGCGACGGCGCGGTCTTCCGCGAGAGCGCCGCCGTCGCATTCGCGGCCGTCGGTACCGCCCTACTCGCTGCCATCGTCGTCACCGCACTCACACCGTTCCGCCGCCACCCGGTCGGGCTCTTCCGATGACGGTCTCCGGCGGGCCCTTCCGATGACCGCGATCGAGCGGCGGCGCTTCCTCGCGCTGCGGCTCGGGGCCGTCGTCGTCTTCGCCGTACTCGGCGCGCAGCTTGTCCGGCTGCAGCTCATCGCGCCCACACCTCCGCCCATCCTCGCCAGCGGCGAAATCGCGCGCGTCGTGGAATCCGCCGCCGCACGCGGCCTGATCTACGACCGTGACGGGCGGCCGCTCGTCGCCAATGTCCCCGCGTATGCCCTCCGGCTTGTGCCCGCCGATCTGCCCACGGACGATCGCACCCGTCGCACCGCGCTCGTCGCGATCGAGCGCGAGTCCGGCGTCTCCGTCGCCGATCTCGAGGCGGCGACCCAGGACGGCCTCGCCGCCATCGATCCGACCGCCCCCATCGAGGTGCGCGCGCTCCCCTCCGCTACCGAGGCGATTCGCCTCCGCGCCGCGCTGGCGACCATCCCCGGCGTCGAGGTCACCGCCGTCCCACACCGCGTCTACACGGGCGGCGATCTGGTCGGTCACCTCGTCGGCCATGTCGGTGCGATCGCCGAGTCCGAGGTCGACGCCTACCTCGCCGCCGGGTACGCCCTCGATGCCACGGTCGGGCAGAGCGGCCTCGAGGCGACCTATGAGGACGCGTTGCGCGGCCGGCCTGCCCGCCGGCTCGTCGTCTCGGATCCAACCGGACGTGACTACGGCCAGCTCAGCGAATTCGCCGCCCAGCCCGGTGCCGGCCTCCAGCTCTCGATCGACCTCGGGCTTCAGCGCGCCACCACCGATGCCCTGCTCGCCGCCATCGAGGCCGGCCTCCCGCCCGCGGTGGCGGGCCGCGAACCGCCAACTAGGGTCGCCGCCGCCGTCGCGCTCGATGTTCACAGCGGCGAGGTGCTCGCACAGGTCTCGCTCCCCTCGTTCGACCCCAACATCCTCGGCAGCGGTGACGATAAGGCGCTGCTCGCCCTGTTCACCGATCCGGCGCGCCCGCTCGTGGACCGCACCTACATGGAGGCGCACGCGCCCGGCTCCACGTTCAAGACCCTCGTCGCCTATGCCGCGCTCGAGGAAGGCGTCGCCACGCCGGACACCACGATCACCAGCACCGGCGCGATCTACATCCAGGACGAGTACGATCCGTCCGTCACCTACACCTTCCGCGACTGGGCCGCGCACGGCTCGACGAACCTCTACTGGGGCCTCGCGCGCTCCTCGGACGTCTACTTCTACTACCTGTCGGGCGGGTACGCGCGTGGCGGAGTCACCTACTTCGAGGGCCTCGGCGCGACCCGGCTGGCCTCTTACGCGCGCCAGATCGGCCTCGGATCAGCGACTGGCCTCGATCTCCCGGGCGAGGTCGACGGACTCGTACCGGACCCCGACTGGAAGAGCGAGGCGATCGGCGATCCATGGTTCCTCGGCGACACCTACACCTTCGGCATCGGCCAGGGCTACCTCGCTGTCTCGCCGATGCAGATGGCCGTGCTCACCGCCGCCATCGCGAACGACGGCGACATCCTCGAACCGCGCCTGGTGCGTGGTCTCCTGGTAGACGGCAAGTCGTCGCCGACGCCACGTGTTGTGCGGTCGCACCTCGAGAACCACGGTGACTCGCTCGCGATCGTTCGCGAGGCGATGCGCATCACCGCGGGGCCCGGTGGCACCGCCACCGCCGGCCAGCCGTCCGGCCTCACGATCGGCGGCAAGACCGGTACCGCCGAGTTCGGCGCCCCGTACGCCGACGGTCACTTCGACACGCACGGCTGGTACATCGCGTTCGCACCGTTCGAGGATCCGCAGATCGCGGTCGCCGTCTACATCGAGCACGGCGTCGGCTCCACGCACGCCGCGCCCGTCGCCCGCGCGATGTTCGAGTACTACTTCGATCTGGGGGTCGCCTCCGATGACTGAGTTCGCGCGACCGTCCAGCGCGCAACCGCATCGCGTGGTCGGCGATCCACTGCTGTTGCTCGCGGCGCTCGTGATCGGCGCGATCGGCCTGCTCTCGCTCCAGGGCTCCACTGGCGAGGGCAATGGTTCCGTCTCGCCGGATGTCGCCCGCCAGGGCATCTTCCTGATCGTCGGACTGCTCGTTCTGATCACGGCCGCCCGCTTCGACTACCGCCTGCTGCGCCTCACCTGGGCGCCGCTACTGCTCGCCGGGATCGCCCTGCTCGCGCTCGTGCTCGCTGCCGGCAGTTCGGAGTACGGCGCGCGCCGCTGGTTCGTGATCGGCGCCTACAGCCTCCAACCCTCCGAGTTCGCGCGGCTGGCGACCGTGCTGGCAATCGCGGCCACCGCCTCCTCCCGCGAGGCCGCCCCGCGAGGGTTCGCGCTGCTCCTGATCGCCTTCCTCGTGCCCGCCGCGCTGATCCTCGTGGAGCCGGACCTCGGCAGTGCCTTGGTCCTCGGATCCGCCTGGCTGGCGCTGATGATCGCCTGGCCGGTCTCCGCGCGCGGCCTGTGGGCGATTGCCGCAACCGTCGTCTCGTTCATCCCGCTCGCCTTCGCCCTCGCCGTCCCGGGCTACCAGCGCGAGCGTCTCGCCGTGTTCCTCGATCCCGACCGCGATCCGCTGGGGAGCGGCTTCACGCTCCGCCAGGTGGAGGTCGCCCTCGGTGGTGGGGGCGTCACCGGGCGAGGGCTGGAGCTCGCCAGCTCCGCGCTCGACGGCCTCTCCACACGCAGTTCCGACTTCGCGCTCGCGCAGATCGGCGAACAGCTCGGCCTCGTCGGGACACTCGCAGTGCTGCTGGGCTTCGCCGTCATCGCGTGGCGGGGTCTCGCGATCGCCGAGTCGGCACCGGACCGCTTTGGCCAACTGCTCGCGGTTGGCATCACCGCGTTGCTGGTCGTGCAGGCGCTCCTGCACGTCGCCGTCAACGTCCGCCTCTTCCCCGCCACCGGCATCCCGCTGCCGCTCATCTCCCTCGGCGGATCCTCGATGGTTGCCGCCTGCGCGATGATCGGCATCCTGCTCAGCATCGCCTCCCGGCGCCACGCCGGCCCCCTCGAACGGTGGAGCGCGGCGCGCTGGGACTAGCGCACCGCTCGAGCCGCGCGGCTGCGTCGGGACCAGCTAGCCGGTTCCGTGCGTCCGAGGGGTGTCGCTTCCGAGGTATCGCCCCCCGCCCACGTCGCTCATCGCGTTGCTTCCGACACGTCAGCCCCTGACACGCAGAACGGGCCTCTCGCGAGGCCCGTTCGGTGGATTCGTTCGTCGCGCTGACTAGGACGTCAGTGCCGGCTCTGCTGGCTCGACCGGCTCCGAGGGCTCCGCAGGCACTCCCGCGATTCGGTCGATCTTGATCGCACCGTCCACGTAGTCGACACGGATCGTGTCGCCCTCCTGGTAGGTCGAATCAAGCATCAGATCCGACATCGGATCTTCCACCTGGTTCTGGATCACGCGGCGCAACGGTCGCGCCCCGAACACGTCGTCGAATCCCTCTTTACCGAGGTAATCGAGCAACTCAGGCGTGACCTCAAGGTGCATCAACTTGTCGCGCAGGTTGTCGCGCAGGTCGTTGAGCTGGAGGTCCACAATCTGGTGGATGTGATCCTGCGCCAGCGCGTGGAACACCACGTGCTGATCGATTCGGTTGATGAACTCGGGACGGAAGACCCGCTTCATCTCCTCCTCGACGCGATCCTTCATCCGCTTGTAGCGGTCCTCGGCGGTCTTCTCCTCATCCGTCGCCGTCGCGAACCCGACGCGTGAGTCCTTGCGGATCAGGTCGGAACCAACGTTCGACGTCATGATGATGATGGTGTTGCGGAAGTCGACCTTGCGGCCCTTCGCGTCGGACAGGTGTCCGTCATCGAAGATCTGCAACAGCATGTTGAAGACGTCAGGGTGCGCCTTCTCGATCTCGTCGAGCAGAATCAGGCAGTAGTTCCGGCGACGGACGAGGTCCGTCAGCTGGCCGCCATCCTCATAACCGACGTAGCCGGGAGGAGACCCGACCAATCGCGAGACGGTGTGCTTCTCCATGAATTCGGACATGTCGATCCGGACGATGTTGTCCTTCGACCCGAACATGAACTCGCCCAGCATCTGTGCCAGGTAGGTCTTCCCCACGCCGGTCGGGCCCAGGAACATGAAGACGCCGATCGGGCGCTTCGGGTCCTTGAGTCCCGCGCTCGCGCGGCGCACGGCCTTGGAAACGGCGGCAATCGCCTCTTCCTGACCGATCACCTTCTCCTTGAGATAGCTCTCCATCTCAAGCAGGCGCTGCGACTCCTCGGCGGCGATCCGGGTCAACGGCACGCCGGTCCACTGGGAGATTACGTCGCGGATATCGTCCTCGGTCACGATGGCCTGGTCGGCCTCGCGCGCGGACTCCATCTCGCTCTCGAGCTCCTCAAGCTGCGCCTGCAGGCGCACCTCGCGCTCGCGCAGCTCCGCGGCGAACTCGTACTGCTGGTTCGCGATCGCCTGATCCTTCTCGCGACGCAGCGCCTCGAGGCCCTTCGTCACTTCGCGGACCGAGGGCGGGGTCGCGTGGCGGCGGATACGCACCCGCGCGGACGCCTCGTCGATCAGGTCGATCGCCTTGTCCGGAAGGAAGCGATCCGCGACGTAGCGCGCGGACAACTCTGACGCGGCCTTCACGGCCTCGTCTGAGATCTTCAGCTTGTGGTGGTCCTCGTACATGGAGCGGACGCCCATCAAGATCCTGATGGTGTCTTCCACGGACGGCTCGTCCACCTGCACCGGCTGGAAGCGCCGCTCGAGGGCTGCGTCGCGTTCGATGTGCTTGCGGTACTCGTCGAGGGTGGTCGCGCCAACCGCCTGGATTTCGCCGCGCGCGAGCGCCGGCTTCAGGATGTTGGCCGCGTCAACCGCGCCCTCCGCGGCACCGGCGCCGACGAGCATGTGCAGCTCGTCGATGAACAGCACGCAGTTACCGGAAGACTTGATCTCTTCGATCACCTTCTTCAGGCGCTCTTCGAACTCGCCGCGGTACTTCGTGCCGGCGACCAGCAGACCGATGTCCAGGGTCAGCATCCGCTTGCCGAGCAGCGTCTCCGGGACCTCGCCGGTCACGATGCGGTGGGCAAGGCCCTCCGCGATCGCGGTCTTGCCGACGCCGGGCTCACCGATCAGCACCGGGTTGTTCTTCGTACGTCGCGAGAGGATCTGAACGACCCGCTCGATCTCGTGGTCGCGCCCAACGATCGGGTCGAGCTGACCTGCGCGAGCCATCGCCGTCAGGTCCACGCCAAGCTGATCCAGCGTGGGCGTGCGCGCGGAGCGCTGCCCGGCCGCCGCCGTCGCCTGACCCTGCGGCTGGTTCTGCGCGAGGATGCGCGTGGTTTCGCCACGCACCCGCTCGAGGTTGACCCCGAGACTTTCGAGGACGCCTGCCGCGATGCCTTCGCCCTCGCGGACGAGACCCAGCAGCAGGTGTTCCGTGCCGATGTAGGAGTGCGATAGCCGGCGGGCTTCGTCGACCGACAGCTCGATCACCTTCTTCGCGCGCGGCGTCAGCCCGATCTCGCCCGTCGACTGACGGTCGCCCCGGCCGATGATGAACTCCACCGCGGAACGAACCTTGTTCAGTTCCACGCCGAGGTTCGAGAGCACCTTGGCGGCTACGCCATCGCCCTCGCGCACGAGCCCGAGCAACAGGTGTTCGGTCCCGATGTAGTTGTGATTGAAGCGTTGAGCCTCTTCCTGAGCGAGTGTCAGGACTCTGCGGGCTCGTTCCGTGAACTTGTCGAATCGGTCAGCCATCCGGCCCTCCGTTCGTATGCAAAAACAAGGCTATCACAGCGCAATTCGAGCAACGAGAACGGATCAACCACTCTCGTCATATCAAACGAAGATCGAACGAAGTCTGGCCACGGAGCCGCGCCTCGAACCTCCCGGATCCACTCCATTATTAGGGAGAACACCGATCCCGTCAGTGGGTGGGAACCCGCAGGCCCCACCCGTTCGACTAGGTCGCTCGTCCGGTACCCGAACCGCCCTCGAATCAACAAATCGGCTCCCTTGCGGGAGCCGATGTTCGGGCGGGAACGGGGCGCTTGTGGCTCCCCGATCACTCGTCCTTCGTGGACTCCTCATCAGCGGCAGGCGCCTCGGCCTCGGGGGCCGCGGGAGCTTCCGCCTCGGCGGGCGCCGCTGCTTCCGGTTCGACCGCAGCCGCCGGCGCTTCCGCAACGGCTGGCTCGGCAACTGGCGCCTCGGCGACCGCTGCCTCGGCGACTGGCGCCTCGGTAACTGCTGCCTCTGCAACCGGAGCTTCGGCGGCGGGAGCCTCGGCGACATCCGCGTCGCTGGTCTCGGCCTCCTGCTGCGCGGCCTGCGCAGCCTGCATCGCCGCCTGCATGGCGGTCAGCACCGGACCCTGATCGACCTCGGGCTGTGCCGACGCCGTGCCGCCCGACGCGGGGCTTGCGGCCGCCTGCTCGCGGCGAACCGCGGCCTGCGCCGTCTCCGCCTCGCGGCGGGCCTCGTAGCGCTGCTCGATCGCCGTCGTCTCATCGCCGAACGCCTCGCGGGCGTCGTCGCTGACCGCGGTCACGCGGCCATCGCCGTCGAACTGCCAGCCGCGCAACTCAGCCTCGCGCCGCGATTCGCGGAGCGACAAGCCAAGGCGGTGCCGGTCGTGCTCGATGCGAACGATCTTCAGCGGGACGACGTCGCCATCCTCGAGGACTTCCTCGGGGTGACAGATCCGTCGCTCGACGATCTCGGAGACGTGGACCAGACCCTCCACCGGGCCAGGCAGACGCGCGAACGCGCCGAACGGCACCAGCTTCGTGATCACGCCGGGGACAACGTCGCCTACGGCGTAACGGGTGATCATCTCTTCCCATTGTTCCGGCGCTGCGCGTCGGATCGAGAGGGCGATCTTCTTGTTCTCCTTGTCGACGCGGAGCACGTACACGCTCACGTCGTCGCCAATCTTGAACAGTTCCTCCGGCTGCGCGTTGCGGTCCCACGACAGCTCGGAAAGGTGCACGAGGCCGTCGGCGCCGCCCAGGTCCACGAACACACCGAAGTTTCGGATTGAGGCGACCTTGCCGGTGCGAATCTCGCCCTCGGCCAGCTCGTCCAGCAAGCGGTCCTTCTGCTCGGTTCGCCACTCCTGGAGCGCGGCGCGCTCGGACAGGATGACGCGGTTGCGCCGGCGATTGATCTCGATCACCTTGAGCTGCAACTCGCGGCCGACCTGGGCGGACAGCGGGTTCGCGCCGTCGGAGCCGGGCTTCGCACCAACGACCTGCGACATCGGGATGAAGGCGTTGACGCCCTCGACGTTGGCCAGCAGACCGCCCTTGTTGAAGCCGGTGATCTCCGCTTCGAAGACGTCGCCGCTCTCGAAGCGCTCCTGGAGGACGCGCCAACCCTGCTCGCCACGAGCACGGTCGATCGACAGGCCGACCTGTCCGGCCGCCGTCTCCGGCTGAATCACGAAGACGAGAACGGTCTCGCCAATCGCCAGCTTCGACAGGGGATCGGCCCCCATCGACAGCATCTCTTGGACTGGGACCACGCCTTCGGACTTGAAGCCGATGTCGACGAGCACGCTATCGCGCTCGATCGCCATCACACTGCCCTCGACAACCTCGCCCCGACGAAGCGGACGGAGTTCGCCCGCGCCGACACTCTCAAGGAGTGACGCCATATCTTCGATCGGTTCGCTGCTCGCGGCTGGAGCTGCTGCAGGCGCCGTTGCGACTGCGGGAGCCGTAGGCTCGCTGGGCATCGCCGCTTCGATTGCGGCCTGGTCGTCCACCGGTGAAGCCGGTGCGTCGGGTGAAGTGCTCGCGTTGGTCAAACTCGGTCTGCCTCCCGTGGTGCATGCACCACGTGTTTCTCTGAGTCTATATCCGGCGCAGCATAGCATGGCTGACGCTTGGAACCATTGGGGTTCGCCCCGGCGGCTTCGCCTCGGTAGGCGGTTGGCGCCGAGCGCACAACGGGCCACTCCAGAGGAGTGGCCCGCATAGGTCCTGGCGGTGGCCTATTTTCCGCACCCAGTTGCCTGGGCAGTATCGTCAGCGCTACGGCGTTTCACTTCCGTGTTCGGAATGGGAACGGGTGGGGCCGCCGCGCTCTAACCACCAAGGTGATGATTATCCGATCCCAAGGTGCTCAAGAGCAAGACCCCTCAAGCAGGGAATCTGCGGACCTCCCCCGACACGGGCCAGATCACCCCGCATCCGCTCGCGAACACCCCCTGACGGTCCTCGACTCTGTCTCACCGAGAACCGCGATCGCGGCCACTCCGGCAGCGAGTGCTGCTTCCGATCGGCGCAGCGACGACAGGCACACCGCGACGGGCGCCGACCTGGTCGCGAGACGGCGCTGGAGAACCTCCGGCGTCCCTCGGCCTCAGCCGCCCGCCCTAAATCCGAGGGCGCCCCGCCGATGGGCGGACCTCGACGGACACCATCGAGTGGACCTGGCCGAACCGTCGTTGCAGCACGGGGCGATTTGCCTCGGCCCGGACCGCCGTTCCGTCCCCGGGCACCAGACCGGACACTGGATACCCAACGGGAACCCACCAGCTACACCCGCACGCCGGCCGACGCAGGTGAGTCCCGCACCCGACCAGGCTCAGCACGGAGCGCCTCGAAGGATCATCCGTACGACCTCCCCCGGTCACCCCGCTCCTCGGAACCGTGGCGGGTGAGGTCCTAGCGCTCGAGAGGCGGGAGCACGCGATCGCACCGGCCACACGCCGGCTCCTAGCGACGGCCCGGACCTCGAGGCCACGCCGGCGGCACCCCGGCCAATCTGCGGGCCGCCCGAGGACGGGCCCTTTCTATCGTCTACCGCCGGTCTCGCCCTCGAGGTGCTCGGGATCTCGATCCGTTCGTAGACGAGTGGTCCACGCGCCAGCCCCACCACGCACCGGCCCGCCCACACCGACGAGGGGCGAAGCTTCGCCCGCCCCTCGGAAGTGCACCATAAATAAGGTCTCCCGCAGGCGGACGTCGCGCGCTCGTCCGTAGCGAGGCGCAACAAAGATCGTGGACCTCGTCGCTCGGTCATAGATCGGTGACAGAAAAGCCTCTCCGCGCAAGCCCGCGCCGCAGGCTCGTCCGCCCGAGGCAGGGCCAAGGGCCTCGGAGCCCTCGTTACTCTGCAGTAACTCTGTCGTCAGCCCGGTCACCATCGAGCCCCCTGTCCCACGCTCGGCGGCACCGAGAAGCAACAGAATGGCGGAGCTCCGTCCTCCGTCGGCACATCGGCACATCGGCACGTCGGCACGTCGGCAATTGATCGGATTCCGGTACGCGCCTCACGCCGACGGCGGTCCCGCCCACGAGAGACAGAGTCAGTACCTCGCGGGTACGCCATCGAACCGGAGGATGCAGGGTCGCCGCGTCTGCGCGCACTGCGTCCTCCTCTCAAACCCACAGGTAGGGCTGAGCCATCGTGCTAGGCTTTCCCGCCGTCATCGACACCGTCATCGACCCCAACTCGGCCCCGACTCGCCCCAAGCCCACGCCCTACGCTCCCCCCGCCCGGAGAGACCCCAGAAGGGTCGGGCATCGTCGCTCCGTTCCCCTCCTCGACACGCCGGACCCAGCGCCCTCGCGCCCGCCCACGCCGCCGACCACCGGCCGCCCGCCAGGGTCCGCCGGGGTCCGCCGCGAAATGACGGAAGAGGGACCCAAGAACGGGGGACGCCTGCGGCCCCACCGTCGACCCGTTGGAACCTGGCGATCGCCACGCTGTCCCAGCGTTCCGCCCCACGCGCATCCCCCGCGCCCGGCCGCGTGCGGGCAACAAAAAGGGCGGAACCTTGCGGCTCCGCCCTTTCTTTATCGCTGGTAGCGGGAGAGGGATTCGAACCCCCGACCTTCGGGTTATGAGCCCGACGAGCTACCACTGCTCCATCCCGCGACGTCGCGCGCCAACGGGACACGAAGTCCAACGCTGACACCTTCACAGAATATCACGCGAGCGGCGCACGACCTGCGCCTGCAATAGTGGATCGAGGTTGTGCTTGATGAAGGGTCAAGCCCTCGACCATTAGTACCACTCAGCTGCACGCATTGCTGCGCTTCCACCTGTGGCCTATCAAGCCAGTAGTCTTCTGGCGGTCTTACCCGGTTAACCCGGTGAGAGGCCTCATCTTGAAGTTGGCTTCCCGCTTAGATGCTTTCAGCGGTTATCCATTCCGGACTTGGCTACCCGGCAATGCTCCTGGCGGAACAACCGGCACACCAGAGGTCCGTCCACCCCGGTCCTCTCGTACTAGGGGCAGAT
>JAQCIU010000015.1:0-72846 GCA_027593235.1 Chloroflexota bacterium
CGTGAAGCTGGTGCATCCCAGCGAGTTCCACCGGTCTAGGGATGTGGTGGAGTTGGTGGACCTGAGGGGGCTCGAACCCCTGACCTCCACACTGCCAGTGTGGCGCTCTACCAGCTGAGCTACAGGCCCGCGAGGAAAGAGTGTAGGCACCCCCTTCGGGGGCGGTCTAGCGGGGTGCCCCGCAGTGGGCGTTTCGTGCGTGGTGGCGCGCTACGCCTGGACGATGCCGACGTTCAGTTCGCGATCGGGCGTTGAGACGATTGCGAGGTGGGCGCCCTGGGGGTTCGGCTGGCGGATCGACATGACAACGTGGCCACCGAGTTCCTCCGCGCGGGCGACGGTGGCACGGAGATCGTCGACGCGGAAGAAGAGCGTGACCTGCTGCCGGCCGTCGCGCAGTTGCATCAGGGAGCCGGTGACATCGAAGTCCGCCGGGCCGCCGGCGTTGATTGGGATCGAGCCGCGTGCGTCCGGCTCGCTCGGTCGCCAGTCGAACAGTTCATCGAGGAATGCGCGGGACGCAGCGGGGTCGCGAGTGGCGAGCTGGAAGAACACCAGTGGGCTTGGCATCGGTCACTCCTTGGGTGCGTAGAGTTCCATCGTCATTTCGATCTCATCGAGGTCTGATCCCGGCCGCAGCGGTTGGCGGTGGCCGGAGGCGCGGTAGCCATACTGAGCGTAGATCGCGATCGCGCGCTCGTTGGTTTCGGTGACATCGAGGGCGATGCGGGTGGCGCCGACGGAGACCGACCAGTCGGTGACGGCGTCCAACAGGCGGCGCAGCAGCCCCGCGCCGCGTGCCGCCGGGGATACCCAGACACTCCCGAGGTGACGGGTCGCCGGATCGCCATCGGGCGTGCCGGCGCCGGCGAGGCCGAGCCAGCGATCGTGGCGGTCGACGGCGGCGAATACGGCGAGGTGGTCGCCGGTGGCGGCGGCAGCAACGCGATCGCTCCAGATCGTGGGGGGTAGCGCCGCGCTGTCCTCGAAGGTGGGCCCGAAGGCGTCGGGCGTGTCCTGGAGTGCGGCGAGGCGGGTGGCGCGCCAGACGGCGGATTCGTGCGGGCGGATGCGTCGGAGCGCGACATAACCGTCGAGCGGGCGGGTCATCTCGATCTCGGCGAGCGCGGGGTTGGAGGGGTGTGGCTGGCGCGCTCCGGTGGGAGCGAACGCCTGGCGGCGGTAGAGGCTGATCGCGCGCTCGTTGGTTTCCGTAACCCAGAGGTCGACGCGTTCGGCGTCGTGGACGGCGGACCAATCGAGGACGCTGGTGACGAGCCGGGCGGCGAGGCGCGTGCCGCGCCACTGGGGCGCGACCCACATGCTGATGAGCTCGCGAGTCCGAGGATCGGCGCCCGCCTCGGTGGGGCGATAGCCGCCGACGAGGCCGATCGGATCGCGGCCATCGTCGGCGAGGAAGATGGCGCTCTCCGCACCGGCTGCGCTGGCAGCGGCACGGGTGGTCCATTCCTCCGGGACGCGGCGACCCGTTTCCTCGTAGGTGGAGCCAAAGGCGGTGGGGGCCTCTTGCAGGGCGCGCAGGCGGACGCTGCGCCAGGCCTCGGCGTCGTCCGGGCGGATGCGGCGGATGGCCGGCTGCGCGAGCGACGGGAGGTCCTGCATCAGGCGATCGTACGTCCGCGGCGGTTGTGCGCGCGGGCTAGCGGCGGGCGAGGGAACCGGCGTGTTTCGCCTCGAGTTGTCCGTGCTCAACCATCGAGGTGATCGTGTCGGCGAAGGTCCGGTCGAGTGAGTGCCAGGTGATGGCAAGCTCCTCGGCAGCGCGGCTGCTGTTAACGGCGACGAAGTCGAGCACGGACCTGATCGCCTCGGGGTTGAACGGCAGGCGTACCGGCAGGAGGCGTTGGAGCGGGCCAGTGGGCGCGACGAGGGCCCAGACGAGGCCATCGGGCAGCGCGACGATGCGGATCCGACGCCCCGTGGCGCGGTTGAGGTGCGCTGCGAGATCGGTGAGGGCGAGGTGGTAGGGGGCGAGCGTGTAACGGCGCGGACCGAGGCCGACCTCGATGGTGTTCGCGAGCGCGGTGGCAACGTCGCGTACGTCCACGATGCCGATGGAACCACCGCGCGGGACCATGCGGAGCCGTCCGCGGAGGAAGTCGGAGGCGATGCGGTTGCTCTCGCCGAAGTGGGGATCATGCGGCCCCCAGACGAGCCCGGGCATGACGGAGACGACCGGGGCGCCGGCAGCCTGATGCTCCCGGGCGAGCGCCTCGGAGTCGGCCTTCGACTGGCCGTATACGCCCGACGGGCGGTCGGTCGGCGGCGTTTGCGGGCCGACAGGGCCGTCCGACGGGATCAGGGCAGTGACCGAGGAGACGTGGACGATCGGATCGAGATCGAGCCTGCGGGCGGTTTCGGTCACGTGTTTGGTGCCGACGACGTTCGTCTGCCGGATCGCGGCGACATCGCGCGTGTCCAACGAGAAGATCGAGGCAGCGTGGACGACGGCGTCGCACCCCTGAAGCAACGCTTCGACATCGATTGGGGAGGTGACATCACCGACGATGACGTCTTCGATCGCGTCGACACCGAGCGGCTCGAAGGCGGGACCAATCCGCGCCGGGTCCCGTACGAGCAGGCGCACCTCGTGGCCGGCGTTCAGCAGGGCCTCGACGGTATGACTGCCGACGAAGCCGGTTCCGCCCGTGACAGCGACTTTCATCGGGCCTCGCATTCGTTCGTTTTGTGCACTGCGATCACCGGCACCGAGGATACGACAGCGAGCGGCTCAGCCACGCACCGCAGGGTCGCGTAGCGATGAGCGGTAGCCGATGAGATGGGTCACCGCAGGCGGTTGGCAACAATTGCTGGTCGGAGGGCTGGTTGGCGGCCTGGCCGTTGAGCTGGCGCTGGCGGTGTTGGCGCCTGGCGGCGCAATCGGACTCGCAGATATCGCGGGGTGGCTGCTGGCGGCGGGCGGCCGCTAGCGCTCCAGGAGGTTGCGCAGGCGGCGGTAGTCGCCGCGGACGCTGCGCTGCGCCATGCGCTTCATCAGCGGCGCGAGCAGACCGAGGACGCCGCCCGGCCCGCCCTCGATGAGCGCGGTCACGCCGCAGCGGGAGTCGCCGAGCGGTTCGACGGTGCGGGTGACCTTGATCGGGAAGGTGGATTCGACGGTCTCGATCGTGATCGAGCGGCCCGGATCGAACACCGTCACTACGAAGCTGGATTTGATCTGGCGGCCCATGAACGCTGCGATTTGTTCGTACGTACTGCCCACCGCGATCGGGGGATCCGAGGTGAAGCGGCACTGGCGCATGCCCGCTTGCCACGTGGTGTTCAGTTCCATGTTCGCGATGTAGTCGAACACGACGGCTGCGGGGCGGGCGATCTCGAGGTTGGCGGTCATCGTCATCGACATGGCGCTCGTTCTCCGTTCGTGAATATAAGCGTCAACTTACCTATTTTACGATGGGGATGCCTACCCCACCTCGGACGGATCGCGGCGCTACAGTGCACGCGGCTGGGCGGGTTGGTGGGAGGGTCTGGAGATGTACGACGCAATCGTCGTTGGCGCGCGGGTTGCGGGGTCGCCGACGGCGATGCTGCTGGCGCGGGCGGGGCATCGGGTGTTGCTGGTTGATCGCGACACTTTTCCTTCGGACACGCTCTCGACGCACCTGATCCGGATCGAGGGCGTGGCGTTGTTGTCGGAGTGGGGCGTCCTCGATCGGGTGATTGCCACCGGCGCGCCGCCGATCGGGCAGACGACAGCAGTGATCATGGGGCAGCAGAACGTGAACGTCTTCGAGTCGGTGGACGGGCGTCCGGGCCTGGAGCTGTGCCCTCGGCGCTGGGCGCTGGATACCGAGCTGGTACAAGCCGCACGCGAGGCGGGTGCCGAGGTACGCGAGGGGTTCTCCGTCAGCGGTCTGTCGCGCGACGCGGCGGGACGTGTGAACGGGGTGGTCGGGCGGGACGCCTCGGGAGCCACGGTGCACGAGGAGGCGACGGTGGTGATCGGCGCCGATGGGCGCCACTCGCGGGTGGCGCGTGAGCTGACACTCGAGGAGTACGAGACGGTGCCGCCGCTGATCTGCGGCTACTACACCTACTTCAGCAACTTGCCGCTCGAGGGCACGGAGTTCCGGATCGCGCCCGGCGCGGCCGTGATTGGGTTCCCAACAAACAACGGTCAGGTGTGCCTGGCGGTCGAACGCCCGGACGACGAGTTCGCCGAGATGCGCGGTGACATCGAGTCGTTCTACATGGCGGCGGTGGAAGCGGCGGCGCCCGATCTGTACGAGGCGGTGCGGGCGGCGACGCGAGAGGAACCGTTTCGCGGGGGCGGCGAGCAGCGTCAGTACTTCCGCAAGCCGTACGGCGACGGGTGGGTGTTGATCGGCGACGCGGGCCTGCATGTCGATCCGACGCTGGGTCTTGGGATCACCAAGGCGTTCACGGAAGCGGCGATGCTGGCACCGGCGTTGAGCGCGGTACTGAACGGCACGCTGGCGTTCGAAGAGGCGCTGGCCGGCTTCCAGCAGCAGCGCGACGCGGTCTGGATCCCGTTGTCGCGCGAGAACGTGGGCGCGTCGCAGGCGGTGACGTCAGGCCGCATGCCGCGGACGCCCTCCACGGGTGTGATGGGCACACCTTCGAGCTGACCGCGCGGCGGGAACCGGGCGCCTGACGCGGGCGTCTGATCTGGATGAAGACTTTCACACCTCGCCAACTTCGCTGTGGCGCGATCGGTTTCGCCGGCATCGTGCTGGTGATCGCGCTCGCTGCCTGCAACTCCGACGCGGATGGCGCGACGCCGTCCGCAACGCCGGATCCATCCGGTACACCGGGGGACGCCAGTCCCAGTCCAAGCGCCACGCCGGATGATTCCGCCGGCGATGTGCTGACCGGCGTGTTTCGGTTCGGTTTCGAGGAGTCCGGGTTCTTCCCGGACGCGATTTGCCCGGGTGACGGGCCGGTGTACTGGGTGACGTGGGATGCATTCGACCTGGGTGCGGCATTGGAGACCGCGACCGGGGTCGCCCCCTTCTCGGGCGGGATGATCACGACGTATCGAGCGAGCCTCGAGAGTGGCCTGTCGGACCTCGGCAGCTACGGGCACCTCGGCGCGTACGAACGGGAGCTAACGGTGACGGGACTGGTGTCGGCGGAGCTGGCGAGTGACTGCGACGACATTGGTGGCGGGCCGGTTGGGCCAGTCGACGCGGGTGCGGTGGCCGCATACGAGGCGGCACGCGCGCGCTGGGAGCGGAACGGGCTCACGTCGTACGAGTTCACGTTGCAGCGCAACTGCTTCTGCTTGCCGGAGTTCCGCGGGCCGTTCGCGATCACGGTCGTGGATGGCGAGGTCAGCGAGGCGCTGTACGAGGGCGGGCCGGCCGAGGACGGTACGGCGCTGACCGTGGCGCAGGTGTTCGACGAGATCCAGCAGGCGCTGAACCGCGGCGTGCTCACGGAGCTGAGCTACAACGCGGTCGACGGGCATCCGGAGACGGTGCGCCTCGATCTGTCGGCGATTGCCGCGGATGGCGGGCTCTCACTCGACCTGCTGGACCTGATGGCGATCAACTAGCCCGCTGCTCCGACGTGGCGGCGAGTGCCGCCGGGCCCCGCCGGAGCGACCGTCCACCGCGCGTCACATCGGCGCTCGGAGGACGGTCTGTTTCAGCGGCGGGAGCAACCAACCCTCGTTTGATTCTCGCCTCATCCCTATACTCCGGCCCGAGCGCGGTGGCGCGGTCCTCCGGTTGGAGGTCGACACGCCGGGCATTCACTCCGAACCAACCCGGCGCGCCGGGGGATGAAACGACCGTAATGAGGGGAGTTCGACGATGGCGAATGGCGAGGGGCCTCTGGCCGGCTTGAAGGTGGTGGACCTGTCGCGGCTGGCGCCGGGGCCGTTCGCGTCGATGTTGCTGGCGGACCTTGGCGCTGACGTGATCCTGGTGGAGGCGCCGTCCGGGGCGATCCAGGGCATGGGCAGCGACGAGATGGACGAGGCAGCGGAGAAGCGGCGCGCCTACAACTCGCTGTCCCGCAACAAGCGGTCGATCATCGTCGACCTGCGGCAGGAGGAGGGACGCCAGATCGTCCACGACCTGGCGAAGGACGCGGACATCTTCCTGGAGGGCTTCCGGCCGGGCGTTACGGATCGCCTGGGCGTCGGTTACGAGGCGATCAGCAAGACCAACCCGAAGATCGTCTACGCCTCGCTGTCCGGTTACGGGCAGACCGGGCCGTACAACCACATGGTTGGGCACGACATCAACTACATCTCGGTGGGTGGCGCGCTGGGGCAGATCGGGCGGCCGGGGCAGAAGCCCTCGATTCCCGCGAACATCGTGGCGGACTTCGCCGGCGGCGGGTTGATGACGGCATTCTCGATCCTCGCGGCGTTGCAGGGCGTGCACACGACCGGCAAGGGCCAGCACGTGGATATGGGGATGGCCGACGGCGTGCTGTACCTGCTCGCCAGCCAGACCGGCGGCGTGCTCGCCGGAGGCGAGTCGCCGGGACCGGGCGACGGGATGCTGACCGGCGCGCGGCCGTTCTACGACGCGTACGAGTGCGCTGACGGCAAGTACCTGTCCCTCGGCAGCCTGGAGCCACAGTTCTGGGCGGCGCTGTGCGAGACGCTGGGGCGATCGGACCTGCAGCCGCACCAGCAGAACCCCGACAAGCAGGCGGAGATCGGTGAGTTCCTCGGGACGACGCTGAAGACGAAGAGCCGCGACGAGTGGTTCGCGATGATGAAGCCGATCGACATCTGCGTGGCGCCGGTGCTGAGCCTGGCTGAGTCGCTGGAGAACGAGCAGATGCTGGCGCGGCAGATGGTCGTCGAGGTCGAGGATCCGAAGCTCGGGATGATCAAGCATGTCGGCATCGGCCCGAAGTTCTCCGGGACGCCGGGCAAGGTGCACAGCACCGCGCCGCGGCGCGGACAGCACACGGACGAGGTACTGGCCTCGATCGGTCGGGACACCTCGGCGGTTGGCGCGCTGCGGGAGTCGGGTGTGGTCGGCGGGTAGGGGGAGCGAGCGGGGCTGATCGAGTCGTTCCGCCGGTACCGGCGGAACGACCGCGCGAAGCTCAGCGCGTTGCCTGAAGACGGGGACGGGCTCGTTTCTCCGCGGTCCCGCTAGTCCAACTGCTGCCAGTAGGCGGTGAGCTGGGGTGCGAAGCCCTCCGACTCGAAGAACCGCTGCGCGCCCTCGTTGAAGGCCCAGGTCGACAGCTGGATGCGGTCCACACCACGCTGGCGTGCCTCGTCTCGCGCGCATGCGACGAGGGCGTGGGCGAGGCCGCGTCGGCGGTGGGCCGGATCGACGGCGATCTGGTCGATCTCGAGGTAGGTGCGCCGGTGGTGCAGCGGCGTCGGCTTTCGGTCGACGTACTTCGTCAGCACGTATCCGACTGGGACGCCGTCATCGTCGCGTGCCGCGAAGGCGGAGGTCGCCGCGTCCTCGAGCGAGTCCCGGAAGAGTGTGGTCAGTTCGCCGAGGTCGGTTGCCCGGAAGAAGTTCGGGTGCGCATCGACGTGGGGGTCGTGGACGAACGCGTTCAGCCGGGCGAGGTGTTGCGCAGCTTGCGAGGTCGCTCGCGCGATGTTGAAGCCCTGCATGCATGGAATTGTAGCGGGGAGATCCGACGTGGGAGCTGACGAATCGAGCTGGGGATCGAGATGCCCCCTGGACCGGCGGGGAGGTCGGTCCAGGGGGCGGGGCGGTCTGGTTCGGCTCAGTGGGAGCGGACGACACCTCGAACGCGATTCCAGCGCTGGGGAGATAACGCTGGAACCGACACTCGTGATGCAGGCCTATGAGCCGAGCACGACCTCGGAGTAGTTGAACGTGGTGACGGCTTCCCAGATTGATTCCGCGAGGAACGGTCCGGGAGCGATCTGGTTAGTGCTGGTGGCGAGGACGGACATCGCGAGCGCCCAGACGGCGAAGCCGGCGGCGTTTGCGATCAGGACGGGGCGCCCGGAGATCCCGGTGGCGCGCTCGATCGCGGCCTGTGTGGTGAGGGCCCAGGCGCCGACAGCGACGATGCCGATGCCGAACGAGATGCCCGGGATCACCATCAACAGACCGAGTGAGAGCGGGGCGGTTGCCATGCCAGCGGCGCGGACGAGGCGTTCCACGTTGATGACGGTGTCGGCGAGGCGCTGGAGGACGACGTAGACAACGACGAGCCAAGCGAGCCAGAGGGCGAGCGAGAAGAGCGAGCCGATGAAGACGCTCTTCAGCAGGACGGTACGGCTGTCACCGAGGCCGCTGGTGATCCACCACAGCCAGCCGCCGAGTCCCAGCAGGAACGTGGAGCCGCCGGCAACCGCGAGTGAAGGAAGCGTCGCTCGTGGGTCCGTTCCGACCTCGTCGAGGACCGAGAGGTCGAGGACACCCAGACGCCTGATACGGCGAGCAGTCAGAACAGCCATCGAGTGGCCTCCGAGATGCCCGCCAAGGATTCGGACGCGCCGGCTGCCCACCGACGAAGCGGAGTGTAGAGCATTTCGGCAATTGGATCATCAGTTTGTACTAATGATCGTCGATAAAATTTGTAATAACGAGTCCGCACCCCGTGGATGCTGGGACTGTGGCGTCGCGCTACGCGGTCAGCCCGAGTCCGGCACGGAGCTGATTGATGTGGGTCTGGTCGTGTTCGACCCAGTGCTCGGTCCAGGAACGCACGGTGAGCTGGCCGATCTCCGGGTGGTAGCCCCCGCGCTCCCATTCGGCCGGCTGGAGATGGCGGAGGATCGCGACCGACGCGAGGCGCTGGATGCGAAAGTCGCCCAGCAACTCCCCAAGGGCGTCGCGGCCAGTCCAGCGATTCGTTGCCCATCCGCGTTCGTCGAAGGGCATGAGGACGGGGCGTTCTTCGGCGAGCAGACGCTCGAGGCGCATGCGCATCGTGAGGAACTCATCGTCGCGGAGGTGGGCGAGGACGACGCGCGGCGACCACTCGTTCCCCCAGGCCTTGTCGAACAGCGCCTCGTCCGAGGCGGCGACGAGCTCCTCGAGGATGCGCGGCGTGGCATCGAGGGTGGCGACGAGGTCGAGGTTCGGTTGGGCGGAGGTCATCGGAGCAGTGTAGGCATCGCTATCAGCGGGGCGAAACCAGTACGTGCGTCAGGATCACGCGGTCCTGGAAGCCGATGCGTTCGTAGACGCGGCGGGCGGTGGTGTTGGCTTCGACGACGTGGAGGAATGGCGTCTCGTCACGCGCCCAGATCCGGCGCGCGATCTCCGCGGTGAGGGCGGCGGCGAGGCCACGGCCGCGGTGCTCCGGATCGGTGCAGACGGCGCTCACCTCGGTCATGCCGGGGAGGACGAGGCGTTCGCCGGCCATCGCGATCAGCCGCCCGCCCTCGCGGATCCCGATGAACTGGCCGAGCTGGTGGGTGCGCGCGGCGAACGGACCGGGACGTGTGGCGAGGGCGAGCGCGAGCATCTCCGGGGCGTCGTCGTCGGTCAGCTCAAGGAAGCGGATCTCCTCGAATGCCGGGGGCGGCGCGGCGCCGACCATCTGCACGACGGTGCCACGGTGTGCGATGGACCAGTCATCGGGGACCTCGGCACTGAGGCGGAGCATGTGGACCGCCTCGCCATCGCGGATCAGTGGCCGCAGCGCGGCCCACGAGGCAGGCGACGCCTGATCCGGGAGCGCGGCGATCTGGTTCACCTCGGGGTGGTATCGCCGGGCCTCGGCGACCGTTTCGGCAAACGGGGATTGCCGCTCGAGGGAGTGCCAGGCGGGGTTATCGAGGAGTTCCATCGCCCGATGGTAGCGGCGGGGAGCGGTTCGGCGGGCGGTAGCGTCCTCGTAGAATGCCGCCGTCTGGGTGGGCGGACGTAGGTGGAGGGATGCGCGATGACGGTGGTGATTCACGACGCGACGATCGTGACGGTCGACGCGGGTCGGCGGGTGCTTCACGGCGAGGCGATCGCGATCGAGGGCGACCGCATCGCGGCGATCGGACCGAACGCCGAGGTGCTGGCGAGCTATCCGGGTGCGGAGGTGATCGACGGGCGCGGGAAGGCGGTGCTGCCGGGTTTCGCGAACTGCCACACGCATTTCGGGCTGACGATCTCGCGGGGTGTCCAGGAGGACTTCTCGTTCCCATCGACGCTGCGCTTCCCGAAGAACGTCGCTGACTACCTGGACGACGACGAAAAGTCCGTGATGGCGCAGCTAGGCGCCCTGGAGTCGATCCGATCGGGGACGACGGCGCCGTTCGAGATCGCGCGGAATATCGAGGTGTACGCGCAGGCGATGGCGGACACGGGGCTGCGGATCTCGCTGGGCGAGGCGGCGCACGACCTCGATCAGCAGCGCGCGGTCTGGGAGGGGCGGTTCGAGTTCGACGAGGCGCGCGGGGAGGCGGCCCTCGAACGGATCGATTCGCTGTACGCGCGGTTCGATGGGGCGGCGGATGGGCGGGTGCGGGTGGTACCGGCGGCGCACGCGCCGGAGGCGGTGTCGCCGCGGCTGCTGCGCGAGATCCGCGATCGCGCGGAGCGGTGGGACCGGCCGTCAACGATTCACCTCAACCAGTCGTGGTGGGAGGTGGAGGCGGTCAAACAGACGCGCGGGGTGCTGCCGACGGAGTACCTGTTCCAGCACGATTTCCTCTGGAATCGGCTGATCGGCGGGCACTGTCGCTGCATGACGACGGCGGAGATCTCGCTGTTCGGGCGAGCGCGGGGGATCGTTTCATTCAATTCGGCGATCGCTGCGCGCCGTGGCTATGGCGTGCGCGCCGGCGATCTGGAGGCGGCGGGCGCGACGATCGTGATGGGCTCGGACAACATGGCCGAGGACATGGTGGAGGTGATGCGCACCGGCCTGTTCATGGAGCGGGTGCGAACGGGAGACGGCGAGCGACCGACGCCCGAGGACGTCCTGCAGTGGGCGACGGCGAACGGCCACCGTGCGTTGGGCCTCGAGGAATCAGGCACGCTTGAGGTGGGCCGGAAGGCGGACCTGATCGTGGTCGAGACGCGGCGGGCGCACCTGGTGCCCTCGATGCGGTTCGTGTCGGCGTTCGTGCACCAGGGGACGCCGGCGGACATCGAGTCTGTGATGGTGGACGGCCGCTGGCTGATGCGCGACAGCGTGGTGCTGACGATGGACGAGCCGGGGATCATCGCAGAGGCGGATCGGATCGGGCGGCGTGCGTGGCGACAGCTCCTGGCGGACTACCCGGACGTGCCGTTACCGATCGCCCTCGATATCCGCGACCTCGGGTAGGCGGTTTGGGGCCTGGTCAGGCGAGCGGTCGCTTCGAGGGCATCCCGGCGCGCCGCGGGTAGCGATCGTCGAGTGGGCCGTCGCGGCGCACCAGGATCACCTGCTGCGGGGGGACGCCGTCCGGGAGGGACAGCGGAACTGGATCGAGCGCAACGCCGCCGAGGGCGCTGATCGCGCCGGCCGCCTCCGTGAGTTCGTCCTCGGCGCGGCTGCCTTTCGGCGAAGCGAGGACGCCGCCGACGCGGAGCAGGGGCAGCGCGTATTCGACGAGGACGGGAAGCGGCGCGACGGCGCGCGCGACAACGAGGTCGAAGGTGTCACGCAGGGCGGGGTCGCGTCCGGCGTCCTCGGCGCGGGCGTTGACGACCTCGGTGGTGTCGAGCGCGAGCGCGGCGACGAGGGCTTCGAGGAAGTCGCAGCGGCGACGCTGCGATTCGATCAGGACGAGCTGGAGCGCTGGCTCCGCGATGCGCATCGGCACGCCGGGAATTCCGCCACCGGCGCCGATGTCCGCGACGCGAGCGGCATGATCGACCTCGAGGGCGCCGGCGGCGCGGAGGGCGACGAGCAGCGCGAGCGATTCTCCGAAGAGGCGGCGCTGGACCTCGTCACGATCGGTGATAGCGGTGAGGGCCGCGCGGGCATTGGCGCCCTCGAGGAGCGAGCCGTAGGCGGCGAAGGCGGCACGCTGCGGATCGGTGAGCGCGAGGCCGAGACGGGTGAGCTCACCCTCGAGCGCGTCGAGTGTCCAGCGATCGTTGGGAGCGTCAGTCGACATGGGTTCCGTTCGTTGGTCCGTGATAGAGCGGGCGTGTGCGGATTGACAGGCGGAGCCGTGCATCTTCTAGACTGCGAGGTAAGCAATCAACCGCCCAGATCCACGCGGCTCGTCCCGCGCAGAGCGCCTGCTGTCCCGGCGTACGTAACGGAAGGACCGCCCGATGGCGGAGCCTATCACCGCGAACGAAGCATTGAGTCACTTCGTGAACTCGCTCGAACCTGAAAAGGTCGGGGTCGAGCGCCCGATGGTGGAGCTGTTTATCAACTGGTTCGGCGCGACACGGATGATGTCCGAGCTGAGCGGACCGGTTGTCAGCCGCTACCTGGTTGAGGTGACGTCCAGCGAGGCACACGACCCCAGTCAACTGGAGCCGCTGCGCGCGTTCCTCGCGTACTCCTCGCGGGTTGCGTTCACAGTGGAGAACCTGGTTCCGTTCCTGAAGCTCGAAGGCGACCACGGCGGCGCGCGCGGGTTGCACGGCGCGGCCGAGGAGCTTGGCGGCAAGGCGTTCCACGTCACCCGCGAGGGGCTGCAGTCGCTGGAGGCCCAGCTTGAGGTGCTGAAGGCGGAGCGCCCGTCGATCGCAGACAAGCTGCGGGCGGCAATGGCGGACAAGGATTTCCGCGAGAACGCGCCGCTAGACGCCGCCCGCGACGAGCAGGCCCACCTGGAGGCGAAGATCCGGGAGACCGAGGACCGGCTCCGTCACGCCGTGATTATCGACGCCGGCGCCAAGGGCGGCCGCGCGAACGTTGGTTCCGTGGTGAAGCTGCTGAACCTGGATCAGGGGCGGGAGCAGGAGTTCACGCTGGTCAGCCAGGCCGAGGTGGATCCGGCGAAGGGCAAGATCTCGATGGAATCGCCGATCGGCGTGGCGCTGCGTAACCGCGGCCAGGGCGAAGAAGTGGTGGTCGAGGCGCCGTCCGGGAGGATTCGTTTCAAGGTGCTGGAGGTTCGCGGCTAGCGGCACGAGCAGCATCCGGACACAACAAGAGCGGGCCGTACGGCCCGCTCTTGCTATTCGGACATGCTGCGACCTACGGGATCTTGCAGATGTCCCCGTCGCAGTAGAGCGAGATCGCCGTCAGCATCTCGGCGACGAGCGCGTGGCGCTCCACTACCGGTCGTTCGTAGCGCATGGCATACCTTATCCTGTGCGTGTTTCTGCTGTGAATCCGGCTCGAAGCTAGTAGCTGCCATGTTGTGGAATCATATGAGTCTCGCTCGGGGGTGCTACCCGAATAGCAGTCGGTCGACCGCCATGCTGCCGAAGAGGAGCGCGAGGTAGCTAGTCGAGTAGCGGAACATGGCGGGCGCGGCAGACACGCCGGGGGTGCGGTAGAGCCGCCAGGCGACCATGACGAAGCCGATGCCGCCGACGAGTGCCACGGCAAAGTACAACCCCCCGAGGCGCGCGGTGATGCCAAGGGCGATCGTGACGGCGACGGTGAGGATGGCCCAGACGAGTGTCTGTTGCTTCGTCTCGGTCTCGCCACGCACGGCTGGGAGCATTGGGATCTTGGCGTCGCGGTAGTCATCCGCCAGCAGCAGCGCGAGCGCCCAGAAGTGCGGAGGCTGCCACGCGAAGACGACGAGGAAGAGGAGCACGCCGGTCCATTCGATGGAACCGGTGACGGCGACCCAGCCGATCAACGGCGGCGCGGCGCCGGCGACGCCGCCGAGCACCGTGTTGTGCACGGTCGTCCGCTTGAGCCACATGCTGTAGACGACGACGTAGAAGAGGAACGCGCCGACCCCGAGGACGGCGGCGAGCGCGTTGACGGTGAGGGTGAGCCAGAAGCCGGAGGCGATGCCCATCGTCCAGCCGATGATTGCGGCGTGGTGGGCGGGGATGCGACCGGACGGGATGGGGCGGGAGCGCGTACGCACCATGATGTCGTCGATGTCGCGGTCGATGTACATGTTGACGGCGCCGGCGCCGCCAGCAGCGAGGACGCCGCCGATCAACGTCGCGAGGACCAACCAGCCGTCCGGCCAGTCCTCGGTCGCCAGGACCATTGCGGGGACGGTGGTGATCAGCAGCAGCAGGATGATCGAGGGCTTGATCAGGACGAAGTAGTCACGGGCCACCGCGCCGATGCCGCGGTTCCTGGCTGCCGGATGCACGTCGCTCACGCTGGTCATCGCCGGTCCCGAGGTTCCCTGGCGGGGGTGCCGCTGAATTCTCGGCATGCTACGACGACCGCCCATTCCGTGCTTGTTCATTGGTCATCGCGCGCCGGAAGCTTCGGACTATGACTCCGAGGTTGGCGCCGCCGTTGCGGACGCCGGTGGCTCTGGCGTCGCCGGTTGCGGCGTCGGCGCGACGCCTTCGTACTCCGCGAGGCGCTCCTCAAGGGTTTCGACCTCGCTCTGGAGGCTGCGCAGGCGCATCTGGAGGAGCAGGAGGTAGACGAAGAGGCCGGCCCAGAAGACGGCGAAGCCGGCGAAGAGGAACTCCAGGTTGTCTTCCATCAGCCAGCCGTCCCGTGATCGAGGCGAGCGCGCATCCGGTCGGTGCGCTGGCCAAGTTGCTCCGCCTCACTGCGCAACGCGACGAGCCAGAGCATCAGGAAGGTGATCGCGATGAAGCCGAGGAACAGCACGAAGAGCATCTCGCCGGGCATCGAGGGCCGCGAATCGAAAACGATGCGCTGGGGGTGGAGCGTGCGCCACCAGTCGACGGAGAAGTGGATGATCGGGATATCGATGAACCCGATGACGGCGAAGATGGCGGAATAGCGGGCGGCCTGCTCGTCGTTCGGTCCACCGACCGATCGTGCGAGGAGGTAGGCGGTATAGATGAGCAGGAGCACCAACGTGGAGGTGAGCCGCGCGTCCCAGGTCCAGTAGACGCCCCAGGTGGGCTTCCCCCAGATCGCGCCGGTGGCGAGCGTCAGCACGGTGAAAAGCACGCCGACGGTGGCGGCCCCGCGGGCGACGGCGTCCCAGCGGATGTCGCGCGTGGTCAGGAAGGCGACCGAGGCGATGGCGGTGATCAGGAACGACATGTAGGTGCCAACGCTGGCGGATGGCACGTGGAGGTACATCAGGCGTTGGACCTCGCCCTCGATGATCTCGCGCGGTGCGGCGAGGGTCGCTCCGACGAGCATCGCCATCATCGTGACGCCGGAGAGCGCGGGGAGCAGCGTCCAGCGGGCGCGGTAGGCGGGCAGCGTGGCCCAGCGGAACGCGGCGAGCAGACCGCGGAGCAGGGTGGTGGGGAGCGACGGCCCGCGATCCGAGCTGGAACCGACGACGGTGCTCATCGTTCCACCGCGAGCGGGAAGAGGAGCAGGCCGCCGAGGGTGCTCCACAACGCGAACATCGTGAGGAGCAGCAGCCAGGGGGCGGATCCGGCGGGTTCACCGAGGGCGGCGCCCGTTGCGCGGACACCGGCGATCAACAGCGGGACCAGCAACGGCAACGCCAGCACCGGCAACAGGACGGCGCGTGCGCGTGCTCGACTGCCCAGCGTGGACAGGAGCGTGGTGAGCGAGACGTAGCCAGTAGTTCCGATGGCGACCACCAGGATGAGTTCGCCGGTGAGAAGGGCGGTGTCGAACAGCATAGTGCCGACGACCAGCAGGGCCAATTCGATCACGAGCAACGCGACGAGGTTGGTGAGCACCTTGCCGAGGTAGATCGCGGCGGGGGAAACCGGCGCGACGAGCATCGCGTCGAACGTCCCGGCGTCCGATTCGCGTTGGAAGGACTGGCTGCTGGCGAAGATCCCGACAAAGAGGAAGGTGGTCCAGAGGACCCCCGGGAGCAGGGGACGAATGTCCGCCGTGGCGAGATCGAAGGCGAATGAGTAAACCAGCACGCTGATCGCGGCGAAGGCGAAGGCGGAGAGCCAGCCGCTGCGATCGCGCCAGGCGAGCTGCAGGTCCTTGCGGAGCACTACCAGCGTCGGGTTCATGGTCGCGCTCCGGCTGCCTCGAGCGTCGCGTCGGCCGTTGGTTCGGCGGTCCGGGCGAGCGTTGCGGGTACCTCGATGACACGACCGCGGTCGAGGCGGAGCACGCCGGTCGCCCAGTGGGCGGTGCGCTCCACGAGGTGCGTGGCGGCGAGGACGGTGACGGCGGGGTCGCTCATGACCAGTTCGTCCAGCAGTTCGACACCGGACGGATCGAGCCCGGTCTCGGGCTCGTCCAGCAGCATCACGGACGGGCGATGGATGAGGGCGCGCGCGATCGCGAGGCGCTGGTGATAGCCGCGCGAGAATACCTGCGCGGGTTCGCGGCGACGTTGCCAGAGACCGACGGCGCGGAGCAACTCCTCGATGCGGGTCGCGGCGTCCGGGATGCCGTAGAGGCGAGCGAAGAACTGGAGGTTCTCCAGCGGCGACAGCTCTTCGTAGATCATGGGCAGGTGAGCGAGCACGCCGATGCTGCGGCGAAGCTCCGGCGGGTTCGCGCGGAGCGGGTAGCCGGCGACGATCGCGTCGCCGCTGTTGGGCGTGATGAGCGACGACAGGATCCCCAGCAGGGTGCTCTTGCCGGCACCGTTGGGACCGAGCAGCGCGATCTTGGATCCGGGCTCCAGCGTGAAGGTGGCGTCGCTGACCACGTCCACGCCGCCGTAGCGCTTGGTGAGTGCGGTGGCGGCGACGGCGGGCGGTGCCAGTGGGGCGGCCGAGGTCATGCCGTGCGCCCGCGTATCCGCTGGAGTCCGACGGCGGCTCCGGAGACGACGAGTAGCGCGAGCAGGGCTCCGACGACCGCGCCAGCGCCCGAGGTGAGCGGGTGCGAGTTGCGTTCGATGCCGGAGAGACCGCGCAGGTCAGCGATCAAGCCTTGCCCGGGGGTAGCTGGGCTGGTGCGTTCGATCACGGTCAGCGGTTCGCTCCCGCTCCCGCTCTCGAACGCTTCGTCGGCCCCGAGTGTGGCGTCGTCGCCAACCGGGCGGACCTCGCGGAGGAAGCGCTGGGGGACGCGGATCGCCATCCGGTCGGTGTTTACGGGGGCGGTGATGCGCAAGCGGTACTCATCCTTGTCGGCTTCGTAGCGGACCGTATACCGGGTCACGACGGAGGTCACGCCGGGGCGGAGCGGTGTAGCAACGGCGACCGTGCCGCCGTCGAAGCGGTAGTCCTCGTCGTCGGCTTCCATTCCACCGGCGTCGGTGGTGTTCTCCGGCACGGGTAGGCGCAGCGTGATGCCATCCTCGGCGCCGACGTAGATCAGCGGCTCATCGAGGGCGATGGCGTCTTCACGGATGAACGTGAGTTCGGCGCGTTCGCGGTCGATCGCAAGCAGCGTGACGGTGGTCGTTTCGATGCGGAGTTCCGGTGCGGTCGCGGTGGTGGCGTAGACCTCGAAGTCCGCGGACACGGTCGGGGCGTCGGGGGAGAGGACGAGCGGGTTGCTGAGGTACTGGATGTCCTCGTAGGTGACGAGGACGAAGTAGCTGGTGTTCAGTTCGATATCGAGCTGGAGTTCGTAGCGACCGGTGCTGGTGACCGTCTCGGCGACGGCGCTGACTTCGCCACCCTGCGGGAAGGCGAGCACCTCGACGTTGGCCTCGCCCAGCGAGGCGTCGGGCGTGAGCAGGCGGATAGCGCCGCTGACGGTACCGCGTGTGGGACCGTCACCAGCGGCGGCGAGCGCGGGCGCACCGACAGCAAGCGTGATCGCGAGGAGCAACGCGAGGGCAGTCAGAGCCGGGGTGCGACGGGCGATCAGGATCCGGCCTCGGTTGGTGCGGGGGTTTGGGCGGCGGTTGGGGCGGGCGCTGGGAGGTCGAGCGGCTCGTTTAGCGACTGCAGCGCCTCGGTGACGGCCCGGAGATCGGGGGCGAGTGCACGGCGACCGGTGCGGCGGTCCTCGGCGGAGATGCGGCCGAGGGCGAGATCTTGATCGAGCTCCGCGAGTTCGCCTAGGAGCGCGCCACGCTGCATGCGAAGGCGATCGGCCGCGGTGGCATCGATGAAGACGTCCTCGTTGCGGGGCCAGCCGACGTAGGCCGCGGCGGCGGCGGCGACGAGGAGCAGCAGCAGCCACTCCATCAGCGCGACCCTTCTGCGGGATCGCGAGTCGGCGCGTCCGGGAGCGTGGACTCGAGCCACGCCTCGTCCTCGGCGGTATCGGGGGCGGCGGACGCGGCGGCGAGCCGTTGCGCGCGGGTGGCGCGGCCACTGCGCCGCAGTTGCAGCAGGAAGAGGGCGCCGCCGCCGGCGACGAGGAGCAATGAGCCGCCGACCCAGCCGAAGAGAACGAGGTTGAAGCCCTCGCGAGGGATCTCGGCGAGGACGCGCTGCCCGTAGCGGTTGGAGAAGAAGAAGATGATCTCGTCGTTGGTGCGGCCGGCGACGAGCTGTTCGCGGATCTGGTGACGCATATCGATGCAGATCGCGATCTCGCAGACGTCCAGACGCTTGTTCGTGCACTGCGGGCAGAGGAGCTGGCGTTCGATGCCGAGCGCACGAGCCTCCAGGTCGGGCGACAGCTCCTGCGCGCGCGCCGTTCCCGGCGACGAGGCCGCGAGCGTGGCGACGGCGAAGGTGACCGCGGCTACGGCAACAACGGCGAGCAGGACGCCTCGGAAGGGGAGCCGGATCCGCGAGACGGTCATACCTGCCGCGCCCCGGTCGGGACCTCGATCTCCGCGCGGACCGGAGCAGTGCGTCGGGCCGGGGCGAAGGCAAGGAGGCCGCCGAGCGTGTAGATCGCGCCACCGATCCAGAGCCACTGGGTGAGCGGATTGATGAACGCCTGGATCTCGGCGTTCTGTTCGCCGTCCCAGCCCTGGATGAAGACGTAGATATCGCGGAGCAGACTGCCATCGATCGCGACGATCGCGACCGGTTGATTCTCGAAATTGGTGAAGAACCGCTGGCCGGGCTCGAGCCGGGCGACCAGTTCGCCGTCACGCTCGACACCAACGAGGGCGATGATTTCCTGGTCAATGCCGTTGACCCCCGGCTCGCGTACGCGGAGGCCGCCGTAGCTGAGGCGGTAGTCGCCGACCTCGAACTGGTCGCCGGGCGCGACGGTGACGCGCACCTGGGTCTGGAAGACGGTTGAGCCGATCACGGCGATGGCGATGACGGCGACGCCGGTGTGCACGAGATAGCCGCCGTAGCGGCGGCGGTCGCGTTCGAACAGGGAGCCGAAGGCGGCGAGCCAGTTCCGACCGCTGGCGCGGCGGGCACCGCGCGCGCCGATGTAGTACTCCCGCCCACTGACGTAGAGCACGACTACGGCAGCGGAGATCGTCGCGATCGCGAAGGCATCGCGCATCCCAGCCAGGACGAGCGCGATCGGTGCGCCGACGAGCACGACGGCGGGTGTGCGCAGGCGACGCGAGAGCGTGCCGGGCGCGGCACGGCGCCAGGGGAGCACGGTTCCGAGGGCGATCAGGAGCAGCATCGCGATCCAGATCGGACCGGTGGTGTCGCCGAAGAACGGTGGGCCGACGGTGATCCGCGAGCCATCGACAAGCTCGGAGAAGACGGGGAAGAGCGTGCCACCAAGGACGACGAGCGCGAGTGCGACGAGGACGTAGGTGTTGAGGATCAGCCCGGTCTCGCGGGAGGCGAACGAATCGAAATCGTGCTCCGCGCGCAGCAGCGGCATACGCCAGGCGAGCAGCACGACCGATACGGCGACGACGATGCCGAGGAGGACGAGGAAATACGGGCCGACCTCGGACTCCGCGAACGAGTGGACGGAGGCGACGAGGCCGCTGCGGACGTTGAAGGTGCCGAAGACGGCGAGGGCGAAGGCGGAGAGCACGAGGGCGAGGTTCCAGCCCTTCAGCATGCCGCGGCGCTCCTGGACCATGGCGGCGTGGAGGAAGGCGGTCATTGGGAAGAGCGGGAGGATCGCGGAGTTCTCGACCGGATCCCAGCCCCAGTAGCCGCCCCAGCCGAGCACGGTGTAGGCCCACCACGCGCCGAGGAAGTTGCCGACGCTGAGGATGAGGAACGATGCGAGCGCCCAGACGCGGGCGTGGCGGAGCCAGGCGGCATCCAGGCGTCCGGACAGCAACGCCGCTGCGCCGAGCACGAACGGGATCGAGGTGCTGACCAGCCCGGTGAGTAGGAAAGGCGGGTGAATCAGCATCCCGGGATCGACGAGGAGCGGGTTGAGGCCCTGGCCGTCAGCGGGCGTGATCGCGCTGACGCGGAACGGCGAGGCGAAGAAGACGAGCGCGACCAGAAACGCGGCGAGCGTGAAGCCCATGGTCGCGAGCGCGTGCGGCGCACCCCAGGGGATCTGGCGCAGCGTGGTGGCGGCGAAGACTGCCATGAAGAGCGACATAGTCCAGGTCCAGAAGAGGAGCGAACCTGGCTGCCCGCTGTAGAGCGATGCCCATTTCATCCAGGGCTGCATGTCCGAGGAGGACACGGACGCGACATGGGCGATCGAGAAGTCATTCGCCAGCAGCGCGTAGGCCAAGGTGGCGACGGCGAGGCTCATCAGCATGCCGGTGACGAGGATGGCGCGGCGCGACGCGAGGACGAGCCAGGCTCGTCGGGCGCGGTGACCGTAGACAGCCGCTCCCGCCGCGAACAGCGAGCTAGCCAGTGCAGTCAGGAGCGCGGAGGCTCCCAACGTGGCGATCACGTTCACAGCATGTCCTCCCGCGCGGCACGAGCCGCCGGCCGGGCCTCGCTACGAGGCGGGAACCAGGCCGGAGCTTGGCGAATCTGGCGGTGGGGTATCGGAGAAGAATTCGTTTTCGTGCTTGATCACGAGGTTGCTGGCCTCGAAATGCCCATCGGCGTGGAGCTTGCCTTCGATGACGACGAACGCATTGGCGGTGAAGAGGTTGGGAACGATGCCGTCGTAGCGGACGGCGATGCGTTCGCCGGTATCGCCGGCGATATCGAAGGCGACGGGGCGACCGTTTTCCTCGACGATTGTGCCCTCGACGACGCGGCCGCCGACGCGCCAGCGATCGCCCTCGTTACCGGCGATTTGCGCGAGGAACTCGTCCGGTTCGACGTAGTAGGAGAGATCGCCGGAGGCGGCGCGGAAGGCCAGTGCGCCGATGGCGACGGTGGAGACGAGCAGCAGCAGCAGCAGCCGGTTGCGGTTACTTGAGAGGAATCCTCCGCCGCGATGCGGCGGAGGTGCTGCAGGTCCGGTGGTCGCCGTGCTCACGGTTGCCGCCTCATGACTCCCCAATCGCCGCAAGTCGTTCACGGAGCGGCGCTTCGGTGAGCACGCCGATGTACTTCCGATCGACGACCAGCCCGGGCTTGAGGAAGAACGCCTCCGGGATTGAGATCACACCGTAGTCCAGGTAGGCCGTGCCGTCCCCGTCGATCACGACTGGGAAGGTGAGGCCATGTCGGTTCACGAACTCGCGAGCGGCGTCCTCGCCATCCCAGATATTGACGCCGACGAAGGTGTAGCCCAGGGCCTCGTATTCAGGCCAGAGCTTCTGAATCACCGGGGCTTCGTCCTCGCACGGACCGCACCAACTCGCCCAGAAGTAGATGAAGACCGGGGCCGTGGCGTGCTCGCTGAGGATGAAACGGGATCCATCGAAGCGGGGGAGATCGAAGTCGATGCCGGAAGAGAGGCTGGAATCGGTCGCGCCGACGTCGGTGCCGCCGACATCACGGGCGATGGCGACGCCCATCGCGACGATCAAGGCAGCGGCGACCGTCCCCACGGCCGCGACGAGAACGCGGCTGAACTTCCCGCTGCTCATGACGGGGTCGAGGCTACGTCGGCGTCGGGTGGGGTTCAACGCGTACGAGGAGTGCTCGAACACGAATGCTTTTCGATCGCGGCGGGTGCACGAATGGTTCACATGTTTGAGCTGATCTTCAGGGGCTCGCGAGGTTGCACCGAGGGACGGAAAACACGAGTGTTTACGGGCGAATTGCGTCGGATAGAGGGGGTGGGGTGGGATCCGGTATGGAGGTGGTGGGGGCTCGGAATGCTTGACCGCATCGGGGGGCAATGCTACTCACTAGCAGGCGGCGAGCGCCGGGCTGCGCCGCACGGACCAAACCCAGCGTGGGATTGGTCTCGCCAAGATGGCATCGCGCCCGGATCGCGGAGGCAAGTGCTTGCGTCCTTCAGCGCGCGCCATCTCACTCACCATCATTTCGCTCGTATCAGTGCTTGTCGTCTCGTATCTGATCTGGCTCGGGTGGGACGCAACCACCTCGGACCCACAGACGACGCTGTCACCGCTGTCCGACAACGCGGTTGCGGTGAACGACGTGTACACGCTGATCACGATCCTCGCCGGCATCGTGATGGTCGGCATCCTGACGCTGACGCTCGCCTTCGCGGTGGTGTTCCGCGAGCGCCCCGGTCGTGAGGCGCAGCAGTTCCACGGCAATCCACGCCTTGAGGTCTTCTGGACGCTGATCCCGGTGATCATCGTGGTTGCGATCGCCGTCCCGAGCTTCTCGGTCATCATCGATACGACCGGCGACGCGCCGGACGAGTCGCTCGAGGTTGTTGCGTCGGGCCACCAGTGGTGGTTCGAGTTCAGCTACCCGGATCTGGGGATCACGACGGCGAACGAGCTGCATATCCCTGTGAACACGCCAATCAACGTCGAACTGCGCTCGGTCGACGTGATCCACTCTTTCTGGGTGCCACAGCTCAGCGGCAAGGTGGACATGGTGCCCGGGCACAACAACAAGCTGTGGTTCACGCCGAACACCACGGGCGAATACCTGGGTCAGTGCGCCGAGTTCTGCGGTACTTCGCACGCAAACATGCGTTTCCGCGTCTTTGTGCAAACACAGGCTGAATTCGACGCGTGGGCTGCATCGCAGTCCGCTGACGCCGCACCGGCGGAGGGCGACCTGGCCGTCGCCGGGGAGAAGATCGCCACGAGCACGTGCGCGGCCTGTCACACGATTCGCGGCACGACAGCCGCCGGGACGATCGGACCGGACCTGACGCACGTCGGGTCACGAACGACGATCGCCTCGGGAATCCTCGAAAACAGCGAGGCGGATCTGCGGGCGTGGTTGGCGGACCCGTTGGCCGAGAAGCCGGGTTCGAAGATGCCGAATCTGAACCTCAGTACCGAGCAGATCGACCAGTTGGTGGCCTACCTGCAGGGGCTCGACTAGGGATCGGGGTACCACCCCAGCGCAGGAATCTGGACCACCGGGTCCTAACGGAGGCTTGGGCCGCGAGGTCCTAACGGAGGCCCGGGCCGCAAGGCCCTAACGGAGGAACGAGATGGCGACTGCCGCCGGTACCCTGTCGCAACCGTACGAGGAATCCAGCGTCTGGAGCTGGCTGACGACGGTCGATCACAAGAAGATCGGCACGATGTACGGCATCAGCGGATTTGTGTTCTTCCTGATCGGCGGCTTTGAAGCGCTGATGATTCGGACCCAGCTCGCGGTGCCGAACGGCACGGTGGTCGACGCGGATCGCTTCAACCAGCTCTTTACGATGCACGCGCTCACGATGATTTTCCTGGCCATCATGCCGTTGGGTGCCGCCTTCTTTAACTACTTCCTGCCGCTGATGATCGGCGCGCGCGACGTGGCGTTCCCACGCCTGAATGCACTGTCGTACTGGACGTTCCTCGGGGGCGCGTTGCTGCTGACCAGCAGCTTCATCTTCGGTGGGGCGCCGGATGGCGGCTGGTTCGCTTACGCGCCGCTGTCCTCGGAAGAGTTCTCGCCGGGCACTGGCCTCGACTTTTACGTCGTTGGACTGTTGATCCTCGGGACGTCGTCATTGATGGCGTCGCTGAACTTCGCGGTCACGGTCATCAACATGCGTGCGCCGGGACTGAGCATGATGCGGCTCCCGGTATTCATCTGGATGATGTTGGTCGTCAACTTCCTGCTGATTCTGTCGCTGCCGGTGATCACCGTTGCGTTGATTCAGCTCCTCTTCGACCGCAACTTCACCACGAACTTCTTCACCGCGAGCGAGGGCGGCGACCCGATCCTCTGGCAGCACCTGTTTTGGGTGTTCGCTCACCCTGAGGTCTACGTCCTGATCCTGCCATCGATGGGCATTGTGTCCGAGGTGCTCCCGGTCTTCGCGCGGAAGCCGCTGTTCGGGTACTCGGCGGTCGTGTTCGCTGGCGTCGCGATCGCGGTGCTGGGCTTCGCGGTGTGGAGCCACCACATGTTCACCACTGGGCTGGACACGGTGCCGCAGGTGGTCTTCTCAGCGAGCACGATGGCGATCGCGGTGCCAACCGGGATCAAGATCTTCAACTGGCTGGGCACGCTGTACGGCGGCAATCTGCATTTCAATACCGCGATGTACTTTGCGGTGGCGTTTATCGCGCTGTTTACCATCGGTGGCCTGTCCGGCGTGATGCACGCGAGCCCGCCGGTGGACAGCCAGCAGCAGGACTCCTACTTCATCGTTGCGCACATCCATTACGTGCTCTTCGGCGGGGCGATCGTCGGGATCTTCGCAGGCATCTACTACTGGTTCCCGAAGATGACCGGGCGGTTCCTGGACGAGACGCAGGGCAAGCTCAGCTTCTGGCTGCTGTTCGCCGGGATGAACATCACCTTCTTCCCCATGCACTTCCTGGGTCTCGCCGGAATGCCGCGCCGGATCTACACGTACGACTCCGACCTGGGCTGGGACACGTGGAACCTGGTGGCGACGATTGGGTCTTACACCATTGCCCTCGGAGTCCTGGTGTTCCTGGTGAACTTCTTCCAGACGATGCGGAAGGAGCCGACGGCCGGGGACAACCCGTGGGACGCCGCGACGCTGGAGTGGGCGACTAGCTCGCCGCCGCCGGAGCACGACTTCGACGTGATTCCGGTGGTCCGCGACCGCGACCCGCTGTGGTACGACCGCGACCACGCGATCGCGAAGCCGGAACGGCCCGCGGAGCTACACATTCACCTGCCACCGCCGTCGTACTTCCCGTTGTTGATCGGCGGCGGCATGCTGCTGCTCGGGGTTGGGGTGCTGTCGCACCTGGCGGTGACGGCGCTGGGCGTCGCGATCATCGTGTATTCGGTGTGGGGTTGGGCGCTGGAGCCCACGGACTAATCCTTTAGAAGCGGGCGAACCGCGGAGCGTTTCGGCGCGGCGCGCAGGGAGCGGACATGGCAGCTAGCGAAGCGGCACACGGTGAGCATCACGCATCCGCGGGTGTTGATAACCGCCTGCTGCTCATGTGGATCTTCCTGGCCTCGGAGTGTCTGTTCTTCGGGTCGCTGATTTCGACATACCTGATCTTCAAAGGCGAGTCGCTGGTGCGGCCGCTACCCGACGATCTCTTCGACATTCCACTGACCTCGACCAGCACTTTCGTGCTGCTCATTAGCTCATTCACGATGGTGCTTGCGGTGCACGGAGCGCAGCACGCGCTCCCGAAGATGATGAAGCTGTCGCTGTTGGCGACGATTCTCCTCGGCCTCGTTTTCCTGGGTTTCCAGGTGTACGAGTTCCGAACGTTCGGCCAAGAGGGGCTGAATCTTTCGACGAACCAGTTCGGAGCGTCGTTCTTCGTCCTGACGGGCTTCCACGGGACGCACGTCGGTGTTGGGGTCCTGTACCTGTCCTCGATGTTGTTCGGCTCGATGCGGCGGAACGGGCTAGGCAAGGACGTCGGCACGCACCTGGAGATTGCCGGGTTGTACTGGCACTTCGTCGACATCGTGTGGATCGTGATCTTCACGGTCATCTACTTGATTCCGTAGGGAGGCCGCTCAATGGCGAGTAACGCACACGCCGCAGAAGAGTCCCACGGGTCACCGCTGGGTCCGAAGCAGTACATCCAGATCACGATCGGTCTGGGCATCATTACCGCGGTCGAGTTAGCCGTGTCCTACGCGGGCCTCGCAACGGCGGTGTTCGTGCCGATCTTGATCATTCTCTCGGGGGTGAAGTTCGCCGTCGTCGTCGCGCTGTTCATGCACCTGCGGTTCGAGTCCCGATTGTTCACACAGATGTTCCTGTTTGGTTTGGTGCTGGCGTCGGCGATTTTGATTTCGTTGCTCGCCGTGTTCTGGAACGACCCGTCCGATGCACTCGGCGGGGGTGAACTGCCACCGCTTGAGGGCCATGGCGCCGCGCACCAGCTATTCCTGGGAGCGCCCGACCAGCTCTAGTCACGATTTCCCAGATGTGAGGACGAAGGCGGGCCGCGATGCGGCCCGTTTCCGCGTCTGCTCCCGTCCCGCCGAAGGCGTGTCGCCCTCGAGGGGTGACTCCGGTTGGCGCCGTGGGTGCGTGTCAGTCGCTGGTGCGCGGGAGCAAGTCGTGCGTACCGAAGTCGCGGTCCCAGTCCGCGGGGAGCACCGGCGGCGGGTCCGTGTGTTGCGGGCGCCAGTGCTCCCAATCGGCGCGGAATGGGTAGGCGCGCCCCTCGAGGCGTCGAATGACCTCGTTGCCGGCGGCGCGGACGCGCGCGTGGTGCGCTGGCGAGTCGATGCCGAGTTCCAGGCGGCGCGCGAACTCCTCCTCGTCCTTCCACCACCAGCGGCCGTCCGGACGCGCGGCGACGTCGAGGGCGTGATCGCGCGTGTCGATGCCGATCGGGGTGTCGACGTAGGGGGCCTCAAGGTTCCCGTACCACCAGTTGAACTTCCAGTCGGGGCCGAAGAGGAGCCAGACGGAGAACGGCTCGTCGCGGAAGTGGAGGCGGATGGTGTCGTTGGTCCAGGGGCGGTCGAGCTTCGGGCGATCGGCTGCGGCCGGCAGGGTATCGAGGGCGGCGACACGATCCTCGGGAGCGACGTCGGGCACGGACTTAGTCAGGGTGCCGTCCGCGAGGTGGATGGCGAGGACGCGGTCAGAGTCCTCGATGACGCGCGTCGGGATCGCCTGGGCGACGGTGCCGTCGCCGTCGATGTAGCGAAGGACGAGCGTGTCACCGGCGTTCCAGCGTCCCATGGTGAGAGTATAGGCAGGAATGGAGATGGAGCGGCTGTGGTGCGCTGTGGTCGTCGCGAGGTGCCAGCTCCGCGGTCTAGGGAGCGTCAGGGGAACCCGATTGACCACCTGCGGCGCGCGGCCTAGGCTGGGGCGGATCGAGGCTTTGTGTATCGAGTACACAAACAGCACCGAACGGACTCGCCGTGCACCATCTCCGGGTTGCCCTCGCCCAGCTCAATACGACCGTTGGGGACTTCGACGGGAATCACGACCTGATCCTGGATGCGGCACGGCGAGCGGCCGAGTCCGAGGTTGATCTGGTCGTCTTCCCGGAGCTTGCGCTGATTGGGTATCCGCCGGAGGACCTGCTGATCCGCGGTGCGTTCATCGAGGAAGCAGAGCGCCGACTGCGCGTGTTGGCCGCCGAAGCGCGCGGGTTGCCGCCGCTGATCGTTGGCTGCCTGGACTTCGACGGTCACCTCTACAACTCCGCGGCCGTGCTCTACGACGGTGAGATCGTCGGCATCTATCACAAGCAGATGTTGCCGAACTACGGCGTGTTCGATGAGGAGCGCTATTTTCACCCAGGGCACGAGGTGCACCTGTTCGAGATCGGCGGCGTGCCGGTCGGCGTGACGGTCTGCGAGGACATGTGGTTCCCGGGCGGCCCGGCGCGCGATCAGGCGTTGGCGGGGGCGCAGGTGATCGTGAACCTGAACGCGTCGCCGTTTCACGCAGGCAAGTCGCGGTACCGCGAGCGGATGATCGCGACGCGCGCCGCTGACAACACCGTAGCCGTGGTCTACGTGAACCAGGTAGGCGGCCAGGACGAGTTGCTGTTCGATGGCAACTCGATGGTGGTGGACGCTGAGGGCGTGACGCTCGCGCGCGGCTCCTCGATGACGGAGGACCTGCTGATCGCGGACATCCCGGTGCACGAAATCGTGCAGCGACAACTCCACGAATCGCGACTCCGGCGTGAGCGATTCCCGGAGCATCACATCGATCCGATCGCGGTAACGCCCGCCTACCACGGGCAGCGGACCGCGCTGCCGCCACGACCGACGGAGCCGCCGGAGATGGTGGCGGAGATCTACGACGGGCTGGTGCTGGGTACGCGCGACTACGTGCGGAAGAGCGGGTTCAAGAGCGTGTTCGTCGCGCTGTCCGGGGGGATCGACTCGGCGATCGTGGCGGCGATCGCGACCGATGCGCTGGGCGCGGAGAACGTCACGGGCATCTCGATGCCATCGCGGTACTCCTCGGAAGGGTCGATCGCGGACGCGGTGGATCTGGCGGAGCGGCTGGGGATTCGGCTGGCGTCGCTGCCGATCGAGCCGATCCACGACGCGGCGCTGGACACGTTGTCACGAGAGTTCGCGGGCCTCGAGCCGGGGACCGCGGAGGAGAACCTGCAGTCGCGGATCCGCGGGATGCTGGCGATGGCGATGTCGAACAAGCACAACGGGTCGCTGGTGCTGACGACCGGGAACAAGTCCGAATACGCGTGCGGATACGCGACGCTGTACGGCGACATGGCCGGCGGCTTCGCGGTGATCAAGGACGTTTCGAAGACGATGGTCTGGGAACTGTCCCGCTACCGAAACACGGTGAGCGAAGTGATCCCCGTCAACTCGATTGAGAAGCCACCGTCGGCGGAGCTGCGCCCGAATCAGCTCGATAGCGACTCACTGCCGGACTACGCGATCCTCGATCCGATCGTGGAGGCGTACGTCGAGGATGATCTGCCGCTGGAATCGATCGTGGCTCGCGGGTTCGACGAGGCGACAGTGCGGCGGGTGATCGACCTGATCAACCGCAACGAGTACAAGCGGCGCCAGGCAGCGCCAGGTGTGCGCATTTCCACGCGTGCGTTCGGGCGGGACCGACGATTGCCGCTGGCGACGAAGTACCGAGGGTATTAGGGGCCGCTGCGCGGTCCGGGCTAGGTGTCGCCGTTCGTGTGCTCCACCTCGGTGGCGGGTGTGCCGTCGTCGTCGCCCGCATTCGCCTCGATCGCCGCGGCCGCGGTGTCGTACGCGGTGAGTTCGACCCAGGCCTCGAAGGCTTCCCGGACCTCGGCGTAGGCGGCCTCGACCTCTGGTTCGAGCTGGCCGGGCGTGAGCAGAAAGCTGTGCTGGCGCGACGAGTTCATCGTGGCGAGCATGGATTCGAGGCGCGGGACGATCGTTCCGTGGAGTTCGGCGAGCGTGGGCTCGCCAACGGCCTCGGCGCGATCGCGCATCATTTCGAGGCCACCCATGACCCAGGCGAGCACGCCGAGCAGCGTGCCGGTCTCGCGCCGATCGAGGGCGAGCACGAGGTGTGGCGGTCCGGCGGGTGGCGTTCCGCTGGTCATTCCGCGCGCTCGCCTTCGTACGCAACGATTGAGGCGGCCTCGAGGGCTCCGAACAGCGGTGCGCTGTGGCCAAGTTCGGAGACGACAATCTCGGCGTCGGCGCCTGCTTCCGCGAGCGCGTCACGGAGCGTGGTGACGACGGTTTCGATGTCCTCCTCGGCGGCATCGACGATCACGAGGGCGGTGTCGAGGAGCGCAGCGGTCGCTGCGATGGTCTCGATCGGGTTGTCGGCATCGAGGAAGCCGGGGCGGTGGTGCGCGCCTCGGACGATGGTGCCGGCGGCGAGGATGGCCGCCGCGGGGGTCGGATCGCGGAAGGAGACGTAGACGGCGTCGTTGACATCGATCGCCGCGCCGACGGTCATTTCGCCACGGAGGGCGGCGTGGGCGCGATCGAGGGCGACGGCGGGTGCATCGATGTGGCGGCGAAGCGCATCGACGACATGCAGTTCGTCCCAGCCCTCCTGGCCGCGGCTCTCGGTAAGGACGCCGCGGACCGGGTGGACCGAGCCGGGGCAGGAGATCCCGATGCCGAGTGCGAAGAGGGACTCATCGCGAACGAAGAGCGTGGAGACACGTCCGCCGATCTCCCAGGACCACGCTTCTTCATCGATGAGCGTGGGGAGTTCGTAGCGTTCGCTCGAGATCACCTCGCGATCGGGCGTGGCGAGGACGAGCCGCAGGGTGGTGGCGGTGAAGTCGATTGCGACGAGCGCGGGCGCCGGTTCACTGCCCTCGGTGGGCTCGTCCGCGATGTCATCGGGTTGCTGCGGGGATTGGACCATCGGATTCTCCGTGCGGTTCGGGCGGGGCGTCAGGTGCTTGCCGCGGCGAGCTTGGTGAAGGCTGCGGTGATATCGGCGATCTCCAGATCGGTCATGCCGCCGTGGAGGGGCAGGACGATGAGTTCGTCCGGCAGTCTGCGGGCAGCGGGAAAACCGTCGTCGGCGAGACGTTCATCATCCTCGCCGAGCGCCAGGCGTACAGCCGGGTCGAGGTGGAGCGAGGGCGGGAGGGCGATCGAACACGGGATGCCCTCGGCATTGAGCGCGGCCACGGTCTCGTCGAGTGGACGCTTCCAGAGCAGGCTGCGGATGCGGACGACGTAGCAGTCGTAGCCATGAACGACCCAACGCGAGTGGGCCATCGCTCCGAGCGCCTTCATGCCGCGGAGATCGAAGGTCAACTCCCAGGCGAGCTGGCGACGGATTTCGAGTTCCTCGTCAGCCCCGCGCAGTTCGGCGAGGGCGAGGCGAGCGGCGGTGTCCTCGATTGTCGCGCCGTCGCGATCGCGAGCGTCGCGGAGACGTGCCGCGAGTGCCGGGTCGGTCGTGACGAGGGCGGCGCCGCCGCCGGAGAGCAGGTGCCGCGGGCCGAAGGCGAAGACGGCGACGGTTCCGAGGAGCCCGACGGAGCGGAGCCGGTAAGCACCACCAAGCGCGGCCGAGGCGTCTTCGATCAACGGGATGCGGCGCGGCTCGATGATGCGCAGGAGTTCCGAGGCCGAGTACGGATGGCCGAAGGGGTGGTCGGCGAAGGCGACGCGGGTGCGATCACCGAGCGCGCGGGCGAGGCCGCGCGGGCCAACGGCCAGCGATTCGGCCTCGACCTCGGCGGGTACAACGGTGAGGCCGGCGGCGCGGGCTGCGACCGCTAAGGAAAAGGCAAGCGCGGGGACGATCGCTTCGCCCTCGGAGATGCCGAGCGCGCGCAGCGCGAGTGCGAAGGCGGTAGCTCCGTCGCGGCAGGCGACGGCCTCGGCTGCGTCGCCGATATAGAGGGCGAGTTCCGCCTCGAGCGCCGCGACCGGATTGGGGTCGGTGGCAGGCGGTGGCAATGGACGCTCCGGGAAGGGCGTCGTGCGCACCGGCGTGCCGCCGTCGATCGCGAGCGCGGGCTCGGTGATGCTGGTCATGGTCCTCCAACCGATCGGACTCTAGGTGTCACCCACGGCGTGAGCAAAGGGCAGCGAGGCGGATCGCGCGAGGATGGCGTGACGGGACGCGGAAGTTCGTCCACGATCCGGGTCGCGGGAAACGAGGAATCATGGCCATCGATCGGTCGTCGTCGATCGGGATCATCGGAGCTGGCCGGGTGGCGGGCGCGCTGGCCGACGCGTTGCTGAAGTGCGGGCGTCCGCTGGATGGCGTCGCGAGCCGGACGCTGGAGCGCGCAGAGGCGTTGGCGAAGTACCTACCGTTTGTGCGGGCGACGACGATCGAGGAGCTGGTGGCGACGAACGACCTCGTGTTCCTCGCGGTGCCCGACGACGCGATCGAGGGACTGTCGTCCGGCCTCGCCTGGCGCTCGGGTCAAGCGGTGGTGCACCTGAGCGGTGGGCGCGGCCTTGAGGTGCTGGCAATGGCAACGGCGGCTGGCGCGGTAGCCGGGTGCCTCCATCCACTGCAGACGTTCCCGGGCGGCGAGGAGCCGGCGCGCGCGCGTGCGCGGTTCAACGGCATCGCCTGCGGCGTCGAGGCGGCCGCTCCGCTCGACGCGCTGCTGGAGGCGATCGTGGACGACCTCGGTGGGCACAGTTTCCGGCTGGAGGGCGTGGACCGCGCGGCGTACCACGCGGCGGCGGTCTTCGTGAGCAACGACGTAGTGGCCGCAATGGGGGCGGCAACACGCGCCTGGGCGCTGGCGGGCCTCGCGGAGGCGGACGCGCGTGCGGCGCTGAGCCCGCTGCTGCAGGCGACGGCAGCGGCGATCGCGGGACGCACACTGCCGGAGGCGCTGACTGGCCCGGTGGCCCGCGGCGACGTGGAGACGGTGCGGCGACACCTGCAGAGCCTCGCCGGCGACCCGGCGCTGCACGGGCTCTACCGCCGGCTCGGCGCGGAATTGCTGCGGCTCGAACTGGGGCATTCTCCCGAAACGGCTTCGGCGCTGTCGGAGTTGTTCAACGAGGCTGGTGCCTGATGGAGTTGCTGCTCGGCGAACACACGATCGACTGCACGAACCGCACAGCCGTGATGGGCATCCTCAACGTTTCCGACGACTCGCCGATCGGACAGTCGATCGTGCCGGCCTCGAGCGCGCTCGACCGCGCGGTGGAGCTGCGCCGGCAGGGCGCGGAGATCGTCGATATCGGCGCCGTGTCGACGGCGACGGGATCGCGGGAGCTGACGGCGCAGGAGGAGATCGATCGGGTGTGCCCGGCAATCGAGGCGGTCGCCGCCGAGGGCATCGCGACGTCGGTCGATACCTGGAATCCGGAGGTGGCGCGGGCGGCGGCCGCCGCGGGCGTGCACCTGCTGAACGACGTGAGCGGCTTCACCAAGCCGGAGATGGTCGCGGTTGCCGGGGAGCTGGGGATCGCGTGCGCGGTGATGCACATGCGCGGGCAACCGGCGCACCACTACGAGGCCGACCAGAGCTACGCCGACATCACCAGCGAGGTGGAGGCGTTTCTCCTCGAACGTGCCGCAGCCCTCGATGCGGCGGGCGCGGGGCAGGTGTGGCTCGATCCGGGCTTCGAGTTTGGCAAGCAGCTGGCGGACAACCTGGCGCTGTTCGGCGGACTGCGTAGCCTCGTGGCCACGGGGCGCCCGGTGCTGATCTCGGCGTCGCGGAAGGGGTTCCTCGCGGAGTTGCTTGGCCACGCGAAGCGGCAGGATGTGCCGGGACTCCTCGAGGCGACGATCGCGTTCAACACGCTCGCTGCATACGAGGGGGTCCAGGTGGTGCGCGTACACGACGTGGAGCCGGTGGCGCAGGCGCTGGCGGTGGTCAACGGACTGCGAGCGCACCTCGCGGAGCAGGGCGCCGGCTAGGGACCCGGGTCGGGGGTGGATGCTTGCGCCGGTCGGACGGTTTGTTGCAGCTCTTCCACCTGTAGGCGCAGGCCTCTGATCTCCTCGATCAGCAAGGCTGTCTGATCGTCCTCGTGCTCCGTCACGAAGAACGCCGCGATGTTGGCCGCGATGAGCCCGAACAGCCCAATGCCGAGCAGCATCAGGACGACAGCAACGCCGCGTCCTGCGGGGGTGGACGGCGCGTAGTCGCCGTAGCCCACGGTTGTGACGGTCACAAGCGCCCACCAGAGGGCTGAGCCGAAGCCATCGATTGAGCCCTCGGCATCCTGCTCAAGGCGGGCGACCAATGCAGCGGCGACGAAGACCGCAGCGATCGCGCTGGCGAGGGCGTAGTCGAGGCGATGCCGGGTGAGGACGACGGAGGCCGTTCCCCGGATTCGACCGAAGAACGCGATGAGGCGGCCCGCGCGGAGCAGCCGGAGGGCTCGGGCGGAGCGAATCACGCGGAAGGGCCGGAGGAACGGCACCAACACGATGACGACGTCGTACCAGTGACGGATCAGGTATGGGAGGCGGGCCGGGGCCAGGTAGGTCCTGACACCGAGCTCAAGGCCGAAGACGGCCCAGATCATCCAGTCCGCGGCGACGATCGCTCGGTCCACGCTCGGCGCGAGATCGAAGGCGAGCGGAACCGCGATGAGCGGCACCATCGCCAGAGCAAGCAGGAGTAGCGGGAGTTCCGTAGCCCGGGTAAAGGCGTCGAGCGCAGCACCGTCGCGTTTCGCACGAGAGACTGACGTCATGCGCGGATTCCAGGTGAACCGGACGCTACTTGCGGAGCGCCTCACAGGCGATGCCGTTGCGGTCGATGTCGATCTTGTTTGGGTCGCCCGGGAGGTTTGCCTCGTAAGCGGCCTGTGCCTCTTCCCAGGACTTGAAGTCGCGGCAGTTGTAGCGGTCACGCCCATCGGTGAAGTACTGGACCGCGGGAGGCGGGGTCGCGGTGGCGACGACGGTGGGCTTCGGCGCTGGCGTTGCGGTGGCTGACGGACTCGCGCTCGGGGTCGCCGAGGGCGCGGGGTCGGGCTTGTCCGTGTCGTCGTCCGCGTCGTCGGTTGCGGCGGCATCGGGTGCGCCGGCGACGGGGGTGATCGGTTGGGTGGTCTGGGCGGCGAGCGTGGATGGCGCGCCCTCGAGGGCGTCGAGGCGGAGGGAGAGGTCGGCACGTTCCTGGTGCAGGGCGGAGACCTGCTGGGACAGCTCGTCGACGTCGACCTCGAGACTGTCGATCTCGGCGCGGGCGACGATGAGCTGGAGGTCGGCATCGGAGGCGCCGGTGGAGGGGAGCGTCGCGACCATCCACCACATGGCGATCGCCCAGACGGCGGCGGCGACGCCGGCGGCGGGGACCATCCAGCTAGGGAGCTGCAGACCGTTCACGTGTGTCCCTCGGGCCCCCCGGGGCGGGGGCGGTCTCCTAGGTGGGAACCCCTCGGTAGCCGCGATGGGCTGCGTTGGGGTTCGACACAGGGAGCGTACGGAGCGGCCCTACCGATGGGCATCGGGGTTTGCCCTCGGATGTGGCGCGGCTGGGGTGAAACGGGTGAGGGAGCGAGGGCGGGGGCGGGTGTTGGGGGACCGAGGAGCCGAGGAAAGATTGCGGTCAGGGTGGCGATACTGAGGGTATGGAGATCCTCGCGTTCGGTGTCGCGATCGTGATGTAAGGGGTCTGGCGGGCGTGGATGGCGCTGCGCGGCGAGGACGGGTCGCCTGAAGGGCATTGGCACTCCCGGACGGACGCGATGTCGGAGTACCTCAAGGAGTCCGGCACGAGGGCGGCATTCACTCGCAAGCGTGCGTTGATGGTCCTCGCGATATTTGCTGTGGAGCTGTCGGTTGTCGGGCTGGTCGCCTACTACGTGATGCACAAACCGGACCGCTAGTCGTCGCTAGCCCCCGACTGCTCCCAGCAGGGTTTCGAGGTCGTGCTTGGCGTCGAGGACGTGCGCCCAGAGGTCGCCGTGCTGTTCGACGCGTTCGTGCGCGTTGAGGAGGTGGAACTGGGTGGGGTAGACCTTGTCCAACTCGGTCCAGCGCAGCGGCATGGAGACGGGACCACCGGGCTTGGCGCGCGGGGAGTAGGCGCAGGCGAGGTTCTTGATGCGGGCGTTCTGGTTCGCGTCGAAGAAGACCTTGCCGCGGCGCTTCTCCGAGGCCCATTCCATTGTCACTTCTTGCGGGTGACCGGCGAGGATGAAGCCGCCGATCGTGGAGGCGACGCCGCGGATGGTCTCGTAGTCGTACTGGCGGAGTACGGGGACGTAGATGTGCAGGCCGGTGGCGCCGGAGGTCTTCACGAAGCTGGAGAGGCCGGCGCCGTCCAGCAGCTCCTTGAGCCAGAGCGCGACCTCGACGGTGGTCTTGAAGGCGCGGCGGTTGAGTTCGGGCTCTTCGCCTTTGCCTTCGTAGCCGGCGTAGATGTACGGATCGAGGTCGAAGAGGATGAAGTCGGGGTAGTTGAGGACCGAGTCGAGAATGCGCTCCCGGGAGCCGGTGAAGTCGCTACCGAGGTGGTGGCCGTCGGGATCCGGATTCGCTCTCGCGAGGCTGGTGTGGAGCGCGAGATCGGCGAGCTGGCCGAGCCAGAGCAGGGTGGGAAGGTTGTTGACGACGACGTAGTCCTGGTCGATTTCGCCGGCGTTCTCTGAGAAGACGGGGACGGTGGGGACGAAGTCGGGCCGAGCCTCGATGTGCTTCTGGTAGAACATCGGGCGGTCGATGCCGTTGGGGTAACGGGTCATCGTGAGCGGACGGTCGCGGAGCTGGTTCAGGAGCACCGGCGCCATCCTGGCGTAATAGGCGAGCAGATCGCGCTTGGTGAGCGCGCGCTGGTCGGGCGTCTCGGGCCACATCACCTTGTCGAGGTTGCTGACCGTCAGGGAGTGCTCGCCGACCTCGAGGGTCATGTCCTTTCTCGGACGATCGAGCTGCTGTTCCACGGAGGCGATCTGCTGCGCGAGATCGCCCGCGGGGGCGCCGGCGCCGGCGAGCACCTCGGCCGGGGTGCGGACCGCGGTGGTGGGCGGGGACTGATCGAGGTGGACGTCGCGCGGCGCCTTGTCGTCGCGGAGGCGGAGGAAGACCGGGGCACGGAGGTTGGTCTCCGAGGTGATCTGGGAGAACTCCACTTCGGCGACGAGTTCCGGGCGCACCCAGGTGGTGACGTCCGCGCGCTCCGGCGCGGTGGCGAACGGCATTTCCTCGATGACCAGCGGCTTGAGGCGCGCAAGGACATCCTTCAGCAGCGATTCCGTGAAGCCGGAGCCAACGCCGCCGACGGGCTGGAGGTTGCCGTCGTCGTCGTAGTAGCCGAGGGAGAGCGCGCCGAAGGTTGAGGCACGTGAGTTCTCACCTCGGGTATAGCCGCCGACGACGAAGTCGGCGGTGGCGCGCGCCTTCACCTTCCGCCAGCGCTGCGAGCGCTTGCCGGCGTCATAAGGGCTGTCGCGCCGCTTGGCCACGAGGCCCTCGAGACCGAGCGACATGGCGGCGTCGTAGGCGGTGAGGCCATCCACCTCGAAGTGATCGACGAACTGGACGAAGGGGGTGGGGAGGAGCATCCGGCGGAGGATGCGCCTGCGCTCCTCGAGGGGGACACGGCGGAGATCGACGCCGTCGATGTGGAGGATGTCAAAGACATAAAACACGACGGGGGTATCGCGGTCGGCCTGTGCGACCTCGACGGGGTTTTGGAGGTTGAGGCGCTGCTGGAGACGCTCGAAGGAGGGGACGCCGTTGTCGTCCATGGCGGCGACCTCGCCGTCGAGGAGCAGTGTGTGTGCGGGCTGGTGGGCGAGTGACGCGACCAGGTTGGGGTATTGGGCGGTCATGTCGTTTTCGCGGCGGGAGCGAAGCGTGACGCGACCATCCTCGATCCAGGCGAGCGCACGGACGCCGTCAATCTTGGGCTCGAAGAGCCATTTCGGGTCGTCGAACGGCTCTTTGTGGATCACGGCCTGCATCGGGACGAGGGCGTCCGGGAGCTTGCCGGCTTTTGCCCCAGGGAGGTCGAGTGGGACGAGGATCAGCGGCTCAATGTTGGCGGGCGGGCGACGGCCGGCCTGGAGGTCGGCGATGGTGAGCCAGGAGATGACGCTGGCATCGAGGTCGGTCAGTTCGACGGCGGTGCCTTCGGCCTCGTCGCGGTGCTTGATCAGGAGCCAGGACTTCTCGGACTGCGTGGTCTTCACCAGCGTCCACGAGCCTTTCATCTTCTCGCCGCGGAGGTGGACCGAGACCTTGCCGGCGGCGATGTCGGCGTTCATGCGACGGTTGGCCTCGTCGCGGTCGTGGAAGGAGAAGGAGCCGCCTTCGTCGGGGGAGTAGGTGCCGCGGTCCCAGACGATCACCTCGCCACCGCCGTACTCGCCGGCGGGAATGATGCCTTCGAAGGTGCCGCAGTCGAACGGGTGATCCTCGGTCATCACGGCGAGGCGCTTCTCACGGCGGTCGGTCGAGGGGCCTTTGGGGACGGGCCAGGACTTGAGGACGCCGTCGACCTCGAGGCGGACGTCGTAGTGGAGGGCGGTGGCGCGGTGCTTCTGGACGAGGAAGGTGAGCGGCGCGTTGTCGTCGCGGAGGTTGCGGAAGCCCTCGGGCTCCGGCGTGCGACCGAAATCGCGCATCTCCTGGTAGGGGCCCAATGGGGCGTCGTTGGCCTTCGGGTCTTCGGGCGCGACGCGGCCGCTGGCGTCGTCGTCGGGGGGCTGTTTGCCTGGTTTGCGAGGCATCGTCGGTTAGCCGCTCGGGCGTCGCTGCCTAGCGCCGGCTAGGACTTCGCGGCGGCCTTCTTGCGGGTGCGCTTCGCCTTTGGCTCCTCCGCGGTGCTGTCTCCATCCTCGGAAGCGCCGTTTGCGGATGGGGCCTCGGCCTTGCGGGCCTTGGCGGCGTCCACGCTGGCCTTGAGCGCGGCCATGAGGTAGACGGAGGCGGCGGCGGGCGCGTCCTGCTCGGTGGTGACGATTTCGCCGCCCTCAAGCTTGGCGCTGATCATCGCGATCAGCTTTTCGCGGTAGGCGTCCTTGTACTCGGACGGGTCGAAGGGCTTGCGGAGCATGTCGATGAGCGCAGCGGCCATCTGCATTTCCTGGTCGGTGAGCTGGATGCCCTCGACGTCCACGGAGCCATCGGGTTCGCGGATCTCGTCCGGGTAGTAGAGGGTCTCGAGCAGGATGATGCCGTCGTGCGGACGGAGCACGCAGAGGTGCTCTTTCTGGCGCAGCGCGACCTTGCCGAGGGCGAGCAGGCCTTTCTCCTCGAGTGAGCGCAGGAGGAGGGCGAAGGGCTTCTGGCCGGCCTCGTCGGGCTCCAGGTAGTAGGAGCGCTCGTAGTGGATCGGATCGATCTCCTCGTTCGCGACGAACGCGGTGAGGTCGATGGTGTGCTTGGAGGGGACGGGGAGCTTGTCGAAGTCCTCGTCGTCGACGATGACGTACTGGCCCTTGGCGTACTCGTAGCCCTTGATCAGCTCGTCGTAGGCGACCTCGCGGTCGAGTTCGGGGCTCCAGCGGAGCTGCTTCACCGGGGTGTGGGTTTCTTCGTGGAGCTGGCGGAAGCTGATGTCCTTGCTCTCTGTTGCCGTGAAGAGGCGGACGGGGATGGAGACCATGCCGAAGCTGATCACGCCGCGCCAGATTGCTCGCGCCATGAGGGGAGACCTTTCGTGCCGCCGGCGGGGTTAGTAGCGGCGGGGTTTGAGTACATGCAGAGGCTGAAACTCGGTGGATCGGGGAAGGGAAGGAGGGTGCTCCGGGCGTCGGCGGTTGCTCCGTGATGGGGGCTGCGCGGGACGTTGGCCGGAGAACGGACACGAGCTTCGCTCGCGACGTGATTTCTTTGCGTCCCACCCACCCACCCCGTATGCCTGTGGGGCTCCGCCCCACATCCCCGCTCTTCTGGCGCTTCGCTCCACGGGAGGCGACGCCCGCGTCATCTCCTTCTCCCCGCCCGTCCCCGGGACCAGCTGTGGGAGGGCAGCGGAGTGCCCGGTGGAAGTGGAGCTCGCAGCCGATGCGGGTGTGGCGCGCTGTGTAGACGGTCGACGAGTGTGACGCGGGGCGCGAGGTCCACATGTTCGGAGAGGGGCTAGGGGGCCTGGATTGCTCCGAAGAGTGCCTCGGCCTCGGCGATGGCGCGTTCGGCGACATCGCGGGCCTCAGCGCGGCTGAGGAGCATCGGGGCGAGCGATTCGACGGCGTCGGCCAACTCCGGGTCGGTGCCGCGCAGCATGCGGTGGGCTTCGCCGGGGCTGCGGCCGTCGATCCAGAAGGGGCGCAACGCTTCCATCACGAGGGCGTTGCCGAGGAGCTGGATGCGCTCCTCGCTACTCAACGAGGTCTCATCGAGGAGAGTCGCCATCGCCTCACCGACGGTGGCGAGATCCGCGGTCGCGAGGTCCATGGCCAGCAGCCGCCGGCGCGGTGATCGCTCACCGGAGGGAAGGGCGTGGCGCGCGTTCATCTGGTGCGTCCCTGCTGCTCCCATGCTGGGAGCGCCAATCCCGCCAACGTGAGCGATCACGTGCGCAGTTCTAATGTTCTGCACAGGTCGCGATCCGCGAAAGCATACAGGGCGTTTTCCGTCTTGTGCAACGGGCGGGAGGAGGGGAGCGGGTGCGTTTGGAGAGAGGGTGGCTAGTCCTGCTCGAGGACGCGTTCCCGCGTCTCGCGCGCGAGCGGAGTGTCGAATCCCTCGTCGTCGCTGTCGAGGAGCAGTTCGACCTGGGTACGAAGCCAGGCGAGGTTGGACGCGGCCTGGGCGTAGTCCGGACGGAGCCGGAGCGCGACGCGGAACTCCTCTTCGGCCTCGGGCAGCCGATCGAGCTTCACGAGCGCGCGCCCTCGATTGTTGTGCGCTTCCGCGAGATCGGGGCTGAGGCGGAGCACCACGTTGAACGCCTTAGCGGCTTCCGAGGCGAGCTCCTGGACGTGCTCGGCGTGGGTGAGGGGATCGGGGTTGCGCCGTCCGAAGTCGGCGGCGGCAAGGAGCGCGATACCGAACTCGTGCTGAGCCTCGGGCCATTCGGGGCGGTAGGTCACCGCATCGTGGAGATCGCGGATCGCGCCGGCGAAGTCGCCGCGCGAGAGCGCGGCGCGGCCCGCGGCGTAGCGTTTGCGAGCGCGGCGGCCATCGAGGAATGCCATCGCCGCCTACCCGCCGCCGAGCGCGGGGACGAGATGGACCTCGGCGTCGTCGGGCACCTGCTCCAGCAGGCCGTTGTCGGTCATTTCGCTGTTGATGGCGATTGAGATATCGGGGCGGACGCGATCTTCGAGCATCAGTACGTCGCGGAGTGTCGGATACGCCTTGAGCAGTGCGTCCACGACGCGGCCGAGCTGACCACCGGGCACCTCAACGGTGGCCGCGCCCTCGGTGGCGTCGCGCATGTGTCGGGGGATGTGGATGGTCGCCATGGCTCCAGTTTAGTCGCTACCGAGGGGTGACCGGGTTCGCGACCGTGCGCAATTCGGCGCGGCGTCGCGGGCGTCGGTGGCGGCGAGCCTCGCCGGTGGGGCAAACAGAACGGGCGCCCAGCGGGCGCCCGTTCGTGGATTCAATGGCTAGCGGTTGCTAGTCGACGCCGGACTCGTTCAGCAGCTCTTCCAGGATGACGCGTGGCGACATCGGGGCCTGGTAGAAGCGGATGCCGATCGCGTCGTAGATCGCCTGCTGGATCGTGGGCATGGGCGGGACGATCGGCACCTCGCCGACGCCGCGCACGCCGTAGGGGTGACCGGGGTTGGGCACCTCGACGATTTCGACGTCGATCATCGGGATGTCGAGCGTCGTCGGCATGCGGTAGTCGAGGAAGCTCGCGTTCCGGAGATGTCCGTCGTCGTCGTAGAAGTACTCCTCGGTGAGCGCCATGCCGATGCCCTGGACGGCGCCACCCTGGATCTGCCCCTCGACGTAGGCGGGGTGGATCGCGGTGCCGACGTCCTGGATGGCGGTGTAGCGAAGGATTTCGACCTTGCCGGTGTCACGGTCGACGTGGACGTCGACGATGTGACCGCCGTACGCGGCGCCCTGCGAGTTCTTGTTGAGGCTAATCGTGGAGGAGATCTGGCCCCCGGTGGAGCCCATCTTCGCCGCGAGTTCCGCGAAGGTGAATTCGCGATCGTTGCTTTCCGCGTCCGGCGGAGCCGAGATCACGGCATCAGCGCTGAACTCGACGTCCTCGAGGTCGACCTGCCAGATCTGGGCCGCTCGTTCGCGCATCTTCTCCTTGAGGGAGAGGCCCAATTCGTAGGCGACCCAGCCGCCGGCGAAGGTGGTGCGGCTCCCGCCGGTGACGTGGGTGAACGGCACGGAGTCCGTGTCGGCGACGTGAGGCTTGATGCGCTCGTAGGGCAGACCCATGGTCTCGGCGAGCTGCATGGCGAGCGAAGCGCGGGTGCCACCGATGTCGACGGAGCCGACGATGAGGCTGACGCTGCCGTCGCTGTTGATGGTCGCGGTCGACCCAGACTCCAGACCAGCGTTGAACCAGAAGCCGAAGCCGACGCCACGGCCGACGTCTTCGCCCTGGAGCTCCGAGGTGTAGTGCGGGTGGTTCTTGACCGCGTCCATCACCTCGCTGGCGCCGATGCGGGGCATCGGTACGCCAGCGGCGGAGGGGTTGCCCTCCTTGATGGCGTTCTTGAGGCGCAGGTCGACCGGATCCATCTCCAGGCGATCTGCCAACTCGTTGATCGTCGCTTCCGCGGCGAACTCCGAGGCCGGGGCGCCGGGGGCGCGGTAGGCGGCGCTCTTCGGACCGTTCGTGACCACGTCGTAGCCATCGATTTTCTGGTTCTCGATGTAGTACGGGCCGAAGGTGCACTGGACGCCGGCGCCGACGGGGGAGCCTGGGTAGGCGCCCGCCGCGTAGGCGAGGTAAGCCTCCGCGGCGACGATGGTGCCGTCACGCATCGCGCCGAGCTTGATGCGGTTGTAGGTCGCGGAGGTCGGGCCGGTCGCAAGGAAGACCGCTTCGCGGGTCATCGTGATCCGGACCGGGTCGCCGGTCTTCTTCGAGAGGAGCGCGGCGAGCGGCTCGAGGTAGATCGGAATCTTGCCACCGAAGCCGCCGCCGATCTCCAGCGGGACCAGCGTGATGTCGGCGATCGGAACGGCGAGCAGCTTGGCGACGGCGTCGCGGACGACGAACGGGCCCTGGCTGCTGTTCCAGATGGTGAGCTTGCCGTCGCGGTTCCAGAACGCGGTCGCGCTGTGGGGCTCGATGTAGCCCTGGTGGAACCAGCTCGTCTCGAACTCGCGCTCGATCACGATGTCGGCGCTATCGAAGGCGGCGTTGACGTCGCCGCGCTCGAGGCGCATGTGAACGGCGATGTTGGTCTCGCGGTCGGTTGGGGTGTCCGCACCGGCGGCACGGACACTGGTGCGGAGATCCGTATGGAGGATCGGCGCGTCGTCGAGCATCGCCTCACGGACGTCGGTGACCGGGGTGAGGACTTCGTAGTCGACCTCGATCAGGCCGAGCGCGTCGTCGGCGATGTGCGGGTCGGTCGCGGCAAGGGCGGCGACGGCGTGCCCGTGGTAGAGCGCCTTATCGGAGGCGAGGACGTTGTCCTGGAGCCACTTGGCGTCCGCGCTGGTCTCGCCCATGTCCATGATGCCGTCGTGGATCTTGGGGAGGTCCGCCGCGGTGATGACGGCTTTCACGCCCGGGAGCGCGAGCGCCTTGGAGGCGTCGATGCTGCGGATGCGCGCGTGGGCGTGGGGGCTGCGGAGGACGGCGCCGTAGAGGAGCCCCTCCATCTTGGTGTCCGCGGCGTAGGCCGCGCGACCGGTGACCTTGTCGGTGCCGTCCGGTCGAATCGGGCGGGTGCCGATGACGCGATAGCCCTTGGTTCCGCCGGCGGCGGTTTCTTTCTCGGTGGTGACCACGAGGTTGTGCCCTTCGCTAGGTCGAATGTGTGCGGGGCCGGGGGCTACTGAGCGTTGATGCGCTCGGCAGCGTCCTGGACCGCGTGAATGATCTTGTCATAGCCGGTGCAGCGGCAGAGGTTGCCCGCCAGCCACCAGCGAATTTCGTGCTCGGTCGGGTTCGGGTTCACGTCCAGCAGGGCCTTGGAGGCCATGAGGAACCCCGGGGTGCAGATACCGCACTGGAGCGCGGCATCCTCCAGGAATGTCTGCTGGAGCGGGTGCAATTCATCGGGGCTGGCGAGGCCCTCGACGGTCGTGACCTGTGCGCCTTCGACCTCGGCGGCCATGACGCAGCAGGAGTTCACCAGGCGGCCGTCCAGGATGACGGAACAGGCGCCACAGTTGCCGTTGTTGCAGCCTTCCTTGACGCCCATCAGGCCCGCGCGTTCGCGGAGGGCGTCCAGCAGGCTGTCTCGCTCGTCGGCCAGGAACTCGCGCTCCTCGCCGTTGATGGTGGTCTTCAACACGATTCGTGACATCGCTTGCCTCGATTCAGATCAGAGGCTCCGCGGGGAGCCGAGGATTCAGGTCTGAGACTCCGGGAGTCTCGCCGTTGCGGGTTTCGATTCCGTTTCGGCTGCTAGCCGCGAGCGCGTTCGAGCGCCGTGTCCAGCGTTCGCTGGGTGAGCACACGCGCGAGGTGCTTGCGCTGGCGGATCGAGCCACGCATGTCGTCGATCGGCATTGCCGCCTCGTGCGACGCTGCGGCTGCGGCGGCGATGGTCTCGTCCGTGATCGGACGTCCGATCAACGCCTCGGCGGCGCCGGGCACCATGATCGGCGTGGCCGCGACCGCACCGAGCGCGACGCGGGCGTCCGTCACGACGTCGCCGTCGAGCTGGATCCACGCTCCGCAGTTGACGACCGCGATGTCCATCTCATTCCGCGGGATGAAGCGCTGCCATGCAGCGCCGCTCCCCGCGGTGGGGGCAGCGAAGTTGATGCGGGTGACGATCTCGCCGAGTTCGAGGACGTTGCGTCCCGGTCCGGTGAAGAACTCCGCGACGGGCACGTCACGCTCGCCGTTTGGCCCCGCGATGTGGGCGACCGCGCCCAGCGCCATCATCGAGGTCAGCGAGTCGCCGGCGGGCGAGGAGTTGCAGAGGTTGCCACCGAGGCTGGCGCGTCCCTGGATGGCGGTACCGCCGATAACGGTGATCGCCGAGACGAGTGCCGGGTAGTGATTCTTCACCGCGTCGTCGTTGTAGAGGCGGTAGAGTTCCGCCGCCGCACCGACGGAGAGGCCGTCGGTCGCGCTGTAGCTGAAGGTCATCAGCTCGGGGATGTGCTTGATATCGACGAAGCGCTCAACCCGTCGCGCGCGTTCGCGCGCCTGGACGATGATGTCCGTGCCGCCAGCAAGTACGCGGGCGAACTCTCCGCCTTCGCGGAGCAAATCGATGGCCTCTTTTACCGTAGAGGCACGTTGGTAGGTGACTGCCTGCACTGTCCCCGCCGTCCTTCCATTAGGTCCCGGCGCAGTCTAGTCGAACATTTGGTGGAGCGTCTTGTATGTCCGTGCAAGACGCCATCACGGGCCGCATGAGGAACGCGGGGACGGCCGCGCGGAGCCCCCCTGCATGCGCCGTGGTCGGGGTTTGGTGGCGGACCGGACGTCTAGCTCTCGCAGCCGATGCCGTCGTGGTCATTGTCGAAGCGGTGCGGATCCGGTGGAAGCACCTGGAAGCGACGGAAGCTGATCTCGCCGCAATCGAGGTCCGGTGGGGCCGGTGGAATGCAGACCGTCGGGTACGACGGGTGACAATTCGCCGGCGGGGCGGGCACCGTCGTGGCCGCGGGGGTCGGGGCAGGGGTCGGTACGGGGGTTGAGGTGGGGGGAGCGGTGGGCGCTGGCGTTGCTGGGGACGTCGGTGCAGCGGTTGCCACGGCCACGGGGGTACTGGCCGGGGTCCGCGTGGCGACCGGCGTTGGGGTTCGGGTGGGAGACGCGCCAACGACGGCGGCTGCTACGGGCGGGGCGGCCGGGGTTGGCGTAGCCGTCGCGGTTGCGGTCCGGGCGGCGACGTTGGCTGGCAAGTCGTCGTCGCAGGCCCAGAGGCCGAGGCCGGCGGCGCGCGCCTCATCCTCGGCGTCGCGCAAACGCTCGAGGTACTTGCGGTCCGGTCCGTCGGCGGAGAGCCGGGCGAATCCGCCGCGGAGGAGCTGCTCGTTCAACATCGAACCGTCGGGCAGGTAGACGTAGCGGAGGAGCCGACCCGAGGCGTCGAGATCGCTGACGTCCTGCTCTACCTCGATCGGTGAGCCGGGCGGGATGACCGCGGAGACGAACGAATTGGCGGCGTCGGCGAAGCACTGACCGAGGTCCGCATCGGGCGTTTCGATCGCGAGCAGGTGGACGGACTGGTCGCGTCCGTCGAGGGAAAGGACGAGGGTTTCGCCGCCCTCGATGCGGGTGACCACGCCGTGCGTCCGGATGGCCCGCCCGGGGATCGCCGACTCGCGGCCTGGTGCGGCGGTCGCGGACGGATTGGGTCTCGGCTCAGGCACGGCGGCACCGCAAGCGACGGCGGCTTCGAGGGCGAGCAGACTGGCCAGTGCCAGCAGCACAATTCGTTTCACGGTCGGGGTCCCCGCATTGTGACCGGCGTGGGGTCGTCGGCCGCGGGGAGCTTACCCGTTATTCAAAGGATTGTGTGTGGTTTCGGGGAGAATCGTCAGGTTCAGCGGCGGTCTGCACGCCAGAGCGCACCTGCCAGCACCGCCACGCCGAGGCCGATCACCATCGAGGAGAGCGCGACCAGACCGCGCACCTCCCAGACGTCGGCGCTCTCGAGGAGGAACACGACCGAGAGTGCGATGAAGACGAGCCCGGCGATGACCGCGGACGGGTTGGTGTGGTTCACGGCGCTATCTCCTCACCTCGGACGAGCCGAAGGCGGTCGACGCGTTGATCAAGATCCGCTGTTCGGCGCGGTCGTAGTCGGGCGATTCGTAGTCCTCGCCGCTGCCGAAGACGGAAGTGGCCTCGACGCGGACGGGGGCGTCGCCGGGCAGGATCTGGATGCTGCCGAAGGCGGCGTTGACATCGATGTGAGTGGTGCCGGGGGGGAGGGTGGTGAGATCGAGTTCGCGGAGGTCCAGCGTGAGGCTGCCGAAGGCGGTGCTGTAGCCGTCCTCCAGGGCGGCGGCGCTGCGTGGCGATTCGGTGTGCTCGCTGAAGGCGTGTCCGGCGTCGATCTGGATGCCGACGCTGAGGCCGCCGGCAGCGGCGAGGATGACGGACGCGCCGACACCGAGCGCGACGAGTCCGCCGTTCAATCCTCGGCGGGCCTGGGCGATGAGGCCGAGGCCGATGAGCCCGAGCGCGACGGCGAGGACCAGGCGCCAGGAAGGGACGCTGATATCGATGGAGCGCAGCAGCGCGATTGTGCCGAAGGCGATCAGGACGACAGCGAGGATGAGCGGGCCACTGGTGCCGGCGGAGGCGTGCGCACTGGGGTCCTGATCCGTGGCGCGTCGCGTCGAGTCCTCGATGCCCTCCTCCGGCATGATGACCTAGGCGATGACGTAGAGCAGCAGGCCGGTACCGGCGAAGAGGACGAGCGCAACCCACGCGATACGGATGAACACCGGATCGACATCGAGATAGGTGGCCAGTCCACCGGCAACGCCACCGATGACCTGATCGTCGCGGGAGCGCATCAGCCGGCGAGGGCCGGGCGGGGGTGGAGGCGGCGGGGCCGGTGGCGGTGCTTCTGTTCCGGCGTCCGCTTCGGTTTCGTTTGTCATCGTCGTCCCTCGTATCCCCAGTATGACCCACGCACCGATCAGGTCGAGGGCCACGTGGCCCAGGTAAGTGGGGCCTCGGGGGTACCTGCTCGCTTCCGGGGGTGTGGACCTGCCCGGATGGGTGATCCGAGGGTCGCCCGTCGGCGCGACGCTGGGGGTGCGCCGGAAACAATGATCGGCGCTGAACCGGAGATGACCAGATGACAGAACAGAACACGCTCGCTGCCGTTTCGGACGGCCTAGCAGAAGCGGTAGAGCGGGTGACACCCGCGCTGGTGACGGTGAGCGCCCGACGGCGGATCCCCGCGACCGGGATCGTGTGGGCGCCGGGCCTGGTGGTCACGGCGGATCACGTGATTGAGGAGGTCGATGAGATCCGGGTGCGCCTGGACGGCTCGGACGAGGCCCAGCCGGCCGAGTTGATCGGGCGTGACCCGGGCTCGGACCTGGCGCTGTTGCGGGTCGACGGCGCTACCGGCGCGGTGTCGCAGGCGGAGCCGGATGCGACAAGGGTCGGGCACCTCGTGCTGGCGGTGGGCCGGCCGGGCTCGCAGCCCGAAGCGTCGCTTGGCGTGGTGAGCGCGATCGGGACGCTGGGTCGCGGACGACGCGGCCGGCGAGGTGGTCGCGGAGAGCGCGGTAGCCACGAGGCGGGGCGCGAGGGCGGTACCTACCTGCGGACCGACACGACGTTCTTCCCGGGCTTCTCCGGGGGACCGCTGGTGGACGCCTCCGGGTTGGTGGTGGGGCTGAATACCTCGCGATTCCGGCCCGGCAACGGCATCACGATTCCGAGCGCGACTGTGTCCGAGGTCGTGGATGCGCTGCGGCGGCACGGTCGCATCCGTCGCGCCTATGTCGGCATCGGGAGCCAGGTGACGCGTCTTCCGGCGGCGCTGACGGCGAAACTCGGTGGCGAGCTGAGCGACCTCGAGTCTGGGCTGCTGGTGCTTGGCATCGAGGAGGGCAGCCCGGCGGAGCAAGCGGGACTGCTCGTCGGCGATGTGCTGGTCGGCTTCGATGGGGTGCCGCTGGCGCGGACCGAGGATTTGCAGGAGCAGCTCGATGCCGATCGCGTCGGTGTCGCAAGTGAACTGACGGTGCTGCGGGGCGGCGAACCGGCAACCGTGATTGTTACGCCCGCGGAACGACCATAGTCGCGGCGGCGGTCCGGGCCGGTGCTCCGAGGAGTACACCGGGTGGTGCGCAGAGCGGTGCTCCGGGCGGCGCCGATCGGATCATCGAGGGGAGCGCACTGCGTACGCTGGAGCGACGGCCCAGCGATGGACGGAGTGCGGTGAATCAGGGATCGATCCGGGTGCTGGTCGGCGCACGCAGCCCCGCTGTGCGCGCCGGCCTCCGCGAGCTGCTGGAGCGCGCGGGCTTCACGGTCGGTGGCGAATCCTCGACGGAGGCGCTCGCGGACGTGGCGACCGACGACGTTGACGTGCTCGTCGCGGAGATCGGCGGCAACCGCGAATTGTTCGACGCGCTGCGCGGCGAGCTGGCGGATGTGCCTGCGGTCTTGCTCGCCGAGCGTGCCGGCCCATTCGACCCGGAGGCGGCACCGCGGGCGTGGCTTACGCCCGAGGTGAGCGCGAGCGCACTGGCGGCGGCGGTTCGCGCCGTGGTCGCCGGGCTCGCGGTCTACGCTCCGGAGCTGGCGCCCACCGGTGGCGCGAGCGGCCTCGGGGGCGACAGCGGCGGCGTCGTGGCTGCGATTACCGAGCGCGAGCACGACGTGCTGGAGTTGCTGGCGGCTGGCCTGCCGAACAAGGGGATCGCGCTCCGGCTTGGGATCAGCGAGCACACGGTGAAGTTCCACGTGGGGTCGTTGCTCTCGAAGCTGGAGGCGCAGTCACGGACGGAGGTGGTGGCGATCGCGGCGCGGCAGGGGCTGCTGACGCTCTAGCGGCCTACTCTCGATCCGGTGGAAGCCGGGCGTCCGACGTCGGACGCACGTGTCGAGGGTGGTGGTGATGAGGCGCTGGACTTCGATCCTCGTTGTCGCGGTTGTCCTCGGGGTGGTCACGCTCTCCGCGTGCTTGTCTTCGTCCGCAGAGTCGGCGCCGGGGTCGTTTTACCTCGAGGCGACGATCACGGTGGTCGATGATCGGGTTGGTGCGGCGGAGCCGGAGGTGGTGACGTACGTCCGCTGGTGGTCCGAGTCGGTCGACCGGTGGCGCTGGGAGTTCGATCAGTCAGGCGGGCACGGAGCGAGCGCCGACGGGTCCTACTCACTTTCAGACGGCGAGACGGTCTGGTTCTACGACGCGAGGACGAACACGTACCAACGGGCAGAGCCGTTCGACCTTCCGGAAGGATTCGTGGCGACACCGCTGCCTATCTCGGTGCTGTTCGGGCCGGCGAACGTTGATTCGCTGGACGACCTGGCAGGTTCGCTGCTGCTGCGCGACGACCAGATGGATGTGGTGCGCGGCGGGTCGGAGTCGATCCTCGGAGTGGAGACGGCACTGCTGGACTACCGACCGACATGGCGCGCGGCGAGCACGACCAGCACGGCGCCCGGAGCCTCGGGTACGCCAACCCCGTCCGCCGAGGAGGCGAGTGCGGGCGGTGTCGGGCGGATGTGGGTCGACGAGGATCGGATGTTCATTCTGCGGCACGAGATCGATGGCGAATCGAACCGCCAATACGTGCTCGTCGAGGTGACGCGCGTCGATTACGACGTGGCATTCGGCGACGACCGCTTCGCCTTCACGCCGCCGCTGGGTGCGGTGGAGGAGGCGTCCGGCGCGGGAGGCGTGACAACGGAGCGAGGTACGGCCTCGGGGGGGCGCGGCCGGCGACTGACGTGCGGTCGACTCGCAGCGAGCGGGTGCTAGAGGATGCCGCCGCCATCGAGGACGAGCGTCTGTCCGGTCACGAAGGATGAGGCGTCGCTCGCCAGGTAGACAACGGCTCCGGCCATCTCATCCGGCATCCCGATGCGTCCGAGGGCGACGTCGCTGGATTCCGCGCCGGCGGCTTCGCGGGTCTCCCAGAGGGCGCGCGAGAAATCGGTCTTGATCAGACCGGGTGCGATGCAGTTGACGCGGATTCCGTCGGCGCCCCACTGCGTGGCGAGTACCTGGGTGAGCATGATGATCGCGGCCTTGGAGACGGAGTAGATCGGGAGCTGCGCGGAGGCACGGATCCCACCGACCGAGCTGACGTTGATCACCGTCCCGCCCTCGCCGTGCTCCTTCATCGCCTCGCGAGCGGCTTTGGCGAGGAAGAACGCGGATTTCACGTTGGTGTTCATCACCACATCCCAGGCACGCTCGTCGACGTTGTCGACCGGGCCGAAGATGGGGTTGGTGGCGGCGTTGTTGACGAGGATATCGACGCGGCCGAACTCGGCCTTGGTCTGGTCGACGAGGGCCTGGAGCGAGTCCAGTTCGCGGACGTTCGTCGGGATGCCGATGCCGCGGCGTCCGGTCGCGTTGACCGTGGCGACTGCCTCCTCGAGGGCTTCGGGCTTGCGCGCGGCGATGGCGACGTTGGCGCCGGCCTCGGCGAGGCCGATCGCGATGGAACGGCCGATGCCGCGGCTCCCGCCGGTGACGATGGCGACTTTGCCATCGAGCGAAAAGTCGACGATAGGCATACTGGACCTCCGGCGCGTGCGTGTCTGATCGAGCGCGACGATAGCCGGTTTCGAGATTGAGCGCGCCCCGCCTCGCGGGTCCGGAGGATTCGATGCGAATCGTCGCCAAGCTGCTTGAGGACTTCGCCGGGGACTGGCACTGGGTGGACCTGAAGAATGCGCGCGAGGTCGATCCGGAGAACCGGGTGTTCGAGATCGATAGTGCGAGCACGGTCTGCGGCATCCGGCTGAGTGGGCCGACGCGGACGCGACTGCACGAGACCGGCGCGCCCTCCGAGCCGGATTGCCCGAGTTGCCTGGACGGGGACAGTGGCGGCATCAGCCCCGGTCTGCGCCGCGAGATCGAAGAGGCGCTGGGCGTGGAGACCGAGGTCGCGGAACCGGTCGCCCGTTAGCGGGGACCGAACGGCGTCGCACGACTCGCCTGACAACTCCTCCGGCGGCAGGTCCGGACGGACGACGGAGCTACAGCTGCTCGAGCGGCCGGCCGATGCTCTTGAGGAAGTCCCACCAATCGAACTCGCCGGGTGAGTGGCCGAAGGTCGAGGCCATCACGGCGAGTTCGCTGCGATGCTGACCCTGGTGTTGGACGAACTGCGAAATGACGTTGGCGCGGGTCGTGCGGTACCGCTCGCTGAAGAGGCGCAGTTCGAAGGGCTCATCGAGCTGCTCGTCGGTGAGCGAGTCGAGGAGCGCGAGCCATCCCTCGCGGACCGAAGCCCAGGCGGCGCAGAGCGCGGCGAGATCCTCGGGCGCGCGGTCGGCGGGTGAGACGTCGGCGCCCTGGAGGCGGGCGAGGAAGCCGCGCTCGAACATATACATGTGGCGGAGGGTGTTGAGCGGCGACGCGGCGCCCTCGGACGGTGCTTCGTCGAGGCGTTCGGGTGTCAGCGCCAGCGCGGCGAGGTTCTTGTCCAGGCCCCAGTAGGCGTGCTCGATGAACGTGCGGAAGTGCTGGACGGTCATTGCGCGAGATCCATTCGATGATCGAAGCGGAGCAGACACGTTAGCTCAGCGCGGCTAGCTCCGGGTGGGCTGAACGAGGCGAAGCTGAGCTTCGCTGGAGAGCTGCACCCAGGCTTCGAGGGCCGCGTGGTAGGAGGCGAGCCAGTCCTCGAAGGCTCGCTCGACATCCTCGCGGTCGGGCCACGGTTGGCTCAGGACCTTCGCGACGGCGGCATCCGGATCGTGTGTCTGGCGCCAGCTTGCGCGCCAGTACGCCATCGCGCCGGCGACATCGACGATCTGCGCATCGAGCGAGGAGAGTCGGCCGGCTGCGAAGTCGAGACGTCGTTTGGCCTCGGTGTAGTGCTGCTCGCGGCTGTCGATACGCATGGCGCCACCGTAGTGGCGGGGCGGCGAATCAGGCTGGGATACCTATTTAGGGAAACGTATAAATAGGGGGAACCGAGCGGTCGGTCAGCGGGGGCCGGATCGGGCGGGCTGACCGGGAAGGCCTACGACGAGCGGTGCTGCGTGCGCTGGAAGTCCTCGGTGGAGTTCGTGCGTGGGTAGGGTTCCGTCGGGACGGGGACCTCCAGGAAGGCGCAGAGCGGCTCCCAGCCGTCACCCGCTTCGAAGAGCAAGAGACGATCGGCCGCGATCGTGGCTTGCACGGTGGCGAGGTGCTCGTTGTAGACCGCGATGGCAGCGGTCTGATCGTTGGCCTGGCCGCGCAGGTCGCGCGCCCAGATCAGTTCGTTCGCCCATGCGGCCCAGCGGCGCTGGTCCGGATCATTCGAGTCGAGGGCGGCGACGGTCGAGGGATAGATCGTGTTGTGGATGCTGCGGAACCAGCCCTCGGGATCGCGGGTGCTGAGGATGACCTTCGCGTCCGGGTAGTAGTCGGCGAGTTCACGCCAGAAGCCCGCGACAGGCCAGTCGACACCGGCACGGTAACCGTCGAAGAGGCGATCCCAGTCGGGGCGCTCGCCGTTGACCGCTGCTTCCCAGAGCGCGTTGTGCTCGGGGTGCTGGAATACCTCCACCATGTGGTAGCACTGCTCGTAGCCCAGCTGCTGCAGGGCGATCTGGAGCGAGCGCGTCCCGGTCCGGCCGAAGCCGGCCCCGATGACCTCGAGTGCCATGGATCCTCCTCGGTCGTGGCATTCGGCCGACGCTAGCAGACCGCGCGCCCGCTGGCCGGGCGGCAGCGAGTCGGCCAGGGCTAGTCGAACTGGTGTTGCAGGTAGTGCTCGGAGCGGATGGCGGCGGTGACGCCGTCCCCGACGGCCGACGCGAGCTGGCGGGCCGAATCCACGCGGACGTCGCCGGCGACGTAGAAGCCGGGCTGTTCCGTCTCCATCCAGAGGTTCACGAAGGCGTGTCCGCCCTCGTCCAGTTTCGCCAGGTCGCCCAGCAGCTCCGAGTTGGGGTGATGGCCGATGAAGATGAAGACGCCGCCGACGGCGAGGGTGCGCCGTTCGTCGGTTTGCAGGTCGTGGAGGGTCACCTCGTCAACGTCGGTGTCGCCAGCGATGGTTTCGACGACGGTGTTCCAGATGAACGCGATCTTGTCGTTGGCGCGCGCGCGATCCTGGAGGATGCGCGAGGCGCGGAGCTCGTCACGCCGGTGGATGATGTGGACCTGCGAGGCGTAGCGGGTCAGGAAGATCGCCTCCTCGACCGCCGCGTCTCCACCGCCAACGACGGCGACGATCTCGTCCTTGAAGAAGGCGCCGTCGCAGGTGGCGCAGTAGGACACGCCCTTGCCGGTGAACTGCTCCTCGCCGGGCACGTTGAGCTTCACGGGATCGGCGCCCGCGGCGACGATGACGGTCTTCGCGCGGTAGCTGCCGCTGTCGGCTTCGAGGACGAACTGGGGGCCCACTGGTTCGCGCGTGATGCGCGTGATGCCCTCGTACTTCGTCTCCATGCCGAACTGCTCGGCCTGACGATGCATATCGAGGGCGAGGATTGGACCTTCGACGCCGTCCGGGAAGCCCGGATAGTTCTCGACAGTGCCGGTAATGGCGATCTGGCCGCCCAGCACGCCGCGTTCCCAGACAACGGTGCGGCGCTTTGCGCGCGCGGTGTAGAGAGCGGCGGCGAGGCCGGTGGGCCCGCCGCCGATGATTGCTACGTCAACGTCCTCCATCGAGGGTCCTTTCAATCGCGGTCAACGGATCCGATGGGCGCCGGTGGGAAATCGGCCGCGCTCCGGGGGAACGTCCAGACTACGATGGCGGTCGGCGGCGGCCAGTGACCATCGCTACCAAATCGTGATTGCAGGCAGGCATGCCGGACGATCCTATCGCGAGTGCGCGGGCAGACCGGCTGGAAGCAGACCTGCGGTTGGTGGCGACGGCTGGCCGGGCGGAACGCGAGCGCGCCTATCTGAAAAGCGACCTGGAGTTCATCGGGGTACGGGTCCCGGACCTGCGGCGGACGGTGAAGGCCCACCTCGACGGGATCGAAGACCTCGATCACGACGCGCTGATCGCGCTGATCGAGGCACTGTGGGACAGCGGCATCTACGAGCGCCGGGCGGCGGCGGCGATTGCGCTCGAAGGGCGGCCGCGGCTCTTGAGCGGCACGGACCTGCCGCTGCTCGAGCGGCTGTTGCGGGAGTCGAAGACATGGGCGCTGGTGGACGGGCTTGCCGTTCATGTGGTCGGGCGACTCCGCGAACGGGATGCCGGCGTTCGCGCGGAGTTGGACCGCTGGGCCGTCGACCCGGACTTCTGGATCCGGCGGTCGGCGTTGCTTGCTCACCTGCTCGCGCTTCGTCGCGGTGAGGGCGATTTCGACACCTTCGGGCGGTACGCCGACGGGATGTTGGAGGAGCGGGAGTTCTTTATCCGCAAAGCGATCGGCTGGGTGCTGCGGGAGACGGCGCGGAAGCGCCCCGGCCTGGTGATCGACTGGATTGCGCCCCGAACGGCGCGAGCCTCGGGCGTGACGATGCGCGAGGTGGTCCGACATCTACCGACGACGGATGCCGAGCGGTTGATGGAGGGGTACCGGGGTGGGCGTGCGGCGGCGGGGAGCGCTGCCGAGGGCTGAGGCGGAGTTAGACGGCCTGCGTTGTCGGATCGATCATGCGCTGGACGATGTCGGCGACCTCGTAGCCGCATGGGCGACAGAGGGTATGGAACTGCGCGGAGCCGGTCGATTTCATGCGCGGCAGCCCATCGGTCAGGCGCACGAGTTCACCGTGCTGGAGTTGCACGATCGTGGCCTCACTTGAGACACGACGCTGACAGCGATCGCAAATTCCCCACATGGGTTCCGTCCTTCACATCAGTTGTCGGCGGTCCGTGGCCCGCTCGCCAGTCCTGACGGAATCACCGCACGGTCACCTGACGATCACCTGCCATTCACAGCACCTCAAGCCGGGGGGAATCCCTAGGTCGGGCCGGTCAGCCGGTCACAGATGTTATTGACGTCACAGGGGATTCCCCATGCGACAGCCGCACCCCACCCGATCCGAGCCGAGGCGAGGACTTAGTGTCGAATCCGTTTCCGTCAGCCATCCGTCAGCTTGATTGGCTCTTCCTGGACGCCCATGCAGCGCGAGCCGCGTTGGACGGCTTGCCACCTGACGCGCCGGTCTTGCTGGTGACGCTGGAGTCGCTGGAACGGCCAGACGGGCGCGTGGGAGCGGAGTGGGAGGCGGCACTGGCGAAGTCGCTGCTGTCGCGGTTGCAGCCAGCCGCCGCGCCGAGCGTGTTGCGCGGGCCGGCCGGGCTTGAGCTGAACTCATCGGCACGGTTGGCGTTCTGCGCCGGTCGCGAGATGCATTTGACCTCGACGGAATTCCCGCTGCTCCAGGAACTGCTGGTCCGAGATGGCGCGGTGGTGAGTGTCGACGGTCTGTCGCGGGCGATCTGGGGTCACGAGACGCTGGGTGCGCCGAATTACGTGGAAGCGCACATTTCGCGACTGCGTCGGAAGCTCCGCGATCTGGGAGCGAGCCGCGTCATCGAGACGGTGCGCGGCGCCGGCTATCGCATCCGGCAGGTGGCGACGATGCCTCCGACGTATCGCGAAGAGACACAACCGGGATCGACTTACGATCAGCGGCGCGCTGCCTAGGCAGCCACACAGGAGGCGGCGTGGGGCCTCGGTGGGTGAGCGCTGGAGATAAGCACTGACACCGGATCAGACGTGATCCGAATCGCCGAACGCCACGTGTAGGCGAGCGGTCGGGTCCGTGCTCAAGAAGTCCAGCAGACTGTCGTTTCGAGGCCGGTGTCCCATGTTCGGGACGGTCATCGAGGGGGCGAAGCCAACGCGTTCCAGCGTCTTGCGGTACGGGTGAACGCGGGGCAGCAGGATTGACACCTCGCTGGCCTTCTCCAGCCTCGCTGTCGACACGGCGTCCTCGACGAGCGCGTTGAGTGCGGAGTGCGCTCCGTCGGCAACGAAGAGGTCGATGACCGTCATGGCGCGACCCGGAGCCGATAACACCGAGTAGCCGACCAGTTCCTCGGCTTGTTCGACGGTACGGACTCGAAACGAGCCCGCTCTCGGATCGCGATACCGCCAGTTCAGGTATCGGGCGTCTCGCACGACGCAGTAGTCGAACGCGGTGCGTCCGCGTTCCCAGAGGGTGTCTGCGCGCGCATCGAATTCGTCGACGCTGCTGACCAGCACACCGTTCGTCGGGGCGCTCGCTCGTTGCGGCGTCAGCAGGGACCGCGCGGCGCGAGCGAGCGAGGCAGTCGAGGGCCGTGCGAACGCTCGACGGGCGATGGCACTCGGTGAGAGGGGGCGAGACAGCACCTCGACGGTGTTGGCGACGCGCATCCGCTCGGAACCGAGTCCTGAGGACTGGTTCAGGCGCGGATTGTTTGAGCCCTCCTCCAGCGAGACGGGCTGCTCGACATCTGCCCAGCGGGCGAGGAAGTGGCGCAGGTGCAGCTTCGAGAGGCCACGCCCCTGGAAATCGGGGTGCACCGCCGAGTCGACCATGATGCAGCCCGCTCGCCGCGAGCCTTGCACCCAGACATCGCGGCCAATCGACCCGTCATAGGCAACGATGCGCCCGTCGAGCTCCAGCACCGTGGTGGCTCCGGGAACCACGCCCGGAGAGCCAAGTCTCCAGCGGAGGTGATCGAGTGCTGGGACCGGGATCGGGAAGGCGGGCCAGTTGCCCTCGAACGCGACATCGAGGAGTGCAGCGACCGCGGCCTCGTCGCGCTGTTCGATCGAGCGGAACAGCGGTTCTTCGGGGACCAGCACGGGTACCGCCTTCGCTGTCACTGTTCGTGGCGCGGTCGTGGCCGGACAGCTGGTCCACGCTCCGAGCAGCGTCTCACGCGATCGAGGCCGACGGGATGTCGCTGAGGTGCCAGAAGACTGAGCGTGAGCGAACGACGGCCCAACCGGCTCAAGACGCGTGGCGAGGGGAAGCTGCGTGCTGGACGGATGCTCGTCCGACCGACTCGCGACTGTGTCTGCGTCTCTGCGCGGGTCGTTGTGCGGGTCTGCGGGTGGCCGGGCTGGAAATGGTCGGGGAGGCCGGAGTCGCCCCGACAATCGCGACCACCCGTGGAGCCCGTGGGAAGTCACAATCGGTGGCGTTGATCGAGCTGTCGCATGACGGCCCACACCCGGTCTGCGCGTCACGCTGCGACTGGTCGCGCGCTGAGTCGCACCTCGTGCACCGCATCGAGATCACATGACGAGGCAGCGGACGACCGAGGTTCAGCACCGCGGCACCGCGGAATGCGCAGTGCAGGGCAGTGCAGGGGAGCTGGGGGAACGGTGGAGTCTTCTTGTGAGCGCGGCAGTGCTCGATTTTCGTGGACGGAACACGGTACGCGGACCGACCACGGCCGGGAACGCCAGACGGCATCTTCCAGGTGCTGCGCGCTGTGACATACTCTTGCCCGATGCAGCGTCATTCAATCGAGAACGCGCTTGGCAAGCTCCGCCCGGGCGAGGCGCAGCTTGCGGCCGCCGCGCTGGACTGGATTGTTGGTGACGACCCGCAGACCGAGGTCACACAAGGGCGGCTGCAGGAGTTCCTCTGGTTCGCCCTACCGGCGCAGGTCGACTCACCCGATGCAGCGGAGCTGTTGCGCGCTACCGCGCGTGCTCTGGCGCACGTGTTCGAAGAAGCGGGGCTGCAGCGCTACGCGATGATCTGTGGATCGACGGTCACTCGATCGGTGCACGATGCATACTTGCGCGACGCTGCGGAGGGTCAGGATGCAGGAGACGCTGCAGCGGAGGCCTCCGGTCTCAGCCCACCCGATGTAGATGGATTCTCCTGGGGCGACCCAATGGGCCCCGTGGAGTTCGAGGGCATGTCTGCGGCTGAGAGTGCGCTTGAAGCGGCGATCGTATCCGGTGATCTCGTGCCAGGACGACGTGGATGGCAGGGAGTCCAGCGCCAGATCGTCACTGCCACCCTTGACGAAGCGATTGTCGCGGTCGACGGCCCAAGTCGACGAACGCAAATCGGTCGGGAGCGTTCCGACGCATGGCAGAACACGACCGGAGGTCTGCTCGGAAGACTGCGCCACGGCGCCAGCATCGAACTCGATGGTGAGCTGGATCGGTCCGTGCTCCCGGAGGCGACGCTTGAGCCGCTGACATGGTTCTTGCGAGCGATCGGTGACGGCGTGCCACTCACAAAACAGGGGAATCTCGCGGTCGCATTCGTACGAAAGGCGACTGCGGAGCGTGGCTGGTATCAGTGGGGGAATCCGCGCAGTGAGATCGACGTCATCGAGCTCTCACTGCTCCACGACTTCACGAAGACGCTCCGAGCCGCGCGACACAGGTCAGGTCGAATCGTGCTCACTAAGCGTGGTCTCGCAATGGCAGCTGGAGGCCGCGCAGCTTTTCACCCCGTCGTCGACTGGGTGGCAGCAGGCGATGGGGCCGAGGAGTTGATCTTCGAAGTGCTGGTGATCCGGCTGCTCGAAGCCAGCATCTCAGAAACGACTCTGGCGGAAGAGGACCTCCACCGCGACATCGCGGTCGTCCTAGCCGAATGTGGGTACCGCCTATCCGAACGAAACGACATCTCTCCTGACGAGGCCGCACTGCTGGTCATGCCCGCCCGACAGCTCATGGAAACGCTCGGTCTCTGTGTGCAACGCGGGCCTTGGGACGCGCGAGTCCTCGAGCTGACGGAGCCAGGCGTCGTGACGTCGCGCGCCATTCTGATGGCGCGGGCGAGTGGACCAGCGGCAATGCAAGTACACGTACTCGAAGTCCCCGGGTCGCGACCACCAAGCAGCCCTTCGGCGCTAGGGGCAGTTCCTGATCGGGTGCTGGAGCTGCGGCTCTCCCTGCGCGATATCGAACCTCCGATCTGGCGCCGGTTGCTAGTGCAGTCGAGATCGACGATTGCCGATCTCCACTACCTGATTCAGGGTGCGATCGGTTGGTATGACGTCCACCTCCACATGTTCGAGTGCGCGGACGGACGAGTGTTCGTTGCCAACCCGGATCCAGACTTCGAATTCGTAGGGTCCCAACCCGTGCTTGATGGCAAGGGTGTACAACTCCGCGAGATCCTAGTCTCGCCTGCGGACCGCCTAGTGTATTCATACGATTTTGGCGACGGCTGGGAGCACGATGTCGTGCTGGAGGCGATCCATCCAGCAGCGGAGGAGGACAACGTTCCGCGGGTGACCGACGGCGCGCGTGCACATCCGCCCGAAGGTTGCGGCGGTCCATGGGGTTATCGCGACCTGCTCGAGGCGCTCGGAGATCCAGCGCACGAGCGCCACAACTTCCTAGTGGATCAGCTCGATGGATACGAAGCGGTCGGCTTCGATCCAGAGCGCTTCAGCCTTGAGGAGACCAACGCCACTCTGGACATACGCCAGAACGCAGACTGACTGGTGTGTGGGCCCCGGGGGGGCATCTTTGGTCGCAGGTCAAGTCGCGATGGGTCGTGGGGTGGTAAAACCCGATCCGTCCCAAGATCACTAGCGGTGTCCGCGTAATCCTAGGCGGCCGGAGGGCCGTCGATGCGGATCTACATATGTCTCTTGTTTGGTCTCCCCGGTCGGGCGCTGCGCCGTGGGGCGCCAATATCCCATCCGCGCCTCAGGCGGCCCTCCGCCGAACCGCCGGGCCGTCCCGTGCATGAGCCAGCGAGAGCGGGCTGAGATCTGGCGGCGGCACGGGAGTGGCGAGTCGCTGCGCTCGATCAGCCGTGGCACCAGGCGCGACATGGGCACGCTGCGGCGCCTGATCGCCTCGACCGGGGGACGCCAGCCACGGGAGCTGCGGCGGTCGACGCTGCGCCTGTCGCTGGCTGAGCGCGAAGAGATCTCGCGCGGCTCGTCGCCGGTGATTCGTGTCGGCAGATCGCGAGACGGCTCCGGCGGGCGCCATCGACGGTCGCTCGCGAGGTCACTCGCAACGGCGGTCGAGACCTGTCGGGCCACAAAACCCGATCCGATCAAGCGGCCTCTCGTTCATAGCGATGATGGAGGCCGCCAAGAATGGGATGAGCGACGACACGGCCGTGAGCTTGCACCGGGCGCGGACCGGCGGGGGGCTCTAGCTCGAGCGTTCGATGCGGCCGCGTGGCGTTGTAATAGTCGCCATATTCGCGGAGCACCGCGCGCAGGTGCTGCTCACTCAACGGAATGATGTGGTCGACGCATTCTCGGCGCAGGGTCCCGATCACCCGTTCGGCAACCGCGTTCGCCTGTGGCGCCCGCACGGGTGTGAGCACGGTTTCGATGCCGATGCGTCGTGCTCGAGCGACGAAGTCACCGCCGTAGTTCCGGTCCCGGTCGCGAATCAGAAATCGCGGCCCTACTCCCCACGGCGTTGCCTCCATCAGCTGCCGCCACACCCAGTCGGCCGTGGGATGCCGCGTCCGGTTGAAGTGCTCGATACGGCGGCGGTCATGCGAGATGACGAAGAAGACGTAGAGTGTGCTGAGCGTCAGGGTCGGCACGGTGAAGAAGTCCGCCACCCAGATCTCGTGACGATGGTTGTGGAGGAACTCACGCCAGCGTCGAGTCGGCGGACGGCGAAGTGCTCGCAGCCGATAGCGACGCACGGTCTCCGCGCTGATGTCGAAACCGAGCGTGCGCAGTTCGCCCTGGATTCGTACCTGTGGGGTGCCATTATGCGGTCTGACTACCCCGGACGGGTTAATGGCACCCGTGGCTCCAACTTGCGCTGGCTCGAGGTCACGGATGAGCTGGTCGCAGAGCTGCGCGTGCTGTCTGGCTATGACGACGACCTTGCCGCCGACTGTGTGCGTCAGGCGAACCGTCTGCGTGACATGCTCACGAGCCTGCATCCGCCGCTCGAGGCGGTTCTGGGTCCACGCCTCGATCATCCGGCGGTTCGGGGACTGCTCGCGCGGTACCCGACTGCCGCTGCTCTGCGAGGTGCTGGTCGTGGCGCGGGTCGAGGGAGTTCATCCGCGAAATACCTTTGGCATCGGGAGCCTCTGTTGCTGCTCCGTCACGGCCCTATTCGCTGGACCAAGCTCCCTACACAACTCCGCGACCGGCACCGAGGCTTGGACAGCACAACACGCAGGTCTTCCAAGGCAACCTAAACCTCGATCGAAAGGGTTGAGCTGTGTCTGACCAGTACGGCGTGTCCGAAGAGGACTCCGGCCGGGACCTTCCTCTATCGGGCATCACCGTGGCGGACTTTAGCTGGGTGCTGGCGGGGCCACGCGCCACTTCCTGGCTGGCAGCAATGGGCGCCCGGGTCATCAAGATCGAAGGTCCTCGGCGCCCCGATCAGTACCGCAACGTCCCGATCTTTGTACCTGGTCGCGAAGGTCCAGAAGGGTCAGCCGCCTTCCACGGGCTGAATCACACGAAGTGGAGTTGTGCGATCGATTTCAACGACCCAAAAGGGTTGGAGCTGGTGAAGAAGATCGTCGCTGAGAGCGACGTCGTCGTGGAGAACTTCGCTCGTGGTGTGATGGAGCGCGTGGGTTTGAACTACGCCGAGCTGTGCAAGATCAAACCGGACATCATCATGGCATCCGGATCGGCAATGGGAAGTAGCGGTCCCGACAAGAACCACGTCGCTTACGGTACGTTGATCCATGCATTTGCCGGGATTAATTCTGTAACTGGCTATCAGGATAGTCCTCCGGGGAGTCTCGGTGGAACCTTCACCGATCCGCTGACCGGCACCTCGTTGGTATTCTTGGTCCTCGCTGCCCTCTGGAACAGGCGGCGAACCGGCACGGGAGAGAATATCGACCTTTCGATGGTCGAGACGAGTCTGATGCAACTCCCTGAGTTCGTGATGGACTACACGGCGAACGGCCGAGTGGCTGGCCCACAAGGCAACGAGGACGGAACTGCGGCGCCGCATGACTGCTACCCGTGCATTGGAGAAGAAGCGTGGGTCGCGATTTCCGTACGCACCCAAGAGGAGTGGGAGGCGTTCTGCACCGTTCTGGACCGACCCGAGTTGATCCACGATCCGCGCTTTGCCGACGAGCTCAGCCGTTTCCAGAATCGCGAGACTCTGAATACGGAGGTGGCGGTATGGACGAAAACCAGAACCGCGATCGACGTTGCTGAGACTCTGCAGGGAGTCGGTGTTGCCGCGGGGCCGTCGTATGCGGCGAGAGCGTTGTACGAGGATCCACACTTCGGCGCTCGCGGCCTCTTTCAAGAGGTCGACCACCCGGTTGTCGGCCGCAAGCCTGTTGTCGGGCTGCCTTGGCGTCTCTTGCCGGGTCCCGGCTCACGGTACTGGGCGGCGCCTACCCTGGGGCAACACACGGACGTGGTCATGCGTGAGATCGTCGGACTGAGCGACGAAGAGATCGCCGTATTGAGGGCCGAACAAGTCATCGCATAAGTACCAAAGATGTATCCGTCACCAGCGCAAGCTAGCGGCCTCAGCATTCCGATAGCGGATCACCTAGGCTGCGAAGCGAAGCAGTCGCGGTCTCCGTATTACCCCTGGTTTCCGCGATCCGATTGAGTAAGCTCTTTTGTGGCTAGGCTCGAAGCAGGACCAGTGGAGGCGACGATGGCATACGTCATATACGAGAAAATCGGCCACGTCGGGGTAATCACCCTGAACCGTCCGGAGCGGATGAGCGCCCTGGGGCGGGAGCTCGGTACCGCCCTGCGCGAGGCCGAAGCGGAGTTCGTCGCCGACGACGACGTCTGGATCGGGATCTACACAGGAGCCGGGGACCGCGCGTTCTGCGCGGGCCGCGACCTGAAGGAAGCGGCGGAATTCGATGCCTCCGGCGAGGGCATGGCCTCCGCCTCCGGCGGGAGCACGAGTCCGGTTAGCCGATTCGAGCTCATCGCGCCCGACCACGGCAAACCGACGATTGCCGCAATTAACGGTGCCGCGTATGGCGGCGGTCTGGAGATGGCTCTCACCAACGATATCCGCATCGCTGCTCGGGGCGTGAGGATGGCCCTTGCCGAGGTAAAGGTAGGGCTCTGCCCTCGCGGGGGTTCGTTCAACCTGCCGAGACTCATCGGACTTTCGAACGCGATGTGGCTGCTGCTCAGCGGTGAGCCGGTCGACGCCGACGAGGCTTTACGGATCGGCCTCGTGACCCGTGTCGTGCCCCAAGAGGAGCTGATGCCGACCGCGATGGCGATGGCCGAGACGATTGCGAGAAATGCCCCACTCGCGGTGCGGGCGACCCGGAAGCTGGCACACCTCGGCCTGGAGATGCCGAAGGACTATGCGCAGCGCATGGGAGCGGCGCTTATTGAGTCCGTGTGGACCTCTGAAGACTCGGTCGAAGGGGCGAAGGCGTTCGCCGAGAAGCGCGAGCCGCAGTGGCGCATGCGCTGATCGAGGACCGTCTTTCGCGCCCGGCCGGAGATGAGCAGCCGAAGGCCACACGGGGCTTCGGCTAAGCGCGCTCGTGCCTTGGCCTGCCCCGTCCCACGGGCACTGGAATCAGAACGGCAGCGCCGACCGCTGGCGGGGCAAGGCGTACCTGCTGCGCGGCGATCTCGATGCGGCGGAACGCTGGCTCGAGGTGGGCGCGACGTCCTGCCGCGAGCGGGGCATCGAGCTCGAGGTGGGGCGCTGCCCGCAGGACCTCGCGAGCCTCGCCGAGGCGCGCGGTTAGCACGCGATCGCCCTCGAGCGGCTCGAGCAGGCGGGCGACATCTACTTCCGCCTCGGCGCCGGCGGCTACCTCACCGAGGTGATCGCGAAGAAGGGGGTTCTCAAGGCGTAGCGAACGACCGCAGCGCCGGATCGACGCCCTCCTCGATCGGGCCGTTGTAGGGATCGATGTGGGTAGCCGGCCCGCGCCGTCCTTGGGATCGACGCTCCGAGCGAGGACGCGATCGCCTTGCTCCATATGACGTCCACCAAAGGGTATCCGGGCAGTGGGCGCGCCCCGAGCCATTCGCCGACGGCGGACAGAAGGTGCTGGGTCTCGTCGATGAAGGTCGGGGGAACGAGTCTTCTTAGCCCACGACGCGGTGCTCGATTGCTACGGCGCTTTGTCGCCGTTCAAAACGAACGGCCTCGACGACGAGCGGAGCCGACGGACCACACGCGAGGCGCGGCCGATGGTCCCGGCTGGGGCGCGAGAACATGGTCGCGATCTACAAAGATCGGCGAGCGGTGGAGGGGGAAATATCCTATCGGGCCAGCGTTCGCGGAGTTTCTCATGTCGTCAGGGACGGTGCCAGCGTCAGGGCGATCCATTCAGCGACGCACCGTTGTTCGCGGTTGTCGCCGGGGGCCGAAGACTGATCTGTGATCTCCGACTGCGGCCTCCGTCCCTGCCCGTCCCGTGCTCTCCCGTTTGGTCCCGCCTCATCCCTAGTCGGCTCGCTGGGTCTCCTTGGATCACGCCTGATCGTTCCACTGGCCTATACCAGTGAGGAGGTCGAGCAGCTCGTCAGTGACGGCATCGTCGGCCTCGAGGGCGGGCTCGACTGACGCCTGTGTGGAACGGGTATCCGATCCGACCTCAGCCCCGCTAATCCTCACCCCGGTCAAGACTCCCCGGTGCCCTTGAGCGGATCGGGATTGTGGCCGGACAGCTCCAAGTGAGTCCAGCTCAGCCCGCCAACGACAACGGAAGATTCTGAAGCCTCTCCAGCACGCTGGCGCTACTTGACCCTGATGAAGTGAGCTTTGCGCCCAGGATTTGGTCTCGTTGCCTCGACGGTTCTCCGGCGCCCGGAGGAGTGTCGACGTGCGGTATCGCGGGCTAGCTCAAGGCTGCAACGCGATGTGTGGAGATCCAGTCTTCATCCAATTCCAGGCCGAGCCCCGGTGCGTTAGGAGCCGCCATCGCACCTCGCGAGTCTGGCGTGAGCGCCTCGGTCACGCCCCACTCGTGCATGCCGAGGGGCATCCAGTACTCGTAGTAGTCACAGTTGCTGATCGAGAGCATCACGTGGAGGTTGGCGGCGTTGAGGAGTTGGTTTCCGCCCATTCCGATCTCGCAGTTGATGCCAAACGCGTCGAGCATCACGCATAGGTGGCGAAGGCCCGTGATGCCCATTTTCCGAGCGGTGCCGCGGATCAGTTTCGCTGCATCCCGTCGGACTGTAGCCACGGCTTGTTCGAGTAGAAACGGCGGGGCATCGGCGATCGCGACCGGAGTGTGCAGTGCCTTGGTCAGTTGTTCGATCGAGTCAAGATCCTGCCAGGGTAGAGGGTCCTCGAACCAGCTGAACCGTTGCGCGTCGAGGGCGGCCCCGATCGTGAGTGCCTGATTGAGGTCGTAGCCCGCGTTCGGGTCGAGCATTAGCTCCATGCTGTCGCCGACTGCGTCTCGAACCTGCGCGACCATGGTGACGACGCCGTCCGTGGATAGCTGCCCCGGGTGGATCTTGTACGCAGCGTAGCCGCCGTCCCGTAACTCGAGGGCTTCTCGGCGGTATGCAGTGGCGTCGGCACTCCGAGGCGGGTAGGTGGCGTAGACCGGTATTTCGTCGCGCATTGTCCCGAGGAGCGCATGGATGGGTAGACCGGCAGCTTTGCCGGCGATGTCCCAGAGAGCAACGTCGACGGGCGACATCGCCGAGTGTGCGAGTGCCGGCGAGGTGTCTAACTCGCTGCGTTGCGCCCAGACCGCTTCGCGTTCGCTCGCGAGACGTCCGACGATTCGTGGCTTGATCTGCTCGACGATTAGCTTGATCTCGTCGTCGGCGCTCCCGCCTTGCACCCCAACGAAACAGTGCCCCTCGATGCCGGCCGCCGTTCGGACGCGAAGAACGCCCTGGCGTACGCGACCTCCGAGGGCGCCGCGCTGGTCATTGACCGGCACCCGCGGGGCGTCCCGTTCGATGAAGTCGATCGTGACGTCGACGATCTCAAGGTCGCGATTGACCGTCATCGCGGTACCGCTCGGTCAGTCGGCACGCTCGCCGGATGCTCGACCGCCGGGCGTCGTGGCATCCGGCGGTAGGCCTGCATCAGAGGCTCGCGCTGTAGATGTTCTGCGGCCCGTGCCGCTTCACAGGGCGGCCGCCGGTGGCGTACGGCGTGACCTCAATGTCGACTGAGTGAATCGTTCCAGTGAACTTGAACGGTGTCTGGTACTTGGGGCTGACCGGTGACTGGTAGTCCTCACCGATCCGAGTGCCACCGCCCCCGACGCCACGCATCAGGAATGGAAGCTCGGTCGTTCCCGCCTCCTTCCCATCGATCGAGAAGATCACACGCCCTTCGCCGCCGACGCCCTCGCCCTCGAAGCGGAGTCCGACGGTCGTCCGTCCTGTGGGTAATTCAATGCTGGACTCTGCGAACGTGATGTCGGTGAACGCGTTGTAGTCGAAGTGGAGCTTGTTGCCCTGCACGTAGAACGCAATCCCGGTGTTCTGCGTCCCCTTCGCGAAGAGGAGCCCCTCGTCCGAGGTCGCCGCGCGCTCGAGGTCGATGGTCATCGTCCACTCCCCGAGACCCATCGCTGGCGAGACAGCCGCCGGGAGCCTAGAGATCGGCGGGATGTAGTGGTACTTGAGGTGTTCGTGGATGCCGCCCGGGCGCTGCTGCGGACCGACCAGCTGGAAGCTCCGGTCGTCGAGCGGCAGCACACCGTGCTTGCCGGCTTCGACCCACCAGAGGTCGATCAGCTCGCGCAGCTTCTCGGGCTCTGACTCCGCGAGGTCGTGGACCTCGGAGAAGTCCTGATCGAGGTGGTAGAGCTGCCACTCGTCATCGGAGTACGGGTCGTTCTTGCGGTGCCGGGAGGTAGCCTTCCAGCCGTCTGCCCAGATCGCCCGGTGTCCGAACATCTCGAAGTACTGCGGCGTGCGGCGATCGACCTCGGACTGCCCGAGCAGGGCGTCAGCAAAGCTGGAGCCGTGGATTGGCATCTGACTGATGCCCTGGAAACTCTCCGGCGCTTCGAGGTTGAGCAGCTCGAGGATCGTTGGGACGACATCGGTCACGTGCGCGAACTCGTGACGGATCGCGCCGCGATCGTTGATGCCCTTCGGCCAGTGGGCGACGAAGGGGTCGCGGATCCCGCCGCCGTGGACCGTGCTCTTGTACCACTTGAGTGGCGTGTTCCCGGCCTGAGCCCAACCCCAGGGGTAGTTCGGCGAGCTGCGCGGCCCACCGATGTCTTCGAGCTTGTCCTCTATCGTGTCGAGGTCGTCGAGGTAGGGGTGCGCGTAGCGGGCCTCGTCGGTGATCCCCTGTGGACCGCCCTCCTGACTCGCGCCATTGTCCGAGGTGACGATCAGGATCGTGTTGTCGATGTCCCCGGTTTCCTCGAGGAAACGGACAAGCCGACCGATCTGGGCGTCCGTGTGGTCGAGGAAGCCAGCGAATGCCTCCTGCAAGCGCGCCGCCAGCTTGCGAGCGTTCTCGGATAGGTCGTCCCACTGCTCTACGCCGGGGTTGCGTGGCGCAAGGTCCGTGCCCTTCGGCACGATGCCGCTCTCGAGCTGACGCGCGAACCATTCTTCGCGCGTCGCGTCCCAGCCCTGGTCGAACTTGCCGGCGTATTTGTCGACGTACTCTTTCGGTGCCTGGTGTGGTGAGTGCGTCGCGCCGAAGGGTAGGTAGAGGAAGAACGGTCGCGTGGGATAGACAGACCGGTGGTCGCGGATATACCCGATCGCGTGATCGACGACATCTTCGCTGAAGTGGTAGCCCTCTTCCGGGGTCTTCGGCGGGTGGACGTGATGGTTGTCCTCGGTCAAGTCAGGGTAGAACTGGTCCTCCGCACCTGACAGGAATCCGTAGTAGTGGTCGAACCCACGCTGCAGCGGCCATGCATCGAACGGTCCCGCAGCGGAACGCTCCTCTTTAGGAGCGAGGTGCCACTTGCCGGTCGCGAACGTGGCATAGCCCTGGTCGCGCAGCATCTCGGCGAGTGTGGCTGCGTTCTTGGTGATCGCACCTCGCATGTTGGGGAAGCCGCTGTCGTAGTCGGCGATCCCACGCATTCCGATCGAGTGGTGGTTGCGTCCCGTGAGCAGGCTGGCCCGCGTCGGCGAGCAGAGCGCGGTCGTGTGGAAGTTGGAGAAGCGAACGCCGCCCGCGGCCAACGCATCGATGTTCGGTGTCTCGATCGTCGACCCGTAGCAGCCGAAATGTGCGAACCCCAGGTCGTCAAAGAGGATGACGACCACGTTGGGGGACTTGCCATCGGCTGTCGCGGGAACCGCTGGCCACCACGGCTGCGACTCCTGAAAGCTGCGCCCAATCGTCCCTTGAAAACCTGGTTCCGTTGTCATCGTGCAGCTCCTTGATCGAATGCGTCTGGTTCGTTTTTCTTGGTGTGGTCAGGCGTCATCGAGCTCCTCGCCGCACTCGACGCGCAGCGAAATCCGATGTTGCTGGCGCTGCTATCTGGCGAGGAACTCATGCGGGCCGCCGGGCGGTAGCGCGCGCAGTAGCTCTCGTGGCAGAGGAACGAGCCGCCCTTTGTCACCCTCAGATCGCCGTCGGGGGGGCCTGCCGGGTCGACTCCCGTGCGCCCGTCCAGTGGGACGCCGAACCAGTCGGAGCACCACTCCCAGACGTTGCCGGTCATGTTGTGCAGGCCATATCCGTTTGGCGCGAAGGCGTCGACCGGGCAAGTGCCGTACCAAGCATCGTCCGAGGTGTTCCGCGTCGGGAATGTGCCCTGCCAGACGTTCGACCGGTGCTGGCCAGAGGGCTCGAGGTCGTCACCCCATGGGAACCGCATGCCTTCCAGTCCGCCGCGCGCCGCGTATTCCCACTGAGCCTCCGTCGGTAGCTGTTTGCCAGTCCAGCCGGCGTACGCCGAGGCATCGTTCCAGCTCACGTGCACCACGGGATGATCGGCGCGGCCGACGACGGTGCTGTCAGGGCCCTCGGGGTGGTTCCAGTCGGCGCCCTCTACCTGGCGCCACCAGGGCGCGTCGGCGACACCCCGGGTGGGTGGAAACTCGTCGGGCAGCAACCCACCGAAGACGAACGACCACCCGAAGCGCTCCGCGTCGGTCTCGTACCCGCTTGCCTCGATGAACAGCCGGAACTTGGCGTTGGTCACCGTGTGGATGTCGATCAGGAACGGAGAAATGGAGACCTCGCGGACGGGTCCCTCGCCGTCGGCCGGATAGGCGAGTTCATCCTCGGAGCCCATCAAGAAGGTTCCGCCTGGGATCGCCACCATTTGATCGAGGTTGCGTGGGGCGTTTTCGGTCGCGGGTACGGGGGGTACCGAGGTGGCAATCGGAAGCCCTCGGTCGTGGCTGGGTGCACAGCAGGCGCAGCTCATCGACTCACCACGCCCGATTCGGGTCTGGGAGGTGCTCGGCAACGACGCCGCCAGCGATGTAGGCGTCGATCTCGTCATCGGAATAGCCGATCTCGCCGAGGATCTCGCGCATGTGCTGCCCGAACGCGGGAGAGCGGTCAGCGGCCTCGTACCGATCGCGGCCGAAGCGGACGGGGGCGGTGGGCATCACCATCGGCCCGACCGCCGGATGATCGGCGGAATACACGAAGTCGTTAGCGGTGGCTTGCTCGCCCACCATCGCCTCCTCCAGGAACCCGGCCATCGCGCACGGGATGCCTGCCGACTTCAACTTCTGCAGCAGATCGTTGCTGTTCCAGTTTGCGATTGCTGCCTTGATGCGGCCGCGTAACGCCGCCGCGTGTTCGCGCGGATCGTCAGGCGGCTGCCAGTTGTGGTCCGAAATGCTGGGATCGTCGAGGCCGAGGAGCGGGAGGAACTTCTGAAGCATCCGCTTCGATGCACCGACCGCGATCCAGCGATGGTCGGCGGTCTCGTAGGTACCGGCGGCCGCGAATGGCCCCTGCATCCGCCGTCGCTCGGATGCTTCGCGCGTGTTCGGTTCTTCGGTCCGGACCCACTCTATGAACTCGCGCTTCCAGAGGTCGACTGCGTCGAAGATGCTCGCCGTGCCGTGCTGTAACGCGAGGCCAGCCTGGAACAGGGTCGTTCCGACCTGCTGTCCGAGCCCGGTCTGCTCACGACGCCAGAGGGCCGACGAGACGCCGAACGCCAGCAGCACGCCGGCCATGTAGTCGGTGAGGAACGCGTCCGTGTAGCGTGGCTCGTCGCCGTCGAACGCCCCGGCAGACAACAACATCCCTGAGGCGGCCTGTGCCTGGAAGTCGGCTCCTGCGAGTCCGCCGTACGGGCCCTTCGACCCGAACGCGCTGATCTCGGCGACGATGATGCGGGGGTTCTCGGCGCTGAGGCTCTCGTAGTCCAGCTCGTATCGGGCGAGCGTGCCCGGCCGCATGTTCGAGATCACAACGTCTGCCCGCAGGGCCAACTGGCGAGCGATCGCTCTGCCATCCGCGTGTCCGAGGTTGATGGGTATACCGCGCTTTCCGCGGGCCTTGATGATGTACTGCCGACCCTCGCCCGGGATGATCGAGCTGTTGAAGCGGGTGGCATCGCCCTCGATCGGTTCGATCTTGATCACGTCAGCGCCGCCGTGCGCGAACATCTCGGCGGCGTACGGCCCGGCGACGAACACGCCGAACTCGACGACGCGCAGGCCCTCGAACAGCGGTTGTTGGGACTCGGTCATCGTTGTGTCCTCCTGAGCCAACGGTCGGCGCGGCTAGCGGTTGCGGGCGTACGGATTGGTGGCCTCGACGATCGCGTCGGCGAGGAAGTTGAGCGAAATCAAGATCAGCGACAGGACGAGGGTGGGGAAGAGGATGTACCACCACGCGCCGCTGGTGAGCCACTGGCGCGCGTCCGACAGCAAGATGCCGATCGTCGGGATCGGCGGGGACGCGCCGAGTCCGAGGAAGTTGAGCGTTGCCTCGGCGATCACGGCGAAGGCCATCACCAGTGCCGCCTGCACCAGGAGCGGCGGCAGGGTGTTGATCGCGATATGGCGGAGGATGATGCGGAGCGGCGTGGCACCGAGCGAGCGTGCCGCGATGACGTACTCGCGCTCCTTCTCCTGGAGCATTTGCCCTCGGGCGAGTCGCGCGAACACCGGAATGGCGCCGATTCCGAGGGTGATCGCAATTTCGCGTAGCCCGGTGCCGAGGATCGCGAGCACGACCATCGCGGTCAGCAACCCGGGGAACGCGAGCATCGTATCGATCAGCCGCATCAGGACGCTCTCGACCCAGCCTCCGCTGTAGCCGGCGAGGTAGCCGATGCCCACACCGATAGGGGCACCGATGGCGACCGCGCTGGCGCTCACCAGGAGTGAGATCCGGAGTCCGACGAGGATGCGCGTCAGCATGTCTCGATTGAGATGATCTGTACCGAGGGGGTAGGTCCAGGACGGACTCTCGAGGCGCGCCCCGCGGATCTGCTCTGCGTAATCATGCGGAGTCAGGACCGATGCGAATGCAGCACCGAAGACGAGGAGCGCCAGTATGACCACCGCGATCTGCCCGCGCCGCTCTCGGATAACCCGGTAGGTGACGTCAACGAGCTGCGATTCCCGGCGCCACTCGAGCATCCGCTGTCGTTGCAGACTGATCTCGACTGTTGGTTCGGGCGCGGCCATCAGCGGACCCGGATCCGTGGATCGGCGAATCCGTAGGTGATGTCGGCCACGGTGTTCGCCGCGATGAAGATCGCTACGAGGACGGCGAGCAGGGCCTGGAGGAGGACATAATCGCGGCCGACTACGGCCGCGATGAGGAGGCTGCCGAAGCCGGGTCGCGAAAAGACGACCTCGACGACCAGCGCTCCGGAGATGAGGCCGCCAACCTGAAGCGCCGCTACGGTAATTACGGGGATGAGCGCGTTACGCATGGCATGGCGCAGCACGACATCGCGTTCCTTCAAGCCTTTCGCGCGGGCGGTACGAACATAATCCTGATTCATGACCTCCTGCATCGAAGCACGCACGAATCGCGAGAGCACGGAGCCCAGCGAAGATCCGACCGCTATCGTCGGGAGGATCAGGAATTTCAGCGCCTGCAGCGGATCGTCGCTGAACGCGACGCGTCCGGAGACGGGTAGCCAGCCCAGCTCGACGCCGACGACCCAGAGCAGGAGCAACCCGAGGATGAAGTTCGGGATGCCGAGCGTCGAAACCGTGAACGCGGTCGCAAAATAGTCCGCGAAGCCACCGGGTTTGATGCCGGCCATGATCCCGATCGGTACCCCAATGAGCGTGGCGAGAATGTAGCCGGCGATCGCCAGCTCGATCGTCGGTTGCACTGAGTTGCTGAGCACGCTGCCAACCGGCTGATTCCGGGTGAACGACGTGCCGAAGTCGCCGGTGACCGCAGAGCTGAGCCAATCCCAGTATTGAACGACCACGGGATCGTTCAGACCCAACCGCTCACGCACCTCGAAGACGTCCTCGGTGCTCGCGTCATCCCCGGCGATCAGGGTGGCGGGATCGCCGGGGATCAACCGGACCGCGAAGAAGACGGCCAGGCTGGCGAGGAAGACGACCAGAACCGCCTCGGCGGAACGACGCACCATGAAGCTGGTCATGCGCGGCACCTTCCTTGAAGGCGGTTCTGGCAATCCTCTCGCTCCGAGGGTGGCCGAAGCGCGGCCACCCCGCTACGCGTCTTCGTTGATTGAGTACCGGGAGTGGAACGGGATCGACAGGATGTCCCACTTCAGGTTCTGCAGCTTCTTCGACCATGCCCAGACGTAGCCGCGGCTGACGATTGGAGCGACCCAGGGCTCGCGGTCGTACAGCTCGTTCAGCCGTCCGTGAAGCGCGGCGCGCTCCTCAGCGCTCGGCTGGGCACCGTACGCGTCGATGATCTCCCGGTACTCCGGCGTGTCGTAAGCACAGGAGTTCGGGATCCGCATCTGGTAGTTCATCACCGGGAGCGTTTCGGGCTGCAGCGAATAGAACGCGAAGGAGCCGATATAGGCGCCCGGAAGGGTCCCGGACCGGAACATGTCGCCCTGAACGGCGCCTTCGCGTGTCACGATCTCGAAATTGATGCCGATCTTCGCGGCGTCCGCCTGAATGACCGCCGCGATGTCATCGTCGGCCGGATCTCCACCTGAGCGGAATGACAGCTCGATCGTCTCGCCGGCCCAGCCAGACTCGTCGATCAGCGCCTTCGCGGCCTCGAGGTTGAAGTGCTCGCGGTCGAATTCCGGGTCGTACGCCTCAGAGAATGGCATCCAATAGAACTCGATCGGGTCCTTCAGACCCTGGAACGTCTCGTTCGCGAGGCGCTTCCGATCGATGGCCATGTAGAGCGCGCGTCGGACCCGTGGATCGTCG
>JAQCIU010000049.1:0-18203 GCA_027593235.1 Chloroflexota bacterium
CCAGCGCGATTCTACCGCCCAACAGTCCCCCCGACGATCCCCGCCAGCCCTTTTTCAGCACCCTGCTAGGGCTTGAGCGCATCTCGTCTCTTGAGATCAGCTTTTTCCCTCCAAAAGTCGCTGTGGGCAGAAACGGCGACCCAACGGCGAGCCCGACGAGGATTCCCGCGAACCTCGAACTGACCGACATCCAAGTGGTCGAAGACAACGCCACCGGCCGCCTGATCATGAAGGTCCGAAATACCGGGGAGGAGTTGGCACTCGTCACGGATGTCGAGATCTCCATCGAGGAGATCACCGGAGCGACCCTGAGCGGTGAGGTCCTTATTTCCCGTCGCTATGACGTCGAGTTTCCATACGCTGCTGACAGTTTCCCCAGAGTGATCCCAGTCGATGTCTCGCAAGTCGTCGCCCCGGTCGGGGCTGACTCGTTTGACTCATTCGAGTTGACCGTCGTGGTCGAAGAGGGCGCACCAAACGGGTTCCGCGACTACACGTTCCGAGCTCGGATTCTCTACAACAAAGATCTGGCGACGCCTTGGTCCGATCCAACGTCGGTCCGAATCTTCACCAGCGAGCGTCCATGAAGCCGCAGGAATCGGAACTGATCATCCGTGCATACGAATTGACGAGGCACCCCCGAGATCGCTAAAGTGGATCTCAAGAAAGGGGGTGATGCGAATGGCTCATGCTAATAGTCTTCGTTTGAACATGGAGGGTCGGAGCGTCTCAACGGAGGTTGTCTCCACCTAAAAGACCCCCTGTTCATAACGGGGACTCTTACGGGCCCGTTCGGCGAATGCCGACGGGCCCTTTTCTTTGCCCGCCCCCTGCCCGGCAGGGGATAGGCTGCGTCGAACGCGCGTCACCTTCGAGGCCTCCCGATGCCCTTCGACCTCGCCCGCTACCACGCCCGCCTCGCCAGCTCCGCGGTCGGTCGCCGCGTCGAATACCGTGAACAGACCGGCTCGACGATGGACGACGCGCGCGCACTCCGCGACGCCGAGCCGACCCTCGCACCGGGCGCCGCCTGCATCGCCGGTGAGCAAACCAGCGGACGAGGGCGCCTCGGTCGCCCCTGGGTCTCCGCGCCCGGCATCGGCCTCTACGTCACCTACTACCTGCGCCCGCGCGTCACCCCCAACGCCCCGCTGATCTCGCTCGCCGCCGCACTCGCCGTCGCCGAGGCGACCGAGGCCGTGAGCGACGTTCGCCCCGTCTTCAAGTGGCCGAACGACGTGCTCCACGACGGTCGCAAGCTCTGCGGCATCCTCGCCGAATCGCGCACCGCCGGCGACGCGCTCGACGTCTTCCTCGGCATCGGCATCAACGTCCGCCCGAACCCGAATCACCCGCCCGAGGTGGCCGCGATCGCCACCAGCCTCGAATCGATCGCCGGCGTCGCTCCCGCCGTCGAGGACCTCGCAGCCGCCCTCGCGAACGCCCTCGAGCGCCACGTCGCCGCCGTCGACCAGGATCCGGCGGCGGTCGTCGCCGCCTGGCGCGCGAACCTCGGCACCCTCGGCCAGCCCGTCACCGTCTCGACCGCCGCCGGCGAACTGCAGGGCGAGGCGATCGACGTCGGTCCCCGCGGCGAGCTGATCGTCATCACGGCGGACGGCGCACGCCACGAAATCTCCGCCGGCGACGTCGTCACCCGCACCCGCGTCGGCTAGTCGAACGGGCCGTCCCCGCGCCCGCCCGAGGCCTCGGGCGGTGCGCCGCGTAGGGACATCGCGATTGACGCTGCGCGGCTGGCCTGCCTAGGCTCGACTCAATGGACGATCGAACCGCCCGCACGACTCACGCGCATCGACATGCACATCTGCATGCCTTGCCGTCGCGCGCGCGAACGTCCCGCTAGCTCACCGCTCTCGGAACGCCTCGAACTCCGCCGCGACGGCCCAGGCCATCGCGGCGTTTCTGTGTCCCCCGGACGCGCCGCGACTACCGCACACCACCGCAGAGGGGCGCTCAACCGAGGCTTGCATGACAATCGCACAGACCCCAGCCCGCGCGGACGCCGACGCGTCCGCAAACACGCTCGATGACGGAGGTACCCCGGTGGCCGATTCCTGGCGCAGCAATGGCATGCGCGAGCTCGATCCCGAGGCGATGCGTCGCTTCCGCCGCGTCGAACGTGAGTTTCTGTCGATCACCGGGGAGCGTGGCTTCGAGGAGATCCGCACCCCCACGATCGAGCCCCTCCACCTCTACACCACCGCCGGCGCCCTCTCGCCGGAGCTGCTCGACCGCGCCTACTCCTTCCTCGACTGGGACGGCTGGAGCGGCGAGCGCGTCGTGCTGCGTCCCGACGCCACCGTGCCCGCCGCCCGCTGGTTCGCCGGCAGTGGCCGCTCCGAGGCCCGCGTCAGCTACGTGGAGCCCGTTTACCGCTTCGAGCCCGGCGACGCCGACCGCGAACTCTGGCAGTGCGGCGTCGAACTCTTCGGCCCAACCGCCGCCGAAGGAGATCCGGAACTGCTCCGCGTCGCCCTCGATCTGCTGGAAGCGCTCGGCCTCGAGGATCGCCGTGTCGATCTCGCCCACGCCGGCCTGATCCGTGCCGTCCTCGCCGCCGCCGGCCTCGATCCCACCGCCCAGATCGCCGCCTACGACCGCATGCTCGAGGGCGATGCATCGCTCATCGAGGAGCTGAGCGCCGCCCGTCCTGAGGGCGCTGGTGCCCTCCGACTGCTCGCCGATGTCGACGGCGACAGCGTCGGCTACGTCGCCAACCTGCGCACTGCGATGCTCCCCGTCGTCCCCGCCGCCGCGCAGCCGCTCGCCGAACTGGAGGGCGCCGCGCGCGCCCTCGATGCTCTCGGCGCCAGCTACCGCATCGTCCCCGGCACCGCCTCCAGCTTCGAGTACTACAGCGGCCTCACCTTCCGCATCACCGCCGGCGGCGTGAGCTGCATCAGCGGCGGCCGCTACGACGGCCTGACCGCCTCGGTCGGCGGCAGCGCCGTCCCCGCCTCCGGCTTCGCCGCCTCGCTGTCGAGGTTGGCCACCCTCGTCGCCAACGGCGGCGCCGCATGACCGCGACAACCGACGCCACCGCACAGCCGATCCGGGTCGCCCTCCCCCGCGGTGAACTCCGTTCCCCGCTCGCCGCGCAGCTCGCCGCCATCGACTTCGTCGCAGAGGGCTACGGCGAGGGCTCGCGCTCCTACCGCTTCGAGGTGAACGATCGTCCCGGCATCCAGGTCCGCGTCTTCTCCGACGAGGACATCCCGATCCAGGTCGCCCTCGGCAACTACGATCTCGCGGTCTGCAGCCGCGCCTGGGTCGACGAGCTGCTCGTCCGCTACCGCCACGACTCGATCGTCCCGCTGCGCGCCATCGATCTGCCGAGCGAGCCATTGGTCATTGGCGGCGCCGCTGGATCGAGCCTCGAGGCGATGGCCGCCGCCAGCCCCGTGCGCGTCGCCACCGAGTACCCGAACCTCGCGCAGCACGTGCTCACCCGGCTCCGCATCCCCAACGTGCAGCTCTTCGAGGTCTGGGCGCAGGCCCAGGCCTGGCCCCCCGACGACGCCGAACTCGCGATCGGCCTCGCCAGCGATCTGGCGAAAGACAACCTCGTCGCCCTCGGTGAGGCCCACCGCGGCGGCGTCTGGCTGATCGCCAACCGCGAAGCGCTCTCGCAGCGCAACCTCGAAGCTGCGCTCGCGCCGCTGATGCGCCTCCCGCTCGGCGATGCCGGCTCCGGCGTCGCCTCGCCCAGCCCGCTCCGCCTCGAGGGCGCCCCCACCCCCGCCGCGCGCCCCGCGCGCGACACCTTCCGCATCGCCGTCCCCGACGGCCACGCGCAGAAGGGCACCGTCCAGGCGCTCGCCGAGGCTGGTATCGCCTTCGACGGCTACACCGAGGATCGCGCCGACCGTTGGCCCCGCTCCTCGATTCCCGGCGTCGAGGTCAAGATGATGCGACCCCAGGACATGCCGCGCGCCGTCGCCCTCGGCGGCTTCGACATGGCGATGACCGGCCAGGACTGGCTCGGCGTCTTTGAATCGCTGTTCCCGGCCGCCCCGGTGACCGAACTCTGCGACCTCGGCCGCTCCAACTACCGTCTCGGCGCCGTGGTCTCCGAGGATCTCCCGGTCGAAACGATGGCCGAAGCCGTCGCCTACTGGCGTCGCGACGATCCCGCTCGCACCATCCGCCTCGCCTCGGAGTACGCGTCGCTCGCGGACCAGTACGCGCGCGACCAGCACCTCGGCCGCTACCGCGTCATCCCGCTCTCCGGCGCCTCTGAGGGCTTCGTCCCCGAAGATGCCGAGATCCTGATCGAGGGCACCGAGACCGGCACGACCTTGAAGGCAAACCGCCTGCGTATGATTGATGTGATCATGGAGTCGACCAACTGCGCGATCGGTCACACCACGCGCCCACCCGGTCGGCGTGGCGAGCTGCGCGACGAGTTCGTCCAGCGTCTCAGTGACGCGAACAGTCGCGCGGGTTAGGGCTCTGCAGGGATGCCGTCGCTCGGTTCCCACATGGTGCGCGCTCGGCTCATCGCCGCTGCGCTCGACCTCGAGGAGATCGACGCCGATCGCGGCGCGTTCATCCTCGGCTCCACCGCGCCCGATATCCGGGTCGTCTCGCGCGGCAATCGCGCCGATACCCACTTCTTCGACCTCGATGACCTCTCGAAGCAGGACTCCGTCGAGCGCATGTTCCTGGCGCACCCGCACTTCCGCACGCCCGCCGGCCTCGACGTGGCGACGACCGCCTTCATCGCCGGCTACATCACCCACCTGGTACTCGACGAAGCCTGGATCGAGGAGATCTACCGGCCGTCGTTCGGCATCTACTCCGACATCGACGCCGATCCGCGCAGCAACGTCCTCGATCGCGTGCTCCAGTACGAACTCGATCGGCGCGACCGCATCGACGATCAGTGCCGCCACGATCTGCAGGGGGCGCTCGCCGCGACCGCCCCGCCTCGCGGTATCCCGTTCATCACCGACGACCACCTCGACGAGTGGTTCACCGTCGTGAGCGACGTCGCCCAGCAGGAACCCGACTACTCGCGCTTCCGCCGCATGATGTCGCGCCACCTCGCCGGCGCCGGCTTCTCCGAAGACGCCATCGAGGAGTGCTGTAGCGATCCGGAGCTGATCGTCGGCGAAGCAATCGGCGTGGTCTCCCCCGAGCGCATCGAGCGCTTCTGGGAACACGCCGCGGATCTCATGCACGACCGGGTCACGCGGTATCTGCGGTGACCAGCACCACGGCAAGGACCACCATGCCCTCATTCACCATCGTCGAGGGCGCCGATGCCGCGCGAGCAGGCGTCCTTCGGCGTGCCCCAATCGGCGACACCGAACTCTCCGAGGCCGTCCGCGCCGGCATCGCTGATCTCTGGGGCGAGCCGCTCAGCGCCGCCGCCCACGTCGCGCGCATCCTCGAGGCCGTCGCCACCGAGGGCGATGCCGCGGTCGCTCGCCTCTCCCGGCGCTTCGACGGCTCCGCCTACGATCGCATTGAGGTATCACCGGATGAGATCGCCGAGGCCTTTGGCCTCGTCCCCCAGGAGCAGATCGACGCCATCGAGTTCGCCGCGAACCGTGTCCGCCACTACCACCGCGAGCAGCTTCTTCACGCCCCGCAGAGCTTCAACGCCCGCGGCGCCGGGATGCTCGTGCGCCCGCTGCAGCGTGTCGGCATCTACATGACCGGCTCCGATGCCGCGTTGCCGTCCTCGGTGCTCCACACCGCGATCCCCGGCGTCGTCGCTGGCGTCGACGAGGTGATCGGCGTTACCGCCGCGCAGGCGGATGGCACCGTCAACCCGCTCAAGCTCGTCGCCGCTCGCTTCGCCGGCATCCACCGCATCTTCCGTGCCTCGGGTGCGCAGGCGATCGCCGCGCTCGCCTTCGGCACGGAGACCATCCCCCGCGTCGACAAGATCTACGGACCCGGCAACATCTTCGTCACGCTCGCGAAGCAGCAGCTCTTCGGCCGCGTCGGCATCGACGCCATCTACGGCCCGACCGAGACGCTGGTCATCGCCGACGAATCCGCCAGCATCGACCTCGTCGCGGCGGATCTGCTCGCGCAGGCCGAGCACGATCGCATGGCCACCCCCGTGCTGATCACCACCAGCCGCGCCGTCGCAGAGGCGACGGCAGTGGAGATCGAGGCCCAGCTCGCAACCCTCGAGCGTGGCGAAATCGCCCGCGCCGCCGTTGAGCGCGGCGGCGCCGTCGTCGCCGCCGATCTCGAGGAAGCCGTCACCCTCGCGAACGAGTTCGCGCCGGAACACCTCTGCCTGCTCGTCGCCGATCCGGCCGCGCTGGTCCCGCGCATCCGCAACGCTGGCGGCATCTTCCTCGGCGAGTCATCACCCGAGGTGCTCGGCGACTACACCGCCGGACCCAGCCACGTCATGCCCACCGGCGGCTCGGCGCGCTTCGCCTCGCCGCTCTCTGTCCTCGACTTCCTCAAGATCACCTCGATCGTCAGCTTCGACGAACACGAGTTGGACCGTCAGGGCCCGTACGCCGCCACGCTCGCACGCGCCGAGGGCCTCACCGGCCACGCCCGCAGCATCGAACGCCGAATCGAGGGACGCTAATGGCCCGCTTCGACCCCATCGCCTCGTTGCGGCCGCACATCCGCAACCTGCCACCCTACGAGGCCCTCGAAGACCTCGAGGAACTCGCGGCCGAGTACGGCTTCGATCCGGCCGACGTCCTCAAGCTGGACGGCAACGAGAACCCGTTCGGTCCCTCGCCGAAGGCGCTCGCCGCGTTGCAGACCAACTACGGCGCCGATCGCTACGCCGATGCCGCCCAGTTCCGGCTCCGCTCCGCGCTCTCCAGCTACGTCGGCGTGCCGCCTGAGAACATCGTCGCCGGCGCCGGCTCGGACGAGTTGATCGATCTGATCTTCCGCCTCTGGGTTCAGGAGGGCGACACCGTCGTCACCTCCGGCCCCACCTTCGGCATGTACGCCTTCGACTCTGGCCTCAACGGCTCCACCCTTGTCGATGTGCCCCGCAACGCCGACTGGGCCGTCGATCCCACCGCGCTGATCGGCGCGGCCCTCGAGGCCAAAGCCGTCTTCCTCGCCTCGCCGAACAACCCCACCGGCAACCTCCTGCAGCCCGATCTGCTGGACGCGCTCCTCGAGACCGGCGCACTCGTCGTCCTCGACGAGGCCTACATCGAGTTCGCCGGCGTCGAGTCCGCCGCCGTCCGCTCGATCACGAACCCCGCCCTGCTCGTGCTCCGCACCTTCAGCAAGTGGGGCGGCATCGCCGGCATGCGTGTCGGCTACGCCACCGGCACCGCCGAGGCCATCGACGTGATGCTCCGCGCCAAGCAGCCCTACAACATCTCCGCCGCCAGCCAGGCCGCCGCGCTCGCCACCCTCGAGGACGTCCCGATCCTCGACGAGCGCGCGCGCATCCTCGTCGCCCAGCGCGATCGCCTCGCCGACGCGATGCGCCAGGCGGAGTGGCTCGAGCCCTTCCCCTCCGACACCAACTTCCTGCTCGTCCGCGTCCACGACGGCCGCAGCGGGCGCGAGGTCTCCGAGGCCCTGCGCCGCCACGGCATCTTCGTCCGCACCTACGGCACGCCTCGCCTCGCGGACTGCTTCCGCATCTCCATGGGCACGCCGGAACAGACCGACCGCATCATCGCGGCGATCAGCGAAATGGGAGCCACCAGTGCGTGAAGGATCCTCGAACCGCCGCGCCACCATCGATCGCGAGACCGCGGAGACCTCCATCCACGTCACCCTGAACGTGGACGGCGTCGGCCGCGCCCGCATCTCCACCGGCATCGGCTTCTTCGATCACATGCTCGACGCCTTCGCCCGCCACGGCCGTTTCGACCTCACCGTCGAAACGAACGGGGACCTCCAGGTCGACGCGCACCACACCATGGAAGACACCGCGCTCGCCGTCGGCCAGGCATTCGATCAGGCGCTTCAGAGCCGTGCCGGCATCGTCCGCATGGGCGACGCGCTCGTCCCGCTCGATGAGGCGCTCGTTCAGGCGATCGTCGATATCTCCGGCCGCCCCTACGCTGCCACCAGCTTCGACTTCGTCGGCGAACGCATCGGCGACGCGCCCACGGAAATGGTGCCGCACGTCCTCTCCTCGTTCGCCACCGGCGCGCGTCTCACGCTCCACGTCCGCCAGCTCGCCGGCGCCAACGATCACCACATCGCCGAGGCCGCGATGAAGGCGCTCGGCCGCGCCCTCGACGCCGCCACCCGCATCGATGGCCGCATCGTCGGGGAAGTCCCCTCGACGAAAGGCACGCTCACGACCTAGCGCCCTCCGAGGAGGATCGCATGCGCCTGCTCCTGACCGGCTTCGAACCGTTCGGCGGTGAGACCGTGAACCCATCGGGTGAAGTCGTGCGCGAGCTCGCCGCCGATCCACCGCCCGGCATCGAGCTGACGACGATCGTCATCCCGGTCCGTTTCCGCGCCGTCGCCGACGCGATCCTGCCCGCCCTCGCCAGCGACGCCCACGACGTCTGGCTCGGCCTCGGCGAGGCCGGCAAGCGCTCCGAACTCTCCGTCGAGCGCGTCGGCATCAACGTCTTCGTCGATGCCGCGCTCCCCGTCTCGAAGCGCCGTGAGCGGCCAATCCGCGAGGCGGGGCCGGACGCCTACTTCGCGCGCCTCCCGCTCCAGCCGCTCGCCGCGATCATGCGCGAGGCGGGCGCCCCCTCCGTCGTCTCGAACACCGCCGGCACCTACTGCTGCAACGAGTCGCTCTACACCGTCCAGGACTACCTCGCGACCACTGCCCGCGACATCCCCAGCGGCTTCATCCACCTCCCCTACCTGCCGTCGCAGGTCGCGAACAAACCCGCCGGCACGCCCTCGATGGCGCTCGAAACCCAGCTCCGCGGCATCCGCGCCGCGATCGAGCTGCTCCGCGCCCAACTCGCCACCACCACCCCCGCGCTGGCCAACGCATGACCGAGGCCAACGACACCGCCTCCCTCCTCCGCTTCGCCCTCGATCTCGCCGACGAGGCCGACCAGATCTCCATGCGCTACTACCGAGGTGAACTCGGCACGGAACAGAAAGCGGACGGCTCGCTCGTCACCAAGGCAGACAAAGCAGTCGAAGCACACCTCCGCACCCGCATCACCGAGACCTATCCCGACCACGACATCCTCGGCGAGGAACAGGGCTTCACCCCCGGCGCCACCGCCGCCGCAGGCACCAGCACCGCCCGCTGGATCCTCGATCCGATCGACGGCACCCACGGCTTCGCCCGCGACCTCCCGGTCTGGGCGACCCTAATCGCCCTCGAACGCGACGGCACCATCGAGGTCGGCGTCGCCTCCGCGCCCGCGCTCGGCACGCGCTGGTGGGCAGCACGCGACCTCGGCGCCTATCGCGGCGACCTCCACGCGCGCGGACGGGCAGGGGAGCGCATCGCCGTATCGGACATAACGACCATCGAGGAGGCCCATCTTCTCTACGGCTCCTACGGCCTCACCCTCGACGCCTGGCCGGGCGCCGACGCCCTCCTCCGCCGCGGCTGGCGCACCCGTGGCCTCGGCGACTTCTGGGCGCACTGCCTCGTCGCCGAAGGCTCCGCGGAGCTGATGCTCGAGGCGATCTGTTCGCCGTGGGACATGGCCGCCCTGATCGTCATCGTCGAGGAAGCCGGCGGCCGCATGACCGACCTCGCGGGCAACGCCGCCTTCGACGCCGGGCAATCCATCACCTCGAACGGCCACCTGCACGACGCGGTGCTCGCCGCGCTGCAGGAGTCTCGCTAGCGGCTTACAGTGCTGGCGGGGGACTGATGGCCCACGTCGACGAGCAGATCACGAAGCTGGCGGCCGAGGACGGATACCGCGTCATCTCGCGGGACGAGCGCGTGGTGGTGCTGGAGCGGAAGAACTCCTGGCTCGCCGTCGCCATCACGGCAATCCTTGCCGGCGTGGGCGGCGGTGGCATGGCGATCCAGCGCTCTGACTGGGTCTACCTCGACGTTGACGAACGCGGGGAGGCGGTTGTGCAGCTATCGCCTCCACCTCGACAGGCCGAGCAGACGTAGCTACGTCGAGTCACGGCCAGGACGAGGCGCACGACCGGCGCGAGAGCGAACGATCACCAGCCCGGCCACCGCGGCCGTCGCCGCCGCACAGCTGAAGATCACCGCGAGGCTCGCCGACTGAGCCACGATCGCCAGCGTCCCCCCGGCAAGGATCTCCCCGAACGACTCCATCTGCGCGAGGAACGACTGCACTGTCGCCCGCACATCGCTCGTCGCCCGCCGGTTCACCCAGATCTCGCTGACCGAGCGCGCGACCGGCCACCCCACGCCCTGCGCGAGGATCACCCCCGCCATCGCCGTCACGTCCTCGGGCGCGTGCGCAACCACGAGCAGCCCGGCCGCCCCGACCGCGCACGCGACGACGTACGTCCGCCGCGCCACCCCCGTGTCGTCGATTCGCGCCTCCACGAAACGCAGCGCCACCGCGCCCGCCGCCAGCGTGACAAGGCCCAGCGCCGTCAGCCACACGATCGGTGCCGGGTCCTGCGGCAGCCCGAGGGCGATCAGCTGCTTCGGCACCAGGAAGCTCACCTCGGAGGCCGCGTTCACCAGTAACCACGCCGCAAAGACGGTCAGGATCTCGTGGTCGTGCCGCGCGACCCGGACCCCGCGACGAAAGATCGAGAACGACTCGCGCAGCCGGTTCCCCTTCGCCCTCGTGAAGTTGCGCTCCGGGAACACCACCGCGACAACCAGCCCAAGCACCACCGTCGCGGACCCGGCCACGACGATCGCCGCCGCCAGGCTCACGACCCACGCCAGCGCGCCAAACGTAACCAGCCCGACCGCGCCGCCAAGCTGCGCCCAGCGCGCACGCGCGATCAGCACGCGCGAGATGCGCGCTGGCTGGTTCAGCTCGTCGGTCACCCAGGCAATGTCCGCGCCACTGGCGAACGTCCACCCCAGCCCCCACAGCACCTGCGTCAGCAGGATCAGCGGGAACGCCGTGACGAACCCGGTCATCGCCATCCCCGCGCCCATCACCAGTTGCGCGATCACCAGCGACCACTTGCGGCTGATCGTGTCCGCCATCACCCCGGTCGGCACCTCGGCGACCACGGTCGTCAGCGCAAGCACCGCCCCGTAGACCAGTAACTGCGCCGCCGACAGCTCCGCCTCGACCACGAGGTACAGGCTCGTCACCAACCACCAGCCGCGATGGAAGACGGCGTGAATCGACGACCACCAGATGAAGGTGCGCGCGACGTCGCGAGGCGATCCGGGAGATGGGTGTGAGGTCACGGCGAACAGCTCTCAGCGTTCGGGCACGGCGCCTGTTGCGGTCGTGGAGCTGGGATCGCCGGCTAAGCCGGCTGCGAGTGTAGCCGTCGGGTCAATCGCCGGCGGCTACCGCAACCTCCGCGAGGTCGAAGCGGAAGTCCTCGATCACCTGGTTCGCCAGCAGTTGCCGGCACATCTCCGTGATCGACGCCTCCGCGGACTCGGCGCTCGGCGCCTCCAGCGTGACCTCGATCCGCTTGCCCACCCGTACCCGCTGCGCCCCCGCGAACCCGAGGTTCTTCAACCCATCGAGGACCGCCAACCCCTGCGGGTCGTTCACCAGCGGCTTCAGCATCACTTCGATCTCGGCGAGGTAGCTGGCCATCGGTTGTCCTTCTCGTCGGTCTCAATCGAGACCCGTTGTTCCAGTCGGGGGCGCTAGCCCGGCAGTTCGCTCCCGGTGATCAGGCGGTACGCCTCCAGGTAGCGCGCGCTCGTCGCCTCAACCACCTCGTCCGGCAGCACCGGGCCCGGCGCCGTCTTGCCCCAGTCGAGACCTTCGAGGTAGTCGCGCAACGGCTGCTTGTCGAAGGACGGCTGGTCCGCGCCTGGCAGGTACTTCGACGACGGCCAGAACCGCGAGGAGTCGGGGGTCATCACCTCGTCGATCAGCGTCACTTCACCGTTCAGCATCCCGAACTCGAACTTCGTGTCGGCGACCAGGATCCCCCGCTGTGCCGCGTGATGCGAGCCGTACCGATAGAGCGCCAGCGCGCGCAGCCGCACCGCGTTCGCCACCTCGACGCCCAGCACCGCCTCGGCCTCCTCGAACGTCATCGGCGCATCGTGGTCGGGTGGCTCCGCCTTCGTCGAGGGTGTGAAGATCGGCTCCATCAGTTGGCTGCACTTCAGCAACCCCTTCGGCAGCGTGATCCCGCAGATCGATCCGCTTCGTTGGTACTCCGCCCAACCAGACCCCGCGACATAACCGCGCACCACCGCTTCGACCTTCAGCACCTCGGCGCGGCGCATCACCATCGAGCGCCCGTAGTACTCCGCCGGGCAGTCCACCCCCAGCTCCGAGGCGTTCGAGGCATCGAGGACCGCGATGAAGGCGTTGGGCACGACCTCGGTGGTGCGCTGGAACCAGAACTCCGAGAGGCGGGTCAGTACCTCGCCCTTCCTCGGGATGCCGTTCGGCAGCACCACGTCGAACGCCGAGACGCGGTCGGTGGCGACGAGAAGCAACCGGTCGTCGCCCAGTGCGTAGAGGTCGCGCACCTTGGCGCGGTGCAGCAGCTCGAGGTCGAGCGACGTCTCCATCATCACTGGCGTGGCGACAGTCATGCGTTCACTCCACTGGCGGCGGCGCCGAGGCCGAGTCGATCGAACGAGTCGTCGACGTGAGCCAGATACGCCTCGATGTTGAACAGGGCGTCGAAGTCGGCCGGCGAGAGTCTCGAGGTCACCTCGGCGTCCGCCTCGAGCAGCTCGCGGTAGGGGAGGTCGTCGTGCCAGGCGCGCATCGCGTGCCCCTGCACGATCTTGTACGCCGCCTCGCGGGTCATGCCCGCCGCCAGCAGCGCGTTCAGCACCTTCGCCGAGAAGATGAGGCCGCGCGTCATGTCGAGGTTCTGGCGCATCCGCTCGGGGTACACCACCAACCCGCGCATCACCCCGGTCAAGATCTTCAGGCTGTAGGCCAGCAGGCCGGTCGAGTCGGGGAACGCGATCCGCTCTGCGCCCGAGTGCGAGATGTCGCGCTCGTGCCAGAGCGGCACGTTTTCAAGGCCGACCGTCGCGTAGCCGCGCAGCGTGCGCGCGAGACCGCAGACCCGCTCGCACAACTCCGGGTTCCGCTTGTGCGGCATCGAGGACGATCCGGTCTGCGCGCCCTCGGTGAACGGCTCCTCCGCCTCGCGGATCTCCGTGCGCTGGAGCGCGCGGATCTCGGTCGCGAACTTTTCGAGCGAAGCGCCGACACCGGCGAGCACCGAGAGATAGAACGCGTGTCGGTCCCGCTGAATGATCTGCGTCGTGATCGGCGCGACCGCGAGGCCCAGCCGGTTGCAGGCGTTCGCCTCGACCGACGGCGGCACCGAGGCGTGCGTGCCGACCGGACCGGACATCTGGCCGACGGCGACCTGCTCGCGCGCCAGCGCGAGGCGCTCCTCGTGGCGGCGCAGCTCATCGACCCAGACGGCGAGCTTGAGGCCGAAGGTGGTCGGCTCGGCGTGAACGCCGTGGGTACGGCCGATGCAGATGGTGCGACGGTGCTCGACCGCCCGCTTCGCGATGACGGCTTTCAGCTCCCCGACCTGGGCGGTCAGGAAGTCCAGCGCGTCCACGAGCTGCAGGCAGGTCGCGGTGTCCCAGACGTCGTTGCTGGTGAGGCCGTAGTGCACCCAGCGCGACTCGTCGCCCAGCGAATCGGCGACTGATCGCAGGAACGCCGTCACGTCGTGGTGCGTCTCCTCGATGTAGCGCATCACGTCCGGCACGTGCACCCGCGCCTTCGAGGTGATCGCCGCCACGTCCGCGGCCGGGATCACACCCTCGTCGCCCCACGCCTCCACGACCGCCAGTTCGACCTTCAGCCAGGTCTGGAACTTGTGCTCGTCGGACCAGATCGCCGTCAGCTCCGGAACGCTGTAACGGTCAATCATTCGCGAACTCCTCGCGTACCGGCGAGAACACCTCGATCAGCGTCGCCGCATCCACGGCGCGCACGTAGTGCGGCATCCCACCCGGGATCAGATAAGACGCACCCGGTCCCAGCATCCAGTTCTCGTCGCCGATCTCAAGCTGAATCTCACCGTCGGCGACGGTACCCGCCTGCTCGTGCGGATGCGTGTGCCCCGGAACCTCGGCGCCCGGACTGAGCGTGATCTGAACCAGCGTCACGTGATCGCCGGAGACCAGCGTTCGCCGGACCACCCCCGGAAACATCTCGATCGGTTTCGTCTCGCTGTATTCGCGTGTTCGGGGGTCGGCCATGGGGAGGCTCCTTCGAGCTAGCCGGCGTGTCGGTTCGTCGTTCGGTCAGTTGCAGCGCGGTTGTTCGTCTCGTTGCTCATCGGCCAGCTCATCGCACGCCGACCTGCAAGGGCTGATCGGCGGTCAGTCCGATGTCCGTCCGATAGTGCGCGCCCTCGAAGGAGATGCGCGCCACGTTCTCGTAGGCGCGCACGCGCGCCTCCTCGATCGTCGTGCCGCGCGCGACCACGCAGAGCACGCGCCCGCCCGCCGTCACGAGCTGGCCGCCCTCCTCGCGCGCTCCCGCCACGAACACCTGCACGTCCGCGTCGACGCGATCGAGGCCGCTGATCGGCTTTCCCGTTTCGTAGCTTCCGGGATACCCGCCCGACGCCATCATCACGCCCACCGTCGCGACGTCGTCCCACTCCACCTCGACGTCCGCCAATCGGCGTTCCGCCACGGCGAGGCAGATCTCCAGCAGGTCGCTACGCAGCTTCGTGAGCAAGATCTCGGTCTCGGGATCCCCGAACCGCGCGTTGAACTCCACAACCTTCGGGCCAGCCGGAGTCACCATCAACCCGGGGTAGAGCACCCCCGCGAACGGTCGGCCCGCCGCGGCGAGCGCTGCGATCGCGCGCTCGGTCACGTCAAGGCGGATCCGCTCGGCAATCTCCTCGTCGAGCCAGCCGGGCGGCGAATAGACGCCCATCCCGCCCGTATTCGGACCAACGTTCCCGTCGAACACCGGCTTGTGGTCGCAGGAGAACGGCATGTGCCGCACCGTCGTCCCGTCGCTGAACGCGTGCGCCGAGGTCTCGCGCCCGTACATCCGTTCCTCGACGACGATCCGCGTACCCGCGTCGCCGAACAGGCGCTCGACCATCACCTGATCGATCGCCGCCTCCGCCTCCGCGATGTCGTCACAGACAGTCACGCCCTTACCGGCGGTGAGGCCGTCGGGCTTGATCACGACCTGGTAGCCGCACTCCCGGACATAGCGTTTCGCCGTCTCGGGGTCGTCGAACGATTGGGAGATCGCGGTGGCGATGCCAGCCTCGGCCATGAGCTGATTGGCGAATGCCTTCGAACCCTCGATCTGCGCCGCGGCGGCGCTCGGGGCAAAGACCTTGAAACCCGCCTCCGCGAGGCGATCCGCGAGACCGGCGGAGATCGGGTCGTCCGGACCGACGATCACGAGGTCCGCGCTGACACGCTCCGCAAGTCCGAGCACGGCGTCAAAGTCCATCACCGTGACGTCGGACACCAGCTCGCCAAGCTGCTGCATCCCGGCGTTCCCGGGCGCGATCCAGAGCTTCGAGAGCCGCGGAGATTGTGCGAGCTTCCAGGCGATCGCGTGCTCGCGTCCGCCGCTGCCGAGTAAGAGGACGTTCATCGCCCTACCCCCACTCGCCTACTCCCACTCAATCGTGCCCGGTGGCTTCGAGGTGATGTCGTACACCACCCGGTTCACCTCCGGCACCTCGTTTGTGATCCGCGTCGAAATGTTCGCCAACAGGTCGTACGGCAACCGCGCCCAGTCCGCCGTCATCGCGTCCTCGGCCGTCACCACGCGCAGCGCGATCAGGTGCCCGTACGTCCGGAAGTCCCCCTGCACGCCAACCGTCGAGGTATCCGTCAGCACCGCGAACGCCTGCCACAGTTCGTAGTAGAGGTTCGCCTTCTTGATCTCGTCCATGACGATCCAGTCGGCGCGCCGCAGCACGTCCAACTTCTCCGCCGTCACCTCGCCGATCACCCGGATCGCCAGCCCCGGCCCCGGGAACGGCTGCCGGTAGACCATCTCGTCGGAGAGCCCCAGCTCCTTGCCGACGCGCCGCACCTCGTCCTTGAACAGGTTCCGCAGCGGCTCAATCAGCGTGAACTGCATGTCCTTCGGCAACCCGCCCACGTTGTGGTGGGTCTTGATCTTCACCGCCGCGTCGCTGCCCGTCGAGGCCGACTCGATCACGTCCGGATACGTCGTCCCCTGCGCGATGAAGTCGACCTTGCCGAGCTTCTCCGCCTCCGCCTCGAACACCCGGATGAACGTCTCGCCGATCCGAATCCGCTTCGTCTCCGGCGCCGTCACCCCGGCCAGTTCGCGCATGAACCGGTCCTGCGCCTCGACGTGCAGCAGGTTGATTTTCATCTGCTCGCGGAACGTCGAAACCACGCGCTCCGGCTCACCCATCCGCAGCAGCGCGTTGTCCACGAAGATGCACGTGAGCTGGTCGCCGACCGCGCGATGCACGAGGGCTGCCGCCACCGCCGAGTCGACCCCGCCCGAGAGCGCGCAGATCACCTTGCCGTCGCCAACGGCCTTCCGGATCGCCTCGACCGACTCGTCCACGAACGACGAGGCCGTCCAGTCCCCCGCGCAGTGCGCCACCTCGAACAGGAAGTTGCGGATCACCTGCTCGCCCTGGCGCGTATGCACCACCTCCGGGTGAAACAGGATCCCGTACCGTCCGGCGTCGTCCGCCATCGCCGCGATCGGCGCGTTTTGTGACTGCGCGATCGCCCGGAACCCCGGCGGAAGCTGCTCGATCCGATCGCCGTGCGACATCCACACCGGCAACGAGGTGGGCAGCGTCTTGAACAGTTCGTTCGAGGCCTCGGCAACCTCGATGATCGCGTGCCCGTACTCCCGGCTGCCCGCCGCCTGCACGCTGCCGCCCAGCGTGTGAACCAGCAGCTGCATCCCGTAGCAAATCCCGAGGATCGGCAGTCCCGAGGCGATCACCCAGTCCGGGAGCTGTGGTGCGCCGTCGGCATAGACCGAGGCCGGCCCGCCCGACAGCACGAACGCCTTCACCCGCAGGTGGCTCAGTTGTTCCGGTGGCGTGTTCCACGGAACCAGCTCGGAGTAGACGCTCGCCTCGCGGATCCGCCGCGTGATCAGCATCGAAAACTGCGAGCCGTAATCGAGCACGACAACCGTCTCCGGCGCGTTCGGCGCCGGCGTCAGGACCTGCCCCGGTTCGCGCCGCTCCGCGATTTCGAGGTAGGTCGCAACCTCGCTGTCGCCGGAAGCGCGAATCCGATCCGCCGAGGCGGAGCTGTCTGTGGTTGGTTCGATCATGGGCACGGATTCCAGGGGAGTGGACCGCTAAGAAAGCAGCCTATCCAGCCGCTATAGTCCGGTCAACGAACACCGTCCGCCCCGCCTCCCGACCCCACCCGCCGAGGAGCGACCGCTGCCCATTCTCACCCCCGCCGAATCCGAAGACGTCATCAGCCGCATCCTCGCGGGTGGCATCGCCGGCATCCCCACGGACACCGTCTACGGACTCGCCGCGCTCGCCACCGACCGCCAGGCCGTCGCCAGCCTCGTCGAGGCCAAAGGCCGCGCCGCCGATCAGCCGATCGCCCTCCTCTTCGACTCGATCGCCGATGTCAGCCGCCACCTCGCCGATCCGCGCGTCCTCGATGAGATCGCTCGCTTCTGGCCCGGTGGCCTCACCGCCGTCGTCCGCGCCGCGCCCGGTTCCACGATCGTCGCCCCCGTCGTCACCGAGGCCGGCACGATCGGCATCCGTAAGCCGGACGACACCTTGGCGCGCGCCATCATCCGCGCCTGCGGCGGCGTCCTCGCCGTCACCAGTGCCAACCGCCACGGCCAACCCCCCGCCACCACCGCCGACGAGGTCATCGCCGCCTTCGGCGATCTGCTGCCCGTCCTCGACGGCGGCGACCGCCCCGAGGGCATCCCCTCCACCGTCGTCGACCTGACCGTCGATCCCCCGCGCCTGCTCCGCGCCGGTGCCGTCGATGTCTCAGTGCTCTTCCCGCCGCCCCAGCGCGACCCGTCGCGCGACCCCGACGGAGATCCACCGAGGCCCAACGACCCCGATCAACCCGCGCCGGACGCGCCTGAAACAGCCCTCTAGGTGACTGGTGTCAATCGAGGGCGGGCACCCTCTCGCCGCGGGGTAACCGGCGGTCCGAGCCG
>JAQCIU010000050.1:0-17882 GCA_027593235.1 Chloroflexota bacterium
CCACCTCGGCTCGGACCGCCGGTTACCCCGCGGCGAGAGGGTGCCCGCCCTCGATTGACACCAGTCACCTAGGACTTCTTTCGAGACCCCGTGCTGGCTGCACGACGGCAGCGAACGGGAGCCTTGTACTGGCCGTCGGTGTCGCCGAGGCCAACGCAGAATGAGGCGACCGTCTGCGTGCGACGGTCCCGCCGCTTTCTAGCGACTCGGTCCACCAGGAGGCGGAGCCGCCATTTCGTCTCAGTTACCGTGCACGAACCAGTTCCCTCTGGGGCGCGAAGGCCGGGTCAACCTGGCCTTCGCTCTCGGGGACGGTAGAGCCGGTGGACCGTTCGACGCTTGCATGAGCCGAGCGTCGGCCAATGGCGGGTGTAGCGAGATCGATTCATGCAGCTGCTGTGACCGTCTTCCCATGTGACGTCGGGTCGCCCGATAGCAAGGTGAACCTAGTGCCAGAACCGGTCGCGTTCCGCTATCGGCTTGATCCGGCGACGAGAGGATCGTCGACGAGATCGCCATCAGCGTGTGATCGTGCGAAGCCGGATGCCGCCTTGCTCGCACACCCTTCTCGTTCTGGGTTGATAGCCGCACGGCCGGTCCATTGGCATTGTGCGTGGTCCAACCATGGTCGGGGCTTCGGGCTCAAGTCTGCATTTAGACTGACCGCGGCGGCTTCCGCTAGCGTTAATGCCTCACGGGTGACGGGCTGCTTCGGGCAATCGATGTTGAGAGGCATACGATGACCGGCCCGTTCGAGGGGATTCGCGTCGTCGACCTCTCCGATCGCCTGTCCGGGGCGTTCGCTGCACGGCTGTTCGGCGACTTCGGTGCGGACGTGGTGCTCGCCGAATCGCCCGCCGGCCACCCGCTCCGGCATGAACCGCCCTTCCTCGATGACCAGCCCGGCGTCGAGCGCTCGGTCCTGCACGCGTACGTGAACTGGAACAAGCGGTCGGTCGTTTTCGAGGATGCCGCTCAGCTTCGCGCGCTCGTTGCCGACGCCGACGTCGTTGTGACGACTGCCTCGCCGGTCGGCGAGAGGCTTTCCGAGGTCCTCTCGGGCCTCGGCGCGGACGCGGTGCACCTGTCCGTGACGCCGCACGGGCTGGACGGACCGCTTGCCGAGATGCCGGGCAACAACCTCACCGCGAGCGCGCGGACCGGCTGGGCGTACATCAACGGCTACCTCGATGATCGGCCGCTGCAGATGCCGCGCCAGCAGAGCGGGTACGTCGGTGGCGTCGCCGGGTTCGTCGCAGCCGCCGCCGCGTTGCTCAGACGAGAGGCGACCGAGGAGTGCGAGCAGGTCGACGTCAGCGAGGCTGAGGCCTTCGCGCTGACCGTGCACCCGTGGAGTATCGCCGCGATCTACGAGGACATCGGCTGGAGTCGTGGCCCGGCCGGCGGGAAGACCCGAGGCGAACCGGGGCCGCTCTGGAAGACCGCGGACGGGCAGATCAACTTCGGCCTGGGGGACTGGCACAACTGGCCGCAGGCGATGCGGCTGCTCAACCTGCCCGAGTTCGCCGACCGCGAGGACCTGCAGTCCGACGTCGGGCGGCATTCGAAGGACCTGACGGCGGTGGTGGCCGGCGCGGCCCGCGAGCTGGCGTCGATGGAGCGCTGGCCGCTGTTCCACGCGCTGGCCGCGATTCGCTGCCAGTCCGGCGTGGTGCAGGACATCGAGGACATCGTGCGGGACCCGCAGCTTGCCGCGCGCGACTTCCTCGTCGAGACGCAGATCGAGGGCCGCGCGATCCGTGCCGCCGGAGCGCCGGCGAAGGTGGCGCCGTCGCCGTGGCGGCTCGACCGGCCGGCGCCGAGGCTCGGGGACAGCGAGGGTTCGCAGGAACGGACACCGCGCACACCCTCGACGCGAGGCGAACTGCAGCCGCCGTCCTCCGAGGGTCCGCTCGCCGGGATTCGCGTGCTCAGCTTCGGGCAGGCGTGGTCCGGGACGTTTGGCACGGAGCTGCTCTCACTCCTCGGCGCGGACGTGGTGCAGATCGAGACGCTCTACCGCCATGACGTCTGGCGGCGGGTGCGCGGCAACGTGCCGGCCGGCCTCGTCGATCCGACCCGCAGGCAGCACCCGCTGAACACGCAGGGCCTCTATAACTCGGTGAACCTGAACAAGCGGGCGATCACCCTCGACCTCGCGCAGGAGCGCGGGCGCGAGATGTTCTGGCAGATGCTGCCGAACTTCGACGTGCTCGCCGACAACTTCCGCCCGACGGTGCTGCCGAACTGGGGCATGACGCTGGAGACGCTCAACGAGGCGCGCCCCGGCATCGTCTACGCCTCGATCTCTGCCTACGGCTCCGATGGGCCGCTGCGCGAGTACCCCGGCAACGGCGCGACCACGGAACCGATGTCGGGGCTTTCCTCGCTGCACGGCTACGAGGGCGATCCGGGGATGAACACCGGCGGCCTCTACCCGGATCCGGTGGCCGGGTACTTCTTCGCCGGCTCGGTGCTGGCCGCGCTGCACCAGCGCGACCAGACGGGCGAACCGCAGCGCGTCGATCTCTCGATGATGGAGGCGGTCGCGGTCGTCTGTGGCGACGCGATCGCGGAGTACGACGCGACCGGCCGCGTCCCGCGCCCGATCGGCAACCGCCACCCGCGGATCGCGCCGCACAACATCTACGAGGCGCGCGACGGCGAGTGGCTCGCCCTCGCTGCCGAGTCCGAGGATGCATGGTTCGCACTCGCGCAGCACCTCGGGCGTCCCGAGCTGATCGAGGACGCGCGGTTCTCGACGATGGCGGCGCGCAAGGCGAACGAGGCCGCCCTCGATGAGCTGCTCGGCGCGTGGGTTGCCACGCAGGACGCCGTCGAAGCGGAGCGCGAACTTGGCGGTATCGGGGTGGCGGCGGCGCGGGTCGTGCCGTTCTACGAGCTGTACAGCCGGCCCGATCCGAACATGGCGGCGCGGGGCTTCATCCGCCCGATCGACCATCCCGAGGCGGGCACCACGCTGTTGCCGGGCCGGCCATGGCGCTTCTCCGCCGTCGAAGCCGCTCCGCTCCGGCCGTCGCCCTGCGTCGGCCAGCACAGTCGCGAGGTGCTGCGCGAGGAGCTTGGCATTGGCGACGAAGAGTACGAGGCGCTGGTCGCCGCCCGCATCACGGGAACGCTCGACGACCTTGAATAGTCCGAACGATCTGCAATGGCCGCCTTCGAACGCGGTCCAGGAGTTGTCATGACCTTCACGAGCGTGCTCGTCGCCAACCGCGGCGAGATCGCGATTCGGATCACCCGCGCGGCGGCCGACCTCGGGATCCGCACCGTCGCCGTCTACTCCGACGACGACGCCGAGTCGCTCCACACGCGGATCGCTGACGAGGCGCGACGGCTCGAGGGGCGCGGGGCGATGGCCTACCTCAACATCGACAGCGTGATCGCCGCCGCGCGGGATGCCGGCTGCGATGCGATCCACCCGGGCTACGGCTTCCTGGCCGAGAACGCCGACTTCGCCCGGCGCTGCGCCGAGGCCGGCATCACCTTCGTCGGCCCGAACGTGGAGCACCTCGAGCTGTTCGGCGACAAGGGGCGTGCGCGCACCGCCGCGGCGGCGGCAGACGTCCCGACGCTGCGCGGCCTCGACCATGCTGTGTCGCTCGAGGAGGCGCGCGCCTTCCTCGACTCCCTCGGCGCGGGCGGCGCGATGATGATCAAGGCAGTCGCCGGAGGTGGCGGACGCGGCACCCGCGCCGTCACCGACCCCGCCGAACTCGAGGCGACCTACGAGCGCTGCCAGTCGGAGGCGAGGGCGTCTTTCGGCAACGGCGACGTCTACGTCGAGGAGTTCATCCCGCGCGCTCGTCACATCGAGGTGCAGATCCTCGGCGACCTGCATGGCGGACTCGCGCACCTCGGCGAGCGGGAGTGCAGCGTCCAACGGCGCTTCCAGAAGATCGTCGAGATCGCCCCGGCGCCGAGCCTGCCCGACACGCTCCGCGAACAGATTATCGAGGCCGCTCTCCGCCTCGCGAGGAGCGTGAACTACGCCAACCTCGGCACCTTCGAGTTCCTCGTCGACGTCTCGGACCGCGAGGGCAGCCAGCCGTTCGCGTTCATCGAGGCCAACGCGCGGCTGCAGGTGGAGCACACGGTCACCGAGGCGGTGACCGGCGTCGACATCGTGCAGTCGCAGATCCGCCTCGCGGACGGCGTCTCGATCGCCGAGTTGGGCCTCGATGACCCGCGTATCGCCGAGCCGCGCGGCTACGCGATCCAGGCGCGCGTGAACATGGAGACGCTGGGCGCCGACGGCTCGTTCCGCCCCGGCGGCGGGACGCTGACGGCCTACGAGGCGCCCTCGGGGCCCGGGGTGCGCACCGACGGCTTCGGGTACGTGGGGTACCAGACCAGCCCGATGTTCGACTCGCTGCTCGCGAAGGTGATCGGCCATTCGCCGTCCTCGAACCTCGCCGACGCGATCGCCCGCACGTCACGCGCGCTGAGCGAGTTCCGGATCGACGGTGTCGCCACCAACATCGCCTTCCTCCAGAACGTGCTCGCGCACGGGGACCTCGCGGACGGTCGCGTGCATACGCGATGGGTGGACGAGCAGATCGCGGAATTGGCGGCGGTCGGCGAGCAGCGCCACCGGTTCGTGGAGCCGGCAGTAGCGACCTCGGAAGCCGCGCCGGCGAAGACAAGCGGCTTCGCCGGCGCACAGGTCGACAAGCGCGACCCGCTCGCGCTGTTCGCGCACGACGCCGCCGTGAAGGCGGAGCGGAACGACGCCGCGGCCTCGCACGTCGCGCCCGACCTCGTTGGCCCCGGCGGGTCGGTGGGCCTCGCCGCGCCGATCCAGGGGACGATCGTCGCGATCAACGTCGCCGAGGGCGACGAGGTCCGCGAGGGCCAGCAGGTCGCGGTCGTCGAGGCGATGAAGATGGAGCACGTGATCGCCGCCGACCGCGACGGCGTCGTGCGCGAGATCTCGATGACGGTGGGCGACGTCGTTCGCGAGGGCTACCCGATCGTCTTCATCGAGGAGGCGGAGGTCACCGTCGAACGCGCTGCCTCGGAAGCCGCGGTGGACCTCGATCACATCCGGGGCGACCTGGCGGAACTCAACGAGCGGCGATCGTTCGTCTACGACGAGAACCGGCCGGACGCGGTCGCGCGACGCCGCAAGACCGGCCAGCGCACCGCGCGCGAGAACATCGCCGACCTCGTGGACGACGGGACGTTCAAGGAGTTCGGCAGCCTCGTCGTCGCGGCGCAGCGTTCGAGGCGCACGCGCGAGTGGCTCCGCGAGCGCACGCCGGCGGACGGACTGATCGCGGGCATCGGCAGCGTGAACGGCGACCTCTTCGACGACGAACGCTCGCGCGCGATCGCCGTCCACTACGACTACACCGTGTTCGCGGGCACGCAGGGCAACCGCAACCACTACAAGCAGGACCGGATGTACGAGCTGGCCGACCGCTACGGCCTGCCCGTGGTGCTCTTCTCCGAGGGCGGCGGCGGCCGTCCCGGCGATACCGGCACGGAGGGTGGTGTGGGCATGGACACCTACACCTTCACCCAGTTCTCGAAGCTCAGCGGTCGCGTGCCGCTGGTCGGCGTGAACTCCGGCCGCTGCTTCGCCGGCAACACCGCGCTGCTCGCCTGCTGCGACGTCATTATCGCCACCGAGAACTCGACGATCGCGATGGGCGGCCCGGCGATGATCGAGGGCGGCGGCCTCGGCGTGTACACGCCCGAGGAGGTCGGCCCGATGTCGTTCCAGGTGCCGAACGGCGTGGTCGACATCCTCGTGAAGGACGAGGAGGCCGCCGTCGCCACGGCGAAGCAGTACCTCTCCTACTTCCAGGGACCGATCGACGAGTGGGAGGCGCCCGACCAGCGGAAGATGCGCCACATCGTCCCCGAGAACCGGGTCCGCATGTACGACATGCGCGACGTGATCCACACGCTTGCCGACAAGGACTCCGTCCTCGAGATTCGCAGGGACTTCGGCATCGGCATCATCACCGCCCTCGTGCGGATCGAGGGCAAGCCGATGGGCCTCATCGCGAACAACCCGCACCACATCGCGGGCGCGATCGACAGCGACGGCGCCGACAAGGGCGCGCGCTTCCTCCAACTCTGCGATGCCTTCGACCTGCCGGTGATCAGCCTGATGGACTGCCCCGGGATGATGGTCGGGCCGGATGTTGAGGCGACCGCCCTCGTGCGCCACTGCGCGCGGATGTTCAACACCGGCGCCAACCTGTCGGTCCCGATGTTCGGCGTGATCGTCCGGAAGGCCTACGGCCTGGGCGTGCAGGCGATGTGCGGCGCCAGCTCGCTGGTCCCGTTCTTCACCGTCGCCTGGCCCACGGCGGAGTTCGCCGGGATGAACATCGAGGGCTCCGTGAAGCTCGGCTACCGCGACGACCTCGCCGCGATCGAGGACCCCGAGGAGCGCCTCAAGACCTACGAGTCGATGGTCGCCGAACGCTACGAGGCCGCGAAGGCGATCAACTCGGCGGTCTACTTCGGCATCGATGAGGTGATCGACCCTGCGGACTCACGCTCCTGGATCGTGCGCGGGCTCAAGAGCCTGCCGCCGACGCCGGTGCGGACCTCGAAGAAGCGGTCGTATATCGACACCTGGTAGAGCGCCTCGGCCGAGTGTGCCATCGGGATCGGGGTACGCCGCGATGGGTTATCTGACCTACCAAGTGTCGATGTAGGGGCGCTTCTTGCCCTCGCGCGGCGCGGGTGGACGCATGGCGCGCAGTATGTTGGCTACCCAGGTGCGCGACTCCGCCGGGTCTATGACCTGATCGATGCCGAAGCTCGTTGCGACGTTGAGGGCACCTCCACGTTCGTACGCCTCGGCGACGAGCCGCTCATACTCTTTGAGCCGCTCCTCGGGGTCCTCGATCGCGGCTAGCTCGTTCCTGAAGCCGAGCTTCACCTGACCCTCCAGCCCCATGCCTCCGAACTCTCCTGTTGGCCAGCTGACCAGGAACAATGGCTCCTTGTAGTAGCCTCCGCCCATCGCGATCGCCCCAATTCCGTAACCCTTGCGCAGCACGATGGTGAAAAACGGGACGGTCAGATTCGGGCCTGCGACGAGCATCCGATTAGCATGGCGTACTAGCGCCCCCTTCTCCGCTTCCGGACCGACCATGATTCCGGGTGTGTCCGACAGGAAGAGGATCGGAATGTCGAAGGCGTCGCAAATCTGCATAAACCGCGCCGCCTTGTCGCCCGCGTCCGCGTCGATCGCGCCTCCGATGTGCGCCGGGTTGTTGGCGACGATGCCGATCGGTCGCCCCTCGATTCGTGCGAAGGCGGTGACCATCGCGAGGCCGAACTGCGGCCGCAGCTCAAGGACCGAGTCGATGTCCGCGATGGTCTCGATGACCTTTCGGATGTCATAGATGCGGAGGCGGTGTTCGGGGACGATTCGGCGGAGCAGTCGCTGATCGTGCGTCTCCCAGGTCCTGCGACGCCCTTGGAAATAAGAGAGGTACCTCTTGGCGACTTCCACCGCTTCGACCTCGTCCTCAACCGCGATGTCGACGACGCCGTTGGGAACCTGGAATGACATTGGACCGACCTCTTCTGGCGTGAAGATGCCGAGGTTCCCACCCTCGATCATCGCCGGCCCACCCATTCCGATCGTGGAGTTGGCGGTCGCGATGATCACGTCACAGATGCCGAGGAGCGCGGTGTTGCCGGCGAAGCAGCGGCCACTTGTGATGCCAACCAGCGGAACCAGCCCGCTGAGGCGTGCAAGTGCGGAGAAGGATCCCTGTTCGTGAGGCCCGCCGGTGGGTTCGTCGGTGTCGCCGGGACGTCCGCCACCCCCTTCCGCGAAGAAGACTAATGGCATGCGTCCCCACCCGGCGACCTTCAGCATCCGGTCCGTCTTGCGGTGATTTCGTGACCCTTGAGTTCCGGCCAGCACGGTGTAGTCGTACGCGATGACTGCGACGCTCGAATGCGGCTCATCGAACAGATCTCCGTTGACGATTCCTACGCCGGTGACCATGCCGTCCGCCGATGTCTTCTCGATTAAGTCCTCGAGTGTGCGGCGTCGGCTCTGGGCAGCGAGCACGAGCTGGCCCCACTCCAGGAAGGGCTGGTCGTCATCGAGGAGTTGCGCAATATTCTCGCGGGTCGTCCGCTGACCGCGTGCGCGGCGCCGTTCCACAGCCCACTGCCGTGAGTGGTCGTACGTGGTGTCCAGGCGGTCGAGGATGCGTTGTAGATCGGGTCGGATTTCGTCGAGGTCGACCATCTCTTCGTCGGCGAGAGCCTCACCTCCCACCTCGGCCTCCTCGATGAACAGGAGTGGGCGCCCCTCCACGACGATGTCGCCGGGCTCGACAGTGATCTCGCGCACGACGCCAGACCGATCAGCGGCGATCTCATGCTCCATTTTCATCGCTTCCATGATCAGGAGCGTCTGCCCTCGACGGACCACGTCACCGGGGCCGACGAGGACGCTGACCACCGTGCCTTGGATCGGCGACCGAAGCGCGACCGTGCCGTCCGGGCCCGCGGTTGCAGCGGTGTCCGACCCTCCTCCCGCGGAGCGCGAGGCATCGAGCTTGTCGCGCTCGGCCTGTCCGAATGTCAGGACGGCGAGGGGGTCAGATCGGTCGATCTGCGCCCCCGCAAGCCCACTCGGCGGGGCCGCGGCTTCATCCGCGTGCGCCGTTTCGAGGTCGAAGAACCGCCGCGGGTGCACCTCGTCGGCACGGGCCAGTTCAGCGATGTGATCGTCCACGAACGTCGTGTAGGTGTTGCCGGACAGGAAGTCCGGGTGACGAAGCAGGTTCTGTAGGAACGGGATGTTGGTTGAGACTCCGTCGATGCGGAACTCACTGAGCGTGCGGTACGCGCGAGTGACCGCATCCTCGAAACTCGATGACGGCGAGTGCACGATCACCTTTGCCAGCAATGAGTCGAAGCTCGGACTGGTCCGATAACCGGCGTAGCCGAACGTGTCGACGCGAACGCCCGGTCCGTGGGGCGGATCGAAAGCCGCGAGCACACCACCTGACGGACGCACCTGACCGTCCGACGTCATCGTTTCCATGTTCACCCGGGTCTGGATCGCGTATCCGCGGGGGGGAAGGACCGCGTCCTGTTCCAGGTGCAGCTCCGCGAGGGTCGCGCCGTCCGCGACGCGTAGCTGGGCCTGGACGAGGTCGATGCCCATGGCCTCTTCAGTCACGGTGTGCTCGACCTGCAATCGGGCGTTGGTTTCGATGAAGAAGAACTCTCCGTCGTCTCTAACCTGTGTCGCGTCGACGAGGAACTCGAACGTCCCGAGCGAGCGGTAGTTCAGGCCAGTGGCCATCCGCACGGCCGCCTGGATGATGCGCTGACGGAGACCCGCCGGGAGGTGCGGTGCCGGCGCGATCTCAACGATCTTCTGGTAGCGCCGCTGAATGCTGCACTCTCGCTCGCGGAAATGGGTGACAGCGCCGGTTCCATCGCCGAGGATCTGGACCTCGATGTGGCGTGCGCGAGGGATGAGTCGCTCGACATAAAGTGCCCCGTTGCCAAACGAGAGGCGAGCTTCCGACTCGCAGCGTGCGTAAAGCTCGTCAAGCCTGGACGAGTCGGTCACGGGTCGGGTACCGCGTCCACCGCCGCCCGCGACTGCCTTGATCATCATCGCGGATCCCGCCGGCAGCTCCTCGTAGAACCGTCGCGCGTCGTCGAGGGTGGTCGCCGTGCTGGTACCGGGCAAGACCGGGACGCCGTGCTCCGCGGCGATCGCCCGCGCACGCACCTTGTCCCCGAACGCCTCCAGCGTCAGGACATCCGGCCCCACGAACGTGAGGCCTGCCTCGCCGCACCGGCGAGCGAACTCCGCGTTCTCCGCGAGGAACCCGTAGCCGGGATGAACCGCGTCACACTCGGCCCGGAGTGCGGCCTCGACGACCTGGTCGATGTCCAGGTAGGGGGCCGCGCCCCGACCCGACAGCGGACGGGCCTCATCCGCCTTGCGGACGTGGAGGGCGTTCGCGTCGTCCTCGGAATGGATCGCGACGGCCCGGATCCCGAGATCCTGCGCAGCGCGGATAATCCGGACGGCGATTTCGCCGCGGTTCGCGACAAGTAGTCCCGATGCGTTCACGTAGCACTCTCCCGTAGCTCGCGGTTGGCGGCGCCTCGATCATGTTCTTCACGGATGTACTAGAATCGCGCCCTGTTGTCGGCCCACCGAACGGCCAACAAGCAACCCGGCGGGAGACGGCCAGACCCGCGGAGGCGCAGCGCATGTCGGCGCGAGCGAGACAAGTAGTACGAAGACATCCCACATATTTGGGCGACTCGGCTGCGAACACTCCGAAGGGATCGTCTCGATGGGGTGCCGCTGTCGAGGCCGCGTGCAGAAACGTGGTTCTCGCGTCGCTTCCCCTCGACCTGCTTGAGGAACTGCTGCTCCATGCATCAGTTCTCAGTCTCAAGACCGGAGACGTGGTTGAGCGGCAGGGCGGGGCGAAGCGAGTATTCTTTCCGTTGAGCGGCATGCTGACTGGTGTGCGAACGCGCGAGGACGGCTCACAATACGCGTACCTGCACCGAGGCCGTGAGAGCGCCGTAAACGCGATCGGGCTGGCGCGGGCGGAGGCGACCGTGGCGGGCGGCGACCTTGTTGTGGACATACCGGGTGTCGCCCTCACACTGGAGGTGGATTACTACCGCCAGGTCTTGGAGCGCTCGCCGGCGCTGACACGGACGTTGCTCACCCACGCGTCCTACGTCGTCAGCTGGCGGGAGCAGGCCGCCGACTGCTCGGGGCATCACACTGTCCGCGCCCGTACCGCGTGCCTGCTGCTGATGCTCACGGCGCATCAGAGCGTCGACTCGATCCAGGTCACACATGCTCGCATCGCTGACGTGTTGGGCGCGCGACGCCAGTGGATAACTGAAGTCCTTGGCGGACTACAGGTGGCAGAAGTGATCACGTTGGAACGCGGGCGAATCACGGTCCTCGACCGAAACGCCCTGTGGCACGAAGCATGCGACTGTCGCAGTAACGTGGACAGCGTCCTTGGCTTGCAGTTGGCGGGCCGGTTCGAGGTCACCGGGTAGCGAGCCGCGCTACGGACGTGACGCTTTGGCCCACCACTGGGCTGATGTTGGCCCATTACGGGTGCTTTAATGGCGCGTCGATCGGTAGGGTGAGAGCTCGCCGTCGGCACTCGCAGGGGGGCTGCGAGGAGCGCCGCGAGCGGAACCGATTCCACTCCGGTCAGAGGGACCTAGGAGGCCGAGGATGCGAGACCGAAACTACTGGACGAGGAATGGCCTGAGTCGACGGAGTCTCCTCCGTGGCACCGCGGTCGTGGGCGCCGGAGTCGCCGGAGCGGTGCTGATCGGCTGCGGCGATGACGACGAGGGCGATTCCGGTGGAAGCTCAAACGCGGACGGGAGCTCGGGCTCAACGGGCGGGGTGTTAAAGGTCGGCACGACCTCCACCCCGAACTTCGTGCGAATCCCACTCAACACCGCTGGCAACAACACACCAATCGACCAGACGTACACGATCTTCAATCGGCTCGTTCGCGTTGGGAAATCGGAGCTGAAGGCTGAGCCGGGTGATTATGCCGACCTGACGCGCATGGTGAACCAGGACTTCGAGATCTATCCGGACCTGGCACCGAGCTGGGAAACTCCCGATAATCTGACATGGATCTTCAAGGTCAGACCGGATGTCAAGTTCCACTCTGGACGGGCGCTGACTGCTGAAGATGTGGCCTTTACCTTCGAGGCCATCAAGGACGAAAACGTCGGCGGGGGAGGAAGCCCGCTCAACCTGATGGCGGTCAATCTCGGCGAGATCACTGTGGTCGACAACGAGACCGTGGAGATCAAGCTGACGAGGCCGACGGGCTACTTCGGCACCCTGGCTGCTCAGACCAACATCGCTGACCGAGACACTCTCGATCAGAACGAGGACGGCGTCCTGATCGGGACCGGCCCGTACCGATTCGAGAACTTCGACCCCAACCGTGGCTTCGACCTCGTTGCGAACGAGGATTACCACGACGGGCGTCCGCGCCTCGACAAGATCGAGTTCAAGCTCTTCGCGGATACGGCGGCGTCCGGTCTCGCACTGGAGACAGGTGATCTCCACTGGAGCGCCGTGGGTGTGGGTGGGCCCGAGAACGAGGCTCGCGTTCTCGGGAGCGACGACCACTACGGTGTCATCGGAACTGGGGTGGGCGGCCGAGTCTTCCGCCTCCGGGCGGACCTGGCCCCGACGAACGATCGACGAGTCCGACAAGGCCTCATGAAGCTGCTCGACCGCGAGCGACTGACCTCGGAGTTCGCCGGGACGTTCGACGTTCCGGGTGCCTTGCCGTGGCAGCCTTCTTCTCCGGCCTACAACGCTGCGATGGACACGCCGGTGTACGATCCTGCGGAGGCACGCAAGCTGTTCGCTGCGGCCGGCATCGTGGACAACGGCACCGTGCTCAAGGTGGATATTCTGCCTGAGCGCCTCGATGCGCCCGCGCTCGCTCAGTTCCTGCAGCAAGACCTCGCTCAGATGGGGATCGATCTGCAGATCGCGCCGCGTGAATACACCGAGATGATCACGCTCCAGACGACTGGCACGTTCGAGCACATGATCGTTGGATTCGGCAACTGGATCAAACCCGGCGACCCTGCCGTGACGGTGCTCTTCTCAGATTCGTATGACGGTCGCATGAACGCACCGTCGGAGACCGACCTGCCCTTGCGTGAGCGGCCTGGGCTCAAGGAGGAGCTCGTTTGGCTCGACATGATCGAAGCCGCTAAGAACGGCGAGGTCGATGATTGGGACGCCTGGAACCAGATGTACCTCGACGTCGCCTGGAGTACGGTTCTCTTCCGCCAGTACGGTGCCGGGTTCTACACGAACAGTTACGAGCATCCGGATGGGTTCGATGCCGACGGTCGTTTCTACGCCAACACGATGGGCATCGTCTAACCGACCTGCATCGAGGCGGAGCGTAGTGTTCCCGGGGTGATCGAGTGCCCGGGGACGCTACCCTCCGCCGACTGGGTGGGCGGTGGGTCCGATCGTCCCTGAGGGCTCATGTCATACGTTCTTCACCGCCTTGTGACGCAGCTCATCCCGGTAATGCTGGTCGCCTCGATGCTGGTGTTCCTGGTCGTGCGGGTGATCCCGGGCGACCCGGCGGCGGCGGCTGCCGGGGAGAACGCCACGGTCGAGGCATACCAGGAGGCGCGCGAGAAGCTTGGCCTCAACGAGCCGATACACACGCAATACTTCAAGTGGATCTCTGGGGTCTTTGTCGGCGATTTCGGGCAGTCGATCAAGGGCCCTCCAGCGTCGGAGATTATCGCGAGCGCGTTTCCGGCAACTCTTGAGCTAGCTGTCTATTCACTCACTATCGGGTTCGGCTTTGGCATTGTGCTGGGCGTGCTCGCAGCGATCGATCGAGGCGGGTTCTGGGACTACTTTGCCGGTGTTTGGACGGGTTGGAACGTGGGGGTGCCCTCGTTCATTGCTGGATTGGTCTATCTCCTGGTCTTCGCGGTGTGGCTAGGCTGGTTCCCGGTGGCCGGGAGGGTCCCGTTCACCGAAAACCCGATCGAGGCGATGAAACATCTCACGTTGCCGAGCTTCGCGCTGGGCGGCATTACCGCAGCGAATCTCTCCCGATATACACGGCAATCGATCCTCGACACCCTCAACGAGGATTACATCCGGACGGCCCGAGCGAAGGGCCTGAGTGAACGCGCCGTTATCTTCCGCCACGCGTTGAAGCCCAGCCTGATCCCCGTCGTGACGATCATGGGTTTGCAGCTGGGTTCCGTGCTCGGCGGCACGCTCGTCATTGAGTCGGTGTTCACCTGGCCGGGCATGGGACGAGCGTTGGTTGTCGCGGTGCGGGACCGTGATTACGTGATGATGCAGGCCATCACCCTGCTGCTCGTGCTGATCTTCCTGACGGTGAACCTCCTTGTGGACCTCATCTACGTCGCGCTAGACCCTAGGATTAGGCTCGGCGCAACCGCGGAGTCTTGACGATGGCATCTCAAGAAACCGCCGAGATATCGCTGATACGCGCGTCCGAGCGTCACTGGTGGTCCGGCGCGGTTGAGGAGTTTCGGGGGATCGCGAAGGTGCCTCGCGGCCTCATCGCGCTGACGATTCTGGCGGCGCTCTTTCTCTTCGCGTTCGTGCTACCGGTCTTTGATTCGACTGATCCGAACTTCATCATGCGCGAACCGAAGAACCAGGCGCCGTCGTGGGAGCACCCGCTTGGAACCGATCACCTCTCGCGAGACCTGCTGGCGAGGAACGCAGTGGGGCTGAGGCGCACGATCATCAACGGCCTTGGCGCGGTGGTCGCGGGATGGCTCGCCGGCATAGCAATCGGCTACACCGCAGGATGGCGGGGCGGTCTGACGGACATCTTGATCATGCGTGGGGTGGACACGCTGCTCGCATTCCCGGGGTTGTTACTCGCCATCGTGCTGATCACGATCATGGGCCCCGGTCTATTCAGCGTGGGCGTGGCAATTGCCGTATTCAACATCCCAACGTCGGCTCGTCTCGCACGTGCGGGCGTGCTGCGTGAACGCGCGCGTGAGTACGTGGCGGCGGCACGCGCGATCGGAGCGCGGGAGCGGCGGATCCTGTGGCGCCATGTCGCTGTGAACACCTTTGGGGCTTTTGCGGTGGCGCTGCCCCTGGCCGTGGTGTACTCGGTGCTCACGATGGCGTCGCTTAACTTCCTCGGCCTAGGCGACAAGCCACCGAACGCGACGCTGGGCCAGCTGCTCCTGGATGGGAGCCGCTTCATGCGTGACGCGCCGCACTACGTGCTTGGGCCGGTAATCCTGCTCGCACTGATGATGGCCGCGCTCAATTTCCTGAGCGATGTGCTCTCGGAGCGCCTGGACCCGGTGAGGCGCCGCGCGGCCTAGGAGTCCAGATTGGCTTCGAGGGATCCCGGTGCCCCGCTCCACGGTCTGCGTGTGCTCGCGGTCGGACATGACGTGGCCACGCGCTTCGCAAGCTGGTGGCTGTCAGAGTGCGGAGCGGACGTGGCGACATACCACCCGGGGTGGGTCCCAGCGGGAGACGACGATCCCGACATGGTCTTCGAACACCAGGTGGCGCGTGCAGTCAGGCAGGCTGAGTTCGCCGCTGACCTTCCGTACCAAGCGGTGCTTGGCGATGCGGATGCGCTGGAGCGCTTGACGCCGGGACTGCCGTCCACGCTCGTCGCCGACGCCTCGACGGTCGAGATCACCAGTCCGCTGGGAACGGGCGAAAGCTTTGCTGAGACACTCGTCAGTGATATGGCGCTTTGGGCACGCTCCGGCCTTGGCTACCTCACTCGCGAGGTTGTCGAGGACTACCGGCTCGGCGCCCCTTGCCTCCCGCTCAACCGGCAGCCCAGCCTCCTCGCCGGGCTTGCGGCAGCGACAGCGGCCGCGGCTCTCGCGATCGACCGGTCGCGCGGTGGAGTGGCGCGTCGCCTCACCGTCGACAAGCTGGAGTTGTTGGCTCTCCTTCCGATGCAGCCAGTTGCCTTCGCTCAGATCGGCGACAGAATCGTGGGACGGGAGGCCGGACCGGTGTATCCCGGCGGGACGATGCCGTCAGCCGACGGGCTGGTATACGTGCGACCCGTCGAGCCTTCGCACTGGGCGCGGCTGTTCGAGATGGTTGACGGGCTCGGATGGGCGTCGACGCAGATCGAGTCCGCTCCGCAGTTGCTCCTCGAGGCGTACGAGGAACTGGATGCCCGACTGCGAGACTGGGCGCTCGATCGCACGACGGACGAGCTGGTCGATGCATGCCAGGCCGCTCACATCCCTGTGGCAAGGATCGTGAGTCCCGAGGCTGCAGTCAGAAGCAAGCACTTGGACGCGCGGAGCTTCTTTCGGAAGCCGGCCGACGGCGGAGGCCTGAACCTTCCGTGGCGTGCGACTGTGGGAGCGCCGTCGTCGACTCATCCGCGCGCGACCAGGCAGAGTGTACGTTCGCGAGGCGAGCTCCTCCCGCTGTCCGGGCTCCGCGTCCTCGATCTCACCTGGGCCTGGGCTGGTCCGTTCGCCACCACGATGCTCGCCGACCTCGGCGCGGAGGTCGTGAACATCGAGTGGCATCCGCGCGCGAGCAACCTGAGGCGCAACCCGCCCTATGCCGGCGGTCGCGATGCCTCGAACAACACCGCAGGCTGGTGGAGTGCGAACCAGCGCGGGAAACTCAGCGTGGGTGTCAACATGAAGACCGCGGGCGGAAACCAGGTCATCCGAGACCTGGCTGCCTGCTCCGACATCGTCGTGGAGAACTTCTCTCCCGGTGTGGTGTCTCGACTTGGGGTGGGCTACGAGGACCTGATCAAGGTGAACTCCCGCCTGGTCTACGCGTCCCTATCTGCGTTTGGGCAGACAGGCCCCTATTCGCACTACGTCGGATACGGGACCCAACTCTACGCGGAGTCCGGCGCCGGCTTCGCGACGAGCCACGACGGGGAGACCTACTCTTCGATGTGGATCCCGTACCCCGACCCGGTGAGCGGTCTGGCCGGAGCCTTCGCGATAGCCGCATACGCACGCAGCGCGCTCGCCACCGGCCGCTCCGCCTACCTCGACGTGTCGGAGCTCGAGAGTCTTTCCTGCATCCTGCTGGAGCCAATGCTCTCGGCTCTCGAACGAGAAGGGGGTAGCGATGGTGGGTCGCGGAAAGCTCACAGCTACGTGGTAGTCGAGGTGTCGCCGGCGCGTTTCGTCGCCCTGCTTGCGCGGGATCCGAGCGAACGCGAACGCATCGCCAGATCGCTAGACGCAGAGGACTTCTCAACAGAAGCGATTCGACGAGCCGCGGCGGGGATCTCGGCGGAGCAGCTTCTCACGCGCCTCGGCGAGCTGGGGTTCGTCGCCGTCCCGGTCCACGACAGCGAAGATTGCGTGTCGGACCCATATCTCCAAGAGCGAGGGTTCTGGATCCGCGACCAGTCACCCGAGATCGCACCCTCGGGTACTCGGATCGGTGGAGCGCCATGGATCCTCGACGGTGATCGTGCTCCCATCTGGCGCGGCGCTCCACCGCTGTTTGGTGACACACGAGACGTACTCGAGCGTGTGACCGGGTACGACGCTGCGACCATCGACCAGCTGTTCGACGTCGGAGCGGTAAGCTAGAGGACCAGTACCGCAGGATCTGGCGGTGGTCTCTAGTCGCTACTTCAAGACCCCGAGTGCGGCAGGCAGTCGTACGCGAGCGGCTGCGGGAGCTGGAACGCGATAACCGCGAGCTCCGACGCGCTAACGAGATGTTGAATGCACCTCAGCTTTCGTCGCGGGAGTTCGACGCGCGACCACCGGAGTGCCCCGCATCATCGGGCCCCACCGACAGCGTTTCGGGGTCGAGCCGCTCTGCCGGGAGCTGCAGGTCGCCCCGTTGACGTACTACGCCGTACGGAAGCGGACCTCGAAGGGTACACGGCGGGCATCGGCCGGCATGGGGCGCCGCCACCGTCTCGTCCGGCCCGTGTTCGTACAGAACCGGGTGTGGGACCACAAAACTCGGATCGCACTGATTTGACTGCTGTTTGCTGAGCGGCAAGCCTCCTGTTCCGACCAGGAGGTGAAACGTGCTCGCATACCTTCGTCCGTGGATTCCGGTCTGGTCAGGTTGGTTTCGCGGCAGACGAGACCTCGTGCTCGAGAACGCGGCACTGCGGCAGCAGCTGGCGATGTACGAGCGGCGACGACCTCAGATTCGCGATGCAGACCGCTGGTTCCTGGCGGCCCTGATCCACCTCTGGCCAGGCTGGCGAAATGCCGTGGTCGTGGTGCCTCCCGACACCGTGGTGCGGTGGCACCGCAGCGCGTGGCGTCGTTATTGGACCTGGCGCAGCCGAGGACCT
>JAQCIU010000077.1:0-2858 GCA_027593235.1 Chloroflexota bacterium
CCTCGCGCCCGGCGCGCGCCTCCACCTTCGCTGTCGCGCGCTCCGCGCCGCCGCGCTGGGCCTGGCTCGCCGGTGGCGCCGCGGCGCTGGTCGCGTTGATCCTCGTCGGCTGGCTGGTATTGCCCGGCTTCTTCCAGCAAGACAGCGCGAATCGCCTCGAGCAAGCGCTGGCCGCTGCCCGCACGCAGGTCACGGCAGCCGCTGCCTCCACGTCACCGGACGTGCGCCGCAACGCCCTCGATGCCGCGCTGGTCGAACTCGAACGCGCGCGTGCGGTTGACCCCGAGGATCCACGCCTCGTCGCGCTCAACCAGGAGATCAGCGACCAGCTCGCGCTGCTCAATGCCGTCGTGAACGCGGATACCCGCAGCATCCTGACGTTCGCCGGGACGGTGACCACGCCACTCGATCCGCTCTCGATCACCGTTGGCGGCGGCTTCCTCTGGATGATCGATCGCGAACAGGGCCGCGTGCTGCGCGTCGATCCGGAAGCCGCGTTCGAGCCGATCGAGGTCTTCGTCGCCGGCGCCCTCTACCGCGGCGTGGTCGCCGCCGCTGCCGAACAGGCGACCTGGGATCAGGGCGGGACGCGGCTGTTGATCCTCGATGCCGATCGCCAGCTCTGGTCGCTGACGCTCGGAGCGGAGTCGGTGCCCGCCCCGCTCCCGCTGCGCGACGCGACGGAGCTGGCCTCGGTCGCCGATATCGCCTCCTACGTCACGAACCTCTACATCCTCGATCCCGCGGGTGGCGAGGTCTGGCGATACCTGCCGGCCGGCGATGGCTTCGACTCGGAACGTGCGGGCCTGCTCGGCTCGATCGACATCCCCGAGGCCACGCATCTCGCCGTCGATGGCGATCTCTACGTGCAGGACGGCTCCGTGCTGCGGCGCTTCCGCCAGGGCACCGAGCAGGGCTCGTTGCTGGTCGGTATCGATCAGCCACCGGCGTCGCCGGCCGCCGTCGTCGAGGATCTGATCCGCGGCCTCTTCTTCGTCGCCGACCGCGGCAATGGTCGCATCGTCGTCGGTGACCGCGATGGGCTGTTCATCCGCCAGTACCGCAACCCCGGCTTCGCCGACCTGCGCGGGCTCGCGCTCTCGGGCGACGGCGGCACCCTCTACGTGCTGACCGGCGACGGGATCGATGCCTTCAGCGTGATCGAGCCAGACTCATGACGAACCTCGCCCCATCGCCGCGTACCGGCGGGTACGGGAGACACCGATGAACATCCTCGCGATCGAAAGCTCGTGCGATGAGACCGCGGCCGCCGTGATCGTCGATGGCCGCCGGATCCGCTCCAGCATCGTTGCCTCGCAGAGCGAGCTGCACGCCGAAACCGGTGGCGTGGTGCCGGAGGTGGCGGCGCGTGCGCACCTGCGCGTGATCGCGCCGGTGATCCGCCGCGCCCTGCGGGACGCCGAGTGCGGCTGGGACGACCTCGACGCGATCGCCGCCACCGCCGGCCCGGGCTTGCCCGGCGCGCTCCTCGTCGGGCTGAACGCCGCCCGCGGCATCGCGTTCGCGCGCGATCTCCCGTTCATCCCCGTCGATCACATCGAGGGCCATGTCCGCGCGAACTGGCTGCGCGAGGACGCCCCGCCGCTCCCCGCGATCGCCCTCGTCGTTTCCGGCGGGCACACGGAGCTGCTGCTGATGACCGAGGACGGCGCGTTCGAACGGCTCGGCGGTACCCGCGACGACGCCGCCGGCGAGGCCTTCGACAAGGTCGCGCGGCTGCTCGGGCTCGGCTACCCCGGCGGTCCCGTTGTCTCCAAACTCGCCCTCGAGGCCGTCGACCGCACGTTCCGGCTCCCGCGCGCCTGGATCGCGGGCAGCGACGACTTCTCCTTCTCCGGCCTGAAGACGGCCGTGTTGCACGCCACCCAGGCGCCAGACGCGCCACCGGCGGCCGAGATCGCCTGGGCCTTCGAGGAGTCGGTTGCCGACGTGTTGTCGAAGAAGGCCGCCCGCGCCGCCGAGCGCGAGGGCGTCGCGTCGCTCCTCGTCGCCGGCGGGGTCGCCGCGAACCGCCGTATCCGCGCGCTGGTCGAGCAGCGCTCCCCGGTACCGGTGTTTATCCCGCCGCCGGCGCTCTGCACGGACAACGCCGCGATGATCGGCGCCGCCGCCGCGGTCCACCTCGATCTCGCGACCCGCCCCGAGGGCGCGATCGATATCGACCCGACGCCCTACCGCTCAAAAGTCCTCCGCTAGGGCGTTCCGCCCTCGTTGGTGTCGGAAGAGCGGCCCTGCGGCGATTGGCGCTATCGGGGTGAGGACGGGCGGTTATCCGGAGAGCGGGCAAACGCCGCATCCGCCGCGTTCGCACCAGAGATCCTGCACGTGGAGCAATCCCTGCGCGAAGAGCGCTCCTTTGTGTTGCCCCGCGGACAGCGCTCCCTTCTCGGGCTGGGCGGGGTGTGCGGGCTGGGCAGGCGGTTCGATCAGCCGCGCCAGTGCGTCCGTCCGGCCGTAGGGCCGTGGCGCGGGCCAGCGGTCGACGAGGATCGCTACGTTCGCCGCGAGTTCGCGGTCGCCGTATCCCGCCGCCGCGGCCGCGATCAGTGGTAGCACGGCGTTCCAGCCGATCTCGATCGCGCGTTGGCGGCCTGGTCCACCGGGGCAGCGCAACACCTCGATCAGCGGCGCCGTGCGCCGCGTGCGCGCCAGCCGATCGAGCGTGACCAGCGGCTCGTCGCCCAGCGCGGCGTTGATCCGCGCCGCCATCGCCTGCTGATCCTCGTCACGCTCGCGTCGCCGCCCGGCGCTGGCACGCAGTGCGCGGATCAGCAGCTCCTCCCAGGCGCCGGCCCAGCCGTTCAGCTCCGCCAGCCGCCCCGCGGCCCAGGCGCGTT
>JAQCIU010000078.1:0-2783 GCA_027593235.1 Chloroflexota bacterium
GCTGTAGGCGAACTGTGCCCTGCGGCCGACATCGGACGCTCACCGCTGCACCGCAAGCATGAACCGAGGCGACCCAAAACATGGGGGCGGCTCGAATCCGCCCCCATTCCTCAATTCCGGCCTCAACGGCGCTTCTTCAGCACCCTGCTAGAAGTCGAAGTCATCCTGTCCGAAGTCATCGTCACCGAAGTTCCCGAAGTCCTCGGGATCCCCGTCGCCGCCGTAGGCGTCGGGCGGCGCGCCGCCGGCGATCGCAAAGGCCTGGAACTTCAGGCGTGAGGTCTCGGTGCTCCCGCACTTCGGGCATGGCGCCGGGCTGTCGCGCTGCGCGATGTTGCGGATCAGCTCGAAGGACTTCGGGCAGCCGCGGTTGCGCTTGGCGTCGTGGCTGTACTCGTAGAGCACTGGGGTCGACTCCTCCTGCGAACGGGGGTGGAGAGGCAGTGTACGCAATGCCTCCGCTGCGATCCCGCGCTGCCCGCGCCATCGGCGCACCCCGCGGGTCCACGCTGCGTCAGCGTGCCCCGCGCCGTCGCTGCGACTACGAGGGCGTTTCCACCGGCCCCTGCTTCGGCCGCGACCGATCCGTCGACTCTCGGTATTGCCGTCTCAGTTCGCGCTGACGGCTGACCGTCTCCAGGAACGTGCTCTCAAGCTCATCCTCGTCGGGGTCGACGGTGTCCACGGCGTCAACCGGGTCGCGCGGATCGGGTTCGGAGATCGCGACCTGCGACGCGCGCCCGTTCCGCGTGGCGCGCACCGCCTCGGCCTGTTCGACCGCCGCCGCCTGCACGCGGACGCTCGACCGGCGCAGCCGGAGCTTGGTCGCGATGTCCACGACCATCCCCTCCACGTGGCGCGCCTCGAACTCCGCCAGCTTCGCCTCGCGCAGCAATTCGAGGCGTTCGGCGAGCGGCTCATCGAGGTCGTCCGTCGCCTCGATCTCCCGCTCGAGCTTCCAGTCCTCGAAGATCGCGCGATTAATCGGGTCTTCGAACAGATCTGCGTCCAGGGTGCGGCCGATCTCGCGGCACTCCACCCGTTGGACCAGGAGCTGGAGGATCTGAATCTCGCCGCCCGGCGCGACCGCTTTCTCGACGCGCGCCCGGCGCAGGTCCGCGCGACTCGCGACCGGTCGTGGCGCGGTGGGGCCGGTGCCGCCGCCCGCGCGCGTGATGAACTGCAGCGCCAGCCGCTCGTCGATCCCGCCGAGGCGTGCGAGTCGTTGGATGTAGTGTGAGCGGACCACCGGATCCACGATCGCCGCCACCGCCGGCGCCAGCGCTTCGACCGCCCGCGAACGCGACCGCGGGTCTCCGCTGATGACCTGACCGCCAATCGCGGCGAAGAGGTGATCGGTCACGGGCAGCGCGCCATCCAGCAGCTCTCGGAAGCGGTCCGGGGCCTGCCGAATCAGCGAGTCCGGATCGTCACCGGCGGACAGCGAAACCACGCGGATGTCCGCCTTCAGTTGGTCCTGGTACCCAACGAGGCCGCGCCAATCGATCACCGGCACCTGTTCATGATCGGCCGCGTTCGCCACGATTTGCACGCCGCGCAGCGTCGCCTCGGAGCCGGCGTTGTCTGCGTCGAGGGCTAGCACGATGTTCCGCGTGTAGCGCTTGAGCATCGTCATCTGCTTCTCGGTCAGCGACGTGCCCATCGAGGCGATCACCTCGTTGAAGCCGAACTGGTGCGCGGCGATCACGTCCATGTAGCCCTCGACGACGATCGCGCGGTCGCCGCGCCGGATCGCCTCCGAGGCCTGGTCGATGCCGTACAGCGAGCCGCTCTTGTCGAAGAGCGGGGTCTGCGGGGTATTGAGGTACTTCGGGTTGTCCTCGGCGCGGAGCGCGCGTGCACCGAAGCCGATCAGCCGGCGCTGCTGGTCCCGCGTGGGGAAGATCAGCCGGTGGCGGAACCGATCGTAGGCCCCGCGCTCACCCTCGATGACCAGCCCGGCCTCGACGAGGTCGGGGACGTTGAACCCGCGAGCGGTGAGGTGCTCGGTGAGCGCGCGCCAGTCGTCCGGCGCGTAGCCGATCTGCCAGCGCTCGATCGTCGCCTCGTCCAGCCCGCGCTCGGTGGCGTACTTCTTGGCGTCGGCGCCCTCGGGAGTATCGAGGGCGGCGCGGAAGAAGACGGCGGCGGCCTCGTTCGCGCGCAGCAGGCGTTCGTGCTGGTCGCGCTCCTCGCGCTCGCGCTCCGAGGGTTTGCGCAGCTCGACCCCGGCGCGTTCGGCGCAGAGGCGGAGCGCGTCGCGGAACTCGAGACCCTCGACGCGCCGCACGAACTCGATCACGTCGCCGCCGGTCGCGCAGGAACCGAAGCAGTGCCAGGTGCCACGTGCCGGATCGACCACGAATGAGGGCGTGCGCTCGTTGTGGAAGGGGCAGCGCGCCTTCCAGTTGCGCCCGGTCTGCTTGAGATCGGGAACGTAACTGCTGACCGTATCGACCAGATCGAGGCGGTTCTTGACCTCGTCGATCGTGCTCACGTGCCGGGCTCCTGACGGGGAGAGGCCATCCTAGCGCGCTTCGACCGGCGCGGTCACGGCGCCGCCATCGCGGCGACGATCCGCGCTGCCAGCGCCGACTCGCGCTCGCTGATCGCAGACACGAGCCGCGCGGCGGCGTCGCGGTCCTCGATCGTCCCGAGGGCGGTCAGGGTCTGGTGCCGCGCACCGGCCAGGTCGTGCGTCACCTGTGGCGGCAGCGGTCGCTCCGGCAGCTCCCGCGCCACCGCCGGCGCAGCACTGCTGCCCTCGGTGGCCGCGCGCGTTG
>JAQCIU010000051.1:0-16792 GCA_027593235.1 Chloroflexota bacterium
GGGTGCAGCGGCGGCAGGTGCCGCGCCTCCGCCGACCTGGGCGCGGGCGGCAGCGGCGTCGCTGTACCAAAGCTCGTTGATGGCGATGAACTTCGACTCGGCTCCCGGGACTTCACCCTCGGGGAAGATCGCGTCGACGGGGCAGGCCGGCTGGCATGCTCCGCAGTCGATGCAATCGACCGGGTTGATGTAGAGCATCTGGTCGGCGCCGTCCTCGAAGTGGATGCAGTCCACCGGGCAGGCATCAACGCACGCCTGGTCTTGCGTGCCGATGCAGGGTGAGGTGATCACAAATGTCATGCGCTACGCACTTCCTGCGGGCGCCACGAGTCATTCGAGGCGCAGGGGCGCTGGATGGCCCCGATCCTAGACGCGCCCTCTCTCGGCGTCCACGCGTACGCACCTCAACCGTTCGCGGGGTCGTTCGCGGGGTGCTGGTCGCGGTTCGCTACGCGGGGCGCCACACCCGCCGTTGCGGGTAGGTGTCCGGCTGCCCGACGTTGACCCAGCGGCTCCAGAGACAGCGCTGGATGTCGAAGGCCATGAGTGGATCTGCCGCCTTCGGCGTGAAGATCGCATCGTCGTGTGCCTGCTGTTTCAGCGTGGGATCGCCTTCCTCGCGCACCACGCCGGCGAGGTAGAACTCCTCGTCGTCGTCACCCGGCAGCGCGTGGAGTGCGAAGCGCGCATCCCGCCGCAGATCGCCGATCTTCGTCGTCGCGCTCGCGACGCTGACGTACAACTCGGCGCCGGAGCGGATCGGCGTGATCGGGTGCACCCGAGGCCCGCCGTCCGGTCGCACGGTCGCGAGGTACGCGATCCCCCGCGAGAGCAGCGCCCAGCCTGCCCTCGCAAGTTCCGGCTCGGCCGCCTCCAGTTCCGCCCAGGTCGCCATCATCGTCGCTCCCCTCCGCTCGTAGCGCCCTCGCAGCGCGCCCAGCGCCGTGCTTGGTCGGAGCATGCACCCGGACGGGTGACGGCGGGTTGTCAGGAGTGGCGGGCGAGGAGCGGGCGACCCCATTTCGTCAGAGAAGCACGGGTCCGCGAGCCCGCGACCGTGATCCCGTCCGCATACACTTGGTATGCCACCGACAGTGAGAGGCGACCACATGACCACCAGCACCAACCCCTTCTCGGCCGAGATGAAGGAGTGCCCCTACCCCGGCTACGACGCGTGGCGGGAGCAGGCGCCGGTCACCTGGAGTGACGAGATCCAGGCATGGATGGTCACCGATTTCGAGCTGGCTAAGCAGGTCCTGGAGGACCACGTCACGTTCTCCAGCAAGAACAGCGTCTTCGGTGGCCCACAGATCGAGCACCCCGAGTTCCCTTCGATGATCAACATCGACGAGCCGGAGCATAAGAAGCTGCGCGCGCTCGTCTCCAAGGCGTTCACGCCGCGGACGATCGACGACGCGTGGGAGCCGCGTATCCGCGAGTACGTCAAAGAGTTGCTCGACGCCGTCGAGGCGCGCGGCGACGGCGAACTCGAGATCGTCGGCGATCTCGCCTATCCGCTCCCGGTGCAGATGATCGCGGAGATCATCGGCGTCCCGCCGCAGTTCTTCGAGCAGTTCAAGCTCTGGTCCAACCGCATCGCGCAGGGCATCGGCCGCATCCCCGAGCACGGCTACGCCAGCTTCGAGGAGGCCGCCGAAGCCGCCGAGGAGGCGCTGGCGGGCGTCGATACCGAAGAGCGCGAGTACACGGCCGAGGAGGTCGCGCGCTTCAACGAACAGGGTGTCCGCCAGTCGGCGGGCGAAACGGCGACGGAGGAGGCCGACGAGAGCGACTCGCTCTTCCTCTACTTCCTGCAGCAAGTGCAGGAACGCCGTGCGGCCCCGCGCGACGATCTGATCACGCGCCTGGTCGAGGCCGAGGTGGACGGTCAGCACCTCTCCGACATCGAGCTGGTCGCATTCCTCGTGCTGTTGCTGGTCGCGGGAAACGAGACCACCACCAACCTCATCAACCACACCATCCGCGGGCTGGCCGAGAATCCCGATCAGCAGCGCCACCTGCGCGAACACCCGGAACTGCTCGCCGCCACGATGGAAGAGGCGCTGCGCTGGGAGTCGCCGATCCAGAGCTTCTACCGACGCGCGAACGTCAACACGACCGTCGGTGGCGCCGACGTGAAGGCCGGGCAGGCGGTGCTGGTGATCTACGCGGCGGCGAACCATGACCCGGCCCGCTTCGAGTGCCCGGCCGATTTTGACATCGAGCGGTTCAACGTGAGTTCCGGCAGCCGCGATCACCTCGCCTTCGGGCGTGGCATCCACACCTGCCTCGGCGCCAACCTCGCGCGCATCGAAGCCGCCGCCGCGATCGGCGGCGTCCTGGAGCGCTTCGCCTGGCTCGAGCCGATCGAGGATCAACAGGTGGAGTGGTGGGACACGCCGTTCTTCCGCGGCCCGCTTGCGTACCGGGTGCGCCTGGCAGCCGCCGTACCGGACGCGTAGCCGGCAAGGGGTCGCGTCGTGGATGAGCCAGAGGTCATTCTGTTCGACCTCGATGACACGATCGTCGACTTTTCGTGGAACCAGTCGGACGCCTGGCGGCACACCTGCATCGAGGCCTGCGCGGAGATCGAGGCCGACGCGGACGCGCTGCATGGCGCGATCCGCAGCGCAGGGAGTGCGTTCTGGGCGGATCACGATCGCGCCGAGCGCGGTCGCCGTGACCTGCGCGCGGCCAGCGCCGAGATCGTTTCCGCGGCCCTCGCGGCCCTCGACATCGCGGCGCGCGCCGACCTGCCGCGGGAGATGGCGGAGCGGTACCGCGCGCGTCGCGAGGAGGGCATCCGGCTCTTCGACGGTGCCACGGACGTCCTCGATGCGCTGCGTGCCGCCGGGCGGCGGCTCGCGCTGATCACCAACGGGACGAGCGAGGAGCAGCGCGGCAAGATCGAGCGCTTCGACCTCGCACATCACTTCGACCACATCCAGATCGAGGGCGAGTTTGGCCTCGGCAAGCCGCACGACGCGGCATACCGCCACGCGCTGGCCTCGATGCGGGCGGATCCGCGGACGACGTGGTTCGTCGGCGACAACCTCGAATGGGACGTTGCGGCGCCGCAACGTCACGGCATCACGGGCATCTGGGTGGACGTGCACCGCAGCGGGCTTCCGGTGGATTCGGCGCACGCGCCGGACCGGGTGGTCCACCGGATCACTGAATTGATCGAGACCGATCGAGTCGAGCCGTCTGGGTCATCACAAAACAGATAGACTTCGGTCAGCTTGAGGGGGTTCGCATGTCGGCAAGCCGTTCACTCCGTCGCAAGGTGGTCCGCGCGATCCAGCCGCTGTACGTCCGCGGCACGCTGCTGAAGGAGCGCTTCAAGAGCAAGGTCGTCTGGAATCCGCTGTCCGACGATTATCACCAGAACCCCGTCGCGACCTACGACCAGATGCGCGCGCAGGACCCCGTGCACTACAGCGAGCTGATCCACGCCTGGGTGTTCACCCGCTACGAGGACTGCGACGCGATCCTCCGCGATCACAAGCGCTTTTCGAACGACTCCCGGAATGCCGATTCCCCCGCCAACGACCGCGCCGCGAACCTGAACGAGGCGCGATCGATCCTCGCCGCCGACCCGCCGGACCACACGCGTATGCGCTCGCTGGTCACCCTCGCCTTCACGCCAAAGGCGATCGAGGCGCTGCGCCCGCGGATCGAAGGGATCGTCGACGACCTCCTCGATCAGATCGATGCGCGGGTCCAGGCCGGGGAGCGGCACATCGACATGCTCGAGGCGCTCGCGATTCCGCTCCCGATCACGGTGATCGCGGAGATGCTGGGCGTGCCACCCGAAGATCTGCCGCGCTTCAAGACGTGGTCCGACCGCGTCGCACGCACCCTCGAGCCGACGATCACCGAGGAGCAAGCCGCGATCGCCGAGGTGGCGAACCGCGAGCTGGGCGCCTACTTCGAGACCATCATTGACCAGCGGCGGATCGAGCCGCGCGACGACCTGATCAGCCGCCTGATCGAGGCGGAAGACGCCGGCGACAAGCTCAGCCACGAGGAGCTGCTGGTCACCCTGCGGCTGATCCTGATCGCCGGAAACGAAACGACCACCAACCTGATTGGCAACGGGCTACTGACGCTGCTGAAGCACCCAGAGCAGCTCGAGCGGCTGCGGCTCACCCCCGAGTTGACGGAGTCAGCGGTGGAGGAGCTGCTCCGCTACGACAGTGCGGTGCAGACGGACGGCCGCACCGCCCTCGAGGACATCGACTGGGATGGCCACCTGATCCGGAAGGGACAGCAGGTGATCCTGCTGCTCGGTGGCGCGAACCACGACCCGACGGCGTTCGAGCACCCGGAACGGTTCGACATCGGGCGCGGTAGCAAGCGCCACCTGTCGTTTGGCCGCGGCATCCACCATTGCCTCGGCGCGCCGCTGGCGCGGATGGAGGGTCAGATCGCCTTCGACAAGCTCCTCGCGCGCTACGAGACGCTGCGTCTGGCGAGCGAACCGCGATTCAAGGACCACATCGTGTTGCGCGGCGTGGAATCGCTGATCGTCGACCCCACGCCGGTCCGGGCGGCCGTCACCGCCTAGCCGCTCCTCCCCGGATGCGGGAAGGCTAGTCGTCGTCCTCGGCGGCGTCGCCGCTGTCGTCGTCCAACTCGCTACCGGTGACTACGAAGTGCTCGTCGAGCGCGACCTCGACCTGCGAGCCATCGGCGAGCCGGACTTCCACCTCGTAGGCGGCGCCGTCGTCCCCGACCTCGGTCGCGGTCACCTCGCCACCGCCGGTGTGGGCGAGCGCGGCGGCGACGGCGCGATCGTAGGTCTCACCGGTCAGCGGATGCTAGTCGCCATCCGTCGCCAGCGCGGTGCCACCAGCCACCGCCGCGGCGATCCCGATCGCGGCAACCATCGCACCAGCGACCACGCCGGTCCGTCGTGTGATCTTCATGCGAACTCCCGTTTCCAAATCCCTGGTTTCCATTCCGACCGAGGATGAACGGGCGCGCCTGAACCCCCGCTGAACACGGAAGCCGCCCTTCAGCCCGCGTTCAGGCACGGTTCAGGAGCACACTGCGACCATCGAGGGCGGACGGGAGGTGCCGCGTGCGCGTACTGATCGTCGAGGACGAACCGAAGATCGCCGCCGCCGTGCGCCGTGGCCTCGAGGCCGAAGGATTCGCCGTCGATCTGGCCGCGGATGGCGAAGACGGCCGCTGGCTCGCCGAAGAGAACGACTACGACGCGCTGATTCTGGACATCATGCTGCCGCGGCTCTCCGGCACGGACCTCTGCGCCCAACGGCGAGCGGCCGGGGACTGGACGCCGATCCTAATGCTGACCGCGCGCGACGGTGAAGTGGATGAGGCGAATGCGCTCGATGCAGGTGCCGATGATTATCTGACGAAGCCGTTCTCATTCGTCGTGCTGGTCGCGCGCGTGCGCGCGCTGGTGCGACGAGGGCAGGCGGTTCGTCCGGTTGTGCTCGAAGCGGGATCGCTCCGCCTCGACCCGGCCGCGCATCGTTGCTGGCGGGACGGTTCGGAGATCGCGTTGACCGCTCGCGAATTCGCGCTGCTCGAGTTCCTGCTCCGGCGGAACGGTCACGTCGTGTCGAAGTCATCCATTCTCGAGAACATCTGGGACTTCAACTTCGACGGCGACCCCAACATCGTCGAGGTCTACGTCCGTCACCTCCGACGCAAACTCGATCACGAGGGTCTGCCGTCGGTGATCGAGACAGTACGCGGCGCGGGCTACCGGCTCGCGCTGGGCGCGTAAGGGGCTCCCGATGTCGGACTCGACACTCACCCGCCTGATCGCGGCGTCGCGCACGGTTCGCGTGCGGACCACCGGCGGTGCTGCCGCACTGGTCGCGATCGCGCTTCTGCTCACCGCATGGGCCACCGTCTTCATCCAGGAGCAAGAGCTGCGCCAGAACCTCGACGCGTCGCTCGATCAGCGGACAGCCGGGCTCGTCGGTGTCCTGAAGGGAGGGCCACTCCCCGCCGACTTCGCGAGCCGCGAGGACGAGACGTTCGTCCAGCTCGTTGGTGGCAACGGTCGCGTAGTGGCGGCGAGCCCAAACCTCGACGGCTACGCGCCGGTGGCGGGCGGATTCCGCCCCGCCGGGCTACGCGAGGCCCGCACCATCGACACGCTGCAAATCGACGACGAGGACCATTTCCGCGTGGTCGGCCAGCGCTTCAGCCATTCCGACGGCAACGTCTACACGCTCTACGTCGGCGAGACCCTGCTGCCGATCGACGAGAGCGTCGCGCTGCTCCGCCGCAGTTTCCTTGTCGGCACACCGCTGCTGGTCATCCTCGTCACGGCGCTGACGTGGTACTTCGTGGGACGCGCGCTCGCACCGGTCGAGGCGATGCGCGCCGAGGTCGCCGACATCACCGCCAGCGAGCTGCACCGTCGCGTCCCGGCGCCGCCAACCGATGACGAGATTGGCCGGCTGGCCAACACGATGAATGAGATGCTCGCACGCCTCGAGGAGTCGCAGGCGCGCCAGCAGCAGTTCGTCGCGGACGCGTCGCACGAGCTCCGCAGCCCGCTGGCGAACATCCGCGCGCAACTCGAGGTCGACCTCGCCCACCCGGATCAGGCGAGCCCACTGGCGACCGAGCAGTCTGTCCTCGACGAGGCGATGCGCCTCGAGCGTCTCGCCGACGATCTGTTACTGCTCGCACGCGGCGACTCCGGCGCTCCGATGCGCGCCGAGCCGGTCGACCTCGACGACATCATCTTCCGTGAAACGGAGCGGCTCCGCGCTCGCCGCGGCGCGATGGTCGATACGGTGCGCGTCTCCGGCGCCCAGGTCGTCGGCGACGCGGAGCTGCTGAGCCGCGTGATTCGCAACCTCCTCGAGAACGCCGCCCGCTACGCCGCCGAGCGGATCACCGTCGAGCTGCGCGAGGATCGCCGCAGCGGCCGGATCGAACTCGTTGTAGCCGACGACGGGCCAGGCGTTCCCGCCGAGGCGCGCGAGCGGATCTTCGAGCGGTTCGCACGCCTCGATGCCGCCCGCGGCCGCGATGTCGGAGGCGCGGGACTCGGCCTCGCGATCGTGCGCGAGATCGTCCAGCGGCACGGCGGTGCCATCGAGGTCGACGTGTCGTCCGAGGGCGGCGCGCGCTTCACCGTACGACTGCCCGTCGACCGGGCGGCCTCGCAGTGGCCGGCGGCGTAGCCGCTTCGGCTAGCGGGTCGCGGGCGTCACTCCACGCCGTACGCGAGCACGGCGGTCCACTCCTCGATGCCACCGCGCCGCGCGGGCGGTGAAAAGCCGCGCGGCCGGTAGCGGTCGGGGTTCACCGTCGCGGCGTGCAGGTACGCGGTCAGGGTGCCGATCCGGCGGGTGCGCGCCTCGGCGATCAGCAGATCGAGCAACGCATCGATCGCGTCATCGCGGGTGCTGTCGGAGAGAGCGGTGATCTCGAGGTCGGCGCGGCGACCATCTGGATCAGCACCGAGCCGTCCGATGCCGACCAGACGCCGGCCCTCGATCACCGCGAGCAGCAGTTCTCGGTCGTAGTCGATCTGCGTGATACGGGCAGCCGAGTCATGTGACAGATCGGCGACCGGTCCGAGGAAGCGCGGATGCGCCGTCTCCGGATCCAGCTCGGGAATCGCCTCCCGGATCAGCAGTTCATCCTCCGGACGGATCGGTCGGAGCGTCATCGGTCGCTTGGCGATCACCACCGCGCGAGCCAGGTGCTGTGGGTACGGGCGGATCGCCAGCGGCGTGGACCGCCCCTCCGCCGAGACGCGGATCCTGGCGTCGAGCGCGAGCACGCCGTCCGCATCAGCCAGCAGCGGATTGATGTCCAATTCGACGATCTCCGGTCGGTCCACAACCAGATCGGACAGGCGCACGAGCGTCTCGGCGATCGCCTGACGGTCAGCAGGCGCACGGTCCCGGTAGCCGGCTAGCAGCCGGGAGGCGCGAGTCTCATCGATCAGCCGCTGGGCGAGGGCCACGTTGAGCGGCGGCAAGGCAAGCGCGCTGTCACCAATCACCTCGGTCGCCGTCCCGCCGTGTCCGAAGAGCAGCACGGGGCCGAACTGGGCATCCGTCGTCATGCCGAGGATCAGCTCGCGCGCCCCGGGTCGATGCACCATCGGCTGCACCGTGAAGCCCTCGAGGACGGCCTCCGGATCGGCGCTGCGTACCCGTTCGTACATCCGTCGCGCCGCGTCGCGCGCGGCGTCCGCGCTTCCGAGGTCAAGCGCCACGCCACCCACGTCGCTCTTGTGGGTGATCTGCGGCGACAGGATCTTCACCACCACCGGGTAGCCAAGGCGCTCCGCCTCGACGGTGAGTTCATCGAGGTTGTGGACGACGACCGTCTCCACCGTCGGGATCCCGTACGCGGCCAGCACCTGCTTCGCTTCGACCTCGCTCAGCCACTCCCGATCCTCGGAGATCGCGCCGGCCACCACTGCTTCCGCCGCCACGCGGTCCGGCGGCGTGTCGGAGACAAGCGCGGGCGGGGTCTCCAGCAACTGGGCGCGGGCGCGGGCGTGACGAACGCGATGCATGAACGCGCGCACGGCCTCCTCGGGCGTCTCGAAGACGGCGATCCCGTGTTGATCGATCAGCCGCCGTGCGCGCACCGCCTCGGCACTGTCGCCGATCCACGCACCGATCACCGGCACGCCTCGGCCATCGGCACCCGGCTCGGCGTCGTCGCCGCGCAGCTCATCCAGCGCCGCAACGACCGCCTCCGCCGCCTCGTAGCTCGAGGCCACTGCCGTGGGACAGTTCACAACCAGCACCGCGTCGGTCTCCGGATCGGCGAGCACGTATTCGATCGCCTTCACGTACCGCTGGCCCGGGGCGTCGCCGATGATGTCGACCGGGTTGGCGTGACTCCATGTCGCCGGCAGCACGCGGTCAAGCGCGCTCACCGTCGACGCATCCAGATCGGCGAGCCGGCCGCCCTCTTCAATCAGCGCGTCGGTGGCCAGTACACCGAAGCCGCCACCATTCGTAATGATCGCCAGCCGATCGCCGTGCGGCTCCACGTCGTCCGCCAGCACCTCGGCAGCCTCAAACAGCTCCCGAAGCGTGGTCACGCGAAGCATGCCGGCGCGGCGGAAGGCGGCGTCGTAGACGGCGTCGCTCCCCGCGAGGGCGCCGGTGTGTGACGCGGCCGCGCGTGCGCCCTCGGCGTGGCGCCCGGCCTTCATCACGATCACTGGCTTCACGCGCGCCGCCGCTCGCGCGGCGGACATGAACTTGCGGGCGTTCGTCACCGCCTCGACGTACAGCAGGATCGCAGTCGTCCCGGGATCCGCGGCGAGGTAGTCGAGCATGTCGCCAAAGTCGACGTCCGCCATGTCGCCGATCGACACGAGGTGCGAGAAGCCAACGCCGCGCGGCTGCGCCCAGTCGACCACGCCGACGATCACCGCGCCCGACTGCGCCACAAACGCGAGCCCACCATCGGCGACCGGCACGTGCACGAAACTCGCGTCGAGGCCGAGGCGCGGGATCACCAGCCCCACGCAGTTCGGCCCGACCACCCGCAGCAGATGCGGACGCGCCGCCTCGAGGACCGCGCGTCGCCGCTCCGCGCCCACCTCGTCGCCGCCCTCGCCAAACCCCGCCGTGATCACGACGGCGCCACGCGTACCGCGCGCGCCGAGTTCGGCGATCAGCCCGGCGACGGCATCCGGCGGTGTCGCGATGATCGCGAGGTCCGGCGCCTCCAGGAGCGACGCCACGTCCGGGTAGCTCGCCTGGCCCTCGATCTCTCCGCCGCCCGGGTGCACAAAGTCGAGCCGACCTCGGAAGCCGGCGCGGCGCATGTTGCGCGCCAGCAGTTGGCCCAGCGATCCGGGACGCGGGCTCGCGCCGATCAGGGCGACCGACTGCGGGCCAAAGAGCGCGTCGAGGTTACGAATGGTCATGGGCGACTCCCGGCGGTGATGGTACGTGCGACCGTCACGAGCAGCAGCGAGGCGAACGTCAGGAGGAACGAGGGACCTCGGGGGCTATCGGGGTCCTCGAGATCGGCGTTGCCCGCGGCGGAGGGCGCTGGGGCGCCGACGGTGTAAATGACGCTCGCCCGAGGGAAGTCGGTGGGTGTACCCCTCGCGTCGGTCACCACGAAAGCGTGAATGGCGAACTGTTGAGGTTCGCGACACGTACGACCGCCGAAGAAGTTCGGGGTCGAGGAGAACCGCCCGGCCGAGTCGCTGGTGGTCCGGTCAATCTCCGCTAGTTCGTGGGCAAACGCGTCGGCGGCGCCGACTCCAATACTGATGCCGGCGTTCGGCGGGAAGCCCTCGCCGAGGATGGTGATCGAGCCGGGAACACAATCGGCGCCCGACGATGGGAAGAGGTTGATCTTCCCGGGCTTGTCGATCGTTCGATAGCCGGCGGTGACCTCGAAGGGCGCGTCGAGCGAGCCGAGAAAGTCGCCGTCGACAACACCTCGCGCGACGAACGTGAGCGTGTCGCCGTCAACGCAGTCGGCCGAAAACAGGTCGAACCTCTCCAGGCGAACCAGACCATTGGCAGGCGTCGGGACACGCCGCAGCTCGATGAACGCGCGGTCATCGATCCGGCCGATGGCAACCTCCTCGGAGTCTGCGAAGCCCGACGCGATTACGACAACGTCCGCTTGGCAGGTGCTCTCGCGCTCGTTTGGAATCGAGCCGACCAACAGCTCCCAGTCCTCGTGGCCATCTGCCGCAGCGGGAACCGGCATCGCCGCGACCAACGCCGCGACAACGGCGGCAACCAGCAGCGGTAAGTTTCGGGACAGCTTCATCGCACGGATTGTGGCACGGGGAGGGACGCACCGTGTCCAGAACACATCTGCCGGTACCACTGCCCAGCCCCACGCGCTCAATCGGCTGCAAGATCAGCAGGGCCCCGCTGACGCGGGGCCTTGCCGATTGCCCGAGCGACCGGGACTGCTAGATCGAGATACCGGTGCTGGACCGGGTGGCGGTCCCCTCCGCATCCGGTGTGGTGCTCGGTGCGGCGTGTGGACCGAAGCGTCCGACCCCGCCGAATTCCGACCCGTGACCGAAGCCCGAGCCGCCGCGGAATCCACCACGGCCACCGAAGCCACCGAAGGTGCCGAACGTCGAGCTCCGCAGGGTCTCCGCCTGGTCCTCCGTGATGTCCCCGGCGGCCAGCGCTTCGTCGATCTGGGCGTCGCGCGCCTCGACGATCGCCGCCTGCACGGCGACGGGATCGAGGGCGTCGATCAGATCGCGAACCGTGCCGTCCTCGGCCGCCGCGTCGAACTGATCGGCGGTCATCGCGAGGAGACCGGCGTAGATGCCGCGCAGGTCGATGCGAATCCGGATCGAAGCGGAGTGCAGGCCATCGAGGTCCTCGCGATCGAACTCCTCGAGCGTGCCGAACCGGCCGCCGAATGAGCCGCCGAAGGCGCCGAGCGCGCCATCACCGAGGTCGAGTTCGTTCAGGCGTTCGGCCTGTTCCGCCGTGATCGTGCCGTCCGCCAGTGCCTGCGCGATGATCGCATCCAGCTCCGCGCCGTAAGCCTCAGAGAGCTGGTTCAGCGTCAGGTCGCCGACGAGCGTGCGGAGCGTGCCATCCTCGCGGGCCTGTTCCACCTCATCCGAGGTGATCCCAAGCGCCCGCGCGAGTACGTCCGCGCGGTCGACGAGGCCGCCCGGATGCGCCCACGCGACACCGGTGATCGCCAGTGCGACGATCCCGCCGATGATCGCTGCCCATGTTCTGGTTCGAGGCATACCGCTTCCCTTCGCTCGGTGGAGCGTCGGGTCAACCGTAGGATCCGGGGCATAAGGTCCGTGTAAGACGGCCCTTGTTCCCTAGGCACGTTCCGCACCAGCGACGAACGTTAACGAAGAACCCCGAAAATCCGATTCGTCCCGACGCCGTGCCCGGCGCGGATCGGTAGGCTGGAATGAACGCACTCGTGGAACGAGGACCGCCCCCTCCCCATGCCTGATATCACCCCGAACATCGCGCGCGATCCGGCTCCTGAGCCGCCGCTGCCGTTCGCCGAGATCGAACTCAACGATCCGGAGCTGTACGAGAATCGCGAGCTGAGCTGGCTGGACTTCAACGATCGCGTGTTCGCCGAAGCGCGCGATCCGCGCAACCCGCTGCTGGAGCGGGTGAAGTTCCTGGCGATCACTGCCAGCAACCTGGACGAGTTCTACTCGAAGCGTCTGGGCTGGCTGAAACGCCAGATGGAGAACGATCCCCACGTCCGCACGGTGGACGGCCTGACGATCCGCGAGCAGCTCCAGCTCGTCCGCGACCGCTGCGAGGCCACCAGCAACGCGCTCAACGAGGTCTGGGCGCGCGATCTGCGGCCGGCACTCGCCGAGAACGGCGTCCGGATCGTGCGCTACGCCGATCTGGACGAGGAACTCCGCGAGGAGTTGCGCGACTATTTCGTGCGCGCGGTCTTCCCGGTGCTCACGCCGCTGGTGGTCGACCCCTCGCATCCGTTCCCGTTCATCTCCGGCGGCAGTCTCTCGTTGGCCCTCGGGGTCCGTGACCCGCACCAGACCTGGCACTTCGCCCGCGTCAAGGTGCCGGACAACCGCCCGCGCTTCATCGATGTCGGCGATGGCCGCTTCGTCCCAATCGAGGAACTGATCGGGGCGCACCTGGAGATGCTTTTCACCGGCGCTGAGGTTTCGCCCTGGCAGGTCGTCCGCGTCCTCCGCAGCGCGGTCGTCGGGGGCCCCGGCGAGGAAGCCGAGGATCTGCGCGACCTGATCGAGAGTGAGCTCCGCCTCCGCCGCTTCGCGGAGGCCGTGGTGATCGAGGTGGACAGCAACCTCCCCGCGAATCGGCTGGAGTTGCTGCTCGAGGAACTCGAGCTCGAGGAAGATGACGTGGTGCGACTGGATCACTTCGTCGGGCTCGCCGATCTGATGGAGATCGCATCGCTGCCGATGGGCTCGCTGTCGTTCCCTCCGTTCACCCCGGAGATCCCGTCGGCCTTCCTGCACGTCGAAGACGACCGCACCTTCTTCGCCACCCTCCGTAGCCGCGACGTGATGGTCCACCACCCCTACGAGTCATTCGACGCCTCGGTCGCTCGCTTCGTGGAAGAGGCCTCGCGCGACCCCAGCGTGCTCGCGATCAAACAGACGCTGTACCGCACCTCGCCAGACTCGCCGCTCCTGCGCTCGCTGATCGACGCGGCCGGCCGCGGCAAGCAGGTGGCGGTGGTCGTCGAGTTGAGCGCGCGGTTCGACGAGGCCAACAACCTCGAATGGGCACGGCGGCTGGAGGACGCTGGCGTGCACATCGCCTACGGCTCACCATCGATGAAGGTCCACAGCAAGATCTCGTTGGTTGTGCGCGAGGAGCCCAGCGGTCTCAAGCTCTACTGCCACATCGGTACCGGAAACTACAACTCCCGGACCGCGCGGGTGTACACGGACTTCGGGCTGTTCACCGCCGATCCGGCGATCTGCGCGGATCTCCTGGCGGTGTTCAATGATCTGACCGGCTTCTCCCGCGAGCCGGCGACGACCACGCTCCTCGTTGCGCCGTTCAACCTGCGGACGGAGTTGGAAGCACGCGTCCGCCGCGAGATCGAGCACGCGCGCGCTGGGCGTCCGGCGCGGTTGATCTTCAAGATGAACGCCCTGGAGGACACGCGCTTCACACAGCTCCTTTACGAGGCCTCGCGAGCCGGCGTGCAAGTGGATCTGATCGTCCGCGGGATCTGCCGCCTGCGACCCGGGGTGCCCGGGCTGAGCGACAACGTGCGCGTGGTGAGCGTGATCGGCCGGTTCCTGGAACATTCCCGCATCTACGCCTTCGAGAACGACGGCAGCCCCGAGTACTTCATCGGCAGCGCCGACATCATGAATCGGAACCTCGACGAGCGGATCGAGGTGCTCACCCCGATCAACGCGCCGGCGCTCCAGGAGCAGCTTCGCGACACCCTGGAGCTGCTGCTCGCCGACCGGCGCCAGGCATGGCAACTCATCGACCGCACCTGGACGCGCGATGAGACCAGTGACTCGATCGGCGTCCAGGCCACGCTGCTCGCGGCCGCGCCCTTCAGCTAGCTCGGAACCAGCGGTCAGAGGTGGTCCACAGGCGGGGGGCGCAAATCTGAGGGACCCAGCTCCCGCCGGTGTGCCCACTGTGCCCGAACTGACAGTTCCCTGTAATGGAAGATGAAGCATCCGCTGCCCTTCGTAGGTTCGCCGGATCGACCGACGATCTACGAGCACTGCCAGCATGAAGCTCCGGCAGAGACGGCCACGGATGGCCGAGGTAGTCGATGCAGTCCGGTTTACCGGTCTCCGCGCTCATGGCCGCCGATGACGCCCGCGAGGTGCCGTTTTTCATCGCGCGCCAGCCGATCTACAACCGCAGGCGGAAGCTCCACGCTTATGAGCTGCTGTTCCGAGGGCAGGAGACCGCGGGCACCGCGGACTTCCTGGACGGCAACTCGGCGACGGCACAGCTCATCACACAGGGCGCCTGGCTGGGCAACCTCCGAGCACTCTCCGGCGGCCGCCCACTCTTCATCAATTTCACCCGCGATCTGCTGGTAAACGGCAGCGCCGCGCTGCTCGATCCGCGTTCCTTCGTCATCGAGGTGCTGGAGGATGTTCCGCCGGAGCCCGCTGTGCTCAAGACCTGCGCCGCCCTCCTCGAAGCGGGCTTCCGCGTCGCGGTCGACGATGTCGTCGACGTCGAACGCCTGATGGCCTTCGAGGGGGTGACCTCACTGGTCAAGGTCGACCTCATGGCGACGGATCGCGACACGGTCGAGGCGATCGCTCGAGAGGCCAAGCGCCAGCGCATCGAACTCCTCGCGGAGAAGGTAGAAACCCAGGAGGATCTGGACGTCACCAGCGCGCTCGGCTTCCACTACTTCCAGGGCTTCTTCCTCAGCCGCCCGGAGTCCGTGAAGCGTTCCGCGCTGCCCGGACTCAAGCCGATCCACGTGAAGCTCCTCGATATCGTGAGCCGCCCGAACCTCGATGTTGACGAGGTCGCACGCACCGTCGAGGCCGATCCGTCGCTCACCTACATGCTGCTCCGTCGGGCCAACGCGGCGTCGCTCGCGCTGAATCGCCGCATCAGCTCAATGCGCGACGTGGTCGTGCTCTTCGGGCACGACGAGATTCGCCGATCCGCCACTTTCGTGGTGATGGGCGCCATCGTCGGCGGTTCGGATCAGCTGCTCCACCAGAGCGTCACGATTGCGCGCTTCTGCGACAACATCAGCCAGAAGCTCAAGATGCCACCCGCGCAGTGTTTCGATTTCTACCTCGTCGGGTTGCTCTCCAACGTAGATGCGCTGCTCGGCGAGCCGATGCGACAGGCGCTGAAGCGCATGCCGTTGGCCCCGCAAGTCGTCGCGGCGCTCGCGTACCAGGAAGGCGCCCCGGCGGCGGCGCTTGGCCTCGCCCGCGCCTACATGCAGGGCGAGTGGGACGCGGTTCGTCGCTATCGCGAGACGCTCGGCCTCGCTGAAGACGATGTTCCGCCGCTCTACCTCGATGCGGTCGAGCGCGCGGACGAGGCGATGGCCACTACCCGCTAACGCGGCGTCACCGGCACCGTACCGCGCCGTTTCGCGTACCCGCGGCTACGGCAGGACGATCGGGACCACGACGCGCGGTGGCGGGAGCCCCTCGCCAGCCGACGCATCCACCTCGAAGACCTCGAGGCTGCCGACCTCCGCGGCGCCACTGTGGGTGTACGTCACCGTGAACGCAAAGCGGTCCGCGTCATCCACGCCGCTGCCGGTCGTGAACCCCGAGGCCAACACCGCGCCGTTGCGCGCGAGCAGCCGCCAGTTGACCGTCGACTCGAACGTGCGCGAGCAGCCGGTCACCGCGAAGCCGCTGAAGAGCTGCGCGCCGGGAATCGGGGACGTGACGAACACGAACGATCCCAGCGCGTCCAGGTTGGACACCTCGCAGGCGCCGCTGCCGAGTTCGACGAGCGCCCCGCCTTCGAGCTTGAATCGGCGTGTCACCGGCACCGTCGGCGTCGCCGCGAAGGGCTGGCCCGGCGCACGATCGAGGTAGGTCACCGTGACGGCCCCATGCGCGGCCGCGAGACGCTCGACGATCACCCGATCGCCGAGAAACACCGTGGGCGCCGCACCACCCGCAGCCGTACCGACGACGCTGAGGTAGGAGAACGTGCCGGATCCCCCCGGTTGATACGTCAGGACAGTCGCCGCATCCGCGACTGTGTCGCCATCGAGGAACGCGTACGACTGTCGCGTCGTCACCTCGGTAAGGATCTGCGTCGCGGAACCCGGCGCCGCGGGAATGGCGGAGCCCCCATCCGTCAGCGCGACCGCGCCGCCATCGAGGCCGTACGTCGCGTTCCTCGGATCGACCAACGGAGTCACCTGCAGACAGCGGACCGCGAACGGCGTGTCCGCCGCCAGCAGCGCCGGGAACTCCTCGTTCACGAACGCAGGCGCCCCCGTGACGTAGGAGGACCAGGTGCCCGCACCCACGGAGGACACCGTCACCGTCGCACAGCCCGCGTCACGCAATGTGCTCGCCAGGCCCGCGGCGCTCGACGTCTCCGTCGTCACCAGCAGGCCGACCCCGCCCAGCCGCGGCGGAACGCCGCTGAAGCCCCCGCCGATCGGCGTCGCAATCAGGCTCGGCGTCTGTGCCGTCGCAACTCCAAGCCCCGGACCGATGCCCTCCACGACAGACATCGCGAGCAACAGCGCCAGGCCGATCACCGTGATTCCGCGTCGCTGGCTGCGTCAGGAATGAGGGTCCGGATCGCGGGGTAGGCTCCTCAGGCTGAGATGAGGAACCACCGTG
>JAQCIU010000052.1:0-16612 GCA_027593235.1 Chloroflexota bacterium
CAACGAGTGCATGAACTGCGGCGCCACGAGCGGGTGCAGCTAGGAAGCCGCGCCGTTACTGGGGACTTCGCCCCAACCCGTGATGCGCGGACGCGCTGATATCCGATTGTCTGTAATCCAATACGAGGTGTCTGTGCGCACCCAGAAGCAGTTGCCGGTTGACGTGCGGCGGCCTGAGGCAGAAGTTCAGCGCCGCCGGGCTAAAGAGATCACGCCGCCCGGGTCGCCGAGGAGGATCACCATCACGTGGGAACCGGAGTTGGAGGAATTGAGGCGGCGTACCAGCTTCGCCGAGGCGATGGGCGGGGATCAGCGTGTTGCCGATCAGCACGGCCGAGGAAAGCTGACGGTCCGCGAACGGCTCGACTTGTTGTTCGACCCGGACAGCTTCCACGAGCGCGGCAAGCACGCCGGCACCGGTGCCTACAACGAGGACGGGACTCTGGTCGACTTCTTCCCGGCGGGCTACGTGCTGGGGGTCGGCAAGGTCGATGGGAGGCGCGTCGCGGCGGGCGGCGGGGATTTCACGGCACGTCCGCCGAGCGGCAGCGAAGGCACCCGAATTCACACGGGGCGCCCCGTCTCGAAGGCCGGACACGATGAGCTCATCGCATTCGAGATGAAGATCCCGCTTGTCCGCCTCATCGACGGCTTCGGAGCCGATATCCGCTCCACCGGGGGAATGGGGCGCACCTATGTCCCTGAACTGGGGGGCTGGCCCCTCGAGGCGGCACTCATGAGCGAGGTGCCCGTCGTTTCGATGGCCCTCGGCGCCGTTGCCGGTCTGCCAGCGGCACAGGTCGCCATCGCTCACTTCGCGATCATGGTGCGCGACGTTTCCCAGATCTTTGCCGCGGGCCCGCCCGTGGTGGAGCGCGGCCTCGGCCAGAAGGTCACGAAGGAAGAGCTCGGCGGCGTGCGCGTTCATGCCTACGAGAGTGGGCTCATCGACAACGTCGCCGAGGATGAGCAAGACGCTTTCCAACAGGTTTGCCGCTTCCTCTCTTATCTGCCGTCAAACGTCTACCAACTCCCGCCGATCTCAGCTTGCGACGATCCGCCTGACCGACGGGCGGGTGAACTGCTCGACGTCATTCCGCGAGAGCGCAATCGCCCGCAGAACAGCCGCCGGATGATCGAGCTGATCGTCGACGAGGGCACCTTCTTCGAAATGGGCCGCTACTTCGGCCGCTCGCAGATCACGGGGTTCGCGCGGCTGGGGGGACGCCCGGTCGGCATCCTCGCCGGCGACCCCATGCAGTTCGGCGGAGCCACTGATGCGGCCGCGGCACAGAAGCTCGAAAGCTTCGTGGACCTCTGCGACACGTTCCACCTGCCGATCGTGAATTTCGCGGACAACCCCGGTTTCATGATCGGGCCGCGAGCAGAGGCGTCAGGCACGCTCAGGCACGGCGCACGCGCGTTGTGTGCCATCGACGCCTCGACGGTGCCATGGGCCACGGTGATCGTGCGGAAGGCATACGGCGTCGCCGGCGCCGCGCATCAGCCGTACAGCCGGTTCGCCCTGCGCATCGTGTGGCCGTCGGGAGAATGGGGGTCGATCCCGATCGAAGGCGGCGTGCAGGCCGCCTATCGTCGCGAGATCGAGAACGCCGCCGATCCAGATGCGCGGCGTGCCGAACTCGAGGCAGAACTCATCGCCATCCGCACGCCGTTTGGCGCCCTCGAGGCATTCAACGCCGAGGAGATGATCGACCCGCGCGACACCCGTCCACTGCTGTGCGATTGGATTGAGATGGCCTACGACAAGCTCCCAGCCGACGTGGGTCGCAAGACCCGCCCCATGCGCCCATAGCGAGCTCCCGCCCCGGGGCATGACGACAGCGGCCACGCCCGTCGATCAGTTCTGTGCACGGCAGCGTGCAGATGGGCCAGTTCGTTTGTGATTAACGTACGTGCTTGACGCTTGCTTCGGCCTCAGGCGAAGAAGCCGTGCACCCCCTGTCATCATGGCAGTCGGTTCGTGCACACGGAGGGAGACCGCGAAATGACCGAGAGCAACTACTGGCTTGGATCACGATCGAGGAAGCTGTCGCGCCGCAGCATGCTGAGGGGCGCCGTCATCGGTGGAGCCGGTCTCGCGGGGGCAGTGCTCGTCGGATGTGGAGATGACGACGAGGCGTCCGGCGGTACCGGCACCGACGCGCCGTCGGAGGCCGTCGCGGCGCGCGGCCCCGTCGTCACGACCGGCATCTCCTCCAACAACTTCTTCCAACTGGACCCCGTCACCGGCACCGGCGGCGACGAGCACCAGTTCCTCTGGATGGTCTACGACAACCTCGTCGGTTATGACGAGACCCTGACCCCACAGCTGAGCCGGTCGCTCGCTGAGAGCTGGGAAACCCCAGACGAGTTGACTCTTGTCTTCAAGCTCCGGCCGAACCTCAAGTTCCATGACGGCTCGGCCGTCACGGCGGACGAAGTCAAGTGGCACATTGAGCGAGCGCGTGACCTCGACATCGCGGTAACCGCGCAAGACATTCAGTTCATCGAGAATGTTGAGACAGTCGACGAGTTGACGTCCCGCTGGACGCTGTCCCAGCCATTTGCACCGCTGATCCGAATCCTCGGCGACCGCGCGGGCATGCTGGTCTCCCGCAAGCAGGTGGAGGCGACGGACGAGTTCCAGGGGCGCCACCCGACCGGGACCGGTGCGATGAAGTTCGTCGAAGAGATCGACGGGGACCGGATCGTCCTGGAGGCCAACAACGAGTACTGGAAACCAAACGCTCCGCGTGTTGACGGCATCGTGATGCGCTTCGGCGTCACGCCCGACCAGAAGATCAACGGCCTGCTCGCGGGTGACCTCGACATCATCGATGCACCCGATCCGAACCAGCTCGACACGCTGACCGGCGCCGGCCTGGTCGTACAGAACATCCCGACGAACGGTTTGACTCGCACCTGGATCAACATGAACAAGGATCCGTGGACGAACGTTCACCTCCGACGGGCGCTCAACTGGGCGGTCGACAAGGAACAGCTCAACGACCTCGTATTCAATGGCCTCAATACGCCCGCGCACTTTGGATTCCTTGGCCCCGCCTTGGGCAGCGATCATGATCCGAACTTCGAGGGTTACCGTTTCGATCCCGAAAAGGTCCGTGCCGAGCTGTCGCTCGCAGGCTTCCCGGATGGCTTCGAGTACGAAGTCAACACCAGCAGCAACCCCCTCTCGATCGAGAAGGACGAGCTCATTCAGGCGCAGTACGCGCAGTTCGGCATCGTCCGCAATATCATTCCGAAGCCGAGCCCGGATTTCTACACCGAGTTCTGGGACCTCAACGTGGGTTCCCACAGCTCCGGGATGTCCGTCCGCGCGGACGTCTGGCAGCAGATCGCCTACATCGCCAACGCGAATGGATTCTCGAAGAACGTGCTTCCGGGCCCGGACGACGAGTTCCGCATCCGGATCGATGAGGCTCTCGCCAAGTCCGCCGCTGCCTTCGATCCGGAGGAGCGCAAGGCCGCGCTCGGGGAACTCAACCGGGCCTACGTGGACGCGGCCTGGGGCGTGGACTACCTCTACAACTCGTACCAGGTGGCCCACAAGCCAGAGATCGATTACGTCGCCCGTGGTGAGGGTAAGTTCCACTTCGGTCAGGACGACATCGGCTGGAAGGCCTAGTCCGGGTGTGACGAGGTCCCTCCCATTCACCGCACGTGGGGGGACCTCATCACACATCCCAACCTCAAGCCGTAGCCAGGGAGCGAACGGATGCACGCGTTTATCATCCGTCGGTTGTTGGCGTCTGTATTTGTGCTGTTCGTCGTCACACTCGTCACGTTCGTCTCGATCAACGTCCTCCCCGGTGACATCGCGTCGCGGATCCTCGGCCCCGAGCCGAGCCCGACTCAGGTCGAAGCGTTACGGGAGCGTCTCCAGTTGGACGAACCGTTGATCGAACGCTATTGGGATTGGATCTCGGGCGCGGTACGAGGCGACTTCGGCACCAGCATCCGAACCCAGCAGCCGGTCGGTTCGCTGATCCTCGATCGACTCGAGGTCACCGCCGAACTCGGTACGCTGTCGTTATTGCTCGGGGTGCTGATCGCGATCCCAACCGGCGTCATCGCGGGTTCCCGGCCCGGAACCGTGCTCGACTACGGGCTGACCATGGTGGCTGTCGCCGGCGTTTCGATTCCGAACTTCTGGCTCGCGATCGTGATGATCATCGTGTTCTCGGTGAACCTCGGCTGGTTCCCCGCGCTCGGCTTCACGCCGATCTCGGATGGCTTGTTCCCGAACCTGAGGTCGTTAACCTTGCCAGCGATCGCCATCGGCCTGTCGTCGGCAGGGAGCCTCGCCCGCCAGGTGCGCGGCGCGATGGTCGAGGTCATGCGACAGGACTACGTACGCACCGCCCGGGCCAAGGGCCTTCAGGAGCGAGTGGTCATCGTGCGCCACGGTCTCCGGAACGCGATGATCCCCGTCGTCACCATCCTCGGCCTGCAAATGACGGTGATCCTGGGTGGCTCAATCATCATCGAAACAGTGTTCCAACTCCCGGGCGTTGGCAAGCTACTCATCGACTCGATCCTCATCCAAGAAATCGTCGTCGTTCAGGGCGTAACCGTCTTGCTGGCTGCCGCGATCCTGATGTTGAACCTGCTCGTCGACATCTCCTATGCGTATCTGGATCCACGCATCCGTTATTCCTAGCAGGGGGAACCATGGCAGAAGAAGGATCCCTCCGCCGCGAGCAGTTGACGAAGCTCCCCTCCTCGTCGGGCGAACGCCGGTTCGCCCGTGAGCGCGACTTTTGGCGGCGATTCCGTCGCCGGCGCGTCGGGCTAGTGAGCCTGTTTGTCCTGCTCGTCGTGATGATCGCCGCTGTCGTTCCAGGTCCGCTCACGACCCACGACCCGAACGTAGTGGACGCGACCGCGCCTCGAAGCGGTCCCACCTGGGATCACTGGCTTGGCACGGACAGCCTGGGCCGTGACACCTATTCGCGGCTCGTCGAGGGCGCGCGCACCTCGGTCCTGGTCGGCCTCGGATCGCTCTTGATCGGCGTCGGCGTCGGGCTACCGATCGGCATCCTCGCTGGATGGTGGGGCGGTCGTCGCGACGAGTTCCTGATGCGACTCATGGACTCGCTCTTCGCGTTTCCCTCGCTGCTCCTTGCCCTCCTGATCATCACCGGCCTCGGCCCCGGTCTTCAGAACGTGACGATCGCGATCGGCATCCCGTTCATCGCCGTCTTCGCCCGCATCTCCCGCGGCAGCACGCTCTCCGTGAAGGAGCAGGAGTACGTGCTCGCGGCGATCGCGATCGGTGCTTCGGATCGGCGGATTGCGGCGCGCCACATTCTTCCCAATACGCTCGCGCCGATTATTGTTCAGGCGTCGTTGCTCTTTGGTATCGCGATCATCGTCGAGGCCGCTCTCAGCTTCCTCGGACTGGGAACACTCCCCCCGGATCCGAGCTGGGGCATCATGCTCTCCTCCGCTCAGCGATTCCTCCGCGACCAGCCGCTGCTTGCCATCGTTCCCGGCACTGCCATCTCCGTGACGGTGCTCTCCTTCAACCTGATCGGAGACGTGCTGAGAGACCTGCTGGATCCACGTCTCCGCGGCTCAGACTGATCAGGGGTCGCGCCCCCAGAGCCACTCGCCAAAAAAATGGCCCAAGCGGATCTTGCTCAGGTCAGTGGACATTCACGCGAGAGAGCGTCCGTGTGATCCGCGGCACTCGGCTCATGATTCCTGGAACTCACTGGACAGCAGACTGAGGAGACATCGATGACCAATCCGTCAGCAGCGACCGACGTTCGGGCCGAGTGGCCTGGGCGCGTTGCGGAGATCCATGTAGCGGTTGGCGACGAGGTCACCGCGGGACAAGAACTCATCACGCTCGAGTCGATGAAGATGCTGACCCCGCTCTCTGCGCCGCAGGATGGGCGAGTCGCCGAAATCCTCGTCGCTATCGACGACTTCGTCGACGAGGGCGCAGTCGTCGTTCGCCTTTGACTGACCATCGCTCGGTGCGCTGATCGAGGCGAGCATCTTCAGCGATTCGAGCGTGAACAGCTCCTGCTCCGCCTGCACGCTGTCACCGACGGCCACACGGACCTCGGCCACACGACCGGGCCACTCCGCGGTTACGTGCGCCCCTGTCATGCCTCTCGGCGACCGCGAGGATTTCCCGGTCGAGCGACCTTGCGACCTGGTAGAACCAACGGCGCGGCGCGATCAGCGGCGCTCGGCTCGGTCCTGTCTTCGACGCTACGCAGGGGGGCGATCCACAACCACCTTCATCCCTTCGAGCGCCTCGATCTCGGCCAGTGAATAACCGAGGACCCCTCCCAGCACTTCGCGGTTGTGCTCGCCCAGGCCCGGCGCGCGACGCCAGCCCTCGTAGCAGCGCTCGCCGTTGAAGCGGACCGGGGAGCCGTCGTAGCGCTGGAATCCAGCGTCCAACTCCTCGGTACTAAAGTAGTAGCCGCGGGCCTCGAGGTGCGCGTCGTGGAGCCACTCCGACGACTGGTAGACCGGGCTAGCCGGAACCCCTCGCGCCTGCAGCAGCCACGTCAGTCGCACGTGCTCCCAACCCTGTGTCCATGCATCGATCGCCGCATCCAGCGCATCCCGGTGCTCGCGCCTCGTCTTCGCTGTGGCGAATCGGGGATCGGTGTCCCAGCCCTGGTCGGCGAAGGCGCAGAGAGCGGCCCACTGTTCGTCGCACGTGACCGCGATCGTGATCCAGTCGTCGGCGCCCTGGCAGCGGTAGACCCCGTGCGGCGCATATTGCGGGTGGGCGTTTCCGTAGCGCGCCGGCTCCGTGCCGCTCCGCTGAGCCTCGATGAACTGCTCGCCGAAGAGGGTGACCCCCGCTTCCTCCTGGGAGAGCTCGATGAACGAGCCTTCGCCGGTTTCGGCGCGCCGGCGGAGCGCGGTCATGACGGCAGCAGCCGCGGTCGTCCCCGAGATGGCGTCGGTCAATGCCTGGCCGGTCACGCGCGGCTCGTCCGGGCCGTAGCCCATCAGCGCCGTCCAGCCGGTCACCGGTTCGATACTCGGGCCGAGCCCGATGTAATGCTCGTAGGGGCCAGTGCGCCCAAAGGCGGGCATCGCCACGTAGATGATGCGCTCGTTGACCTCGCGTAGCCGCTCGTAGCCGAGGTCGAGGCTCGGCATCGCGCGAGTGCTGAAGTTCTCGATCACGACGTCGCTCGCGGCGACGAGCCGAAGGAACGCGTCACGACCTTCGGGGGACTTGAGATCGACCGCGAGGCTCTGCTTGTTCCGGTTGAGCTTGTTGCTGAGGGACGCACGGTTCCACGGTCGTTCGCCGAGCTGGCCATCCGGCAACCCGATGAGCGTCGCATCCGGTGGGACCGCCGGGCCGCGCCCACCGGGCGCCTCCACCTTGATCACCTCAGCACCGAGGTCAGCGAGGATGCGCGTCGATAGCGGCCCCGACCAGATCCGCGTCATGTCGGCGACACGGATTCCGGCCAGCGGTGCCTGCGGTGGCGCCGAGGCCGCGATCAAACCCGGCGCGGCGATCCTCGAAGGCGGCGCTGGTACCCCCCGGGGATCGGTCGACCCTGGTGCGGCGACGGGCTGCTCTTCGGGCATCGCCTCACCGACGAAGCGGAACGGCGACCCGGGGGAACGTGGCCCCTCGGGATCGCCCGCCACCGGTCGCCAGAAGTCACGGAACTCCAGGTGGCGGTCTGCCAGCACCTCGCTCATCGAGAGCAGCGGTCCAATGGGAACGCGCCAGGTCTCCTGGCCATCGCGAAAGAGCTGTGCCCGGGTCGCGTCGCGGAAGGCCTCCTCGACGATCGTCAGCACCTCGTTCGTGCGCTCCATCCGGGCCGGGTTGGTCGCGAAGTCAGGGTCGTCGACCAGATCGGGCCGCCCGAGCATCAGGGCGAAGGGTTCCCAGAACGCCTGCAGGATGTTGACGCCGAACCAGCCATCGCTACAGCGGTAGAGCGCCGTGGGGCAGAGGTTCTCCCACTGGTTGCCGTGCCGTGACCGGACGATCCGTTGCTGCGTCCACATGGTGTCCGTGAACTGGTGCAGCGTGCAGAGGACCTCGTGGATCGCGATCTCGAGATTGAGCGCGTCGCCACCATCGAGATTGCGCAGGTAGCCCGCCAACCCTGCGGTGTAGGCATAGGTGCCGGCCTGGTAGTAGGGATAGTTGCCCGGAATCGTGAGAGGAGCGCGGCCCGGGTCACCGCTGAGCCAGGTGTTCCCACCAAACGCCAGCAACGTCGCAGCCGTCGCCGCGTAGTCGCGGTACGGCCCCACGAGCCCGAACGGAGTGATGCTCAGCCGCGTGCCCTGCCAGTCTGCACCGCCGAGGTCCATCAGTGAACGATCGCGCACGACGCTTGCGGCGTGATCGATGATCAAGACGTCGGAGCTGGCGACCAGCCGATCGAGAGCATCTCGGTCGTCATCGGCCTGCACGTCGAGGGCAACACGCCGCTTTCCGCCGTTGAGATAGCGATCGAGGGACGCATCGGGAGCCTCGCGGCCGGCATGCTCAACCTTCACCACCTCGGCGCCCCAACGCGCAAACAACTTGCCCGCGAAGGCCGCTGCTTCCTCTCGATCGCTGAGTTCTATCACGCGCATAATCAGGCACATCCTATACGGATGCCGCGCCCGGCGGAGTTTGCGGGTCAGTTCGTGAGCACCGAGCGAGGCAGCTTGTCCGCTTCACTCCCCATCGGAGCAGCGATGTGCGGCGGTTATCCAACAGGGGAGGAGCCAGTGAAGCGGGAATACCGAGAGCTCGTCGTGGATAACGACGGGGACCGATTCGACACGTTCTCGATTGACACTCTCAACGAGCTTGGCGAGGAAGAGTGGGAACTCTTCCACGTGAACAAGCTGCAGGACGTATCGGCCTCCAATGAGGCTGTCGGAGGCACGCTCATCCGAACGAAACGGGTGGTGCTGTGGTTCAAGCGTCCCAGAGCCGCATAGAGCGAACGGCCCCGAACCTGCGGCCCGTCCGTCCGGGGTGGGGCGGGTTCGGAGGGCATCAGCCAGTGCGCGCTAACGGACCGTCGAACACGCACTCAACGGCGTAGTCTCAGGTTGATAACCAGCCGTCGAACACCCAGAGGTGACTCACCATGCCCGTCGATCCGAAGCGTGAGAGCTGGAAACCGGGAATGTCCTTCGACTACGCGGTCGAGGAGATCGAGTACATCAAGGGCCTCGCAAAGGAGATGGGCGGACCGGAGCGCGTGAAGCGCCAGCACGATGGCGGCCGCTATACGATTCGCGAGCGGGTCGAGAAGTTCGTCGACCCGGGGTCGTTCATTGAGGCGGGGCCGCTGGTCGGCGCGGCCGAGTATGATGCGAACGGGAACATGATCGGCTTCACACCCGGCGCCTACGTGATGGGGCTGGCCGAGGTGAACGGGCGGCCGGTCGCGATCGGCGGGGACGACTTCACGATCTCCGGCGGCAGCCCGCACAACGTGCACAAGGGTGCTTCGCAGTTCACCCAGCCGCTGTCGTTGCAGTACGGGATCCCCTACGTGCAGCTCATCGAGGGCGTCGGGCACTCCTCGAAGTCTGATGAGGCTCAGGGCCACATGGGTCTGCCGAGCGGCGCGCAGTGGCATCGATCGGCGCAACTCCTGGCACGAGTGCCGGTGGCAGCGGGAATCATGGGCTCGGTAGCCGGGGCGCCCGCCGCGTACGCGCTGATGTCCCATTTCACGGTGATGATCAAAGGCCAGTCACAGATCTTTCCGTCTGGGCCGCCGGTGGTGAAGCGCGCGATTGGCGAGGACCTCACCAAGGACGAGCTGGGCGGCGCGAAGATGCACGTCCACGACAGCGGCCAGGTGGACAACGAAGCAGAGAACGAGGAGGACGCCTTCGAGCAGATCAAGGCGTTCCTCTCCTATCTGCCGAACACCACCAATGAGGTGCCGCCCCGCGTTGAAACCGGCGACGACCCGAACCGGCGCGTCGAGGAACTGCTCACCATCATGCCGATCGACCGGCGGCGCGCGTACGACCCTCGGAAGCTGATCCGGCTCGTGGTCGACAACGGCGAATTCTTCGAGATGCGCCGCTACTGGGGTGGCTCGCTGATCACCGGGTTCGCCCGCCTCGACGGCTACAGCGTCGGCATCATTGGCAACGACCCGATGGTGATCGCGGGCGCGATGGATGGCGATGCCGCGGACAAGTACGCCCACTTCGTGGACCTCTGCGACACGTTCAACATGCCGGTCGTGATCTTCCTGGACATGCCTGGCTTCATGCTTGGCTCGTGGGCGGAGAAGAAGGCGACGATGCGGCGCGGCGTGCGCGCGCTGATCGCGAGCGCCGAGGCGAAGGTGCCGAAGGTGGAGTTCAACGTCCGCAAGTCCTACGGGGTGGCCGCCGACGCGCCGAACAGCCTCGGTCACCCCGACGGACTGAACCTGCGCTTCGGCTGGCCGGCCGGCGAGTGGGGCGGCATCCCGATCGAGGGCGGGGTGGCCGCGGCGTACCGCCGCGAGATCGAGGCCGCGCCCGACCCGGATGCGCACCGCGAGATGATCGAGCAGCGGCTGCTGAAGATGCGCTCGCCGATGAAGGCGGCGCTCCACTTCGACGTGATCGATCTGATCGATCCTCGAGACACCCGGCGGCTTGCGTGCACCTTCGTGCGGCTGGCGCAGCCGATGCTCCACGAACTGGCGAAGCGAGAGAAGCGCGCCGTCCGTCCATAGATCAGTCTGGGCATCGATACTCCAAGAGCGACCGCCGGAGCGTATCCGGAGCAGCGTCCTGGAGAGCCGGTGCCGGGGGGCTGCTCACCTCGTCGCGCACGCCATCCCTTGCCCCAGGGTCGTCGGGGTGCAGTGGAGTGTGCGTTGCCGTCACATGATTCAGCTCCGACGCTCCGGCGTCGGAAGGCCGCGCGTCTGACCGGGAGGTTGTCTTGCCGGAACCACTCGAAGGCATCAAGGTCGTCGAACTGGCGCGGGCGCTCCAGGGGCCGGTCGCCGGACAATACCTCGCCGACATGGGCGCCGAGGTAATCAAGATCGAGCCCGCCCTCGGTGACGCGAACCGCCGTGCGCGCAGCGTTGGCGACGCGCGCCCCGAGCACGATTTCGGGTCGCAGTTCGTTAGCGCCAACCGCGGCAAGCGCTCGCTCTGGCTGGACCTGCGAGCCGAACCGTCCCTGGAGATTGTCCGCCGCCTCGTCGACCGGGCGGATGTCTTCATGAGCAATTACCTGGAACCGTCGTTGATCGCGATGGGCCTGGGCTACGAGGTCCTGCGCGAACGCAACCCGAATCTGATCTACGCGCTGGTGAATGGATATGGACCCCAGGGACCGGACGCGGCCAAGCGAATGCTCGACGGGGCCGCGGCGGCACGGGGCGGGCTCTACAACGTGACGGGCCCCGCGGACGGCGGACCAATGATGCCGGGCTCGACGATCGCCGACACCGCGGGCGCGATGCAATTCGCGCTCGGAATCACCACGGCACTGGCGGCTCGCGCGTTGCACGGAGGGAGCCAGCGCGTCGATACCTCGGCGTTCGGGGCACAGCTCTGGCTACAGATGTGGGAGATCGACCACCAGTCCATCACCGGTCACAAGCTGCACCGCGCGGGACCGTACCACGCGAATATCCCCGGCACGACGGGTCTCTTCGAGACGGCTGACGGCGGTGCGATCTTCTTGGCCTTCCTCGTCGACGAGGAATCGTGGGTTGGATTCTGCCGCTTCGCCGGCCTGGAGGACCTGATCCTTGACGAGCGCTTCGATACCCCGGCGAAGCGCGCCGGTCGGGCGCCGAACGATGCGATGGGCACGATCGCGAACGAGATACGCCCGTACCTGGAGCGGGCGTTCCGAGAGAAGACGACTGCGCAGTGGCGTGGCTTCTTCGAGACCGTGCCCCAGGTGGTCTGGGACGTGGTCCAGAACTACGAGCAGGTGCTCTCTGACCCACAGGCGCTGGCCAACGGCTACATCGTGGAGCAAGGGATTCCGACCGGCGGAACGCGACCGCTTGTCGGCAACGTCGTGCAGATCAACGGTCAGCGTCCCGTTTACCCGCCCCCTCCCGCGCTGGGCGCGGACAACGAGGCGCTCCTGAGTTCGCTGGGTTACGACGCGGGTGAGATCCAGGCGATGACAGCGCGCGCGCGAGCGGCTCGAACAGAGCGGCTCGCCGGGATCTAATCGCGTCGATAATCAAGGCCCCGCGCGGGGGACGATGACGTCGACCGAGCGACGCACGCGCGGAATCGACGAGGTCGCCTACGAGGGCGGCTCGTCGACCACGATCCCCGCGCTCACCAGGGCGTCGATCTCCTCGTCCGTCAGGCCACCGACCTGCGCGAGGATTTCCCGGTTCTGCTCCCCAAAGAGCGCCGCGTGCCGGAGCGGCGGCCGGTCCGGCACGCCCGAGAAGTGAATCGGCGATCGCGGCGTCACGAAACGACCGACCTCAGGCTGATCGATCTCCGCGAGGGCGTCACGAGCCGCGAGTTGCTCGTCGGCCAGCAACTCCGCGATATCGAGGACCGGCGCGGCAGCGACGCCAATCGCCTGGAGTCGCCGCGCGAGCTCGATGTGCTCGTGACCGCCGGTCCAGCTCGCCAGACTCCGATCGATCTCGTCATGCCGCGCCCACCGCGCCGATACGTCGAACCCGTGCCACTCGCCTGGCAGCGCGGCCGCTTCGCAGAGCGCACGCCATGCAGCGTCATCGAAGACCGAGACCGCGATCCAGCCATCGTCGCCGGTGGTCGGATAGACCCCTTGCGGCGCGAACACGGGGTGCCGGTTGCCCAACACCGGAGCGTCCTCCCCACGCATCTGCGCCTCGACGAGCGCGTCTCCAACAACGGCAAGCGTGGCTTCGAACTGAGCGATCTCGATCGTAAGACCACCCTCCTCCGGCCGTCGCCAGAGGGCGATCAAGACGGCAGCGACCGCGTGAAGGCCAGCGATCGGATCCGGCCAGGCGACCCCACACTTCCACGGAACGTGTCCGGGATAGCCGATCAGGTGCGATAACCCAGCATGCGAGTCTACCGACGTGCCGTATGCCACCCAGTTCATCGCTGGTCCGGACCGACCGTAGCCCGGCATCGTCACGTAGATCATGCCGGGATTGAGCTCATGGAGGCGGTGCTCGTCAAGGCCGAACTGTGGCATGACCCGCGGGCTGTAGTTCTCGATCACCACATCCGCATGCGGAACCAACCGCTCGAACGTCCGCCTCCCGTCGGCTTGGGTGAGGTCGAGAACCAGCGACTCCTTGTGCAGTCCGTACTTGATCTGATGACCATTACGGTTCCAGGGATGCTCTCCTGCCTCGTTGTTCGGGTACATGCCCGATGCTCGGACGCGCGAGTCAGGGATCTGCCGCGGGCCGCGGCCGCCCGGCGCCTCCACCTGGATCACCTCGGCGCCCAGCTCAGCGAGCAAGCGGGCCGCGAGCGGGCCCGCCCAGACCCGCGCCAGGTCCAGCACCCGGACGCCGCTCAGGGGCTCGGGCCCCTCGTGGTCCAGTTCGAAGCAAGCGTCCCCACCCTGAATATCTCCGAACCGAACGGGACGGCCCGGCACCGTGAATCCATCGACCTGTCGCCAGAATTCCCTCGCCGTGAGCTGGGCGTCATCCAGAAGGCCAGTCATCGGTCGCGCCGGCGCTGTCGGGATCCGTGCAGCCTGAAACAGCTCCGCGACTTCATCCATCGGGCGCGCCTTCAGCCATGGGACCAGGTGCTCGTCCAGCAGCTCCGGGTACGACTGGAGATCCATCACGGAGGAGATCCGCGGATCGTCGAGGAGATGCAGAAGACCGGTGACGGCGAGCACCATCTCCGCCTGAGCCTGCGTCGAGGCGGAGATCGCCACCCACCCGTCGCTGCACTCGTACATCGCGTTGGGCTGCCCACCGCCGGTGTAGCGATTGCCCATCCGCCGAAGGATGTCGCCGCCGAACTGGTAGCGCATGTCGGTGACCTGATGCAGCGCCGAGATCACCTCGTGCATCGAAACATCGACCTCGTGAAGACGTCCGTGCCGCTCCCGATCGAAGAGCGCGCCCATTGCGCCGATGAATCCGCACATGCCCGCCGCGTAGCTCGGATGGTGCGGCGGCGCTGAGAGCGGTTCGCGATCTGGATCGCCAACCAAGAGCATGTGGCCGGAGTGTGCGTAGAGCGTCGCATCGGTCGCGCGCCAGCTCGCGCACGGTCCCGAGGATCCATAGGGCGAGATTCGAACCCGCACCGCGTGCCTCGAATCGGGAAGCTCGAGCGGCGTCAGGGGTCCGTACGGGGCGCTCTCGATGATCACGTCGGCCGCCGCGAGGAGCTCCAGCGGCGGCACATCGAAGTGCGCCTTGCCCTCGTGGAGATACTGGCGCTGAGCGGCAGTCAGTTGATCCTCACCAACACGCGAGACGCCCGCGCCGTTGTCGGCGAAGAGCTTCGCGCAATATGCGCCCGCGATCGCACCGCCGATCTCCACGACCGAGAGGTCAGCGAAACGCTTCATGGGAGCCTCCTCAGTCGTCGACCGAACCGCCGGGATGAGCTGTGTCACCCGGGCGGCCAAAGAGATACGTGGACACCACGTCGTCGTAGAGCCGGGTCGCGATCCGCACCCCCGGCAGCATGCCGGTTTCGCACCCGTATCGGTCGTGGCCGCGGCGATGTGATGCCCTGCGTGCGAGGTTGATCAGCCGATGGGACACCGGGAACGACCCTGCCCTCTCGTCAGCCACAGAATCCCAGCTCCACGCCCGATGCCCCGCCCGCCGCAGATCGCGGACGACGCTTGCGGCCCATTCATTCGCCCTCGAAGGCAGCGACCTCGTCCATCGGACCTCGGGGCGGGGCGAGGGACGATACTGGATCCGCCCCCCGCCCCTAGAGGAAGGAGTCTCCGATTCTAATGAGGGACCAGCGGCCGTCCGCCTCCTGGCAGGCGCTTTCCGGTCACCCAGCTCTCGCCGAAGCTACGCCAGCGGCGCCGGCCGGTGACCGCAGGTACTCGACGGCGCATGGACATCGTGCAATCCGACAGAATGCCCGGTCGCGTTAGCCGGTGTAGACGAAGCGACCAGCCGACTGGAGCTCCAGCGCAGCATCGACGTTGCGCCGGCAGTCGCATGCCTGCTGCCAGAGCGCCCTGCGATCTCGCACGGTGATGCGACCGCGATCGAGATCGATCACACGGCGATCCCTCAGCTCAGCTACTGCCTCGCTGATGGACTGACGGCGAACGCCAAGCACCTCGGCGATCCGCGCGTGCGTCACGTCCAGCACGTTGTGGCCCTGGTGGGCACGGAGCATCAGCAGGAAGTAGGCCGTGCGCGCTCGGACCGGATGATGACCGTGACAGTCCGCGGATTGCTCACTCCAAGCGATCACGTGTGACGCGTGTGACAGCACCGCCCGCGCGAGTTCGGGCGCGCGTTCGAGGAGTGACCGGTAATAGGCAACCTCGAGTACCAGGAATCTTCCCTGAACGTCGGTCACGAGGTCGCACCCGCCAACGTTGACTTCGGGACGAGCCAACCCGATCGCGTTCACGGCGCCTTCCCGTCCACGGTAGAGATAGGCGTAGCGCGTCCCATCCTCGCGGGTCCGGACGCCCGTGAGCATGCCGCTCAGCGGGAAAAAGACGCGCTTCGGCCCGCCCTGTCGCTCCACCACGTCTCCCCGACACAGATTGAGCAACGTCGCGTGTTCGACGACCTCTTTCAGAGGCGCCCAGGGCAGTGAGGCGAGGAGCACGTTTGCTGTCGCGGCCTCAGCGGCGGCGGCCAGCTTGGCGACACGTTGCGCACCATCTGATGCTGCCCGAGGAGAGGCCTGTACCGCGTGCCAAGTCTCGGCTCGTGTCATCAGGCCGTACCTTCGAACCCAGGGCATCACGCGTTGGTCGCGCTCATCTGTCCCTGAGCGGACCGACGTTGGGTCGGATTCTAGTACCAACGCGCACGGTAGTACATCTGTAACGGCACACGCCCGCAGATGTGACGTCGACTGAGGGGAATCCCATCGGGAGGGCCAGGTCAAGCTGGGGTTCCGCAACGAAATGGCTGCGAACGAGGATCCTGAGGAGCGTCTCGCCCGATGGCGGAGAAACGCAGGTGTAGCCTACCGGCTCAGCCAGAGTCGTCCGACGGAAGGTGCTCGGCGGCCTGCGGAGCGAGTACGAATGGGCCGCATGACGCTTCGCCACTACACGGGAGGTCGATCCCGAGATGCGGTCGGGTCGGCGTGCTGGCGATGCGGACGACGAGGCTGCCAGAACTGGCTAACGGACGCTCAGCTCCGGCACGAGGAATCCGCGCTCCTCGTCGGCGAGTCGCGCGGATGGCAGCCTTCACCGCCTCGTACAGGGGGAAGCCCACCGAGAAGCGCCACTGCTGCGCGACGACATGCGCGAGGAAGTCGTGGCTCGCACCGGCGGAGTCGCAGCGCACGAGGCGCTCCAGCCGCTCGGGCAGAATCCCTCCCTCGCTACACCCGCACGGTCGCCGCCCCATGAAACATCAGGGTTAGGGCCAAGGCGGCCTAACCCACGGGGATCAGGATGCGAAACGGCACCGATGCCATTTCGTCGCTT
>JAQCIU010000016.1:0-67513 GCA_027593235.1 Chloroflexota bacterium
CTCGAATCCGCCCCCATTCCTCAATTCCGGCCTCAACGGCGCTTCTTCAGCACCCTGCTAGAAGGACGAGGAGAATCACAACTACGCCAACGAACGTGTACGTGAGAATCGGGCGGCCGGACCCGTCCGGCTTCTGCGGGAGATCCGACCCGACACCAGATTCGTTGCCAGCACCCTGTGCCATTGCTAGGCCCTCAACCGCTCGGCAGAGTCGCTAAGGTCTGCCTCGTGACTGACGCAGTCTAGCGGATTCTGACTAGGCGCCCGTGACAGCTTTCACAGCCGCGGCGGCGGCATCGACCATGATGCCAATCTCCTCGGCGTTGATGACCAGCGGCGGGGCCATGAGCAGTTCGTCGTTGATGATGCGTGGGATTACGCCGCCCTCATCGCGCATGTGACCCATGACTTTCGCGCCGGTGCCCGGGGCCTCGAAGGCCTTGCCGGTGGCGGCGTCCTGGACCAACGAGAGCCCGGCCATCAGGCCGAGGTGGCGGATGTTGGTGACGTGCGGGTGGCCGTCGAAGGCGGCGTGGAGCTTGTCGTTGAGCAGCTCGCCCATCTTCGCGGCGTTATCGACGAGGTTCTCGTCCTCCATGATCTGGAGGTTGCGGAGGCCGACGGCGGCAGCGGTGGGGTGCGCGCTGTTGGTGTAGCCGTGCATGAACTTGGCGTCCGCGGGGAGGTTCTTCATCGCCTCGGCGATCGGCTCGCTGACGATGAAAGCGCCCATCGGGATGTAGGCGGAGGTGATGGCCTTCGCGATCGAGACGATGTCGGGCTGGACACCCCAGTGCTCAAGGGCGAACCACTTGCCGGTGCGGCCGAAGCCGGTGATGACCTCGTCGGCGATCAGCAGCACCTCGTACTTGTCGCAGATCTCGCGGATGTGGGGGAAGTAGTCGTCGGACGGGGTGAAGACACCGCCGGCGCCCTTTACCGGCTCGGCGATGAAGGCGGCGACGGTGTCCGGGCCCTCGCGGAGGATCGCGTGTTCGAGCCACTCGGCGGTCTCGCCGTCGGTGTTGGGCTCGTCAGTGCTCTCCGGGTTCGAGGGCTGCTCGGTGTGGCTGATGTTGGGGACGAGCGGACCGAAGTACTTCCAGAACGGCGGGAGGCCGGTCATCGAGGAGGTGGCGAGGGTGCTGCCGTGGTAGGAGCGGGGGCGCGAGATGAGCTTGTTCTTGCCCTGGCGACCCTGAAGGTTCCAGTAGAAGCGGGCCATCTTGAATGCGCCCTCGTTCGATTCACCACCGGAGTTGGTGAAGAAGAGCGCGCCCATGTTGTCGTAGCAGAGGTCGATGACCTTCGAAGCGAGGCGGATCGCCGGCTCGTTGGAGAAGCCGTTGTAGCCGTTGGCGAAGGCGACTTTGCGCATCTGCGCGGCAGCGGCGTCGGCGAGTTCCCCGCGGCCGTGGCCGACGGCGACGTTCCAGAGTGACGACAGCCCATCGATGTAGCTGCGACCGCGGACGTCGGTGAGCCAGACGCCCTTGCCGTGATCGAAGATCAGCGGGTGCTCGTGGTCGGGCGCGTAGTGCTGGGAGTGGAGCAGGTGAGCGCGGTCTTCGCGCTCGAGTTCAGCGATGGTCTGTTCGTCGAGAATGGTCATGGCGTGGGTTCCCCTCGGCAGCCGCGCGCTGGGTGCGAACGGCGTTGGTCCGTGCGAGTACGGAGGCTACCTCACCGAGGGGTTTGGGGGACTCGCAGGGGCGTGGTGGCGCCGCCGGGCAGGACGGTGTGGGCGCCACGAGGGGGGCGGGGCATCCTCGGCGCGGTCTTGTCGTTCGGCGGGGCGTTTCTGGGATGGGACGCGCCTGCGGCGCGAGAAGGTCGCGGCTTCGCCGCGACGCTGATCTCTATGTAGCCCGCCCGATATCTCGATCGCCCTACGGGCGCGGCCCACCCCGAATGCCTGTGGGGCTGTGTATTCCCGATCCCCCTACCGGGCGGGGGCCCCACTCCCCTCTTCCGGAAAGCGTTCCCGGTCAGCAGCAACTAGGCTTTGTTGCGAGAGAAGTCGGACCGCGGAATCCCTCGCGCTGAACGCGGATCGACTGCTCGGGTCCAAGGTTCCGGGGCGCTAGTTCAGCCCGGCCGCGCGCTGTGGGCGGGGCGCCCTGAGCGGGGCCTGTTTCGCGAGACCGCTCGAGGAGGGCGTACTCCTCGGGCGGTCGTCTCGGGGGTGGGCTACTCGAAGACGATGACGCCGCGGCCGTCTTCGCCGCGGTCGAGGGCGTCGAAGCCTTCGTTGATCTGGTCGAGGGTGTAGCGGCGCTGGATCAGTTCGTCGATCTGGAGATCGCCCTTCTGGTAGAGGTCGATCATGGTGCGGAAGCTTTCGTGGGGGCTGGCGGAACCGTAGTAGGCGCCGACGACGGTCTTCTGGTACCGGACCATGTCCACGAGGTCGATCGCGGCCTTGTCACCGAGCGGGGCGAGGCCGACGACGACGGCGGTGCCGTTGCGGCGCAGCGATCCGACGGCCTGCTGGGTGGTCTCGGACGCGCCGAAGGTGTCGAAGGCGAAGTCGACGCCGCCGCCGGTGAGCTCCTTGATCGCCTCGATTGGGTCTTCGACGGTGGAGTCGATGATGTCGGTGGCGCCGAAGCGGGTGGCGAACTGGAGCTTGTGCTCCGCGATGTCGACGGCGATGACGCGGGAGGCGTTCATCAGCGCGGCGCCCTGGACGGAGTTGAGGCCGACGCCGCCGACGCCGAAGACGGCGACGGTCATGCCGGGGCGGACGCCGGGCGCGTTGACGACGCTGCCGACGCCGGTGGTGACGGAGCAGCCGATCAGCGCGGCGACTTCCATCGGCACGTCATCGGGCATCGGGTAGCAGGCCTGGGCGGGGGCGACCTGGTACTCGGAGAAGACGCCGAGCTTCGACATCTGGAAGACCTCGGCGCCGTTGGCGTCCTTGAGGCGCGTGGTGCCGTCGTACTGGCGGACGCCGGTCTGGGCGTTGGTCTCGCAGAGTTGCGGGCTGCCGGAGCGGCACTGGCGGCAGTGGCCGCAGTTGGAGACGAAGGCGAGCACGCAGCGATCGCCGGGCTTCACGGAGGTGACGCCCGCGCCGACCGCCTCGACGGTGCCGGCGCCCTCGTGGCCGAGGACGCAAGGGAGCGGGATCTGAGCGGTGCCGTGGATGACGTGGATGTCGCTGGCGCAGACGCCGGCGGCGCCGGTGCGGATGAGCACCTCGCCTGCCTGAGGGCCCTGCTGGGTCAAGTCTTCGATCAGCAGCGACCGCTCGCCGGATCGCATCACTGCAGCCTTCACGGTGCCCCCTTGCCGACGCCGGAGAGCGCCGGATGTCGTCGGATGTGCGGTCTGTTGTCATGGGGAGAGTGCCGGTTCGCGGGCGGCCTCGCAAGCCGGGGGGCGGCGAGGGCGGTTTCAGGAGTCTTGCGGGCCGAAGCGACGGGCGATTTCCTCGCGGGCGACGGCGCGGTCGTCCCAGGGGTGCGCGCCGTCCGCGCGCTCGATCGAGCGTTCGTGGCCTTTGCCGGCGAGGAGCAGCAGGTCGCCGGGGCGCGCGATTTCGAGGGCGCGTGCGATTGCGTCGCGGCGGTCGGTGACGCGCTCGAAGGCGCAGCCGCTGGTTGCGCCCTCGGAAGCGCCTTCGGATGCACCGGCGGCGATCAGTGCCTGCGCGATCTCCTCGATGATCTGCTCGGAGGGTTCGGAGCGCGGGTCCTCCTCGGTGAGGACGACGTAGTCGGCGAGTTCGGCGGCGACCGCGCCGAGGCCGGTGCGGCGATCACGGGAACGCTCGCCGGCGCAGCCGAAGAGCACGACCAGGCGGCCGTCGACGACGTCGCGGAGGGTGCCGAGGACGCGGCGCATCGCCTCGGGGGTGTGGGCGTAGTCGACGATGACGTCGAAGGGGGCGCCGGTGATGCGCTCCATGCGCCCGGGGACGCCGGGGCAGGCGGCGACGCCGGCGGCGACCTGCTCGATTTCGAGGTTGAGCGCGGCAGCGGCGGTGATCGCGGCGGCGGCATTCGAGACGTTGAACTCGCCCGGCAGGCGGACGCTCGCCTCGATGTCGTCGTCACCGGCGGTGAGCGAGAACGTCGATCCGTCGGACCAGGCCATGACGTCGGCGATGCGGACGTCGGCGTCCTCGTTGTCGACGCCGTAGGTGACGACGCGGGCCTTCGTGCGCGCGGCGAAGTATTGCCAGTTGGGGTCATCGCGATTGAGGACGGCGGTGCGCTGGGGCGCGCCGTGGGGCTGATCGTTGAGCATCTCGAAGAGGGCGCCCTTGGCCTTGCGGTAGGACTCGAAGGTGCCGTGGAAATCGAGGTGGTCGGGTGTGACGTTGGTGAGCACCCCGACGTCGAAGTAGCAGTGATCGAGGCGGTGGAGCGCGAGGCCGTGCGAGGTGGCCTCGACGACGGCGTGGGTGCAGCCGGCGGCGACCATGTCGCCGAGGAGGCGCTGGACGACGGGCGCCTCCTGCGTGGTGAGGCGGGCCTCGATCGGGACGACCTCGCCGCGGATGCGCGACTCGATGGTGGAGAGCAGGCCGGCGGCGAGGCCGGCGGCTTCGAGGGCGGCGAGCGTGAGGAAGGCGGTGGTCGACTTGCCGTCGGTGCCGGTGATGCCGACGACGGTGAGGGCGCGGCCCGGGTAGCCCTCGTGGGCGGCGGCGATCGCGGCGAGTGCGACGCGCGGGCTGGGGACGCCGACGACGGGGACACCGAGGTTGCGCAGGCCCTCGGCGCGGTCCGTCGCGGCGACGAGGGCGACGGCGCCCGCCTCGACGGCGCGCGCGGCGAAGTCGTGACCGTCGGCGCGCTCGCCGGGGATGCAGACGAACAGGTCGCCTGCCTCGACAGCGCGCGAGTCGAGTTGGACGCGACGGATGGCGGGGAGCGACGAGCGATCGACGTCCTCGGGGAGGGCGTCGCGCCAGTCGCCGCGCGGCGTCGAGGTGCCGTTCGGATCGTTGGTCATCGAGTGATGGTACGTGCGGGATGCACCGTGGCGGAGGCGCTGTAGAATCTACTGCGCCCCATACCGACCACCTCAAGGGAGTACAGATGATCGAGCTGACCGACGAGATGCGAACGCGGATCGGGAGCGCGCTGGATGATGGCCTACCGGTCGTGACCAGTAGCGTCGGTCCGGACGGCCAACCAACGATCTCCTTCTACGGCAGCACTCAGGTGTTCAGCGCCGATCAGCTCGCGATCTGGGTGCGGGCACGGCCGGGTGGCCTGACGGATCGGATCAAGCAGAACCCGAAGATGGCGTTCCTGTATCGGAACCCGGCTGAGCGGATCGGCTGGCAATTCCACGGCCGCGCCAAGCTGGTGGAGGACGCGACAATCGCGCAGCAGGTCTACGACAACTCGCCGGAGCGAGAGCGCAACAGCGACCCCGATCGCGAAGGGCACGCGATCCTGATCGACGTCGACAAGGTCGTCGCCCGTGGCGAAGTGCTGATGGAGCGCTAGCCATCGAGGCGGCCGAGCTGCTTGCACTGGGGGCGCTGCACGTCGCGGTACTCGAGGCCGGGCAGGCGACGAGCGCGCACGAAGCGGCGCGGTTCCGGCTCTTCCGGTCCGCGGCCGGCAACACGTGGCGGATGCGCGACGACCTCGACAGCGGGCAGGCCGCGGCGCTCGCCGAACTGGCCGCCGCCGAACCGGTGGTGCGTGACTTCGAGGGCGAGCCGCCGGCCCTCGAGGGGTATCGGGAGATCGTCGGTGGTGTCTGGGCCGTCACGCGCGAGTACCGCGGACCGGCATTTATCTTTCCCGACGAGCTGCCAGCGGCGCCGCGCGCAGTCCTCGTGGGGCCCGCCGATCGCGCGCTGTTGCCACCGCACTTCGCGTGGGCGATCGAGGAGTGGGACGACATCCAGCCGGTGGCGGTGGCGCTCGATGGCGGGGTCGCCGTCGCGATTTGCCATGCGCCAGCGGGGACTGCCGAAGCCGCCGAGGCCGGTGTGTTCACGATCGAGGCGGCGCGCGGCCGGGGCTACGCGGTCGAGGTGGTCGCCGCCTGGGCCCAGGCGATGCGCGCGGCGGGCCGGTTGCCGATGTACAGCACGCAGTGGGACAACGCGGCGTCGCGTCGCGTGGCGGCGAAGCTGAGGCTGGAGCTGTACGGCGAGGATTTGAACCTCACCTAGTCCCGTCGTCGCGGTTTAGATCCAGTGGCCGGGCGCGGCCTGCCAGAAGAACTGCAGCAGGACGCCGCCGGTGGCTTTGGGGTGGATGAACGCCTCGCGCCACGGCACGCCGTCCGTCTCGCTTTCGCGTTCGCCGAAGGTGCGGACGCCGTGGTGGGCGAGCGCCGCGACCGCGCGATCCCAGTCGGCGACCTCGACGGTGAGGTGGTGGGCGCCGGGGCCGCGCTGTTCCAGGAAGCGCTGGACGAAGGAGTCTCCGCCGGTGGGCGAGATTACCTCGACGCGGAGTTGCTTCGTGGGGGCGTCGAGCACGCGGGTGCGGAACTCGCCGCCGCGATCATCGGGCGAGCGCCAGAAGTTCTGGTAGCCCATCGTCCGCTCGTACCAGTCACCCAGTTCGTCGCGGTCGGCGTGGGCGTGGGCGAGGTGGTTCACGTTGATGATGCCGAGGGTGTGATCGCCGTCGTCCTCGAAGGGCTCGACGTTGTACCAGCCGGGGCCTTCGAAGAACTGGTAGAGGAAGCCCTGGCCGCCGCCGGTGGGGTGCAGGTAGGTGCTGACGCCCTCGCCGCCCCAGGGCTCGCCGCCGAGGTCACGGATCGAGGTACGCGCGGCCTCGGTGGATTCGACGCGCATGGCGATGTGGTGCAGGCCGGGACCGCGCGGGCCGTCGAGGAACCGATGCAGGTAGGAGTCCGCGCCATCGGGCTCGAGGATCTCCCAGCCGAAGCGGGACGAGCCGGGGATGGCGAGCGTGACGGCGCGGAAGCCCTTGTCGCGGTACTCGCCCTGCGCCGGGCGCAATCCGAGGACGCGGGTGAGGAATTCGGCCTGCGCGTCGGCGTCCGGGACGGCCTGGGCAATGTGGTCAATGTTCAGGAACTCGATCATCGAGGTGGGTGTCTTTCCGTTGCGTGTGTGGAGGCAGGCTACAGGCGGATCGAGATCTCCTCGCCGTTGCCGATCGGCACGGTGACGGTCGCGAGACGCTCGTCCGCGCGCACGGCGGCGAGGAAGGCGGCGACCTCGGTGGGGTGCGAGGTGACGTTGTCGGTGACGAGGAGGCCGCCGGGTCGGAGGCGTTCGACGATCAGCGGGAGGTAGTCGAGGTAGCTCGCGCGGTCGGCGTCGAGGAAGACGAGGTCGAAGGCGCCCTCGAGGGTCGGCAGGGAGTTCCGGGCGTCGCCCTCGATGATCTCGACCGCGGCGCGGAGGTTGGATTCGCGGAGCTGGGCGTCGGCCATCTCGATCTTGTCGGCGCTGCGTTCGAGGGTGGTGACGCGGCCGCCCTGTTCGGCGACGGCGTCGGCGAGCCAGATCGTGGAATAGCCGTTCGAGGTGCCGATCTCGAGGACGCGCTGCGCATTGAGCGAGCGGGCGAGGATCCAGAGGAGCCGACCGGTGTCCGGCATGATGTTGAGCATCCGCCTCGAGTGCTCAGACTCGATGGCGTCATGGGCGCGTCCGAGGACGCTGAGCTGGTCGAGCTGGATCAGGAGCGCGGTATTCACGGGCGGGGCAGGCCTTGCTCGTGCTCATCGGGGCGCCAAAGCCAGGCGGCGCCGCGGACGCCGCTGGAGTCGCCGTGCACAGCCTGGACGATCGGCGTGGTGACGACGTCGGAGAAGACGTGTTCCGCGAGGGCTGGCGGGACCAGCTCGTAGAGCGCGGCGATGTTGGAGACGCCGCCGCCGAGGACGATGGCGTCCGGATCGAGGACGTTGATCACGGTGGCGAGGGCGCGCGCGAGTCGTGCGGCGTGCAGCTCGATCGTCTCGCGGGCGGCGGGGTCGCCGGCGGCGGCACGTTGCGCGATCTCGTCTGCGGGGAGCTCCTCGGAGGTGCGGCGCTGGTGATCGAGGGTGATCGCCGGCCCGGAGAGGAACGCCTCGATGCAGGAGGTGCGGCCGCAGTAGCAGGGGCGGTCGGGCCACTCTTCGAGGAGGAGGCCCGGCATCGGGTTATGTCCCCACTCCCCCGCGATCGCGTGTGCGCCGGTGAGCGGGCGACCGTCGATGACGATGCCCCCACCGACGCCGGTGCCGAGGATCACGCCGAAGACCACGCGCGCTCCGGCGGCGGCGCCATCGACGGCCTCGGACAGCGCGAAGCAGTTCGCATCGTTGGCGACGCGGACGGTGCGATCGAGGGCGGCCGAGAGATCGCGATCGAAGGGTTTGCCGATCAGCCAGGTGGAGTTGGCGTTCTTGACGAGGCCGGTGGCCGGCGAGATGGCGCCGGGGATGCCAACACCGACGGTGGCGCGGGTATCGTAGTCGGCCTCGATCTGGCGGACGAGGGTGGCGACGGCCTCGACAGTGGCCTGATAGCTGTCGCGCGGCGTCGGCTCACGGCGGCGGAGCAGGATCTCGCCGCCGTCATCGAGGGCGGCCGCCTCGATCTTGGTGCCGCCCAGGTCGACGCCGATGCGCACGCGCTTGCTCCTCGGATGGTTCGGTCGGGGTGCCCAGCGTAGCGAGGGTGTGCAACCCCGGAATAGCACACAGCCCCGGTTTCCCGGGGCTGTGTGTCGCGGTCAGGCGACCTGTAAGCCGAATTTTGTACCGCGTGCCGTTGCGACAGCACGCGGCGATGGCCATCCATCTACGGCGGCGGTTACCCGACGCCTTGTGCGACCTACCCGGGAGCGGAGCCGGACACCCCTCATGCTCCCCTATTTGGTCTTGCTCCAGGTGGGGTTTGCCTTGCACGCCCTGTTACCAGGACGCCGGTGCGCTCTTACCGCACCATTTCACCCTTACCGGCGCCCGAAGGCACTGGCGGTATCTTTTCTGTGGCACTTTCCGTCGGCTCACGCCGCCCGGCCGTTAGCCGGCACCCCGTCCGGTGGAGTTCGGACTTTCCTCCCGTGCACCGCAAGCGGTACACCGGCGGCCATCCGGTCTCCTGACCAGCCGATCGTACGCTGGCGCGCGCCGTGCGGCGATGGATTTCGCGACGGGTTTTCGAGAGCTCTCAACTCGTCGGTCGCTACGAGCTATCGCACGAGCCCTCGTAACGAGTTCTTCAGCTCTGGGGCATCACCAAAAGATCGTCCGGCGGTAGCTCGATCACCCAGCGGTTCCGTGACGGCACGTCCAGCACCTCGTAGGGGCGGGCGGCTACCTCGACCTCGATGCGCGGGCCGACGCCGTCCGGTTCAAAGCGGAGCGTGTGGGTGTTGCCGAAGGCGAGGTCCTCGACGAGGCGGCCGACGAAGCAGTTGGGCGGCGGCGGCTCGTCCGGATCGAAGCGGCGGAGATTGCAGCGCTCGGAGCGGATCCCGAGGTCGACCGGGCCGCTGAGGCCGTTCGCCGGGAGCCGCAACTCGAGGCCCTCGACGGTGACGCGGTCACCGCTGGCGGTGGCGGCGAAGAGGTTGCGGACGCCGGTGAGTTCGGCGACGCGGCGCGCGCCGGGGCGGCGGAAGACCTCGTCGCGCGGGGCGAGCTGGAGGATGCGGCCGTCATCGATGACGGCGACGGAGTCGGCGAGCAGGTGGGCCTCGCGGAGATCGTGCGTAACAAAGACGACGGGGACCGCGAACTCACGCTGGAGGCGCTTCAGCTCCGTGCGGAGATCGGCGCGGAGCGCGTCGTCCAGCGCCGAGAACGGTTCGTCGAGGAGGAGCACGTCGACCGGCCGGACGAGCGCCCGCGCGAGCGCGACCCGTTGCTGCTGCCCGCCGGAGAGTTCGTGCGGGCGGCGGTTGTCGAGGCCGCCGAGGTGGAGCGCATCGCGCAGACGCCCCCAGCGTGCGCGGGCCTCGGTGCTGCCTTCGACACCGATCAGCACGTTGCGCTCGACCGAGAGGTGGGGGAAGAGCGCGACCTCCTGGACGACGTAGCCGGTGCGCCGCTGCTGCGGTGGTTGGTCGATGCCGGCGGCGCTGTCGAAGACGGTGCGGCCGCCGATCTCGATCGTGCCGCTGTCGGGGCGAGCGAGGCCGGCGATAGAGCGGAGCGCCATCGTCTTGCCGGCCCCGGAGTGGCCGTAGAGCACGAGCAGCTCGTGCTCGGCAGCGAGGGCGATGTCGTAGGCGAAGTCGCCAGCGCAGCCCTGGAAGCTCGCGTGGAGCGTCACCGGTATGCCCCGCCCGGGGTGGAAAGGCGGTGCAACAGGACCATCAGCACGAGCGCGAAGCCGACGAGGATGACGGCGATCGAGACGGCGCCGGCGAGGCCGGCGTTCGATTCAAAGGCCGAGAGGATCGCCAGCGGCATCGTCTGGGTGCGGCCCGGGAGTGAGCCGGCGAAGAGCAGCGTTGCGCCGAGTTCGCCGAGGGCGCGCGCCCAGCAGAGGACGGCGCCGCCGGCGAGCGCCGGCCAGACCAGCGGCAGCGTGACGCTGCGGAAGGTGCGCCAACGGGAGAGGCCGAGGGTGTACGCGACGCCCTCGAAGCGGGGATCCATGGCGGAGAAGCCGGCGTAGGCGGCGCGCACGTAGTAGGGCGCGGCGACGAAGAGTTGGGCGAGCACGACGGCCGCGGTGGTGAAGGAGAGCGTGACGCCGGCCTCGGCGAGCGGATCGCCGAGGTAACCGCGGCGTCCGAAGACGGTGAGCAGCGCGATGCCGGAGACGACCGGCGGGAGCACGAGCGGCAAATCGAGCAGCGTGGCGGTGAGCCGCGCCCAACCTGCCTCGGAGGCGGCGAGCAGGTAGGCAAGCGGCGTGCCGAGCACGACGGCGAGGACCAGCGTGAAGGTGGCGGTGAGGAGGGAAAGCCGGAGCGCGTCCCAGGTGGTGCTGGATCCGAGTTCCGCGGCGACGTCGCCGTCCGTGATCGCGAACCAGGCGAGGCCGACTAACGGCAGCAGGAAGAACAGCCCGAAGAGCACGGGTGGGATCACCCACCAGTTGCGGCCGCGCGCGGTCACGGGGTCCCCGGCACGGCGAAGCCGGCGGACCGCCAGATCGGGGCGGCGACCGGGCCGGCGATGAAATCGAGGAGCACAGCCGCGTCGGGATCGGCGTCGCGGAGCACCGCGCCGACGTACTGGTTGGGCGCGACGGCGACCGGCAGATCGAGGATGGCGAGGTCACTCACCGTGGCGGCGTCCGTGCGGTAGACGAAAGCGGCGTCGGCCTCGCCGAGATCGACGCGGGAAAGGGCGACGCGGACGTTGGGGTCCTCGGTGACCACGTTGGCGCGGATGGCCGCGGCGAGCGCTGGATCGAGGGCGGCGAGGAGACGCTGGGTGAGCGCGCCGACGGGCACCTCGGGTGCGCCGATCGCGATCCGGAGCCCGGGCCGTCCGAGGTCAGCGAAGGTTTCGATGGGGGCGCCGGAGCGGAGCACAACAACGAGGCTGTTGGTCACGAGCGGGCGCTGCGCGCTGACGAGGTCTTGGGTGGTGAGCCGCTCGACCTGCTGGGGGTTGGCGTAGAGGAAGAGATCGGCTTCGGCACCAAGCTCGATCTGGGTGGCGAGCGCCTGGGATCCGCCGTACTGCACCTCGAAGGTCACGCCGTCGTCCGTTTCGGCGTAGGAGTCGAGGATGGCGGGGAGCACGTCCTGCAGCGAGGAGGCGGCGAAGACGCGGATCGCGGTGTCGTCGCGGCAGCCGGATCCGAGGATGGCCGTGGCGACGAGGAAGATGAACCCCACGACACGCGGGCGGAGCGTAGGCATCTGCGCGCTGGCCTTCCGAATGCTGGCGAGCCTAGCATCCTGTACGCCGCCCGGAGCGGGCGCGGCAGCGATCTGGTGCCCGCCTCGCGAGCTACGATGGAGCGCTGCGGAGGTGCCGGGTGCTGTTCAACGTGGTGACGCTGTTGCAGGAGCACCTGGGAAGTTCGCGCGACCTCGAGCTGGTTGCCGAGCCGGTCAGCCTGCCCGCGGACGGGTACCAACGGGTGGTGGACGGCACGATCCGGCTGATGCGGACGGAGCGCGGGGTACTGGTGAACGCGCGGCTGGGGCTGGTGGTGCCGCTGCAGTGCGCCCGCTGCCTGGAGCCGTTCAGCGAACAGATCACGATGGAGTTCGACGAGGAGTACGTGTTGTCGTCTCCACATCCCGTGACGGGGCGGCGGGTGGAGCATGACGAGGCGGACTTCCTGATCGATGATCACTGGCACCTCGACCTCAGCGAGGCAGTACGGCAGTATGAACAGTCGGCCGTGCCGCTGATTGCGCTCTGCCGTGCTGATTGTCCCGGGTTCGCCGCTGTAACCCCAGCGGCTCCGCCCACATCTGATGCCGCCGACCGACGTTGGTCGGCGCTGAGCGGGCTGGCCGCACGATTGCACGAGGAGGAATCCGATGGCGCTCCCGAAGCGTAGAACGCCGAAGTCCAAGCGCAATTCGCGCCGTAGTCACGATCGGATCCAGATCCCCCAGCTCATTCGCGATCGCGCGACTGGTGGCTGGAAGGTGAACCACACGGCCGGCGGCGCGCGCGACCGCAAGGGCCGTCCGATCGACGATGACCTTGATGTGGGCGGCGCCGACTAGGCCGCCACACACCGATCTCCGAACCCGCCGCACACTCCCCCGAGCCCGAGGCGCCCGCCATGCCTGACGTACCGATCGGCGATCTTCCGGTCGATCCCACGGTTGCGTGGGTCTTTCCCGGCCAGGGCGCGCAGCATGTGGGGATGGGCGCCGATCTGGCGGACACCTCCGCCACGGCGCGCGCAGTGTTTACCGCCGCCGACATGGCGCTGGACATGTCACTCTCCCGGATCTGCTTCGAAGGTCCCGAGGACGAGCTGACGCGCACGATCAACACGCAGCCGGCAATCGTGACGCATTCGATCGCGGCGCTCTCGGCGGCCCTCGAGGCTGGCGTGATCACGGCGCGGCCGGCGTTCGTGGCCGGGCACTCGCTGGGCGAGTACGCGGCACTGATCGCGGCGGGCGCGGTGGGGTTCGACGACGGCGTGCGGCTGGTGCGCGAGCGCGGACGACTGATGCAGGTGGCCTGTGACGTGACGGCGAGCACGATGGCCGCGGTGCTGGGCATGGACGAAGAGCTGCTGACCGAGATCTGCATGGCGCACAGCGCCGCGGTCTGCAACGTGAACGCCCCGGGGAACATCACGATCGGCGGCACGATTGAGGCCGTCGCGGCGGCCTCGGACGCGGCGATCGAGGCTGGCGCAACACGGGTGGTTCCGTTGTCCGTCTCCGGCGCCTTCCACACGCCGCTGATGCAGTCCGCGGCCGATGGACTGCGCGTCGCGCTGAACGGCGTGACGTTCCAGGAGCCACGGACGCCGGTGATCTCGAACGTCTCCGCGACACCGCTGGGCAGCGCGGCGGATATCGCCGACGAACTGGTCAGCCAGGTGACGAGCGCGGTGCTGTGGGCGGCCTCGGTGCAGCGAATGCAGGAAGCCGGCGTGACGACGCTGATCGAGTTTGGCCCCGGGCGGGTGCTGAGCGGATTGGCGCGGCGGATCGATCGTGACCTGAAGACGATTACCATCGGATCCGCGGCCGATCTGACCGCCGATGTAGCCGGGGGAGCCGAGGGATGAGCGAAGACGACAAGGATCCGCGGTCACTGCGCGGCCGTTCCGCGCTGGTGACGGGCGGCGGGCGCGGCATCGGGCGCGCGATCGCCACCGAGCTGGCGCGCGCCGGCGCGAATGTGCTGATCACCTACCGCGCGAACTCCGCGCTGGCGGAGGCCGCGGCGCACGAGATACGCGCCTTCGGCGTCGGTTGCCAGATCTGTCAGGCGGACGTGCGCGAAGGCGGGGACCTGGACCGCGCCGTGAAGGAATGCCAGCAGGCATTCGGCGGCATCGACATCCTGGTGAACAACGCGGGGATGACGAGCGACAACCTCGTGATGCGGATGTCCGAGGCGGCCTGGGACGACGTGCTGAACACCAACCTGCGGGGCACGTTCCTGGCAACGAAGGCAGCGCTGCGCCCAATGGTGCGCGCGCGCTGGGGCCGGATCATCAACATCACCTCGGTGGTTGGGGTGTCCGGCAACGCCGGGCAGGCGAACTACGCGGCAGCGAAGGCGGGCATCATCGGCTTCACGCGATCGGTCGCCCTCGAGGTGGCTTCGCGCGGCATCACGGTGAACGCGGTGGCGCCGGGGTTCGTGGAAACGGACATGACGGCGGGCCTGTCGGACGAGCAGAAAGGGCTGATCAAGGGCCGGATCCCGATGGACCGGTACGCCGAGCCGAGCGAAATCGCGCCGATCGTCGCCTTCCTGGCGTCGGATGCGGCGGCATACATCACAGGCCAGACGATCAACGTCGATGGTGGCCTGGTGATGACGTAGGGGGCGGCGATATGTCCTCGAGTTCCCGCCGCAGTTCGCGGATCCTGGCGTTCCAGGTGCTGTTCGAAGGCGAGCAGCACGTGCACCCGATCGCCGAGGCGCTGGCGCGCCGGCTGGACGATTCCGACCTCGATGCTGATGCGCGCGGATTCGCGCGCTCGCTGGTCGAGGGCGTGGAGGAGCACCGCGAGACGATCGACGAGGTGATCTCGCGTCACGCTCCCGCGTTTCCACTCAGCGAGATGGCACCCGTTGATCGCAACGTGCTTCGCCTTGCAATCTACGAAGTGCTCTTTGATAATCGCGGCGCTCCGCTCCGGGTTGCGATCAATGAAGCTGTTGAGATCGCCAAAGGGTACGGATCTGAGTCGTCGGGGCGATTCGTGAATGGAGTCCTCGGGGCGGTTGCGCTCGAGGCAGCTGAGCGCAATGAATCGGCGAACCATGGAAGCGCGCCTTCGTAGCGCGTTCTTGGTTTCGCTGGCGGGAAGGACGACGTAGTGGCCACTGTTTACGAGCGAATTCGCGGTTTGATCGTCGAGCAGCTTGGGGTCGATGAGGACGAGGTGACGCTGAGTGCGTCGTTCGTCGATGACCTCAACGCAGACTCGCTCGATCTGGTCGAACTGATCATGTCGATGGAAGAAGAATTCGGTGGCGACGTCGAGGGACTTGAGATCTCCGATGAGGACGCCGAAAAGATCCAGTCCGTGCAGGACGCGGTCGACTTCCTCAAGGACGCGGGCATCGAATAAGCCCGTTCCCCCACCCGCGGCGCCATCCACCAGCGGGCAGTCCATTGGGCTGCCCGCTGCGTATCATGTAACAAGATGAGTTTGTTCGGCGTCGGAGCAGGCGAAGCCTTGGTCGTGCTGGTGCTGGCCCTGATTGTGGTCGGCCCCCAGCGCTTTCCTGAGATCGCTCGACAGGGTGGTCGCTGGTACCGGTTGGCGCGCCAATACAGCAACGAGGTCATGAAGGACGTGCGTGCGGCGGTCGAAGAGATCGAGCAGGAGATCACCGAAGAGACCGGCGATCTCCGGTCGCTGACCTCGATCCGCGAAGACCTGCGGGCGATTCGCGACGATCTGGACACCGTAGGTACCGAGTCCGCCGCGGACGCCAAACAGGCGATGACCGATAGCGCGACGGCCGCGAGCACGAATGGCACCGAATCAACCGCGACGCGAGACCCCTCGGTGCGTCCGTCGCGCCGAGCCGAAGACAGCTAGCGGAGCGCGCTGGTGACCTCGACGACCGCCCCGCCGCAGGTGCAGCCCGAGCCGGAGCCCGAAACGGAGCGCGTCGAGGGCGGCGAGATGACGCTGCTCGAGCACCTCTTCGAGCTGCGTAGCCGGATCACGTGGTCAGCGGCGGCCGTGGTGGTTGGGATGCTGCCGTTCTTCGTACCGAGCATCGGACTGCGGGCGATCGACTTCCTGCTGGAGCCGGCGATGCAGCAGAACCCGGATTTCCGGGCGCAGGCGATCTCGCCGATGGAGAACATCGTCACGTACTTCCGGATCGCGCTCCTCGGAGGGATCGCACTCGGGATGCCGATGCTGATCTACCAGGCGTTGCGCTTCGTAACGCCGGCGCTGACGCCGCAAGAGAAGCGCTGGGTGCTGCCGGTGGTGATCGGCGCGTCGCTCTCGTTCGGGCTGGGGTTGGTGTTCGGGTACCTCGTGGTGTTGCCGACGGCGTACGGCTTCCTCTTCAGCTTCGGCCAAGACTTCGCGGAGATCGCGCCGACGATCAGCAGCTACATGGACCTGACGACGCGGCTACTGCTGGTGATGGGGGTGGTGTTCGAGACGCCGATCGTCATTATGGGCCTCGCGAAGTTCGGGGTAGTCAGCGCGAAGAAGTTGCTGGGCTGGTGGCGCTGGGCCCTCGTGGGATCGTTCGTGATCTCGGCGATTGCGACACCGACGCCCGATCCGATCACGCAGACGCTGGTCGGCGGCCCGATGTTCTTCCTCTACATGTTCGGAATCGTGCTCGCGTGGTTCGTCAGACGAGAATGATCACGCGTATACGCACGTTGGTGTGATCGCGGTGAGAATGCTACTGTTACAGGGTCCCAGCGAACCCGGTCACCCCGGTACTATCGAGGTGACGCACTGGCACGCTCCCCGCCGCCGCGGAGGTGGAGCATGGCGATTCAGGCCCGCGATCGCTCGTCCGAGACGCCGATGACGGAGTCCGGACCGATGGCGAACGCGCCGGCGGCGCTGCGACCGTTGTATGAGGTCGACGAGGAGTTGCGCCCGCTCTATGAATCGATCGCCGATTGCCCGAACTGCGTGCTGGCGCGCAACCGCTCGCGAACCGTACCCGGTTCCGGGCCGGTTTCGGCTGATTTGATGTTCGTGGGTGAGGCGCCGGGGCAGCGTGAGGACGAGCTGGGGCTCCCCTTCGTGGGACGGTCCGGGCAGTTCCTCGATCAGTTGCTGGGCGGGATCAACCTGACGCGCTCTGACGTTTATGTCACTAATGTGGTGAAGTGCCGCCCACCCGCGAACCGCGATCCCGAGCCCGTGGAGATCGCCACCTGCGGCGACTTCCTGGAAGAGCAACTGCGCCGCGTGAACCCGAAGGTGATTGCCACCCTCGGTCGGTTTTCGATGGCGCGGTGGTTTCCGGACGCGCGGATCAGCCAGATCCATGGCCAGGTGAAACGCGCCGACGACCGTTATGTCATTCCGATGTACCATCCCGCAGCCGCGCTGCGGAACGGCAGCCTGCGCGAGGTCATGCATGCCGACTTCGCGAAGATTCCCGAGCTGCTACAAGGAGCGCCGTGAACCCCTCAATCGCTATCTCTGCTTTTCCGGTCGCTGACCGCCGTCCGGGAGGCGCACTGTGACGTCGGCCGCCTCCGGCGAGGCGCTGCGGGTGATCCCGTTCGGCGGCCTGCGCGACATTGGTCGCAACATGATGCTGTACGAATACGGCGATGATGCGATCGCCGTGGACTGCGGCCTGATGTTCCCCGACGACGAGCACCTGGGCGTCGACATCATCATCCAGGACTACAGCTACCTCCGTGAGAATCCGGATCTGCTGAAGGCGCTGTTCATCACGCACGGCCACGAGGATCACATTGGCGCGGCGGTGTTTCTGCTCAAGGAATTCCCGGTGCCGGTGTTCTGCACGCGGCTGACCCGGGGCCTGCTGCAGGTCAAGCTGCGTGACCACAAGCTCCAGGACGCCATCGACATCCAGGTGGTCGAACCGGGGCAGTCGATCTCGATTGGCGACTTTTCCGTCGAGTTCTTCTCGGTGTCGCACTCGATTCCGGACTCCGCCGGGATGATTATCGACACGCCGCTGGGGTCCGTGGTGCACACGGGCGACTTCAAGATCGACCACACCCCGGTGATGGGGCAGCACACGGACCTGACGCGACTGGCCGAGGTGGGTCGCGACGGCGCGCTGCTGCTCTGCGCGGACTCCACGTACGCCGAGGTCGAGGGCTACACGCCCTCGGAGCAGATCGTGGCGGAGCGGCTGGAGCACGCGATCGCGAACGCGCCGGGGCGCGTGATCGTGACGACGTTCGCCTCGTTGATTTCGCGCGTGCAGATGGTGCTGGACGCGGCGGTGAAGCACGAGAAGCGGGTCTTCGTCACGGGCCGCTCGATGGTGAACAACGTGCAGATGGCACGTGACCTCGGGTACCTCGAGGCGCCCGATCAGGTGCTGATGTCGGTGCGCGAGATGCGATCGCATCCGCCGCACAAGACGGTGATCATCTGCACCGGGTCACAGGGCGAACCGAACGCGGCGCTGACGCGGATCGCGAACGGGTCGCACCAGCATCTAACGATCCAGGAGGACGACACGGTCGTGCTGTCCTCGAACCCGGTGCCCGGCAACGAGAAGTCGGTGTCGCGGAACATCAACCTGCTGTTCCAAGCGGGCGCGAACGTGATCTACAGCCGGATCGACGACGTCCACGTGCGCGGGCACGCGTCGCGCGAGGAATTGAAGATCATTCACCGGATCGTGCGGCCGAAGTACTTCGTGCCGATTCACGGCGAGTACCGGCACCTGGTGCTGCACGCGCAACTCGCGCTGCAACTGGGGATGCCGGCGGACAACGCGTTCGTTCTCGAGGATGGCGATGTCCTCGAGATCACGGACGACGACGCGGACATCGTGGATCAGATCTCGGCGGACTACATCTACGTCGACGGGCTGGGCGTGGGCGACATCGACCACGTCGTGCTGCGCGACCGCGCGCACCTCGCGACGGACGGGATGCTGGTGATCGTGGCAGCGGTCGACCGGCGCGACGGGACGTTGACCGGCCCGCCCGAGGTGATGTCGCACGGGTTCATCGGGCCGGACGACGAGGCGGAGATCTACGATGGCGCCCGTCGGATCGTGATCGATATGCTGGGTGGCGAGTCACGATCCGTGAACTGGCGCCAGCTTCACGACAACTTGAAGGACGATCTGGCGCGCTACCTGTATGAGCGCACCCACCGGCGGCCACTGGTGCTGCCGGTGATGTTGGAGGTTTGAGCTAGCAACACCGGGCAGGTGAAGCAAGAGACACCAGTGCGTTCGGAGGCGGGCCCGAACGTACGAGGAGAGCGCGATGGCTCGCACATCCCGCCGCGGTCGACGCGGCTCGATTCCTGGTCTGAGCGGCGTGAGCCGCTTTCTGGCCCGACCCGAACTGATCGGCACGGTGCTGGTGGTCCTTGCGGCCGCGGCGCTGCCGTTTGTTCTGCCGTTGGCCGGGGTGGTCGCCGATGCGCGCGACGAGCTGGTGCGCGGCCTGGGGCTCCACGTGTTCACGCTGGTCGCCATCCTGGCGTCGTCCGGACTGCTGATCGCGTTCCGCCGTACCGACTGGATTCGCGAGCAGCGCCGCCACCTGGCTGGCGCGTTCGCGCTGTTGCTGGTGATCGCGGGCGTGCTGGGACGCTGGTACCCCGACCGTAGCGTTGGTGACATCGACCTCGGCGTGCACTCGGCCGGCGGTGAACTGGGACGCGCGCTGGCCGGCTGGCCGGTCGGGGTCGCGATCTGGCTGCTGCTGGCGGTGGTTGGCTACACGTTGCTCTGGCCACGGACCGCGGCGGCGCTGCTCCGCGCGACGCCGGGCGCGATTGGCCGATCGTTCCGCTGGGTCTGGCAGCAAGAACTGCACCGGCCGATCGGCCGCGGCCTGGCGCTGCTGGCGAGGCCGCTGACCCGGCTCTTCCGGCGCGCAGACGACGCGGATCCGGAGATCGAGGTGCCAGCACCTCGGCGGCTGCGCCGCGTAGACGCGATCGCAGAGATCGCGGGGCCGGCGACCCCGGAGCTGGCGGCGGCGGTAGCAGGCGAGGCCGGCGAGGACGAGGAAGAAGAGGAGCACGACGGGCGGCCCGCGAAGCAGATCGAGATGGACATGGAGACGCCGGCGGACGAGCTGCGCCATTCGGCGGATGGCTGGCAGCTCCCACCGACCACGCTGCTGGGCGAAGAGGTCGGTCGCGAGTCGCGGACGGTCGACAACGCGCGCCGGGCGCAGCTGATCGTCGACACGCTCGATTCGTTCGGTGTCGATTCGACGGTCGTGCAGATCAACGAGGGCCCGACGGTCACGCAGTTCGGCGTTGAGCCGGGCTGGGATGTGAAGACGAAGCTGGTGACCGAGCGCGACGCGACGGGACGCCCAATCCTCGACACCGACGGCAATCCGAAGACGAACCAGGTGGAGGTGTCGCGGACGCGGATCCGGGTGAACCGGATCACGGCGTTGCAGAACGACCTGGCGCTAGCGCTCGCGGCTCCGGCGCTGCGGATCGAGGCACCGGTACCGGGCAAACCGATGGTCGGGATCGAGGTGCCAAACGCGAACACCTCGACCGTATCGATGCGCGGGGTGATGGAGTCGCCGGAGTTCCAGCGCGCGCTGGGCAAATACGCACTGCCGATCGCCCTCGGAGCCGGCGTGTCCGGCGATCCGGTGGTGGCGGACCTGGCGACGATGCCGCACGTGCTGATCGCGGGTGCGACCGGCGCCGGGAAGTCGGTCTGCCTGAACTCGATCATCAGCGGGCTGCTGATGCACCTCTCACCGGAACAACTGCGACTGGTGATGATCGACCCGAAGCGGGTGGAGCTGGCGGACTTCGCGGAGATTCCGCACCTGGCGTTCTCACGGATCATCGTGGAGATGGATCAGGTGGTCGGCACGCTGCAGGCCGTGATCAACGAAATGGAGTCGCGCTACCGGAAGTTCGCGAAGGTGGGCGTCCGAAACATCAAGAGCTACAACACGAAGGTCGCCGGGCGATCGCCGATGGCCTACTGGGTGGTGGTGATCGACGAGCTGGCGGACCTGATGATCGCCGCTCCCTACCAGGTCGAGCAGCAGCTTGTGCGGCTGGCACAGCTCGCGAGGGCAACCGGGATTCACCTGGTCGTCGCGACGCAACGGCCCTCGGTGGATGTGATCACGGGGCTGATCAAGGCGAACTTCCCGACGCGTATCGCGTTCGCGGTGGCGTCCTCGGTGGACTCGCGCACGGTGCTGGACCAGGGTGGCGCGGAGAAGCTGCTGGGTCGCGGGGACATGCTGTACGTGCCGCCGGACGAGCAGAAGCCGAAGCGTGTCCAGGGCGTCTACGTCAGCGACGAGGAGATCCGCGCGATCGTCGGCTTCTGGACGGCGGACCGGTTCGCGAACCTGCAGCCGGAGAAGCACGACGCGCTGCTCCGCGACGCGGAGCGCGAGGTCGAGCAGATGGGTGTCGACGGCGCCAACGAGGAGGATCCGCTGATCCAGAAGGCGATCGAACTCGCGCGCGAGCACGAGACGCTTTCGACCTCGATGTTGCAACGCAAGCTGCGGATCGGCTACCCGCGCGCGGCACGGACGATGGACGAACTTGAGGACCGTGGGATTGTGGCCTCGGGCGATGGCACCAGCTCGCGACGGGTGCTGCTCGGCGATGAAAGCACGTCGCTGATGGCGGCCGCCGCCGACTTCGAGCCGGTACCAGCGGGGGTGGTCGCCGAAGACGAGCCGGAACGCGAGCCGAGCACGAAGCTGCTGCGGTTCCCGAAGGCGTTCGACGACGACTAGCAGTGCTCGCTATCCCTACGGAGCCTGCGGAACAGTGCCCGACGGAGCGCCTTGATCTGATGCGTTACGACTCAGATCTGCTATAATGACTCTGGAAGAAGAGGAAACGGAAAGAGCACCGAAGCGGACATCCGGGAACGCGAATCGCGAGGCCTGGGTGGGGACGATTGGAGGCCCAGTGTGTAATCACCAGCGGACTTCAGGTCACGAGGTCAGTCTCGTATCCGCGAACACCTGAGCCAGAGGCTCGCCCCGGCTCCTGAGTTCCCTCGGAACTCGAGTCGCGGTCAAGCGAGGCACCTTGAAACCGGAACGGCCAACTCAACCGAGTTGGCCGTTTTCTTATGCCAGGAACCGCGTTGCCAGGGCTTCCTCGGTGAACCCGTCAGCACCGAGGGCGACCCGGTAGACGCGAGCGCCCTCGCGGGAGGCGACCGCGGCGTGCAGTTGGCCATCGACGAAGTGGGCGGCGGCGTAGTCGTCGGCCGCGAGACCGGCCGGTAGCCCCTCCTCGATCGCCCTGCGGAGCGCCGGGCGTCGATCGGCCTCGCCGTCGTAGTGCGGGGTGAACGACCCTTCGAGGATCCCGACGCCATCGTGGAGCGCGCGGAGCGGCCCGAACGAGTCCGTGGTCCCGCCCTGGAACCAGCAGATCGCGCCGGCGCTGACGCCGCAGAGGATGGTGCCGGCCTCGTATGCCGCCCGTGCGAGGCGATCGAGGCCGTGCACGCGCCAGACAGCGAGCAGGTTGGCCGTGGAGCCGCCTCCGACGTAGATCACGTCCTGAGCGGCGAACCACACCGCCGGGTCGTGTGAGGGCTCGGAGAACAGCCGCAGATCCGACGTCTCGGCACGATCCGAGAGCGCGGCGTGGAACTTCTCGATATAGCTCGGGTGATCGCCGCTGGCGGTGCCCACGAAGCCGACGCGCGGGCGGTCGCGACCGGTCAGCGCGAGGATGTAGTCATCGAGGAGGCGATCGTCCTCCATCGAGAACCCGCCGCCGCCCATTGCGACGATCTGGCTCGCCATCGGAGCGGCCTTAGCGGCGGCTTCCGGGGCCGGAGCGGCTGCGTCCACCTCGGATTTTGCGCGGCTCGGGGCGCTTCGTCTCGGCGGCGAGTGATCGCAGGCCCTGGGTGGCATCGGCGCCGATCAGCTCGCGACGGAGTTCGACCACCTGATCGCGGAGGAGCGCCGCGCGCTCGAACTCCAGGTTCTTCGCGGCATCCTTCATCTGGCGCTCGATCTCCTTGACCAGGCGTGTGAGCTCGTCGCGGGGGAGTTCGGAGGTGGCTGTGTACGGCGCCTCCTCCTCGGCGACCTGGCTGCGCATCTGGTCGTTGATGTCGCGGATCGTCTTCTCGATGCCCTGCGGCGTGATGCCGTGTTCCTCGTTGTAGGCGCGCTGCTTCTCGCGGCGTCGATCGGTTTCATCGAGGGCGTGCCGCATCGAGTCGGTGATCTTGTCGGCGTACATGATGACGCGACCACGGGGGTGCCGGGCCGCGCGACCGATCGTCTGGATCAGCGATCCGCCCGACCGCAGGTATCCCTCCTTGTCGGCATCGAGGATGCAGACGAGCGACACCTCCGGGAGGTCGAGGCCCTCGCGGAGCAGGTTGATGCCGACGACGACGTCGTAGACGCCGATCCGCAGGTCACGGAGGATGTCGATGCGCTCGAGGGTGTCGATCTCGGAGTGCAGGTACATGGACTTCACGCCCATCTCCTGCAGGTAGTCGTTCAGATCCTCGGACATCTTCTTCGTCAGCGTCGTGAGGAGTGTCCGCTCCTTGCGGTCGACCCGATCGCGGATCTCCGCGAGCAGGTCGTCGATCTGTCCCTTCGTCGGCCGCACTTCGACCTCGGGATCGACGATGCCGGTCGGGCGGATCACCTGTTCGACGGTGCGCGCCGCATTGGCGCGTTCGTATGGGCCGGGCGTCGCGGAGACGTAGACAACCTGGTTGATGTGGTCCTCGAACTCCTCGAAGTTCAGGGGGCGGTTGTCGAGCGCGGACGGCAGCCGGAACCCGAACTCGACAAGGGTCTCCTTGCGCGAACGGTCGCCGAGGAACATGCCGCGAACCTGCGGCACGGAGATGTGCGACTCGTCGATGAAGACGAGCCAGTCGTCGGGGAAGTAGTCCAACAGGGTCCAGGGCGTCGATCCGGGTGGACGCCCCGCGAGGTGCCGCGAGTAGTTCTCGATGCCGGAGCAGTAGCCGGCGGCGCGCATGGTCTCGAGGTCGTAGCGGGTGCGCTCCTCAAGCCGCTGGGCCTCGAGCAGCTTGCCCTCGGCGCGGAGGCCGGGGATCTGCTCGGCGAGTTCGGTTTCGATCGATTCGATCGCGGCGGCCAGCCGGTCCTTCGAGGTGACGAAGTGCTTCGCGGGATAGATCGCGGTTTCATCGGCCTCGCGGAGGATCTCGCCGGTGAGCGGGTCGAGCGTGACGATCTGCTCGACCTCGTCGCCGAAGAAGTCGACGCGGATCGCGAGGTCCTCGTAGGCGGGGTAGATGGTGAGCGAGTCACCGCGGACGCGGAAGGTGCCGCGGATCAGGTTGAGGTCGTTGCGCGCGTACTGCATGTCGATGAGCTGGCGGATCAGCGAGCCGCGGTTGACGTGGCGGCCCTTGAAGAGCCGCACGACGAACGACTGGTATTCGCCCGGCTCGCCGAGACCGTAGATGCAGGAGACCGAGGCGACGATCACGATGTCGCGCCGTTCGAAGAGCGCCCGCGTCGCGGCGTGGCGCATCTTGTCGATCTCTTCGTTGATGTCCGCGTCTTTCGCGATGTAGGTGTCGGTCCGCGGGATGTAGGCCTCGGGCTGGTAGTAGTCGTAGTAGGAGACGAAGTACTGCACCTCGTTATGCGGCAGCACTTCGCGGAACTCGCTGACGAGCTGCGCGGCGAGGGTGCGGTTGGGGGCGAGCACGAGCGTGGGGCGCTGGTAGCGCTCGATCACGTTCGCCATCGTGAACGTCTTGCCGCTGCCGGTGGCGCCAAGAAGCGTCAGCGCGCGTTCGCCCGCCTCGAGGCCTGCGACCAGCTCATCGACCGCGCGTGGCTGGTCGCCCATGAGCTTGAAATCGGAGACGATCTCGAATGGCCGTGACGGCTTCGGCTGCGGCGCTTCGGTGGCCGGTTCGGGTGCGGTCGTGGTCAAAACGGCAACCCTCCAAGCATCCAGTGTACGGCTCCGGGCAAGGGAGCCGGGCGGCGCATCGAGGTAGGCGGACCGGTCGCCCTCGGCGCTTCCGGGCGCTAGCCCGCGGGCTGCTGGAGCGGCCTCGGGAGCCACGGATCGGCGAGGATGACGCGATCGCGGCCGCTGTTCTTGGCGGCGTAGAGGGCCTCGTCGGCACGATTGAGCAGCGCTTGTTCGTCGGTGGTCGCGAGATCGGGGATCGCGGCGACGCCAACGGAGACGGTGACCTGTACAGCAGCGCCGCCGTCCGGAACGGGGACACGCAGGGCCTCGATGCCGGCGCGGAGCTTCTCCGCGACGATCGCGCCGTCGGCGAGCGCGGTCTCGGGGAGGATGACGGCAAACTCCTCGCCGCCGTAGCGGCCGATCTCGTCGGATTCGCGGATGTTGCTCGCCATCTGACGGGCGCAGGCGGTGAGCACGGCGTCACCGGTCGCGTGCCCGTAGCCGTCGTTGACCTGCTTGAAGTGATCGATGTCGATCATCAGCACGGTGAGCGAGCGGCCGTAGCGACGGGAGCGGCGGAACTCGGCGCCGAGGCGATCGAACAGTGCCCGGCGGTTGAGCACGCCGGTCAGCGGATCGATCTTGGCGAGCCGTTCCAGCTCGGCGCTGGTTTCACGCAGGTTGGCGGCGACATCGACGAGGCGTCGCTCGCGATCGAGGGTGGCGCGCGAGTTGAGGAGGATCTGGACGATCAGGCAGATCGTGAGAAAGGTCGTTGCGAGGCTCCAGGCGGCGATATCCAGTCCGAGGAAGGAGCCAGTCGTCCAGCCGATCTCGCGGAGCTGGCTACCAGCACCGAAGAGCACGAGCAGAGCGACTGCCCCGATGAGTCCGAGGAGCGTGGGCCAGCGATCGCGAGTGATCGTCACGGGTACGTCTGCCGGACCTAGGCCGGAGCCTGCTGTGCGAGGATGGCGCGGAGCAGCTCCTCGATGCCGGCAATCTCGGGCTGCTGGCGCAGCGTCGTGGTGACGAGCTGCTCTGCCTCACGGTGCGAGTACTGGAGCGTTTCGAGCGCGCCGACCGCATCGGCGTACAGCTCGCCCATCGCGTCGGACACGGGGGTGGCGGTCTTGTCCGCGCTGCGGAGGAGCGCCTCCTGCGTCAGCTTGCCGTGGAGGTTGGCGACGATGGTCTGCGAGAGCCGCTGACCGATGCCGGGGAGCTGGCGGAGGGCGACCACGTCCTCTGCCTCGATCCAGCGGGCGATATCGGACACGGGGAAAGTGAGCGCGCGGACGGCTTTCTGGGGACCGACTTCCGGGACGTTGATGAACTTCCGGAAGAACTCGCGCTCCTGGCGATGCTGGAAGCCGATCAGCAGCGGCGCGGGCTGGCGTTCCGAGACGTGGTAGAAGGTGAACAGCTTCAGTTCGTCGCCGAGCGGGATCGCGGCGATCCAGTGGTGCGCGAAGGCGGGGATCAGCACCTCGTAACCAACGCCGCCCACCTCGAGCCAGGCGCTGGCCGATTCGCCGTCCCAGCGGGCGAGCTTGCCCGAGAGCGAGACGATCATGAGCGGGCCAGTGCCAGTTCGAGCCTGATGTCGCCGAGCCGCGTCAGCGCGACCGCGAGGGCGTCAGAGATATCGAGTGGCCCGGTGAGTTCCGTGAGACCGAGTTGGACGGCGACCATTTGCTGCACCTGTTCCTTGGGAGCACCGCCCCAGCCGGTCACGGATTGCTTGACCGAGGTGGGCGCGAACTCGAACACCGGGATGTCGGCATCCGCCGCGGCGATCATGGCGGCGGCACGAGCCTCGCCGATCACCATGGCGGAACGCACGTTGAGCGCGACGAATTGTTGCTCAACGGCTAATTCCGCAGGTCCATAATCGCGGATGATGGTGCGGATGCCGTCAGCAATTTCCCGCAGTCGGTAAGCGCGGGGGGCCTTCGGGCGCGTCTTGATGACACCGCAATCGACCAGCGTTCCGGTGGCTCCGTCACCGTCGACGATGCCCCAGCCGGTGATGGTCAATCCAGGATCGACGCCCAGCACGCGCCGGGTCATCGCAGTCACCTCGGCGTGGAATCCACGCTTGCCCTCGCTACCGCTACCCCGCCGCAGCTTCGAGCACTGAATCTGGGAAGACGGCGTTGGAATGGACCTTCGAGACGTCATCGAGGTCATCGAGCCGTTCGAGCAGTTTGAGGGTGGAGATGGCGGTGGGCTCGTCGAGTTCGACGGTGTTCTGCGGCATCTTCACGAGATCGGCGTCTTCGACGGTGAAACCGGCGGCGGTGAGCGCCTCGCGGATGCTTTCGGTGCTGGTCGGCTCGGTGATGACCTCGACGGTCGTCCCGTCGTCGGCGGCCTCGACATCGAGCGCGCCCGCCTCTATGGCGATGAGCTGGATTTCGTCAGGGTCCTGACCGACGGCGCTGACGGTAATCGAGCCACGGGCCTCGAATTGCCAGGCGACAGCGCCGTTCTCGGCGAGGTTGCCGCCACCGCGCGAGAAGGCGAGGCGGAGTTCGGCGACGGTGCGATTGCGGTTGTCGGTGACGGTGTCGACGATGACGGCGGTGCCGCCGGGCCCATAGCCCTCGTAGGTGACTTCGGCGAGGTTGTCGGCGTCGCCGCCACCGGCACCGCGCTGGATCGCGCGCTCGATGTTGGCGCTGGGCATGTTGGCGTCTTTGGCCTTGCTGATGGCGAGGCGCAGCCCCGCGTTCATCTCCGGGTCATTGCCGGTGCGGGCGGCCATGGTGATGTCACGGGCGAGCTTAGTGAAGAGCTGACCGCGCTTCGCGTCGATCTTGCCCTTCTTGTGCTTGATTGATGACCATTTGGAGTGCCCAGACAAGCAGCGCCTCCGCCGTTCTTGATAACGCTCATCAGGGTTCGCGGAACCCGCGATTATGCTATCAGACCGCCATGGCGGGCCGAAGTGGGGTTCGCGACGCGGCTAGAGTCCGTCGCCCAGCGTGATGTTGTCGATCAGGTGCGTCGAGCCGATGTGAACGGCGACGGAGAGCAGGGCGAGGCCGCTCACCTCACCCTCCAATTCCTGAAGCGCTTCGTCGTCGGCGAGCGACACGTAGTCCGGTCGGATGAGTAGCTGTCCCTCGAGTTCCTTTTCGACGAGGTAGCGCAGGTTGTCGGCGTTGCGTTCGCCGGCGCCGAACGCGTCCGAGGCGAGTTGGAGCCCTCGGGAGATCGCGAGCGCGGCGGTGCGTTCCTCCGGCGAGAGGTAGGCGTTCCGCGAGGAGAGCGCGAGTCCGTCCGGATCGCGGACGGTCGGGCAGGCGACGATGTCGACCGGCAGATCGAGGTCGCGCACGAGCTGGCGGATGACGCGGAGCTGCTGTGCGTCCTTCTCGCCGAAGTAGGCGCGGTCCGGCGAGGTGATGTTGAGGAGCTTGAGGACGACGGTGGTGACGCCATCGAAGTGCCCGGGGCGACGAGCGCCCTCGAGGCGTTCCGAGACGCCGCCGACGTGGACCGTGACGGCGAAGCCATCGGGGTAGATCTCGGCGCGCGGTGGGGCGAGCACGAGATCGACGCCGTGCGCCTCGAGTTGTGCGAGGTCGTTCGCCTCGTTGGCCGGATAGCGATCGAGATCCTCGGACGGCGCGAACTGGGTGGGGTTGAGGAAGAGCGTGGCGACGACACTGGCGTTCTCGGCGCGCGCCTGGTCAACCAGCGCGAGGTGGCCGGCGTGGATGCCGCCGAGCGTCGGGAAGAGCCCGACCGGACCCGGCAGGCCCGCGCGCGCGGCCCGGAACTCCGCGATGGTGCGCGCGATCTGCACGAGGAGCCTCGAATCTAACGAGCGGGCGGCGAGCTGGCGTTGTCCGAGGCCCCCGACGCTGGCGGCGCCTGGGCTGCGGGCGCCGTTTCCGTCGCGCGCGCGATCAACTTGAGGTCGTGCTCCGCGAGGATGCGCTGGGCATCGCTGAGGTCGCCGTCCAACTCGGGGAGCAGCGCCTTGATCAGCTCCAGGGCGTGCTCGTCCATGTAGAAGGACTCGTCGGCGGTGGGGAATTGGCGCGCCTCGACCTGCTCGCGGTAGGTGCCGATTGCCTCGCGGGTGGCGACGCCAAGTTCGGCGAAGCGGCGCGCGTGCCGTGGCTTGAGGTCATCGTAGAGGCCGAGGATGTCGTGCCAGACCTGCACCTGTCCGCTGCAGAACGGGCCAGCGCCGATGCCGATGGTTGGCACAGGCACGCGCTGCGTGATCATCTGCGCGAGGGCAGTCGGGACGAGTTCGAGCACGATGGCGTAGGCACCCGCCTCGGCGAGGGCCTTCGCGTCGTTGATCAGGTGCACGGCGTCGCGCGGGGTCTTGCCCTGCACGCGGAAGCCGCTGGTCTGGTTAACGGACTGGGGCGTGAGGCCGATGTGGCCCATCACCGGGATGCCGGCCTCGACGAGTCGCTGGACGGTCTCGGCGGAGCGTTGCCCGCCCTCGAGCTTCACGGAGCCACAGCCGGTCTCCTGCATGATGCGCGTCGCGTTGCGGAGCGCGTCCTGCCAGCCGGCCTGGTAGGTGCCGAACGGCATGTCGACGACGACGTGGGCATTGCCCGCACCGCGGACGACGGCTTTGCCGTGGTGGATCATGTCATCGAGGGTGACCGGCACCGTTGAGTCGTAGCCGAGGACAACCATGCCGAGGGTGTCGCCAACGAGCAGGATCGGAATCCCGGCGTCGTCGGCCATTCGTGCGGTGGGGTAGTCGTATGCGGTGAGCATCGTGATCGGCTCACCACGGTCGCGCATCCGCTGAAGGTCGCGGACCTGAACGCGCTTCGTCATCATTCGCCTCCGTCTCAGTCCCGGGGGATCCAAGCGGTTCATGTGCCAGTCAGCAGCCAACTCGAAGTGAATCTGCGTCTTGTCGCCACTTGAATGGTCGACTGACAATTTCAGTATAGGAGCCCGGATCGCCGCGTCAATGCTGGCCGGAGGGGTTAGCGGGTCGCCCATTCGGTGGCGGATGGGAGACCGGCGATCGGGGTGGCGGAGCGGATGGCGTTGAGCACCGCCCGCTCGACGGCACGGACGGCGAACGCCTCGACGGCGCGGTAGCCGGCGGCGTCCACCTCGAACTCGCCGGTGGCGAGGGCAAAGATCACGTCGCCGTCGGAGCGGGTGTGCACCGGCCAGATCGTGGAGGCGAAGCCGTCGTGGGCGACGGTGGCGATGCGGTTGATCTGAGTCTTCGTGAGGCGCGCGTTCGTTGCCACGACCGCGAGCGTGGTGTTCTCCGCCGACTCCGTTGCATCCGTCGATTGCGGAGGATTCGAGGCATCGGCGTCGGGTGGTTGGACGCCGACACGGAGGATCGCGTCCAGATCGAGGAAGCCACGTTCGTCGTCACGCGGGGCGGCGACGATCGCGCCGTCCCGCGGATCGCGGATTGAGCCGACGGCGTTCACGGCGGCGAGTGCGGCGACGATCACGCCGGTATCAAGCCGTTCGCTGGCGGTGCCGATTCCACCTTTGATCGCGCGGTCGATGCCGCCCTGCTTCGCGACGCTGGCGCCGGTGCCGGCGCCGACCGAGCCGACCTCGATGGCGCCACCGGTGGCACGGCGCAACGCGCGACGGCCGGAATCGGCGTTGGGATGGGCGGGCCGACCAACGCCGAGGTCGAAGAGGATGGCGGCTGGGACGATCGGGACGACGTTGCCTCGGAAGTTAAGCCCGACACCGCGGGCGGCCAGCTCTTCCATCACGCCGGTAGCGGCGTCGAGGCCGAAGGCGGAGCCGCCGGAGAGGAGGATGGCGTGCACTTCCTCGATCAGGTTGCCGGGGCGGAGCAGCTCCGTCTCGCGGGTGCCGGGCGCGGCCCCGCGCACGTCGACGCCGCCGACGGTGCCGGGTGGGCAAAGGACGACAGTGCAGCCGGTGGCGGAGCGACGATTGGTCCAGTGACCGACGCGGATCCCCGCGACGTCCGTGAGGGCGTCCCGATGAACCATGTCGTGGGCGGCGGCTAGCCGGCGCTACTGGACTGCGACGTGATGCTGTCGGGCAGCGGCGTCAGCAGTCGAGCGGGCACGATGCGGTCGATGAAGGCGATGCAGTGGGTCATGTACTCGCGCGGGTGCTCCGGGTAGTAGCAGCAGTGGCCGTTGTGATCGTGGAGCGCCCAGATTTCGTGGCGATCGTTGAGCGATGCGGCGGCGAGGTTGAGCGCGTGCGACTCCGGGACCTCGTGATCGGCTTGAGCGTGGATGAAGAGGATCGGGACGGCGATCTGGTCGACCACCTCGATCGGCGCGAGCGAGTAGGGATCGGCGTCGAAGAGCCGACGGGCGAACCAGCAGGAGGCGTTGAAGAGGTGTTCGGGGAGGCGTGGGTGCTCGTAGCGGAGCAGGTCGCGCATCGAGGCGACCGGAGAGTCGGCGATGACGCCGGCGACCTCGGGAACCCCGGGCGTCGCCTCGAGGGCGAGCGCGGCGCCGAAGCCGAAGCCATGCAGCACCATCGGCAGCTGGCCGACGCGCCGGCGCACGTAGGCGATGGCGGCACGCATATCGAGCTGTTCGGTGGTGCCGAGGTGGTCACGCCGTCCGGCGGATTCGCCACGACCGCGGAGGTCGAACGCGAAGACATTGAAGCCGCGCCGGACGTAGTCGGCCTGGAGTTGGAGCAGCCCGTGATCGGCATCGGCACGCGTGCCGTGGCGATCGTGGATCAGGATCACGGTCGCGCGGGCGCCGGGGGATTCGAGAAACCAGCCATTGAGGGTGATCTGATCGACCGTGAGGAACTGGACGTCCTGAAATCGCAGGCCAAGATCGCCCGGCGTTCCCTGGACACGGCGCCATTTCGAGCGCGTGTACACGTCCGCAAAGAAGATCGCGATGCTGACGTAGCCAACGATGGCCACCACGAGCACCGCGAGTGCAACAACAACGATCACGGCCGCCACCCGCCGCCTAAGAGGAGGACCCCGCCCGGGGACTCTGAGCAACGTAGCAGCGCGCTATCGGACGTAGCAACCGGGTTGTTCCCGAAGCGTGATATCGCTCACAAACGCTGACAGCCGGGACAATAGTGGGTCCCACGCCCGCCGAGGCGGAGCTTCCGAATGATCGATCTACAGCGATCGCAGGGTTCACCCTCACGGCGGAACACGTGAACCCTGACGCGGTGCAATCCCTCGCCGCCGAGGCCATCGAGGTAGTCCGAAAAACTGGTGCCGCCATCGGCGAGCGACCGTTCGAGGGCTTCGATCACGGCAGCGTGGAGGCGGGTGACGCGACGCGGACCAAGGGAGTTGGCGGGGGCACGCGGGTCGATACCGGCGATGTAGCAGGCCTCATCGGCGTAGATGTTGCCGACGCCGGCGGCGACCTTCTGATCGAGCAGCGCGGACTTGACGGCGACCGAGCGCCGCGCGAGCTGTTTGCGGAGCCAGGGGGCGGTGAACTCCGGCGAGAGCGCGTCCGGGCCGACGTTCGGCATCGCGTCGCGCTGATCCTCGACGAGGTGCCAGGTGCCGAACTTCCGGAGGTCGTTGAAGCGGAGGACGGTGCCGTCCTCGAAGGTGACGCGGCCGCGCTCGTAGCGGTGCGGTGCGTCGCTGGCCGCGACCACGAGCGAGCCGCTCATCCGCAGGTGCAGCACCCAGGTGCGGCCGTCATCGAGGCGGGCGAGCAGGTACTTGCCGTGCCGATCGAGCGCCTCGATGGTGCGCCCGGTGAGCGCGGTTTCGAGGTCACGCGGGGCGTGGGTGATCGCGAGACGCTCGGCGCCGGGGTGGATCGCTACGGACGCGATCCTGCGACCGAGGATCGCCGGCGCGAGCTGTTTGCGGGTGGTCTCGACCTCGGGAAGTTCGGGCATCAGCGGGAAGGGTGCGACAGCGCGCGCGGGGCCGCCGCGATCATTCGAAGTCGCCCCAGGAGGTGCCGAGCTTCTCGTCGAGGTCGAGCGGGACGGCGAGTTCGATCGAGGGCATGAGGCGCCGGGCGACCTCGCGGACGTCGTCCAACTCGGCGCGGGGCAGTTCGAAAATCAGTTCGTCGTGCACCTGCAGAACCATGCGGGCGAGCATGCCACCCTCGCGCCGCGCGATCAGCTCGCGATCGATGTTGTTCATCGCGATCTTGATGATGTCGGAGGCGGTGCCCTGGATCGGCATGTTGATCGCGATGCGCTCCGCGGCCTGGCGGATGTTGCGGTTGCCGGAATAGAGGTCCGGGATCGGACGACGGCGGCCGGTCAGCGTCTCCGCGTAGCCGCGCTTGCGGGTCTCCTCGACGGTTCGCTCGCGCCACTCCTGAACCTTCGGATAGGCCTCGAAGTAGGCGTCGATGAAGGCGTTGGCCTCGTCGAAGTCGACGCCCTCGCGCTGGGAGAGCCCGAAGGCGGTGAGCCCGTAGAGGACACCGAAGTTGAAGACCTTCGCGCGGCGCCGCATGTCCGGCGTGATATCGGCGAGGTCGACGTGGAAGACGTTGGCCGCGGTGGCTGCGTGGATGTCGAGACCGCGATCGAAGGCATCGCGGAGGCCGTCGTCGCCAGCGACGTGAGCAAGGACGCGCAGTTCGATCTGCGAGTAGTCGATCGAGAAGAGGATCGGATCCTCGCCGCAGTCGCGGGCAATGAAGGCGCGGCGCACCTCCTGGCCCAGTTCCGTGCGGACCGGGATGTTCTGTAGGTTCGGGTCGTTCGAGGAGAGCCGGCCGGTCGCCGCGGTCGACTGCGAGAAGATCGTGTGCACGCGGTTGGTGCGCGGGTTCACCTGAAGCGGCAGCGAGTCGACGTAGGTCGACTTGATCTTGGTCAGTTCGCGCCAGGTGAGGACCGCGTTGATGACCGGGTGCGCCTCGCGCAGCGCGCCGAGCGCGTCGGCGTCGGTGGTGTAGCCGGTCTTCGTCTTGCGGGTGTGCGGAAGCTCCAGCTCCTCGAACAGCACCTGCGAGAGTTCCTGCGGCGACCCCAGCTTGAACTCGTGGCCGACGGCCGCGTACGACTCGCGCTCGGCCTGGGCGATGCGCTCGACGAGGTCGACCGACAGCCTCGCGAGCACCGAGGTATCGAGGGCGACGCCGAACTGTTCCATCCGCGCGAGCACCGGGATGTGCGGGAGATCGATGTCGTTGAACACCGATTCGAGGTTGCTCTCCTTGAGTTGCTCGGCGAGCACCGCCTCGAGGCGGACGACGTAGTCCGCGTTGCTGGCGGCGTAGCGGGTGACGTCCTCGACCGATGCATCCGCGAACGGGATCGCCTTGCGCCCGGTGCCGAGGAAGTCCTTCGGCTCGACGGTTTCTGCGCCGAGGCGGTCGAACGCGAGCTTCTGAAGCGTCATGTTCAGGTCGCCAAGCAGGTAGGCGGCGACCTGGGTATCGAAGTCGACCGAGTGCGCCCAGGTACCTCCGTCGGTCCCGGCAAGCGCGAGCAATGCGAACTTGACGTCGTGACCGATGCGCTTGAGCGCCGGGTCTTCGAGGAGCGGGCGCAGGGCCTCGAGGACGGCCGCTCGCGGGAGCTGCTCGGTGGCGGCTTGCGGCTCCTCGACCGGCTCGAGCAGCGACTGCTGTTGTTCCTCGGCGGCGGGATCGCGGTGGCCGAACGGCACGTACCAGGCGTGCTCGGCTTCGCAGGAGAGCGCGACCCCGACAAGGCTGTCCGCGGCGCGGATCGGGTGCGCGTCGTCCGCGATCACCTCGATCGAGAAGCGGCCGGCCTTGCGGATCGCCTTCACCATCGCCGCGAGCTGCGCGGGCTGCGTGACGGCCTCGTAGTTTCCGGCGGCGGCGAGACCGACGACAGGCTCCGTCGTGGCGCTGCGGGTCGACTCCGGGAGCCGGTTCATCAGCGAGCGGAACTCCAGTTCCTGGAAGAGCTTGAGCACGCGCTCGCGGTCGTAGTCCTGCAGCAGCGCACCGTCGAGCGAGAGTTCGAGGTCGGGCACCTCGGTGACGATGGTCGCCAGCTCCTTCGAGAGCTTCGCCTCATCGAGGCCGGCGACCAGCGCCTTCTGCGCGCGCGGCGGCTTCAGCTCATCGATGTGCTCGATCATCGCCTCGAGCGAGCCCCACTCCTCGATGAGGGCCTTCGCGCCCTTTTCGCCGATGCCCTTCACGCCGGGGATGTTGTCGGAGGTGTCGCCGACGAGGGCCTTGTAATCGATCATCTGGCGCGGCTCGAAGCCGAAGCGCTCGCGCACGGCCTCCTCGTCATACATGACGTAGTCACGCTGATAGAGGCGGTACATGTAGACGCGGACGTGTGGCTCGACGAGCTGCACGATGTCATTGTCGAGCGTGACGATGATGGTGTCGATGCCCTGCGCCGCAGCCTGGCGCGCGAAGGTGCCGAGGATGTCGTCGGCCTCGTAGCCCGGACGCTCGACGAGCGGGATGTGGAACGCGTCCAGCAGCTCGCGGACGCGATCAAACTGGGGGACGAGTTCCTCGGGCGTGGCTTCGCGGTTCGCCTTGTAGCGCTCGTCGGTCTGCTTGCGGAAGGTCTCAGACGACGCGTCCCAGGCGGCGATCACGTGCGTCGGCTGTAGATCGTTGAAGACGGTGAGCAGGCTGTTCGCGTAGCCGAAGACGGCGGCGACCGGCTCGCCGGTGCGGCGCACTGTGAGCACGTCGCGGAGCGCGTAGTACGAGCGAAAGATGATGCCGTGCGAGTCGAGGATGACGAGAAGCGGCTTGCGCGCGACCTCCTCGGATCCGGCGCCGTTGGTGGCATCGGTGGTCGCGGGGTCGACGGTTGCGGTGGCTTTCGGGGGTGTCACCCGCGAAGTATAGCGGTCCGCGTGTCACCGGCCTCCAGCCGGGGACACGGGCGCGGCGGCCACGTTTGATCGTGTGCGAGCGGGTCGCGCCCGTACACTGCGCCGGATGACGCGGTACCGCTCGCTGCCAATTCTCGCGATCCGTCGCATGGCCGGGAATTGGCGCCTGTTGTCGAGCGTCGTGCTGGGCACGATGGTCGCCGGCGCGATCCTGTCCGCGACCGTGATCTATGCGGACGCGATTCGCGACCTGGGTCTGAAGTTCGCGATCGAGCGGCTCGACCCGACCCAGCTCGACATCAAGGTGCTGCGCAGCACGCAGACGGCGCGCCCTGACGGATATCAACGCGCCGAGGATCGCGTCGGCCAGGCGGCGGCGGCGGCGCTGGGCCCCGCGGCGGGCGGGTTGGTACGGCAGGGCACGAGCGCGACGTTCTATCCCGTCCCCACCGGCGGGCGACCGGATCTGGATGACGACAAGCGACCACGCGGAAACTTCGTCTTCCGATCGGACCTCGAGTCGTTCGTGCACGTGGTGGCTGGCGAGATGCCCGCGGTCATGACGCCGGGCGCCGAGGGGCCGCTGCTGGCAGCGATCGGCGCGCATACCGCGGAGCTGAACGGGATCGCACTGGGCGACGAGTTGGACATGTTCCCGTTCTGGGACGACGAAGCGCCACCGGTCCCGGTGCTGATCGTCGGCATCCTCGAACCGAACGACATCACCGATCGCTACTGGGCAGGCGACGAGAACGCGTTCGATGCGCCGTCGCGGACCTGGGAGACCGTCTTCCTGCACGTCCCGGAGAGCACGTTCTTCGGCGTGCTGGCCGATCGTTTCCCGGAGCTGGTGGCGGACTACGACAGCTTCTTCGAGGTGAACCTCGACGCGCTGGATGCGCGGAACGCGGCGTCGGTGGCGAACGGCGTCGCGGGCCTCAATTCAGTGATCGCACAGACCGAGGAGCGCGCGCGGACGCTGACCGAGCTGACGCCGGTGCTGCGGACCTTCGACGAGAAGCTGTTCTTCACGCGGATCCCGCTGTTCGTGCTGCTGCTGCAGATCGGCGGGATCGTAGCCTACTACCTCGTCATGGTGAGCACGATGCTGACGGAGCGGCAAACCGCGGAGATCGCGACGCTGCGATCGAGGGGTGCGACGACCGGACAGTTGCTCACGCAGTACGGGGTCGAGGGCGTGCTACTGGCGGCAATCGCGGTGATCACCGGGCCGCCACTGGCGGCGCTGGTGATCTCCGCGCTGGGGCCGACGCCGGCGTTCTCCGCGCTCTCCGACGGGGGGCCGCTGGACGTGCGGCTGTCGGGGCAAGCGTACGCGCTGGCAGGCGTTGGCGCGCTGATCGCGTTCGCCGCGCTCGTGATCCCGGCGTGGCTGGCGACGCGGCGGACGGTGGTGGAGTTCAAGCGCGCGACGGCGCGACCACGGGCGACACCCGCGTTCCTGCGCTATTACCTCGATGTCGCATTGGTGCTGCTGGTGGCGCTCGTGTTCTGGCGGCTGTCGCAGCAGGACCAGCTCTTCACGGAGACCCTGTTCGGCGAGACGCAGGCCGATCCGTTCCTGCTGGCGACGCCCGCGGTCTTCATGGTGACCGTGGGGATCGTGTTCCTCCGGCTCTTCCCGCTGGTGTTGCGGGTGGTGTCGTGGCTGGTCGGTTGGACCAGCAGCGTCGCGGCCGTGGTGAGCCTGCGCTCGCTGGTACGGAACCCGACGCACTACACCCGGCTGGTCTTGCTGCTGATGTTCGCGACCGGCGTGGGCATGTTTGGCGCGACGTTCTCGGAGACGCTCGATCGGTCGTACCAGGAACGGGCGGACTACGTGACCGGCGGGGACGTGCGCGCGGGAAACCTGCGCGCGCTCTCCGCGGTTGGATCGCCAGTGTTCCTGGAGCAGGTCGAGAGCGTGCCCGCGGACGGGGTACTGCCGGTACTGCGGGCCGGCGCGTCGGTCGATCTCCTCGGGCGATTCGAACGGGTCGAGGTGCTCGGGATCGATCCGACCCGGTTCGCGGACGTGGCGTTCTGGCGCGACGACTTCGCCGACGTACCGTTGGCCGAAATCCTGGCAACGCTGGAGGCGAACGAGCCCCCACCGCGGCTGGGCGTCGAGCTTCCCGCCGGGGCGACGCAGATCGGGGTCTGGCTGAAGGCGATCGACATCAGCGGCGGGTTCAACGTGACCGTGGTGTTGCGGGACGCGAACGGGGTGCCGGGCGAGTTCAACATTGGCGATCTCCGCCCGAGTGGTGACGTCGCGTCCGAGTGGCGTTTCTTCAGCGGCACGATCGTCGAGCAGACGGGGCGGTTCGGACGCCCGTTGAATCGCGAGCCGTTGGTGGAGCCGTTGAGCTTCGAGGCGGTCTATATCGGCACGTCGAGCCGGATCGCGGCGTCCGGGGGAAGCATCCTCGTCGGCCCGCTGTACACCTCGAACGAGCCAACGGTCGGGATTGCCAGCGGATCGGCGGACGAGCCGTTCGCCGACGCGGTGGTCGTGGCGGACCTCACGGACCCGCGGTTCGAGGCGATCGACGGCTACCTGACGAACGGTGGCGGCGGGAGCCTGCTGGCGAGCAACGACGCGCCGCCGGGCCTCGAACGATCCGCGCGGGTGCAGTGGGCAAGCGCGGGGCGCGCCGCGCCGATCCAGGGGATCCGCGAGCGGGTAGATCGGACCCCGGTGCAGGTCTACCTCTCTCGCGAACTGGCGACGAAGTTGGAGCTGGAGATCGGCGAGGCGTTCGATCTGTCCGCGTTCTCGCGCTTCCACCGCGCGGTGTTCGCCGGCACGTTCGATCTGTTCCCAACGTACCGCCCCGACGAGGGCGCGCTGCCGCTGGCGCTGGTGAACGCGAACCGGTTGCTGCAGAGCGCGGTCGGCGCCCAGGCCGATCGGTCGGCCGGCTATAACGAGGTCTGGTACCGCACCGAGGATCCGGAAGCGACGATCCTGGCGGTGAGCGCGTTCGATCCGGCGAAGGTGGTCGATGCGCAGGCGGAGCTGCTCCTGCAGCAGGAGGACCCGCTGGTCGCCGCGGGCTGGGCCGGGATCCTCGCGATCTCGTTCGGCGCGGTGCTGCTCCTTTCGGCGATCGGGTTCATCGTCTACTCCTACCTGACCGCTCAGCAGCGCGGGCTGGAGTTCGCGATCCTGCGGACGCTGGGGTTCTCCCGCGTGCAGGTGTTCTCGGTGGTGATGGTGGAGCAGGCGTTCGTGATCGTCGCCGGCATGGGGCTCGGGACGGTGGTCGGGTTGCAGATCGGCCGGTTGATGATGGACTTCCTCGCGACGGACGAACTCGGGCGCGCGGTGGTCCCACCGTTCCTGCTCGCGGTCTCATGGCCGCAGGTGTTCATCGTCTGGTCGATCCTCGGCGTGGTGTTCATGGTGACGATCGCTGCGGTCGTGCTGTTGTACCTTCGGCTGGCGGTGCACCGCGCGCTGCGGATCGGCGACGCGTGAACGGCCGGCGACGGGCGTGCAGAGAGTGGTGCGCATGGCCTCGATGACCGCGAGCGATTCGCCGTATATCCACTGCGAAGACCTGTTCAAGATCTACAAGACCGAAGAGCTGGAAGTCGTCGCGCTGCGCGGCCTCGATCTGCGCGTCGCTGCCGGCGAGATGATGGCGATCGTGGGCGCGTCCGGGTCCGGCAAGTCGACGTTGCTCAACATCCTCTCCGGGCTCGATCAGCCGTCGGCGGGGCGCATCACCGTGGGCAAGCGCGATCTGCTGACCGTGACCGACGACGATCTGGTGGACTACCGCCGCGCCGAGGTGGGCTTCGTCTGGCAGCAGACCGGCCGCAACCTGATCCCCTACCTCAACGCGCGGGAGAACATCGAGGTCCCGATGATCCTCGAGGGCCGGTCGCGCAAGGCGGCGCGCGAGCGTGCCGAGTACCTCCTCGATGAGGTCGGACTGGCCGAGAAGGCGCGGCGGAAGCCGAACGAGCTGTCGGGCGGTGAGCAGCAGCGTGTGGCGATCGGCGTGGCGCTGGCGAACAACCCGCCGCTGCTGCTGGCCGATGAGCCGACCGGCGAGTTGGATAGCGCGACCGCCGACGAGGTCTTCCAGGTCTTTCGACGGTTGAACGAGGCGACCGGCGTGACGATCGTGATCGTGACGCATGACCGCGAGATCACCAGCCGCGTCGATCGGGTGGTCGCGATGCGCGACGGGCGCACCAGCACCGAGATCGTGCACTACGTGCAGTTCGCCCGCGGCGAGGGCGAGGTGACCGAGGAGTTCGCCGTCGTCGATCGCTCCGGTCGGTTGCAGATTCCTCGGGAGTACCTGGACGAACTGGGGATCGACCGCCGGGCGCGCGTGGAGATCGATCGCGATCACGTGGAGATTCGCCCGGAGAAGCCGAAGGGCGACGACCAGCCTCGATGGAAGCGCTCATGACAACCACTGCCGGACCGATGATCGAGGTGCGCGGCGTCAACCGCGCGTTCCACACGGCGGGGACGACGGTCCAAGCGGTGCGCGACGTGTCGTTCGACGTCGGGCGAGGCGAGTTTCTGGCGATCATCGGGCGATCCGGGTCGGGTAAGACGACGCTGCTGAACCTGATCGCCGGCCTCGATAAGCCGGACAGCGGCGAGGTGCTGGTCAACGGCGCCGACATCACCCGCTACGGCGATCGCGAGATGACGCAGTTCAGGCGGCACACGATCGGGTTCGTGTTCCAGTCGTTCGGCCTGCTGCCGCTGCTGTCCGCCGCCGAGAACGTGGAGCTGGCGCTGCGCATCGCGGGGGCCGGGCTGCGCGAGCGCGGGCGACGGACGGACGAGCTGCTGCAGCAGGTCGGCCTGTCACACCGCTCCGGCCACCGCCCGTACGAGCTGTCCGGCGGTGAGCAGCAACGGGTGGCGGTGGCGCGGGCGCTGGCGAACGAGCCGCCGTTGCTGATCGCCGATGAGCCAACCGGTGAACTGGACTCGACGACCGGCGCCCAGATCTTCCAACTACTGCGGGACGTGGCCGCCTCCGGAGTGACCGTGGTGACGGCGACCCACGATCCGTTCGTAATCGAACACGTCGACCGCGTCGTCGAGATGGCGGACGGGTCGGTGACCGCGGCAGCCGCCACCCCGCGCGCCTCGCTGGCGACCACGACGCCACGGCGCGGGACTCCGCCAAGGCGGCCATTCGCGGGGCGCTGAGATGCCGATCGTTCACACCATCGCAGCACGCTGGCGCCCCGAGGCGGATCCGAGCGCGATCGATCGCGCGATGGCGGCCGCGCGCGACCTCGCGGGTGCGCCCGGCGTCGAGGCCACGCACGCGGGCTGTTCCGCGTCGCACCTGGTGGCTGCGGTGTGGCTCCCGGAGGCGAGCGCGCTTGAGCCGTTCGCGGCCTCGGCGTTACACATGACGTTCGTGATGCGAGGATTGGCGCCGGTGGTCGCGGGCATGTGGAGCGTGTCGATCAGTACCGACGAGGCGGCGCCCGCCCTCGTCGACCCCGTCGCGATCTGGGCGTTCGCGGTCCCCGAGGCCGAGGGGGTCTTCGAGTGGCAGATCCGACGGCAGCTCGAAGCGGTTCGCGCGCTACCGGGCCAGGCATGGGCGGGACCGACCGTCGAGGAGCGCGAACGCTATCGCGCCGGTGGCGTCGTGTTGTTGGGGCCTGACGAACTCGACAGTTTTGACGGGGCCGCGCGGACGGTCGCACTCGATACGCTGAACCTCGAGACTGCGTTTGCGCCGATCGAGGATGGGACGCCGCCGTGACCTCGAACCGCCCTGAACCGCCGCCACCATTGCACTCGGACCACCATTCGCGGACGCGCCCAACGCGTCGTCGCGCGCTACCACGGTCGAACCGGCAACTCGAGCGACGGCGCGCCGCGCTGAGCAAGTGGACGCTGATCTTCGGTGTGCTGGTTGGCGTGTCCGCGATCGGGGCGGCGCTGATGGCACGCGACGACGGTCCGGCGCCACTGGAAGCGACGGATCTGGTCGCCCCGAGCAGCGCCGTACCGGTGCAGGTGGCCGAGATCGTCGACGGCGACACCCTGCATGTGGTGGCGGTGGACGGCACCGAGTTGACGGTGCGCCTGTTCGGCGTCGACACCCCCGAGCGCGGTGAGGCCTGCTACGCAGAGGCGACCGCGCGCCTGGCGGCCCTGGCCGGCAGCGAAGTGCTGCTGTTGCCCGACGTCCGACTCGAGGATCGCGGGGGCCGGGCGCTGCGTTACGTCTTCACCGCCGAGGGCGCATCGATCGACGCCGCGCTGGTGGACGAAGGCCTCGCGGTCGCCTGGCGCGACGACGGAGCGTACCGGGATCAGATTGTCGCGTTGGAAGACACCGCGCGATCAGCGGGCACCGGCTGCCTCTGGGGCGGCTAGCGGCTGTGTGACCCGGGTACCTCGGACGCCGTGAGGCGGAAGATCAGATCGCCGTTGTCCCACTGCAGGAGCTGGTGCGGCGCCTCCACGTTGATCCAGGCGCTGCGGATCGCGCGACCATTGCGGACGATCACGCGCCATGCCTCGAAGCTGCCGGCGGGGACCTCGATCGTTTCGCGAGCCGGGGTCTGCACGTTGACGGTCTGCTGTTTCCGTTCGATCGGGTTCATGGAGACGTAGTTGAGATCCAGCTCCTCGTTGAAGTCGAGGCTGCGCCAGAGCCAGAGCGATGACTCGTTGTCGTAGTAGTTGTCGCGCAGGCGCAGCTCGTTCGTGCGGAGCTTGCCGTTGGAGTCGCGGGTGACCGTGAGCAGATCCTCCTCGCCGCCCGTCGCGTAGCTCCAGTCGTAGGAGTCGACATTCGCGAGGCCATCATCACCCTCGTGCTCGGCGGCGCGGATCGCGCCGAAGGGCGCCAGCGTCGCGGCATCGACCGCGAGGCTGATGAGGTCCGTCGGGGCGTTGCGCCCGTCCTCGGCGAGCCCTTCGAAGCGCTGTTCGAGGATCCAGCGCGTGCCCTCGAGGCGTGTCGTGAGTTCGCCGTCGCCGACCAGGGTGCCCTCGATGTCCACGAGTTCGTAGGAGTAGTGCTCACCGTCGACGAACGGGACCTGCGCGACGATCGGCGAGGTCTTTGCGCTGGGCGTGACGGAGCCACAGGCGGCGCCGAGCGTGAGCAGGACCGCGCCGAGCGCGAACAGCGGAATGGTGTGTCGGTTGATGGCCGCTATCCGCCGGTCATCCCGGCGACGACCTCGCCGATAATCGAGAGCGCCTCGTCGATCTGCGCGGTGGTGACGTCCAGGTGCGTGACCATGCGGATGCGGTCGGGCGTCCCCGTGCTGAGCACGCCACGCTCGCGCAGCGCGGCCTGGAGCGCGCGTCCATCGATGCCGCGTGGCTCGAAGAAGACCATGTTCGTGCCGACGGAGTCGGGATCGAGGTCAATGCCGGGCAGCGCGGCCAGACCGTCCGCGAGCCGGCGGGCGTTGGCGTGATCCTCGGCCAGCCGCTCGACGTGGTTGTCGAGGGCGTACAGCGCGGCAGCGGCGAGCAGACCGGACTGGCGCATGCCGCCACCGACCTGGCGGCGAAGCGGGCGCGCTCGCGCGATGAAATCGGCGGGGCCGGTGAGCACCGAGCCGACCGGAGCACCGAGGCCCTTCGAGAAGCAGAACGAAATCGTGTCGGCCGAGGCGACGAGGCTGGCGGCATCCGTCTCCAGCGCAGCGGCGGCATTGAAGATGCGTGCGCCATCCACGTGCACGGCGGCACCGGCGGCGTGAGCGACCTCGGCGATGTCGCGCATCTCCTGTGCGGGGATGGCGGCGCCGCCGCAGCGGTTCTGGGTGTTCTCCAGGCAGACCACGGTGGTACGTGGCGTGCCGATCCGGATGACCGACGCGACCGCTGCGGGATCGATGTGGCCGCCGCTGTCGTTGATCACGGCGCGGAGGCTGATGCCGCCGAGGGCCGGCGCACCGACGCCTTCGTAGTGGAGGATATGGGACTCGGAACCGACGATCGCCTCGTCGCCGCGCCCGCAGTGGGTGAGCAGCGCGACGAGGTTCGCCATCGTTCCGCTCGGCACGAACATCGCCGCTTCTTTGCCGACGGCGCGAGCGGCCGCGGCTTCGAGCGCTTTGACACTGGGGTCGTCACCGAGCACGTCGTCGCCGACCTCGGCGCTGGTCATCGCCGCGAGCATCGCGGGGACGGGGCGCGTAACGGTGTCAGATCGCAGGTCGATCAGGTTGGGCATCGAGGGCTCCGCAGTGGCGAATCGGGACGAGAATCGGAGCGTAGCAGAGAGCGTTCTCAGAGACTCAAGCAGGACCCACCGGGGCGACTAGACCAGGTCGTCGCGCTCCCAGATGGTCTCCCAGCCCTCGCCGCCGCGGATGGCGCCGACCAGTTCCGTCTGCTCGAGTTGGAACGCCTCGGTGAAGGCCTCGTTCACCTGCTGCACCGCCGGGACGCCGCCGAGTTCGAAGAATCGCTCCTCAAGACGTTTCCAGAGGCCGACGTTCTTCAGTACCTGGACGCTCTGGCGCCACTGGAAGACCGTGATCTGCTCGGGGGCAGGCATGCCGGGCCGGGCCTGCTCCAGGTAGCGGTACCGCTCGCGCCCGGAGGTGACCGGCGGCACGACCTGGATGAAGACCTCGCCACCGTTGTTCTGGCGGGCGTCGACAAGCAGCCGCTGCTCAATGCGATCGAAGCGAATGACGAACACGTCAGCGTCGTCGATCACCTCTTGCAGCGCTGCGAGATTGATCTCGTAGTCGGCATCCATGGCCGTGATCTTACCTCAGGTGGGGTAGGCAAGCGCCAGTGCTCGCGGTCGGGATTTCAGGATGGACGTCAGCGGATCTGGTAGGTCCGTTCGAGAAACGGGATGTTGATCAGGCCAGCCATCTGCATCCCGAAGACGATCAGGACCACTCCACCGATGCGGGTGAGCAGCTCGAGCTGTTGCTGGACGGAGTTCCCAATCAACCCGACCGAAGCGCCGATGAACGCAAAGACGAGGGTGAAGCCGACGACGAAGGCGAGCGAGTGCGCAATCACCCGTCGCCGAGTACCGGCGGTCTGATCACTGCCGACGACCGCCTCGCCGGCGATGTTCACGAGGTACGCCGGCACCAGCGGCAGCACGCAGGGCGAGAGGAACGAAACGGTGCCGCCGAAGAAGGCGATCAACGGCCCGAGGCCGCCGTCGATGTTGTTCGACAGGTCCTCTTCCACGGATGACGTCTGATCGAAGAAGAAACCGAAGCCCTGGAAGTATTGGTTGAGGCGCGCGAACTCGCCCAGGAACATGAGCGTGCCGACGCCGATGAAGATCGCCCCGCTGACGACCATCAGCTTGCCCATGTGCGGCTGCAGCTTGCGCAATCGCGGCGAGATCCAGCCGAAGAACCCCGCGAAGGCGATGAACCACATCCCGAGGCCCAGCGAATAGAAGGTGAGCAACAGCGCACCCTGGCCGGCCGTGCCGGAGGTGGCCGCGAGCGTGAGGACAACGCCGAGGATCGGCCCGATACAGGGCGACCACGCGACGGAGAACGCCGCGCCGAACGCGAATGAGCGGGGATAGCCCTGGCGCACGATGCCGAAGCGTCGTCCCTCGCGCGGTGGCGCAGTGGGTGGCGCGGTGGGCGGTACGGAGGTTGCCACGTGCGATCCCCTCAGCGATCGGCGGTGGGAGCACCGACGGATTCGCTCTTGAGATTGTCGGGCGAACTGGGATCGATGCGCGTGAGGAGGGTCACCGAGGTGGCCGCGAATCCTCGAGGGCTCACGCCTCGACGCCGAGCAGGGCGCGCCGCGCCGCGTCGTAGCGCTCCTTGCTGCGCTCTTCGCGACCGAGCAGCCCCTTGATCTGATCTGGGGGGATCCGCTCGCCATCGAGGAGCAGCGCGTGCAGCCGTTCGAGCTGCTGCTGCCAGCGCTCGAGGGCCTCGCGGTACTCCTGCTTCTGCTCGTCGGTTGCCATGAAGCGAGTCTAGCAACGTGCGGAGTCGGGATCGCGCGCGGTTCGCGTGCGGATCACGTCGGACGGCATCACGTTCGTGGGGTGTTGATGCCTACTTCGGTCTTGTGGATATCACACCCCCTTTGCTTGGATAACCTGATAAAGTGTCGCCTCGTGGCCAAGGAATAGGCCGAGTTCCCGGCATGGAGTGCCAGGCGGGGAAAGGGAACTCAGATGACGAGCCCAGCACTTGATCGCTTTGTTGGTCGACCGCCGGTCATCGGACCGTCGCTTCCGGACTTCCACGACAGTCCGCCGTTTCCGGTCACGATCAGCCGGATGCCTGAGAACGAACGACGACTGCCGGACCCGAAGCTGATGGCAGTGGCGGGTGTCCAGTGGGAGCACGTCGCAGCAGGCGCGCTCGCCGGCTTCGGCGCCGGCTTCGCGTGGGCGCTCGCCCTCGTGGTGCTCGCGCCCTAGTCCCAAGCGGAAGTCCAACGCGGGCCGCGATCGCGGCCCGCGCGCAGCACTCAACGATCGAACACGGCGGCAGATCAGCACGGGCTCCCCGCGGGGAGCCCGTGTGTTCGAGTGCGGGTGGTAGCGCATACGGGATTCGAACCCGTGATCTCCGCCTTGAGAGGGCGGTGTCCTAGGCCGCTAGACGAATGCGCCGCCGAACAAGACGGCGTTGATCCTAGCGGACAGCGCGGGTGGCGCAAGTCGGGTATTGCCCGGTCCGGCGCTGGGCTAGGATGCGCCCATCCAACGACAGGCCAGCGAGCGACAACGACGGAGGGCGGCGCCATGGATCTCGGGATCATGATCGAGGGTCAGGAAGACCTGAACTGGGATCTCTGGCGCCGGATCATCCGGGCGACCGAGGACTCCGGGTTCGAGTCGCTGTGGCGCTCCGATCACTTCTTCTCGCTCTCCGGACCGACCGATCGTGACGCCCTGGAGACGTTCATCTCCTTCGTGCTGGTCGCCGAGGAATCCAGCCGGATCCGCTTCGGTCCCCTCGTCAGCTCGATGACATTCCGTCACCCCTCCTTGCTGGCGCGGATGGCGGCACAGATCGATGTGCTCAGCGGCGGCCGCTTCATCCTGGGGATGGGCGCCGGCTGGAACGTCCCGGAGCACGAGGCGTTCGGGCTCTCGTTCCCGGCGCTCGGCGAGCGGATGGATCGGCTGGAAGAGTGCGTGCAGGTGGTGCAGGCACTCTGGGCCGATGGCCCCGCCACGTTCGAGGGCAAGCACTACCAGCTCCGCGAGGCGACCTGTTTCCCGAAGCCGGCGCAGTCACCGCTGCCGCTGCTGATCGGCGGACGCGGTGAGCGCCGGACGTTGCGGATGGTGGCGCGCTACGCGAACGAGTGGAACGTCGTGGGCGTGGACATCGAGGAGTACCAGCGGCTCGCGGGCGTCCTGGAACGGCACTGCGCCGAGGTCGGGCGTGACCCCTCGGAGATTCGCCACACCCAGATGTCGGCCCCGATCGTCGGGCGCAACGACGCCGAGGTGAAGGCGCACTTCGCGCGGGTGGCGGAGAAGATTCCGGCGCTGGCGCAGGGACCCGTCGACGAGACCCTGGCGGGGATGGCGAAGCGTGGCTGGTTGATCGGATCGCCGGCGCAGATCGTCGATGAGCTGGGTCGCCGCGAGGAGGCCGGGATCACGCGGACGATGCTGCAGCACCACGCGAACGACGACTTCGGCACGGTGGAACTGATCGCCTCGGAGATCCTGCCGCAGGTACAGCGGTAGTAGCCATAACGCCGAACGCGTCGGCTCAACCGGCGGCGTCTCGCGCGAGCAGCTTGCCGATCGTCCGCACGTGCGTCCGCAGATGGGCGAGGTTGCGTCCGAGCGCGCGCTCCGTGTCCTCGGCGCCATCCAGTGCGCCGCGCACCGCCTCGTGCACTGCGTCCCAGGCCGTGAGCACTTGCTCGAGGTCGGTCGTCGGATCGGTGCCGACGCCTGAGCGGCGCGGGCGTCCGTTGTTGGCCATCCCGATCGGGCTGTAGGCGAAATCATCGAGGTAGCTCCGCGCCAGGTGCAGCTGTTCGGCATAGAGCAGGTGGCGCACGTTCTCGACGATCGACCACTCCTCGGGTGTCGGTCTCGTCGCAAGCGACTCGCGTGGCCGCGCCCGGAGATCGGCGTAAAGCCCACTTCTGAGCTGGTCAATCCGGGCGAGGAGTTCCGTGGACTGACTCATCGCGCCTCCCCCTGCCGATGGTGCCGTGCTCCGGCGTCGACCAGCCTCCGAGGACGGCGCTACCCCGGGTACTGCAACCGCAGCCGAGTGTCCCGCCCAAAGATCGGATCGAAGGAGATGCCGGCCCGCGCGTAGACACCCGGCGGGATGCCGAGGTCGGCGAGCCACAGCTCCCCGGCGTTCTGTTCCGTAAGGCCAACCTTCGGCAGCGCGAGCGTGAGCGTGCGGGTAGGGCGGACCGCGACGCCAGGCGCTTCCCCGCTGCTGGCATCGATGCCGGACGGCACATCGAGGGAGAGCACCGGCACGCCAATCGCGTTGCTGGCGCGAATCAACGCCATCTGGCGCGCGCGCGGGGCGCCATCGAGGCTGTAGCCGATCACGGCATCGATGATCAGATCGGCCTCGGCGGCGTCGAACGCCTCGTCCCAGGTGAGGACGCGGGCCGGTGCCTCGGCGAGCGCAAGGAGCTGCTGGCCGAGGGCTCCATCGGCGGCCGCGGGGCGGGTAATCGTGACGACGGTGACGTTGATGCCGCGGTTCGCGAGGTGGCGCGCGGCGCAGACACCGCCGGCGCCGTTGCCGCCGGTCCCCGCGAGCACCAGCACGCGGGCGTCACGCCAGCGGTCACCGAGCATCTCGAGGGCGGTCAGCGCGAGTTCGATGCCGGCGTGTTCCATCATCTGGAGCAACGTCGGGCCGGATTGTTCGATCGCAATCCGATCGACCTCGGCCATCTCGACACCAGTGATCGCGGGCACCGAGCGCCCGTCGGACGTGAGGAAGAGGCGCCGCTGGATCCGGTTGGTCGTGGTCACGCTTCGCCTGTCTGGTTCGTGTCCCAGTCTAGCGGCTGGCCCGAGGAGGGTGGGAGGCGGTCTGCCGCCGCCTGTGCCAAGATGCCGCCTTCATGAGCGACGGCCCGCCCGATCCCGAGGACGATCAATCGCCCGACCAGACCGTGGGCGGGGACGATGAACGCTGGGGCGACGCGACGGCGTGGTCGCCCTTTCGCCTGGCCGGATTCCGCTACCTCTGGGGTGGTGCGCTCTCCTGGGTGATGACCCGCGAGCTGCGGATCCTCGTCACCAGCTACTGGCTGTTCGAGACGACAGGCGAGGCCTCGCAACTGGCGCTGATCGGCGCGGTGCAACTGGTCGTCCAGATTCCCGCGTTGCTCTGGAGCGGGACGCTGGCCGATCGCGTGGACCGGCGACGGATGCTCGTCGTGACCCAGGCGGTCTCTGTCGCGCTGATGCTCGTGATGGGGATCCTCGATCTCGGCGGCCAGCTCCAGCCGTGGCACGTCTACCTCGCGATCGCGGCGATGGCCTCGACGAACGTCATGGGGAGTCCGGCCCAGGCGGCGCTGTTGCCCTCGGTGGTTCCCGATCGCTGGCTGGTGCAGGGCGTGGTGGCGCAGACCATCACCCAGCAGGCGACGGCGGTGGTAGCGCCGCTGTTGTTCGCGCTCGTAGCTGGCCTGATGAACGTGACGGCGACGTTCTTCCTCACCGCGGCGATCGCGGTGCCCTCGTTGGTCCTGCCGCTGATGATCCGGATCCGCTTCCAGCCACCGCTGGTCCGTGAGGCCGGCTCAACCGCGCAGCGCACGTGGGAAGGCTTCCGCTTCGTGCGCGGGCACCGGCTGCTGCCGGGGCTCTACATCCTCGATGGCGGGATCACGGTCTTCAGCTTCTACCGCCAACTCTTCCCGCTATTCGCGAGGGAGCTGTACGGCGGCGGCGCGACAGCGACCGGTCTGCTCACCGCGGCGAACTCGGTCGGCGGGATCTTCGGGACGCTGCTGGTGCTGTTCCTCCGCAACTACCGGGCGAAGGGAATGCTGGTCCTCTACTCGACCATCGTCTACGCGCTGCTGCTGTTCCCACTCGCCGTGGTCGGTCAGCTCTGGGTCGGAATGATCCTGATCGGCGGGCTGGGCGCGATGGACGGCATCAGCGTCGCGATGCGGCAGTCGATCGTGCAGCTCACGACGCCGGATCAGATGCGTGGCCGCGCGATGGCGTTGCAGACGTTGGCCGCCCAGACGGCCAATAACCTCGGAACGCTCGAGGTGGGCTACCTATCGGTGGCGGCGGGGCTCTCGTTCACGCTCGCATTCGGCGGTGCCGCCGCGCTGGCGTTCACGCTGGGCGCGTGGCGCCTGGTGCCCAGCATCCGGAAGTATCGCTACCCCTAACCAAACGTCCGAGGGCCGCGCGATCCGAGAGTGCCGGTTGCGCCTCGGACGGGGGCCGGCAGCCGTGCTGCCGACCCAAGAGCTGTGCCGGTCAGGCGGCCTTCGAGGACTCGCCGGCGACGGCGTGGCGGAACCACGCGACGCGGTTGTGCAATGCTTCTTCACCGCCGACGGCGGACAGCAGCATCTTCTCCTCGCGGCGGAGTTCCAGCGCGCTCTCCGGGAATACCTCGGAGTCGCAGAGGCCATCGCCGATGCCGACGCGGAGCGCCAGCCAGCGTGAGTCTCGGACGGCACGGGCCAGCGTGCTGCGCCCGCCCTCGTGGTGGTCGCCGACCGCCTCGATGATCTCGGTCGGGAGCTGCCAGGCCTCGGCGATCGTCTGGCCGTACTCCTGGTGGTCGTAGCCGAAGACGTCGATCTCGATCGAGCGCGCGTCGGAACCCTGGCGAGCCAGCGTCACGACCTTGTGGTACTTCTCCGGCTCGGCCTGCGCCATCGCCATGCGACCGAGGTCGTGGAGCATGCCGGCAGCGAACCCACCGCTGATGTGCTGACTGCGGAGCGACTGGTCGGTGAGGATCGCGCAGGCGATCAGGTGCTCCCAGAGCTGGTCGGTGTCGATCCCGGCCAGACGAATGTCTTTGAACGTGGTGCCGACGACGGTTCCGGCGACCAGGCGACGCGTGGCATCGAAGCCGATCCGCATGATCGCCTGCCCGGCCTCGGTGACGCGGTTGATCGGCGCCGAGGCGGCCGAGTTTGCGGCCCGCAAAACGGCGGTGGTGAGTGCCGGATCCGCCGAAACGGTCTCGGCGAGGTCGGCCACCTCAGCGTTGCTGTCTTCAAGGAGCTGGAGTGCTCGCGCGTGCGGCGCCGGAAGGACTGGTAGGGCTGCTGCGTGCATCTTGGCGACCTCCGAGGTCTTTTCCGAATCATCGGCTCGGAGGCGTCGATCGCCGAGGGCCCATGCAGAAATCAGCGAGAAGTCAGCGCGCGTTTCAGTGGCCATCCCGCCGGCGCAGCCGGCTAGTCACCCCCGCGCCGGCTTAGCCAGCTAGTCACCACCCCGCCGGCTTAGCCGGCTAGTCACCCCCGCGCCGGCGGTACTGGATCGCCTCGGCGAGGTGCGCGGTGCCGATCGCTTCCGATTCCGCGAGGTCGGCAATCGTCCGCGCGACCTTGAGCACCCGATGGAAGGAGCGCGCAGACAGCCCGAGGCGTTCCGTCGCGGACGCCAGGATCGGGCGCGCCGCGTCATCGAGGCGGTCCTGGCAGAAGCGCCGGACATCGATCGGGTCCATCTCGGCGTTCGTCATCGCACGCGAGCCGGTGAGCCGCGCCTCCTGGGCTGCGCGCGCGGTGATCACGCGCTCGCGAATCACCGAGGACCGCTCGCCGGTCGGCGCTCCGGCCAGCTCCTGGTACTCGACGCGCGGCACCTCAGCGAAGAGGTCGAAACGATCGAGCATCGGTCCGGAGATGCGGTGCTGGTACCTCGATACGGTCGACTCGGAACACGAGCAGGAGCGTTTGCTGTCGCCGTAGTAGCCACAGGGGCAGGGATTCATCGCGGCGACGAGGAGGATCCGGGCCGGGAAGGTGACCGAGCCGCGCGCTCGGGAGATCGTGACGACGCCAGCTTCGAGCGGTTCACGCAGCGCCTCAAGCGCCTTGCTGCTGTACTCCGGGAACTCATCGAGGAAAAGCACACCGCGGTGCGCGAGCGACACCTCGTCGGGCCGGATCAGCGAGCCGCCGCCGACGAGGCCGGCGTGCGAGATGGTGTGGTGGGGCGATCAGAACGGTCGCTCGCGGAGCAGCGGATGCGCCCGGCTCAGCAGCGCGGCGACCGAGTAGATCTTCGAGACCTCGATCGATTCGAGCGGGGCCAGCGGAGCGACCAGGCCGGGCAAGGCACGCGCGATCAGCGTCTTTCCGGACCCCGGGGGTCCCTGCATCATCAGGTTATGTCCGCCCGATGCGGCTACTTCGACGGCCCGTTTGACGTGCTCCTGCCCTCGGACGACCGACAGATCGTAGGTCTCGATCGCGGAGAGGCATTCGGGCGCCGGCAGCTCTTCTTCCACCCACTCGGCGGGCGCCTTCTGGAGTTGACCGAGGGATCCGAGGCCATAGGCGCGCACGCCGCCCACCATCCGCGCTTCGCGCAGGTCCTCGGCGGGTACAACGACGGCGCCAATCCGCTCGGCGTGACACATCGCCACGAACGGCAGTACGCCGCTGACGTGGCGGAGACGGCCGTCGAGGGAGAGTTCACCCATCAGCGCCGTATCGGCGAAGTGATCCTCGATCTGCCCCGAGGCCACGAGGATCGCGACGGCGATCGGCAGAGCGTAGGCGGCCCCTCTTTGCGGACGTCCGCCGGGGCAAGGTTGACGGTGATCCGCCGCAGCGGAAACTCGAAGCCAGAGTTCCGGATCGCGGCGCGAACGCGCTCCCGCGCCTCCTGTACCACCGTGTCCGGCAGGCCGACGATGTTGAACGCCGGCAACCCGCTCCCGATGTCGACCTCCACGTCGACCGCGATACCATCGATGCCTTGAAGTGCGCCACTGCGAATTTATGCGAGAGTCATATGCGAGATTCTCGCACAGTAACAGAACGAATGTGCTAGTGCAGTGTCACTCAAGGATGGGCAGACGTCCTCGGGGGATCGTCGGCGCTACTAGTGCCGCTTACTGGAGGGCGCGGTCGACGGAGATCACGCCTCGGACGGCGTCCAGGGCGGAGATCAGGTGCATGAACTGGGCGCCGCCCTCGGTCTCGAGGGTGAGGTGCAGCGTCGTCGTGCGGTCGTCGTGCTCCTGGGTGCGGACACCGACCATGTTGACCCCGGCGTTGGCCGCGAGGGTGCTCACGTCGCGCAGCAGCCCAACGCGATCCCAGGCGTGAACCTCGACACGCGCGGCGTAGGTGTCCTCACGCGGGCCCCAGTCACAATCGAGGAGCCGCTCCGGCTCGAGGGCGCGCGCAATGTTCCCGCAGGTTCCTCGATGGACCGTGACACCGCCGCCGCGGGTAGTGAAGCCGACGATCGGATCGCCGGGCAGCGGGCTACAGCATTTCGCGAGGACAACGTGCAGCCCGGCCGTGCCAAGCACCCGCACACCGGGCGTCCCGCCGACCTTGATCGTTGACGGCGCGAACTCCGAAGGCGGCGTCACCGGAGCGTGCTCCGCAAGCACGTTGCCGAGGTGCTGCGAGGAGACGTCGCCGGACCCGATCGCGGAGTAGAGATCTTCCATCGAGGCGAGCTTGAAGCGCTCCCACATGTTGATCGGAACGCGGTCGATCGCCAGGCGCTTCATCTCGCGTTCAAGCTGCTCCTTGCCGCGCTCCACGTTCTCGCCGCGCAACTGGCGGCGGAACCACTGGCGCACCTTCTGGCGCGTGTGGCTGGAACCGAGGTAGCCGAGGCCCGGCATCATCCAGTCGCGCGACGGCCCCTTCTGGGTGCGGCTGCGCAGGATTTCAACGACATCGCCGTTCTGGAGTTTGGTGTTGAGCGGGACGAGCCGGCCGTTGACCTTCGAGCCGGCGCAGGCGTGACCCAGGTCCGTGTGGACGCGATAGGCGAAGTCGATCGGGGTGCACCCACGGGGAAGGACGTGGACGTCGCCGCGCGGGGTGTTCACGAAGACCTGGTCGGCGAAGACATCGGTCTTCACCGATTCCAGGAAATCCTCGGCCCCTTCCTGTTGCCACTCGATCAGGTGGCGGAGCCAGGACATGCGCTCTTCGTACTGCACATCACGCTTGCCCGGCTCGCTCTTGTACTGCCAGTGGGCGGCAACGCCGTACTCCGCGACCTCGTGCATTTCGAAGGTCCGAATCTGCACCTCGAAGGGGCGCGTGCCGGGACCCAGCACCGAGGTGTGCAGCGACTGGTAGAGCGATTCCTTGGGGCTGGCGATGTAGTCGTCGAAGGAGCTGGGGATCGGCCGCCAGGTCTGGTGCACGACGCCGAGGGCGGCGTAACAATCAGACACGTTGTCCACGAGTACACGCAGCGCGAGCAAGTCATGGATCTGATCGAAGGTCTTGCCTTCGCGGGTGTACCGCTGCTCCTTCTCGTAGATCGAATAGAGATGCTTCGCGCGGCCGGTCACCTCGGCGGTGATGCCAACCTCATCGAGGGCGTCGCGCAACTCGGTCTCCACGCGGCGGATGTAGCGCTCGCGCTCGCTGCGCTTCGAGGCGAGCGTGGAGGCGACGCGGCGGTACTGCTCCGGCTCCAGGAACCGGAACGCCAGATCCTCCAGCTCCCACTTGAACTGCCAGACCCCAAGGCGGCCGGCGAGGGGCGCATAGATGTCGCGGGTTTCCTGCGCGATCACGCGCTGGCGGTCGGCTGCCAGGTGTTGCAGCGTGCGCATGTTGTGGAGGCGATCGGCCAGTTTGATGATGACGACACGCACGTCCTCCGCCATCGCGAGGAACATCTTGCGGAGGGTCTCCGCATCGGCGTGCAGCGGATCCATCGTGGGCAGATGCTCGATCTTGGTGGCGCCCTCGACGAGTCGCCCCACCTCGGCACCGAAGCGCTCGCTCAGCTCCTCGACGCTGACGTCACAGTCTTCGACCACGTCGTGGAGGAGGCCCGCTTCGATCGTGAGCGCATCCATCCTCAGGTCGGCGAGCATCGAGGAGACGGCGATTGGGTGCGTAACGTAGGGCTCACCGGATCGGCGGGTCTGGCCCGCGTGGGCGGCAATCGAGAACTCGAGGGCTTCGCTGATCGCACTGACGCGATCGGCGGGCAGATAGGTCTCGAGCGCAGCGAGGAGATCGCGGGCGTCTGAGGCCACGGAGCTAGGGGCGACCATCTTCCGTTGAGGTTATCACCGGGGGTACCGGTGAGGCACGGGGTTTTCCCTGCCTCACGGGCAGTTCCCGCCCGCCTGCTCGCGTTCGAGACGGCCTGTCCAGGCTGACGCTGCTACTGTTTTTGCCGGGTGGGAACTCAGCGATGGAGGCTTCGTGGGACGGTTGATCTACTCGGCGATCTGTTCGCTAGACGGATACGTGGCTGACGAGGACGACAACTTCGACTGGGCATTCCCCGGCGAACAGGTCCACGCCTTCATCAACGATCTCCAGCGTCCGATCGGCACTCACCTGTACGGCCGCCGCCTCTACGAGGTGATGGCCGCCTGGGAGACGATGCACACGCAGCCGGACCAGAACGCGACCGCCCTCGACTTCGCGGCGACCTGGCAAGCGGCGGACAAGATCGTCTACTCCACCACGCTGGACGCTGTCTCGACGGCGAATACTCGCCTTGAGCGCCAATTCGACGCGGCGTCGATCCGCGAACTCAAGGCGACGACCGACCGCGACATCAGTCTCGGCGGGCCGAACCTCGCGGCGCACGCCCTCGCAGGCGGGCTCGTCGACGAGGTTTCCCTGTTTCTCGCGCCCGTGATCGTCGGCGGCGGCAACCCCGCGCTCCCCGCCGGCCTTCGTCTCGACCTCGAATTGATCGAGGAACGGCGCTTTGAGAACGGCTTCGTCTACCTCCGCTACCGCCCCACCACCTAGCCACGCGCGCTCGACGCTGCGATCGGCGGCTCCGTAGACTCCTCGGATGGCTGACCTGCGCGCACCCCGAGGTATGCACGACGTTCTCCCGGAGGACTCGCCGCTCTGGCGGCACATCCGCCGCGCGGCGGAACGCACCGCCGCGCGCTACGACTACCACGAAATCATCACCCCAATCGTCGAGGACGAGAGTGTGTTCTTGCGCGCGGTTGGCGCGGAGTCGGACATCGGCTCAAAGGAGATGTACTCCTTCGAGGATCGCGGCGGCGACCGCTTGGCCTTGCGCCCGGAAGGCACTGCCGGCGTCGTTCGCGCTTATGTCGAGCACGGCATGGCCAGCCGCCCGCACCCGCTGCGCTTCTGGTACTTCGGCCCATTCTTCCGCTACGACCGTCCGCAGGCCGGTCGCTACCGCCAGCTCTGGCAGTTCGGCGTCGAGCTGATCGGCGATCCGACGCCGGCCGCCGACGTTGAGGTGATGGACCTCCAACGCTCCTTCTACGCCGAGCTGGGGCTCACGGACCTCACGCTGCGCATCAACTCGATCGGTACGCCGGAAACGCGCCGCCGTTATGTCGAGGCGCTTCGCGAGCACCTCGCCCCGCACGTCGCCACGCTCTCGAAGGACTCGCAGCGCCGCTTCGAGACCAACGTGCTGCGCATCCTCGATTCGAAGGACGACGCCGGACACCCCGCCGTGCAGTCCGCCCCCGCGATCGTCGACTACCTCGACGACGAGGACAGCGCCCACTTCGAGGCAGTGCGCGGCTACCTGGATGCGCTCGGCATCGCCTACACCTTGGATCCGCGGATCGTCCGAGGGCTGGACTACTACACGCGCACCGTCTGGGAGTTCGAGCCACCAGAAGCGGGCGGCCAGTCCACCGTCGGCGCCGGTGGCCGCTATGACGGCCTGATCCAACTGCTCGGTGGTCAGCCGACCCCCGCCGTCGGGTTCGGGTCCGGCATCGAACGGATCGCGATCAACCTCCGCGATCGCGGTCTGGCCGAGGCAATCGAGGTCGTGCCGGTCGACGCCGTGACGATCCCCCTCGGCGAAGCGGGCCCGACGGCCGCGCTGAAGCTCGCTTCACGTCTGCGTGAGGCGGGACTTCTCGTGCGCAACGGCACGCCCGGCCGGTCGCTGAAGGCGCAGCTCCGCAGCGCCGGCAACAGCGGCGCGCGCTACGCGCTCATCCTCGGCGATGGCGAGGCTGCCGAGGGTACCGTGCAACTGAAGCCACTCGCCGCCGAGGGCGACCAGCGCGCCCTGCCGGTCGCCGACGTGCCCGCCGCGCTGAAGCGCACCCCCTAGCCCCCGCGAACGGCGGGCCACGAGGTCGGCAGCGCTCCCACGACGCCAGCGGTCCTCATCCCTCGGTTTCCTCCCAATACGCTCACGTATGTGCGTTTTCCGGCATCACACCGAAGGATGCGCAACATTTTGGTGACTTGCTGCAATGCCCTTGATGAGAACGAACCGCGACCGCGGGCGTCTGGATTCGGCGAGGGTGCACATGAGAGCTTCATCAACCTGCGTGGTACGCCGCGATGACCAGGTCGTGCTCCGCGGTTCCGTCGATTTGCAGTCGGGACCCGGTGGCTGGCGCGCCACGGTCATGGTCCTCCGCTCCTTCGCGATCGACGCGCTTCCCGAGGGCCGTTACGAGATCGAGCTGTCGTCCGGCGTCCACGGGGTTCGCCTGGACAAGGTGCGCGCGGCCACCCGAGAGGTCCGGTTCGTCGGAATCGGTGCGATCCCGACCGAAGTCATCGATGATGCGCGGGTTCCGCGGAACCCATGGCGACGGCGGGCCTAGCCTCCACCGCTCGCCGAACGCGGAGGTTCCCCGAGGTCGTACGAGGTGCCGCTGCTAGACTCGTTTCATGCTGGAACGACTGGCCGAAATCGAAGCGCGCTACCAGGAGCTGACGGATCTTCTCTCTGATCCCGACGTCCTCGCCGACCACCGTCGGATCGAGGAGATCAGCCGCGAGCGCGCCAGCCTCCAGGTCGTTGTCGACCTCTACCGCGCCTACCGCGAGACCGAATCCGCGCTCACCGACGCGCGCGCGCTCCTCGATGACGACGACGCTGAGATGGAGCAACTCGGTCGCGACGAGGAAGCGCGCCTCGCGCCGGAGCTGGAAGACTTGGAGCAGCAGCTCAAAGTGTCGCTGTTGCCGAAGGATCCGGCGGACGAGCGCAACGTGATCGTCGAGATCCGCTCAGGCGCCGGTGGCGACGAGGCCGGCCTCTTCGCCGCCGATCTGTTCCGCATGTACCAGCGCTACGCCGAGCGGCGGAACTGGAAGGTCGAGGTCCTCAACACCTCGGCCGCGCACTCCGGCGGCTTCAAGGAGATCACCTTCGAGTTGACCGGGCAGGGCGCGTTTTCGCGGCTGAAGTACGAATCGGGCGTCCACCGCGTACAGCGCGTGCCCGAGACCGAATCACAGGGTCGCATCCACACCTCGACGGCGACCGTCGCCGTACTGCCCGAGGTCGACGACATCGACGTCGACATCAACTGGAACGAGGTCCGCATCGACATCTTCCATTCAGGTGGCGCCGGTGGTCAGAACGTGAACAAGGTGGCGACGGCCGTGCGCATGACGCACGAACCGACCGGCCTCGTCGTCGTCTGCCAGGACGAACGTTCGCAGTCCAAGAACCGTGCTCGCGCCGAGTCCGTGCTGCGCGCTCGCATCTACGAGCTGGAGCGCCAGCGTCGCGAGGACGAGGAGTCAGCGGCCCGGCGCCTGCAAGTGGGCAGCGGCGACCGCGCCGAGAAGATCCGCACGTACAACTTCCCGCAGGACCGGATCACCGATCACCGCGTGAACCTCACGATCCATGGCATGCCGCGCGTACTGGACGGCGAACTGGACGACCTCATCGAGGCCGTCAGTTCGGACGAAGAAGCGCGGCTGCTCGCCGCTGCCTCCTGATCGCGCACGGAACCCCCTCATGATTACCAGCACCGCAAACGAGCGGATCCGCGCGATCCGCACCCTCCGCCGCCGCAAGGACCGCGATGAGCGCGGCCTCGCCTACGTCGAGGGCATCCGCGCCGTGCTCGGGGCAATCGAGGCGGGCGCCGACATCGCGCTGCTCGTGGTGTCGCCCGATCAGCTCAGCAGCGAGCGCGCCCGCGAGGCCCTGACCACCGCCGAGGCGGCAGGCGTCGAGCGCCTCGATGTGACCGCGAAGGTGTTCGAGTCGATCTCCGATCGCGACGGCCCGCAGGGGCTGGGCGCAGTGGTGCGACAGCGCTGGCGTTCCCTCAAGACGGTGGAACTGGCCGAGGGCGATCGCTGGATCGCGCTGACCGCGGTGCAGGACCCGGGCAACCTGGGCACCGTGCTGCGCACCGCCGACGCGACCGGGGCGGCGGGTGTGATCCTGCTGGAATCCGGCGCCGATCCCTGGGACCGCACGGCGATGCGAGCGAGCACCGGCGCCGTCTTCACCCAGCACCTCGTGCGTACCGACTGGGCCTCGTTCGCCGAGTGGGCGCGCGCGGCCGGCGCAACCGTGATCGGTGCCACCGACGACGCGGAGACCTCCTACCGCGACGCCGACTACGGCGCGCGCACCGTCCTGCTGATGGGCAGCGAGCGCGAAGGCCTGAACGGCACCCAACGCCGGTTCTGCGACCGGCTGGTCGCGATTCCGATGCGCGGCAGCGTCGACTCGTTGAACCTCGGCGTCGCGGCCTCGCTCGCCCTCTACGAGGTGCTGCACCAGCGCGAGGCCACCGCCGACACCGAGACGGGAGCCCCCGTCACCGAGGTGCCCGCGTGACCGATGGCGGCGCAGCGCCGTCGCGGGTCCGCGATCTGCTCCGGCTCGCCGCGAATCGGCTGCTCGCCGTCGCCGGTGCCGACGACCTTGATGAGGCCCAGCTCGAGGTGGAATTGCTCTACGGCCGCGCCGCCGGCCTCGATCGCGTGCACGTACTCGCGGCCGGCGGCGACGCCGTCGATCCGGCGGTCAGCGAGCCCTTCGAGGCCCTCCTGCTGCGCCGGCTGGCGCATGAGCCGCTGGCGTACATCCTCGGCCAGCGCGAGTTCTACGGCCTGACCTTCGAGGTTGGCGACGGCGCACTCGTGCCACGTCCCGAGACCGAGACTCTGGTGGAGGCAGCCCTCGCAGCGATTCGCGAGCACCCGCGCAACCGCCGCCTCGTGCGCGTCGCCGACATCGGGACCGGCACCGGGATCGTCGCGATCGCGGTGGCGCGACATGCGCCCTCGGTGAAGATGTTCGCCGTCGATGCCTCGACCGCCGCGCTGCAGTGGGCCGGGAAGAACCGCCGCCGCCTCGGGCCGATGGAGCGGGTCGTCCTCCTCACCGGCGATCTGCTCGCACCGTTGAGCGAGCCGCTCGATGTGTTGCTCGCCAACCTCCCGTACGTCCCCACCGAGGAGTACGAGACGCTCCCCGACGAGATCCGCGCGCACGAGCCGGAACTGGCCGTCGACGGCGGCGACGATGGACTGGACATCTACCGCCGCTTTGCCGAACAGCTCCCCGCGCATCTCGTCGACGACACCTACGCGGTGCTCGTGGAGATCGGCGCCGGGCAGGCCTTGTTCGCCGAAGACATCCTTCTCGATGCCCTCGGACGCCCGACCAACGCCGAGGTGCGAACGCACCGCGACCTGCGCGGCATCCGGCGCGTGGTCGAGGTCCGCGTCGGCTACTGACGCCAGACCACCGCTCGCTCGCAATCTGTCGGGAACCGCACCCCTTGCCGAGTCGTTATGACAAGGCACCCCCGAGGAGCGTGCCGCGATGCGACAGACCGCCCGCCGATACCTGCCTCGTCCGATCCGCCTCGCCGTCGCGCTGCTCAGGCGCGCCGCCGCCGACGCGCTGGCGGGCTACCGATTCGCCTCGAGTCGCGCCGGCATCGAGGGCTTCGTCCAGCCGTTCAGACGGTATGCGCTGCCGCTCCGGGTCTATCCGGGACAAGAAGCGGTCGCCGAGGCAAAACGCCGCAACTCCCTGATCCTCGCGGCCGCGCTGGACGGCACAGTCGTCGGTCCGGGTGAGGTCTGGTCGCTGTGGCGGTTCGCCGGCGCACGGACACGCCGAAAGGGCTACGGCGAAGCCGCCGCGATCGTCGACGGCGAACTCACGACCTCGGTCGGCGGCGCGACCTGCCTGGTCTCGACGGTGATCTTCAACGCGGGGCTGATCGCGGGCCTCGACGTCGTCGAGCGAACGCAGCACTCGGTCGATACCTACGGAGAACGCCGCTACTTCGAACTCGGACGCGACGCCACGATCGAGTACGGGTACCTCGATCTGCGCTTTGCCAATCCGTATCCCTACCCGCTCCGCCTCACGGTGACGGTTGAGCCGGACGAGGTCCGCGCGGCGTTTCACGCGCCCGCGCATCGCCCGATCGACGTCCTGGTCGAGGTGCGCGTCGATCGCTCCAACCCCTCGGTGATCCGCACCGAGACCATCCAGACGACCCGGGGCACGATGCTCCCGACGCGCCGCTGGATCGGGCATTCCAGCTACCGAGTGCCGGTGTCAGCCCCAGCGACCGCCCGGACAACTGGGCGCGGTATCCAGAGCCTGACGAGCAATGGCGCAGCCCGCGACGGAGTGCCATCGTCCCGCGGGAATCCGACGTTCGGCAGCGGGCACGTCGCGGTGGGGCCGCTACCGTGAAATCGCCCGGCGGCGCCGGCCCACGGCGCCCGGGCGCTACCGGGAGGTGCAGCATGACCCGCGCACTCGTCGTCTTCGAATCCATGTACGGCAATAACCAGCAGCTAGCCGCCGCGATCGCCGATGGCGTGCGATCCGCCGGCGGCCTGGCAGAGGTCCTCGAGGTGAGCGACGCTCCACGCGCGCTGCCGGCAGACGTGTCGCTGCTACTCGTCGGTGCTCCAAACCACGCGACCGGGCTGCCGCATCAATCAGGTCGAACGAGCGCCGCGAAAGAGACCGATCAACCGCTGGTCTCGAGCGGGATCGGGTTGCGCGAGTGGTTCGACCAACTCGAGAAGCCCCCGCATGCCGTGAGCGCGGCCGGATGGGATACCCGGCTCACCAAGCCGCGCTTCCTGCGCTTCCTCGATCGCGCGTCCCGCGGCATCGAGCAGCGCCTCCGCCGTCGAGGGCTGCGGATCGTCGTCCGCGCGGAGCACTTCTACGTGACCGGCACCACCGGTCCGCTCGCCGACGGCGAGCTAGACCGCGCGCGCCAGTGGGGGACCGCACTCGCCTCGTACGTCACGACCTCGGAACCAGCGCGGTCGGAACGGTAGGCCGCTCGTCGCCGTGATCACAGAATGAGGTTCAACCGCTCGGTGCTGGTCACGGCACTGCTGGCCGAGAAGGTCGTGCAGCACGCCTTCATCACCTGGGGCTTCACGACGGACCGCTTCGATCTCCGGGCGGACGCGCCGTTCGACCACCGCTGGTTCGCGGTCAGCGGTGGCGTCGTCGCGATCCTCTTCGCGGTCGCCCTCGCTGGCAAGCTCCGTCGCGCCCGCTGGCATGCCCCGCTCTACGCGGGCCTCGCTGCCTTCGATATCGCCGGGGAGTTCGTCTACCAGGGTGGCCCGAGGATCGTCATCACGGTGTCGCTGCTCGTCGCAACGGTGTTGTTCGTCGCGGGCGTCCGTGAGATCCGTCGACCCGCGACCCAGGCGCTACCCGCCGAGGATCCGTGATTTCCGGACAGCAAACGGGCCGGGGATGTCCCCCGGCCCGTCGTGTGCCGATAGCGGAGGGGCCTGAGCCCGAGGCCTAGACGCCCGCCGGGCGGGTCTGCGCAATCTGGTAAATCTTGCCCTCGGTCTTGATCGACGGCGCGATGATCATTCGTGCGTCGTGGAACTCCTGGATCGTCCGCGCCCCGCACGTCGCCATCGACGTAGTGAGCGCACCAACGAGGTTTTCCGTACCGTTCGTCTGAGAAGTCGGCCCGAACAGCAACTTCTCCACCGTGTGCGTCTGTCCCACCTCGACGCGCACCCCCCGAGGCAGCGCGGAGTGCGGCGTCGCCATTCCCCAGTGGAATCCGCGGCCGGGTGCACCATCGCAACTTGCGAACGGCGACCCGATCATCACGGCGTCGGCGCCGGCGCAGATCGACTTCGACACGTCGCCGCCGGTGCGCAGGCCGCCGTCGGTGATGATCGGGACGTAGCGACCGGTGCGCTCGAAGTAGACGTCGCGCGCGTAAGCCGTCTCGATGGTCGCGCTGACCTGCGGCATGCCGATGCCGAGCACCTCGCGCGAGGTGCAGGCCGCGCCCGGACCGACGCCGACGAGCACGCCGTGGACGCCGGTGTCCATCAGCTCCAGCGTCGCCTGGAAGTCGACGGTGTTGCCGACGAGGATCGGCACCCCGTCCATCTGCCGCACCAGCTCATCGAGCCGGAGCCCCTTGAGCGAGCTGGAGACGTGGCGCGCGGTGGTGACGGTGGAGGCGACGACGAAGTAATCCGTGCCGGCGTCCTTGGTGATCGGGGCGAACTTCTTGGTGTTCTGTGGGGTGCCCGCAACGATCGCGATGCCGCCGCCGGCCTTGATCTCTTCGACGCGTTGGCCGACCAGGTGCTCCTTGACCGGCTCGCTGTAGATCCGCTGGATCGTGGCGGTCGCCTGATCGATCGAGGCGGCGGCGATCTCCTCGAGGACCGCGTCCGCATCCTCGTAGCGCGTCCACACGCCATCGAGGTTGAGAACGGCCAGTCCGCCGAGCTGGGTCATCCGGATCGCGAACTTCGGATCGACCACCCCATCCATCGAGGATGCAATGATCGGGGTGCGGAACGTGTGCTCCCCGAGCGTGAACGTCGGTTCCACCAGCTCCGGGTTCGTCGTCACGGCTCCGGGCACGATTGCCACATCGTCGAAGCCATAGCTGTGATCGAGCTGCTTCGGTCGCGCTGCCATGCGCTCCAGTTCCTCACTGCTCGTCGCGGTCGTCGTCGGTCGATCCAGTACCAAGGTCCCCACCCCTTAAACGCAGGAACCCCTCGGATGAGGGGTCCCGTCAAAACGCGTGCTGCGCCCCTCCACGAATGGAGGAAGCGAAATTGGAATACTTCATCGCCATGGGCATGACCCCGCCATTGGTCACGAACCATCGAAAAGATATTCGACTTAGGTTGCCACCGCCCGCAGCGTTGGTCAAACCGTACCGATCAAGAACGTAAACACATCTGACGGATTGTCAGTGATATCCGGTCCACGAGGACTCGACGCTATCGATTCGCCTCGAATGGCGGCCACTCGACGGCCGGTTCGGTTTCGGAAGAACCGCCCCACCCCGAACCACACCCGCCACCGCCCAATGTCCACGTGGCGGTACTGAAGGCGATCCGCCCGTCGTCGAGCACCCCGTATCCGTCCCGCAGCCCCAACTGTGGCAGGTGGTACGAGATCCCCTCTGCCAACGTCACCCCGAGGCGACCGATGCTCCAAACGTCCCGTCGTTGGCGGCCATGCAACTCAAACGTCCCGTCGATCCGAACGTCGTATTCGCCGAACTCCAGCGTCCCCGCGTCGATCCATGGCTCGCCGCCGCAGCCACCCGCAAACGAAGGGATGAAGAAGCGAAACAGCGGTTCGGCATCGGCGCTGAACAGATACGCCAACTCGCCGCCCGACGCCGGCATGTCATCCAGGAAGAGATGCCGATCGTCCGAGGACCAGCGAGGGTTCAACCAGTACCCGCCGGCCTCGTCGCCGAACTCACCCTCGAACTGACCGAACAGCTCCCCCGCCCGGCTGAACACCCGGAGGTGGCCCCGCGTGACCACCGCGATCCGCTCGCTGTCGTGTGACCACTCCATCGACACCCCTCTCGAGGTTGCTCCGGCGTCGATGCTCACGAGCGACCAATCCCCAACCGTGCGCACACTCACCACGAGTGACGGCCCGCCGCCCGGCGCGATCGCATACGCGATCAGATCTCCGTCACCTGACCACGACACGGCCGTGTCAGAATCCACCCCACCGCGCCACAGCTCACCGAGGTGCTAACCGCGCCCATCGAACGCCGACACCACGAATCGGTCTTGCGTCGTCGCAACGAATCCCGCTCCGCCGGGCCCCAGCTCGATCGGGAGGGAGTCCGCCACGATCGTCCGGTCGGCCCCGTCCTCCGTCCGCAGCAGCCGGAACCCCTCCGCCACCTGGTACACCACGTACGACCCGTCCGGTGCCACCGCGACCTCGGGAAACGCGCCCGGCGTGACCCACGCCTCCGCCGCGCCCGTCTCCGGGTCGACGAACACCACCGCCGGCGCAACGTCGATCACCTCCCCCGCCGCGAACCGTTCGAGGTGAGGCGGCCCCGGCGTCGCCGTCGGCGCGGCAGCGCCCGTCGCGCTTGCGCTCGCGCTCGGCGCAATCGTCGCCGTCACTGTCCGCGTCGCTTCCGAGGTTGGAGACACGCCGGCCGTTGCCGTTGTCGTGGCCCCATCCTCATCCGAGTCGCACGCCGCGACGAGGAACAGCGCGACCAGCGGGGCCAGTGCCAGCGAGAATCCGAGGCTGCCCGGCAGTTTCATTACACAAGGCTAACGTCGGCTCGTCACCCCCGGTTCCCCGCCCGCCCCCTCCACCAGCAGGGTCAGCCCTGCCGACCCCAACCCTCCGAGGTGCTACGATCCGCCGCCATGACTGAAGAATCCGCCCCCGAAACAATCCTCGTCGCCGTCGCGTGGCCGTATGCCAACGGGCACCTGCACGCCGGACAGATCGCGGGCGCCTACCTGCCCGCCGACATCTACGCCCGCTACCACCGCATGCGCGGCAATCGCACCCTCATGGTCTCCGGCTCCGACGCCCACGGCACCCCGGTCACCGTCCGCGCGGAGTCCGAGGGCATCACCCCCTCCGAGGTCTTCGAGCGCTACCACACCAGCTTCCTCGACACCTTCGAGCGCTTCGGCATCACCTTCGACCTCTTCACCTCGACCGACACCGCGAACCACGCCGCGGTCACCCAGGACATGTTCCTGAAGCTCCTCGCGAACGAGTACCTCTACGAGGCCGAACAGACCCTCCTCTACGACCCGAAAGTCGAGCGCTTCCTCCCCGATCGTTATGTCGAGGGCACCTGCCCTCACTGCGGCTTCGAGAAAGCCCGCGGCGACCAGTGCGACAACTGCGGCCGCACCCTCGACGCCCTCGAGTTGATCGACCCACGCTCGAAGGTGAGCGACGCGACGCCGGTCCCGCGCAAGACCACCCACCACTTCCTCAAGCTCTCCGCCTTCAACGACCGCCTCACCGAGTGGGTCGAGCAGCAGGAGCACTGGCGCCCCGCCGTCCGCAACTTCACGCTCGGCATGCTCCGCGAGGGCCTGCACGACCGCGCCATCACCCGCGACATCGCCTGGGGCGTCCCCGTCCCCCTCGAGGGCTACGAATCCAAGCGCATCTACGTCTGGTTCGAGGCCGTCATCGGCTACCTCAGCGCCACCAAGGAGTGGGCGGTCAGCTCCGGCGACCCCGAAGCCTGGAAGGCCTGGTGGCAAGACCCCCAGGCCCGCACCGTCTACTTCCAGGGCAAGGACAACGTCCCGTTCCACACCGTCATCTGGCCCGCGATGCTCATGGGCTACGGCGGCCTCAACCTTCCGTACGACGTCCCCGCCAACCAGTACGTCACCATCTCCGGCTCCAAGGCCTCCACCAGCGGAAACTGGGCCGTCTGGATGCCCGACTACCTCGACCGCCACGACCCCGACCCGCTGCGCTACGCCCTCACCGTCCTCATGCCCGAAACCTCGGACAGCGACTTCTCCTGGGCCGAATACGTCCGCCGCAACAACGACGAGCTCGTCGCCCGCTGGGGTAACCTCGTCAACCGCGTCCTCACCATCACCCGCCGCAACTTCGAGGACCACGTCCCCCCCGCGCCCGCCACCCTCGCCCCCGAGTCCGAGGCCTTACTCCGCCGCACCGACGAAGCCTTCGAGGTCGTCGGCGCCCACATCAACGACGTCCAACTCCGCCGCGCACTCAGCAGCGCCATGGAGATCGCCCAGGCCGCGAACCAGTACCTCGAGGAACGCGCGCCCTGGTCAGCCGTCAAGACCGACCGCGATCACGCCGCCGAGACCCTGCACACCGCGATCAACACCATCAGCGGCCTCGTCACCTTGCTGCAGCCCTTCCTCCCCTTCACCTGCGCACAGACCTGGGCCTTCCTCGGCCACGAAGGCGACGTACAGTCCGCCGGCTGGCGCCGCACCCCCGTCGCCGGCCTCACCCCTCTCCCCGAACCCCACCCCCTCTTCACCAAACTCGACGACTCCGTGATCGAAGAAGAAGAGTCCCGCCTCGGCAAGTGACGCGGGCGTACCGCCCGATCCCGGCACGATCGACACACCGGCGCCGCCAGAGCCATCCGCATCGCCAATCCCCCCGCGCCTCGAGCCGAACGCCGCCATCATCCGAGCGCCTAGCCCCACACCACCACCGCCGCCCCCGTTCCGCCCCCGTTCGCTGCCGTCCGCTCCTGTCCGCTCCTGTCCGTCCGCCTCCCCATCTGTCCCTCGTCCCCGGTCCGCCCGGAGGCCAAGCCGCGAAACACCCGAGGTCAAACAACCCGGGTTTGCGAGGGGGACGTAGGGGGACAGCCATGTCCCCCTACTGGGGGGAACGGGGGGCCCTGATCCATAGGATCACCCTCCGGGTGAGGGCCCCCCGATCAGGAAAGCGACCTCAAAACCCCCGCACGCACCCAACCGCCAAGCCGCCCACTCCACCGATCTGCGCAGCACACCCTCCGAACCCCCGCGCCTTGCCCCCTAGTGGGGGGCCCTGATCCATAGGATCACCCTCCGGGTGAGGGCCCCCCGATCAGGAAAAGCGACCGCAAACCCCCGCACGCACCCCAACCGCCAAGCCGCCCACTCCGCCGGCCTGCGCAGCACACCCTCCAAGCCCCCCATCCCGCTCCGTCCGTCCCCAGTCCCCCGTCCGCCCGGAGGCCAAGCGGCGAAACACCCGAGGCCAAACAACCCGGGTTTGGGAGGGGTCGTAGGGGACAAGGCTGTCCCCTACTGGGGGGTGGCAGGGGGGCAAAGCCACCCTGATCCAAAAACGTCGCAGGAAGCCCGCACGCACCCCAACCGTTAAGCCGCCCACTCAACCGCCGATGC
>JAQCIU010000017.1:0-66980 GCA_027593235.1 Chloroflexota bacterium
CCTCGCCAACCCCCGCCGAAGGCAAGCCCCAACCGAGGTCCTCGACCCCACCACCCCACCCCCGCGATACTGATCCCAGGCGGGAACAAAGGATCACCAGTGCAGCCCTCGCACCGCCCGACCCCCACGATCTCCCGCCGCCAGGCCCTCACCCTCCTCGCCTCAACCCCGCTCGCCCTCGTTGCCAGTGCGTGCCTCGGATCCGATGACACCCCCGCCACCCTCGTCGTCAACGGCACCGTCGTCACCGGCCCATCCGCCGACGGCGCTACCGCCGAGGCCGGTGCACCAACCACCGCCACCGCGGTCCCGTTCACCCCCACCCCACCGATCAGTGACCTCATCCCCGACGTCCTCACCGGCTTCGCCTACCCGATCGCCGATGCCTGCCTCCCCTCCCGAGACGAAGTCATGCCCAACGCCCCGCGCACCTACCGCAACGGCTTCCACGAAGGCGTCGACTTCTACAACGGCGACGTCTGCACCGAGATCTCCCGCGACCTCCCCGTCCTCGCCATGTACGACGGCGTCGTGGTCCGCGCGCTCCACGACTACGTCGACATCACCCCGGACGTCGTCGCCACCCTCACCGCCCGCACCGCCGATCAAGGCTTCACTGACCCCGAAGCGCTCGACATCTACCGCGGTCGCCAGGTCTGGATCGACCACGGCAACGGCATCGTCAGCCGTTACTGCCACCTCGAAAGCATCGATCTCGCCGTAGCCGTCGGGGTCGCGGTCCGCCAGGGCGACCTGCTTGGCGGCGTCGGCGATTCGGGCACCCCCGAGTCCATCACCGACCCTGGCGTTGAACTCCATCTCCACGCCGAAGTCCGCATCGGCGAAAGCTTCCTCGGCGACGGACTCGACCCCGTCACCGTCCGCGCCCTCTACGAGCAGCTCTTCACGCCGCCGCCCGCCGAATAACGCGAGCCGTCCCCAGAACCGCCGCCCACCGCCCGCCCGAGCGATCGCGTCGTACCATCGAGGGTGCATGCGACCGCGCTCCCACCCCGGATGAAAGCTCGATAGACGTGACCCCACTGCTCGTAATCGAGATCCCCTGGGGACCCAACATCACCACCGTCGCCGGGTTCCTGCTGACCTGGCACGGCCTCTTCACCGCCGTAGGCATCCTCGTCGGCGTCCAGGTCGCCCTCCGCATCGGCCGTGCCACCGGCGTCGACGAGGACGACATGTACACGCTCGCCCTCGTCGCCGTCCCCGCCGGGATCGTCGGCGCGCGCGGCCTCTACGTCATCGAGAACTGGGACTTCTTCGGATCCAATCTCGGTCAAATCATCGCCATCACCGAGGGTGGCATCTCTGTGTGGGGCTCCCTGATCACGGGCGTCCTTGGCGCTGCCGCCTTCGCCGTCTGGCGCGGCTACCAGGTTCGTCCCACCCTCGATGCCGCCGCGTTCGGGATGATCCTCGGGCTCGGCATCGGTCGCCTCGGCGACCTCATCAACGGCGAACACCTCTCGCGCCCCACCGACCTGCCCTGGGGCGTCGTCTACACCTCGCCCGACTCACCCGCCTTCGCTCACTCCATCGCCGTCGGCGCCCACCACCCCGCCACGAGCTACGAAATGATCCTTGGCGGACTGATCTTCGCTGCACTCTTCCCGCTCTTCTTCCGCTGGCTCTACCGCTACCCCGGCGTCACCTTCATGGTCACCGCGGCTGCCTACGCGCTCGTCCGCTTCATGCTCACCTACCTGCGCGTCGATTCCGCCGATCTCGCACTCGGGATCCGCGTGCCCCAGATCGTCTCCATCCTCACCTGGCTCATCGTCATCCCGCTCGCCATCTACTGGCTCCGCCAGGGCGCCGACGAGGATCGCCCCGTCCCCCACGTGCCCGGGCGCATCCCGATCGCCCGCCCGGAGCCGAGCGCGCGTCGGTGACCGTCCCCGGCGGATCCCCACCAGTTCCCGTCACCCTCTACACCCGCGCCGGCTGCCACCTCTGCGAGGAAGCCGCCACCGACCTGGCCACGCTCGCCCGCGCCCTCCCCATCGCCGTCACGACCATCGACGTCGATCTCGATCTCCAGCTCCTTGAGCGATTCAACGACCTCGTACCCGTGATCGCCGTCGCTGACGAGATCGTGACGACCGCCCCGATCGACCTCGCAGCAGTCCGTGCGGCTGTCCGATCCGCCAACTCCGTTCGATAATCGATTGACAGTCGGCGAGGCCACTTCTAGCCTCGTCACACACGGTTCCGTTCGCGGAGCCGGTTCATCAAGAGCGGCAGAGGGCTCGGCCCTGCGAAGCCGCGGCAACCGGTGATCCCTTCGCCAGGGGTCAACACGGTGCCAAGTCCGGCCTGCTGGCAAGTCCAGCGGGGACGATGAACGGAAGGCGCCTCATATGACTCACCTCTGCATCCACCTCACACTCCGCTCCTCGGACGAGATGGACATGCGCTAGCCCGACCCCTGACCTTTCGAGGTCGGCCGGCTCGGGCGCCCCTGCTCCGCCATCACCCAGCACACCTCGCGCCGTCAGCCCCTTGCGGCTGCGCCGCACCGTTTCCGAGGAACCAACGATGTCCTATAGCCACGCGCTCCGCTGTCGCGAATGTGGTCGGGAGTACCCGCTCGACCCGATCTTCTCCTGCGAGTTCTGCTTCGGCCCCCTCGAGGTCGCCTACGACTACGAGGCCATCGCCGCCAACACCACCCGCGCAAGCATCGAGGCTGGCCCCACCACCCTCTGGCGCTACGCCAACCTCCTGCCCTGCGACGTCGAATACAAGGTCGATATCGGCACCGGCTTCACCCCGCTCATCAAGGCGGATCGCCTCGCCAAGGCCGTCGGCCTCGACACCCTCTGGGTGAAGAACGACACCGTGAACCCCACCTGGTCGTTCAAGGATCGCGTCGTCAGCGTAGCCATCGCCCGCGCCCGCGAATTCGGGTTCGACGCCATGGCCTGCGCCAGCACCGGCAACCTCGCCAACTCCGTTGCCGCCCACTCCGCCGCCGCCGGCATGGACTGCTACGTCTTCATCCCGGACGACCTGGAGCAGGGCAAGGTCGTCGGCAGCGGCATCTACAACCCGACGCTAGTCATGATCGAAGGCTCCTACGACGACGTGAACCGCCTCTGCACGGAGGTCGCCTCCGTCCGCCCCTGGGCCTTCGTCAACATCAACGTGCGCCCGTACTACGCCGAAGGATCGCGCACCCTCGGCTTCGAAATCGCCGAGCAGCTCGGCTGGCGCACGCCCGATCACGTTATCGCCCCCATGGCCTCCGGATCCCTCTTCACCAAGATCTGGAAGGGCTTCCAGGAGTTCCACAAGGTCGGCCTGATCGACGCGCCAACCACCCGCATGTCTGGTGCGCAGGCCGCCGGCTGCTCGCCGATCACCACCGCCTACGAGGCCGGCACGCTCAACTTCGTGCCTCAGAAGCCCAACACCATCGCCCGCTCGCTCGCGATCGGAAACCCGGCGGACGGCTACTACGCCCTCAAGGTCATCGAGGACACCAACGGCGGCGCCGCCATGGTCACCGACGACGAAATCGTCGATGGCATCAAGCTCCTCGCCGAAACCGAAGGCATCTTCGCCGAGACCGCCGGTGGCGTAACCGTCGCCTGCCTCAAGAAGATGGTGGAGTCCGGCCACATCCGCCGCGACGAAGAGTCAGTCGCCGTCATCACCGGCGGTGGACTCAAAACCATCGAGGCCGTCCGCGACCACGTCTCCGAGCCGCTTCGCATCCCCGCCCGCGTCGCCGATTTCGACGCCGCGTTGGCTGCCCGCGAAGCTGCCCCGGTTCCCGTGGGCGCGAGCTAACCTCCCGGCGCTGTCGCAGCGAACGAAATCTGAGGACACCGACATGGCTTCCCGACACATCCGCTTCACCTTCTCCGGTGACCAGGTGAAGCGACCACTCATCTACGAATTGGGTCACCAGTTCAAAGTCGTCACCAACATCCGCATGGCCGACGTCGGCCAGACCACCGGCTGGGTCGTCCTCGAAATCGAGGGCGACGACGACGAAATCAAAAAGAGCCTCGCCTGGGCCCGCGAACAGGGCGCACGCGTCGACGAAGCAACCCTCGGCGACGTCGTCGAAGGCTAGAGAACCCCAAACTCCGGACCCCGGCGGCGCCTGCCGCCGGCGGTCCGCGACACCACCGCACCCGTCCACCGAAAGGACCGCGCCACCATGGCCGTCACCGTCAAAATCCCCACCCCGCTCCGCAACCTCACCGGCGATGCCTCCGAGTACAGCGCCGACAGCGCCTCCCTCACCGCCCTCGTCGAAGAGCTCGAAGGCGCCTACCCCGGCATGCGAGAACGCCTCGTTGACGACGCCGGCGAACTCCGCCGCTTCGTCAACCTCTTCGTCAACGGCGAAGACATCCGCTTCCTCCAGGGCCTCGCCACCACCCTCAACCCCGGCGACGAAGTCTCCATCGTCCCCGCCGTAGCCGGCGGCGCCTAGCGCCAACCGGCAGCGCCACACCTGCCGCGGGACCGGTCGCAGAGCGAGTCCCCTCCGCCCGGAGGCCAAGCCCGGGAACGCCCGAGGACAATCAACCCGGGTTTGCAAGGGGGTCGTAGGGGGACAGCCCCCGCGCGTAGCGCGATCAAATCCTCGATTCGCCCGGAGGCCAAGCGAGAAGCGCCCGAGGACAATCAACCCGGGTGGGTCGTAGGGGGACAGCTATGTCCCCCTGCTGGGGGGTCGCAGGGGGGCGAAGCCACCCTGATCCCAACCCGACCCCCGAGGCACGCACCCACCCGAGGATCGCCGCTCACGCAACAGCCGCGGAGGCCCGGCCATCCCTATCCCACCTAAGAAGCGCGCGAGGACAGCGCCCCGGAGCGAGCGCCGCGACCGGCGGCGGAACAGACAGCGCGCTGCGCCAGGTCGCCGCTACCCCGCGGCCGCAGCCACCCCAACCACCGGCCCCGCCGCCCGACTCTCCAACAACAACTCCACGATCTCAGTCATGTGATCCAACATCAGCAAGTGCCCGGCATCCTCGATGTACCGCGTCTCCGCGTGAGGCAACGCCCCCGCCACCCACTCCGCCAGCCACATCGGCACCACATCGTCTGCCGTCCCATGCCACAACTGCAGCGGCGCCTGCACCGAGGTCACATCGAACCCCCAGCGCCGCGCTAGCAACCGCAACTCCTGCGCCAGCGTCCCCCCGCCCCCCGCCCCGCGCCACCGAGGCCAGTAGGTCCTGTCGCATCACTGCATTGATCGCTGGCTGCCGGATCAGCGTCCGATCCGCCTCCGGCGCCGCATTCGATCGTCGCTGCAGGAACATCCCCACATCCGACTCGATCGCCCGCGCGACCTGCCGCGTTCGGAACCGCACTACCGGCGCCAGCCGTGCCATCGCGAACCGCTCCAGCCGCTGTCGTCGTGTCAGCCGCGCGTCCGCCTCGGGCGTGCGGAGCGGCCCCATCGCGCTCACATTCGCCACCGAGGCCACTCGATCCGGCATCGCCGCCGCCGTCGCCAGCGCGAACGGCCCCCCGCCCGAATACCCGAACACCGAGAACCGATCGATCCCCAGCACGTCTAGCGCGTCCGCCACATCCGTCGGCCAGTCGTGAATCTGCCGGCCCGGCAGCCGATCCGACAGCCCGTACCCCGGCCGATCGAACGCGATCACCCGCGCCCCGTGCGATTGACCCACCAGCCCCGCCGAATGCGAGGAGTGTCGTGACCCGGGAATCCCGTGGAAAAACAGCACCGGCCAGCCGTCGTCAGCCCCGTACGAGGCGTACCCGAGGCGGCGGCCGTCGGGCAGTGTGAGCTGGTTGTCTGTGTTGATCGGCATAGATCGAGCCGTCCTGGAGCGGACCGGAGCCCCTCGATCGTACCAGCCCCTAGATCGGCGCCCGGGGCCCATTCCCGACCCCGTGCGCACCTCCCGAGGATGCACACCCGCTTACTGATCGTGCTACAATCTTGACCTAGCTAGTCGTGAATTATCCACGACCCGCAACACGACCAACCTCGGACGGCACATGCTCCTCAGTACCAAAGGCGACTACGGCGTTCGCGCCCTCATCGACCTCGCCAAACACACCGGCGAGGGCCCGGTGCAGCGCGCCGAAATCGCCCGCCGTCGCAAGATTCCCGAGTCCTACCTCGATCACCTCCTCGCCCAGCTCCGCCGCGACGGCTACCTGCGCAGCACGCGCGGCCCCGGCGGCGGACACGAACTTGCCAAGGCCCCAGACGACATCACCCTCCTCGAGGTCCTCGAAAGCCTCGAGGGCTCCCTCGTCCCCATGGAGTGCGTCAACGAAGCCCCCGGATCCGATGCCGGTGCGCTCTGTGGCCAGCAATGGGTCTGGCAGGACATCTACACCCAGATGCGCGAACGCCTCGCCCAAACCACGATCGCCGACCTCGTCGATCACGAACGCGACCACGAACGGCAAGCCGCCGCCATGTACAGCATCTAGCCGCGGGCACAGGACGCATGACCACCGACGCCCAGACACCTCCCCAGGCGCCCACCCACACCACGCCGCTGATCGCCGGCAGCGTGCTCGATCTCGTCGGCAACACCCCGCTCGTTCGCCTCAACCGCGTCGTCCCGCCAGACGCCGCCGAGGTGCTCGGCAAGTTCGAGGTCTTCAACCCCGCCGGTTCGGTCAAGGACCGGATCGCCCGCTCGATGGTCGAATCCGCTCAGGGCGCCGGCCTCATCAAGCCCGGTGACACCCTCGTCGAGCCCACCTCCGGCAACACCGGTATCGGCCTCGCCATGGTCTGCGCCGCGCTCGGCTACCACCTCGTCCTCACCATGCCGGACGACATGTCCGTCGAACGCCGCCGCCTCCTCCAGCGCTTCGGCGCGGACCTCGTCCTCACCCCCGCCATCGATGGCATGACCGGCGCCATCCACGCCGCGCAACAGCTCGTCGATCAGCACGGCTACTTCATGCCGCAACAATTCCAGAACCCCGCCAACCCGGAGATCCACCGCCAGACCACCGGCCCCGAAATCCTCGAAGCCACCGGCGGGAAGCTCGACGCCTTCGTCGCCGGCGTTGGCACCGGCGGCACCATCACCGGCGTCGGTGAAACGCTCCGCGCCGCCGGGCTCGATGCACGCGTCGTCGCCGTCGAACCCGCCCGTGCCCCTGTCCTCCAGGGCGGCCGCGCCGGCCTCCACGGCATCCAGGGCATCGGCGCCTCGTTCGTCCCCGGCGTCCTCAATACCGATATCTACACCCAGGTCATCAGCGTCTCCGACGAAGACGCCTACGACATGACCGGCCGCCTCGCTCGCGAGGAAGGCCTGCTCGTCGGCGTCTCTTCCGGCGCCAACGTCGCGGCCGCGATCCAGATCGCGAAGGAACTCGGCCCCAGCAAACGCGTCGTCACCATGCTCTGCGACACCGGCGAGCGTTACCTGAGTCTCGATCTCTAATGCCGAGCCAGATCGCCGCGCGGCGCAGTCAATCCTTCACCCGGAGCGGGTCCGCCCCGCCCCGGTGGCGTGAGCTGCCGCACATCCCGCCGCCCGCGCAACAGCGGACACTCCGCGCGTGACAGTGAAGGTCTATATCCCCTCCACCTTCCGCCGCCTCACCGACAACCGCGAACACGTAGAAGTCGAAGGGAACTGCGTCGCTGATGTACTCGAATCGCTCGAGGCCGCCTACCCCGGCTTCGGCGAACTGGTCTTCGATCAGGATCGAAACGTCCCGCGGCACATCAACATCTTCGTGAACAACCAGGAAATTCATGACCTGAACGGCACCGCCACCCCGGTGGTGGACGGTGATCAGGTCGCAGTCATTCCAGCGCTAGCAGGGGGTGTCCACCATGGTCAGCAGTAACGGAACCAGCGGCTCGGCAAGCGGCCCCGCAAGCGGCGCGCTCACCCCGGAAGAGGTCATGCGTTACTCGCGGCACATCATCATGCCGCAGGTCGGTTCCGAGGGTCAGCGCAAGCTCCGCAACGCCAAAGTGCTCGTCGTCGGCGCCGGCGGCCTCGGTGGCCCCGTCGCCCTCTACCTCGCCCTCGCCGGCGTTGGCACCATCGGCATCACCGAGTTCGATGTCGTTGATCTGTCCAACCTGCAGCGCCAGATCCTTCACCAGACACCGGACATCGACAAGCCGAAGCTCCAGTCGGCCAAGGAGTCGCTGTACGCCTACAACCCGCACGTCCAGGTCGTTGAGCACCCGATGCCCATCACCTCCGACAACGCGATGGACATCATCCCCAATTACGACATCGTCGTGAACGGCGCCGACAACTTCGCCACGCGCTACCTCGTCAACGACGCCTGCTACCTCGCGGGCAAGACCCTTGTCGACGGCGCCATCCTCCTCTTCGATGGCCAGCTCACCGTCTACAAGCCCGGCTTCGGCTGCTACCGCTGCCTCTACCCGGATCCCCCGCCCCCGGGCCTCGTGCCCTCGTGCGCGGAGGCCGGCGTCCTCGGCGCCATCACCGGCATCGTCGGTTCCATGCAGGCCACCGAGGTCTTCAAGCAGATCCTCAACATCGGCGAGCCGATGGTGAACCGCCTGCTGCTGATCGACGCCCTCTCGATGCAGTTCCGCGAGATGAAGCTGCGGCGCGACCCCAGTTGCCCGCTCTGCGGCGACAACCCGACCGTCACCGAGCTGATCGACTACGACGCCTTCTGCGGCTCACCGCCGCTGGAGATGCCTGCACCCGCGACGGCAGGAGCATCGCATTAGGAACCGCGCGACGGCAGGAGCATCGAACGGATAGCAGCGGTTGGTACGGCCCACTAGAAATCGCGTAGGCGCAGCCTACGAAGCTGCCGAGCGGCAACAACGGTCCGACCGCCCTGAGCGATCGGACCACTGACGAACGAACTATTGCGCTCGCGGCGCCTGCACCTCAGGCAGGACGCTCGCGAGGGGGAAGGACACGAAAATGGCGGTAACTGTCCAGGTCACCTCGGTCATCCAGCGAGTTGTCGACGGCCAGCGTGAATTCGCTGCCGAAGGCGGCACCGTCGCCGAGCTCATCGAAAACATCGACGGCAAATACCCCGGCTTCCGAGGCCAAATCGCCGACGACAAGGGCGAACTGCACCGCTTCGTCAACATCTACCTCAACGACGAAGACATCCGCTTCCTCTCCGGCAAGGACACCGCCGTCTCCGAAGGCGACACCGTCTCCTTCTTGCCGGCGCTGGCCGGCGGCGCCTAAGTCCGGCACGCCGGAGGCGAACAGGCCCGCCCAGCCGGGGCGGACAGATCTACGCCGCGGGTGGTCGCGGCACGAGCGACTCAGACAGCGAACGGGACACGCGGAGGCGGCACGATGCGCTACGACAGCATCCTTGATCTCGTCGGCAACACCCCCCTCGTCGAAATCTCCACGCTCTCCCCGAACCCCGACGTCCAGATCTTCGCCAAGCTCGAAGGCCAGAACCCCACCGGATCCGTGAAGGACCGCATCGCCAAATTCATGATCGAAGCCGCCGAGGCCGATCACTCCCTCGCCCCCGGCCAGACCATCCTCGAACCCACCTCCGGCAACACCGGCATCGCGCTCGCCCTGATCGCCTCGCTGCGTGGCTACCCGCTCAAGGTCGTCATGCCTGACGCCGTCAGCCAGGAACGCATCGAACTGCTCGAAGCCTTCGGCGCCGAAATCATCTACTCGCCCGGCGACCTCGGCACCAACGGATCCGTTGCCATGGCCCGCCAGGTCGCCGCCGATCACCCCGACTGGTTCACCCCCTTCCAGTACGAGAACGAAAACAACCCCCGCGCCCACTACGAAACCACCGGCCCCGAAATCATCGCCGACCTCCCGGACCTCGACGCCTTCGTCTCCGGCCTCGGCACCGGCGGCACCCTCACCGGCACCGGCCGCCGCCTCAAGGAATACAACCCCGCCATCCGCGTCATCGCTGCCGCTCCGCACCCCGGCGACCTCGTCCAGGGCCTCCGCAGCCTCGAGGAGGGCTACATCCCGCCCGTCTTCGACGAATCCGTCCTCGACGGCCGCATCGTCGTCGATTCCGAAACCTCCTTCCGCATGACCAAGGAACTGGCGCAGCGCGTCGGCATCTTCGCCGGCATCTCCAGCGGCGCCGCCGTCCGCGCCGCCCAGCGCACCGCCGAACGCATGGACCGAGGCAAAGTCGTCGTCCTCCTCGCCGACGGCGGCTGGAAGTACCTCAGCACCGGCCTCTGGAACCGCGACTACGCCGACATCGTCGAAGACGTCGGCGAAAAACTCTGGTGGTAGCGACCGATTCCCGCTCCCACCGCTCCTCCCGTCCCCGAGAAGTTGGCCTAGCGGTACCAGAACCCCCTCCTCCGAGACGCCGATCGCAGATTCAGAGGCCAGCAAGCACACAACCCCATGCTCGCCGTCACCGAGGTACGAAAAGGCCAACGGCTCTCGGCTCGCGAGGGGGTCCGGGGGGCGCAGCCGCCCCCCGGCGGGGGTGTCGGGGGCAAGCGCCCCCGACGAACGAAACGTCACCCGACGCACTTCGCTGCAAAGCGATCGCCGTCCACCTCGCCACCGCTGCGCTCGATCTAGCTCCGACCCGGCTGCCCCACCACTCCACCGCCGATTGCCACTAACCCCCCTTCTCCGCTTCCCTACCACTATCGACATTCCCGCGCAGGAAACCTCCACCACAGCGCAAGACCGCCGGAGCCCCCGATGACCCTCTTCGACGAACTCCTAGAAGCCAACCAGCGCTACGCCAAAACCTTCCCCGGCACCCACCTCACCGCCGCGCCCTCGCGCCACATCGTCATCCTCACCTGCATGGACGCCCGCATCGACAACTTCGACGCCTTCGGCCTCGAAGTCGGCGACGCTCACATCCTCCGCAACGCCGGCGGCCGCGCCACCAGCGACGTGATCCGCTCGCTGCTGCTCTCCAGCGACATCCTCGACACCCGCTACGTGGCCGTCATCCACCACACTCAGTGCGGCCTCTTCCAGACCACCAACGACGCCATCCGCCAGCGCATCCGCGACGACCGGGGCGTCGACGCCTCCGCCGTCGACTTCGACCCGATCCCCGACCTCGACGAATCCGTCCGCACCGACATCGCCCGCCTCGAAGCCTCCCCGCTCCTCCGCAAAGACCTCACCTTCGCCGGCTTCGTCTACGACGTCGCCAACGGCCGCATGCGCCCCGTTGAGGCGGCAGCCTCGTGACCGCCGACCGCCGCTCATGACCTCCGCCACGAACCCCGCCAACGATGCTGCCTCGCGCGTCGCCCGCTTCCAGCGCTTCATCGACGAATTCCGCGCCAACGCCGGCCAGCTCAGCGGGGACTACGAGGGCGTCCCGGTCCTGCTCCTCCACACCCTCGACAGCACCTCGGGCGAGCTGCATATCACCCCGCTCACCACCCAGCCGCTCGCCGACACCACCGGCTGGGCCGTCTTCGCCTCGAACGCCGGTCGCACCACCGACCCTGCCTGGTACCTCAGCCTCCTCGACACTCCCGAGGTCACCATCGAGTTCGGCCCCGACACGATCCCCGTCACCGCGCGCGTAGCCGCAGGCGCGGAGCGCGAAGAGATCTGGTCGCGCCAGAAGCGCCAGAGCCCCTCGTTCGCCGGCTACGAGGCAAGCGCGAACCGCACAATCCCCGTCGTCGTGCTCGAACCGCGCCGCTAGCCGGACGATCGGCCCGCAGTCGCGGCGGGGAGCCTCGGCACGTGGTGACTAACTACTGGTAAGCTTGACGTCGAAACCCACACACACCCCCGATAGGACGCCGAAATGACCAACGACCCCAACGCGTGGAACCGCCAGATCATCGCCGAGTTCCGCGAGAACGCCGGCAAGGTCGGCGGCCAGTTTGAGGGCATGCCGATGCTCCTGCTCCACACCACCGGAGCAAAGAGCGGCGCCGCCCGCATCAACCCGCTCGCCTTCCAGGCGATTGGCGACACCTGGGCCGTCTTCGCCTCAAAGGCCGGCGCGACCTCCAACCCCGACTGGTACTACAACGTCGTCGCGAACCCCGATCTGGAGATCGAGGTCGGCACGGAGACCGTCCCCGCCCGCGCCCGTGTCGCCACCAGCGACGAGCGCGATCGCATCTGGAACACCCAGAAGGAGACGATCCCGCAGTTCGCTGAGTACGAGAAGACCGCGGGCAGTCGCACCATCCCCGTCATCGTCATCGAGCGCCGCTAGCCCAGTTCGAGCCGCGCGCGCTGTCTCGGACTGCCCCGAGCAGCGCCGCGCCGCTCCGGCGCAACGCCCGTGCCGTGCGCGACGGCGATGACGGCCGGCCCTCGCTAGCTCGTCATCCCGCCCAGTCCGACCAGCGCACGCCCCAACTCAACCTCGCCCATGTGCCGCAACCCGTGCTGATAGACGAAGCACTCCAGCACCTCCAGCTTCCGCACCGGCGTGTCGACCCCACCCAGCACGATCGCGCAGTAGCTGTTCTTCATGCTCTCGCCCAGGCCCGCGCTCACGACCTCCAGTAGTCGTTCCTCCGTCAGATCCACCAGCGCCGTCTCCGTGCGAGCCAGCACCTGAGACTGGTACTCACGCCACGCGTCGATGTCGCCGAACCGGATCTGCTCCATCTCCTGGACCGTCTCTTCGCGCCCAATCGAATTCACCGTCACGCCGGTTTTTTCGGCCCAGCCACCCACCGCCCACAACGGCGGCGCCCCCAGGAACTGCATGCTGATCGAACCGTCCTGGATCTTGATGAAGTGAGCAAAGCTGAACGCCATCGGGATCACCCCGTTCCGCTCGTGGTGATTGATCTGGTCCAGCGTCAGGTCGCTCGCCGCCATCTCCCACAGGCGGTTCATCGCGCGGATCCGGTTGCGCAGGGATGTCACGAACACGTCGTTACTCATGGGCGGCAGTCTAGTCGGCGTGCAAGCCGCCCTGCGGCCCCGGCGCCATCCTGCACACCACCCCGGTATGCTCACCACTGGAAGCTGCGACGAGGAGGCGAACATGGCCGTCGGCGACACCCAGATCGTAGAACTCGCGACCGGCGTCTACGCCCGACTCCACGAAGGCCTCACCAACGGCGGCATCATCGTCGGTGACGAGGGCGTCCTCCTCATCGACTCTCTCCGCGTCCCTTCCTTCGCCCGGGATCTCATCGCCGACGTCAAGAAACTCACCGACAAGCCCATCCGCTACGTCGTCGACACCCACTCCCACTGGGACCACTCCTGGGGCAACGAAGAGTTCCCGGACTCCACCATCATTGGCCACGCCAACTGCCGCGCCGAAATGGTCGACCTCGAAGCCCGCGCCTGGTGGATGAACCGCGTCGTCTCCGCCGGCGACCCCTGGTCCAAGGAAGCCGAGACCGTCCGCGTCACCCCACCCGACCTCACCTTCGACGAAAAGATGTCCCTGTACTTCGCCGGCCGTCGCATCGACCTCCTCTACCTCGGGCGCGCTCACACCAGCGGCGACATCTTCGTTCACCTCCCCGACGACCGACTCCTCTTCACCGGCGACGTCGCCCAGGACGGCGGAGTCCCTTTCATGCTCGACGGTTACCCCAAAGACTGGGTCGCCACTGACATCCGTCTCGCCCAGATCGACTGCGAGCGCTTCATGTCCGGCCACGGCCCGATCGGTGCCCCCAGCGCCCTCCTCGAAGCTCGCGACTTCATCGCCGCCATTGCTGACGGCACCACCACAGCCATCGCCTCCGGCCAGGACCGCGACACCACCGCCACCGAAGTCACCGCCTCCATGACCGACCGCTTCGGCCACTGGCGCGGCTTCGAACGGGTCCACGACAGCGTCGCCTACACCTACGACCAGCTCACCGCCTAACGCCGTTCCGGCGGCGAGGACCGGGGGAGGAACGGGCCACGCCCGGAGGGCGATCGAACCCCACCGCACTCCCGACGAACGAACCATCACCCGATGTCCGCGCGCAGCGCGGCACCAGCCGCTACCTCGCGCGACCTTTGTTCAGTCCCGCGGTTCGCCCACCGGCAAGCCCACCGCAACGGACGAATGTCCGGATCAGACGTGCAGCCCAGCCATTCCGCTGCCAATCTGGTCGCCGCGCCCCGGTCGGGACCGGCCCCCCACCCCGAGAGGACCCACCCCATGCCCCGCATCCCCCGCCCCCTCATCGACGAAATGATCGCCCACGCTCGCCAGGACCTCCCCAACGAAGCCTGTGGCCAGCTCGACGGCCGCGACGGCGAAGCCGTCACCGCCCACCCCGTCAAGAACGTCGAGGCCAGTCCCTACCGCTATTCCATGGACCCGCTCTCGATGCTCAAACTCGAAAACGCCCGCGAGGCCAGTGGCGAGACCCTCTTCGCCATCTACCACTCCCACGTCGCCTCCGAGGCCTACCCATCCCCCACTGACATTCGCCAGGCCTTCTTCCCCCCCGGCGAAGTGGACCGCGACCCCATGTACCCCGACACCTACTACATCCTCATCTCCCTCAAGTACGACCCGCCCCACGTTCGCGCCTTCCACATCCGCACCGGCGGCACCATCGAAGAAGAGCAAATCGACATCGAGGACCCCGCATGACCACGGATCCCAACGCGATCCCCGGCGGCCCGGACAGCCCCTTCGCTAGGTTCCTCGGCTTCCAGCCCGGCGAAGTCACCAGCGAGCAGTCCGTCACCCGCCTCGTCACCCAGCCGCACCACCTCAACCCAACCGGCGCCATCCACGGCGGCGCCCTCATCTCCCTCGCCGACAACGTCGCCACGAGGATGGCCAACATCGCCCAGAACGGCGGCCCCAACGAGGGCAAATTCATGTCCGGCATCGACCTCCATGCCACCTTCCTCTCCAACCAGCGCGGCGGCACCGTCACCGCCACCGCCCGCCCCGTCCGCGTCGGCGGCCGTGTCACCGTCATCCGCACCCAGGTCACCGGCGAGGACGGCAAGCTCCTCCTCGAACTCACCACCACGCACATCCCCACTTAGCGCGTCCGCTCCCTGACCCCGTCGCCACCGCCTCCCCTCAGCCGTAGCCTGATCCCATGACCGCACCACCCTCCGAGGCCCAACCCGCCCCGATCCGGATCGGCGATCGCACCTTCATCTGGGGCGCCCGCACCTACGTCATGGGCATCATCAACGTCACCCCCGACTCCTTCTCCGGCGACGGCATCCTCGATCCCGCCCGCGCCGGCGCCCTCGCCGTTCGCCTCGTCGAGGACGGCGCCGACCTCGTCGACATCGGCGCCGAATCCACCCGCCCCGATCACGAGCCGATCGACGCCGCCGAGGAATGGCGTCGCCTCGAGCACTCCCTCCTCGCCGTCCGCCGCCTCGTCGACGTCCCCGTCACCGTCGACACCAGCAAAGCCGCTGTCGCCGAACGCGCCTTCCACGCCGGCGCCGACGCCCTCAACGACGTCCGAGGGCTGCGCGGCGATCCGGATCTCGCCGCCGTCCTCGCCGCCTCCGGCAAACCCGCCATCCTCATGCACAACCAGCGCGGCCGGGAATTCGGCGGCGACGTCATCGCCGACACCCACGCCGGCCTCGAGGTCAGCCTCAACCTCGCCCTCCGCGCCGGCGCCTCCGAGGCCAACCTCATCGTCGATCCCGGCTTCGGCTTCGGCTGGGGCCCCGCCCGCAACCTCGATCTCCTGCGCCGCCTCGGCGAACTCCGCTCGCTCGGACGCCCCCTCCTCCTCGGCACATCGAGGAAGTCCACCATTGGCACCGTGCTCGATCGCACCGCCAACCAGCGCCAGTGGGGCACCGCCGCCACCCTCGCCCTCGCTGTCGCGCAGGGCGTCGATATCGTGCGTGTCCACGAGGTCGCCGAAATGAAGCAGGTCGTACGTATGGCGGACGCCGTCGTCCGCGGCTGGCCCCCGCCGGATCAACCCGACCAACCGCAGTTCCGGAGCCTTCGAGGTGACTGAAACCCCGCGCCGGATCTACTTCGGCCTCGGCAGCAACCTCGGCGACCGACGCGCCCACCTGCGTGAGGCCGTCGCCGCGCTACGCCGTGGCGGCGTCGCCATCGACGCGATCAGCGGCCTCTACGAAACCCCACCCTGGGGCGTCACCGATCAGCCCGCGTTCCTCAACGCCGTCGTCGCCGGCCCGTCCGCTCTCAGCCCCGCTGACCTGCTCCGCCTCGCCAAACGCATCGAAGCGGACGCCGGGCGCGACTTTCAGGCGCCACGCTGGACCGCCCGTCCGATCGACGTCGACATCCTGATCATCGAGGGCGAAATCGTCGCGACCGATGACCTCACCGTCCCCCACCCGCTCATGTACCAGCGCCCCTTCGTGCTCATCCCGCTGGCCGATCTCACGGGCGACAGTGGCGAGGTCATTCAACTCGAAGGCGCCGAGTGGCCCGAGGACTAACGCATACCTGGCGCGCTAGTACCTGAAACAGGCGCGAAGCGTCAGGAGGGGGTCGAAGACCCCTCGACACCGAAATCGTCCGGATCGTTCCAGTTCGTCGTCGCCATCGTGTAGCCGACCCAGAACGCCATCCCGGCGGCCGCCGCCAGCGCCGCGAACACTGGGATTGCCAGCACTACGTACGATCGCTTTGTGACCCCCAGCAGGAACGCACCCACCGTCAGGCCGGCAGCCCCCATCAGCGCCTGACCCGCGCGCCGCGTTTCCTCTTGCGTCATCAGGAACCGTGGCCGCTCGTCGGCGCAGCGCCGTCAATCGCCTCGCGCAGATCCGGCGGCAGCAAGTTCGGGATCCCGTCCGCAATCGGGTAGCTGTGACCCTCGGCGCAGCGCAGCGTGCCTTCCAGCACCTCGCCGTCCGCCTCGCGCGTCACCTCCAGCGTCAGTGCGCTCTTCGTCACCGGGCAGACCAGGATGTCCATTAGGTCGCGTCGCATTCAGGATCCTCGGGCTTCCCGCCGGCGCTGAGTGGAACGACACACGCGGCGGCGCCGATCATAGGGAGCCGGTCCCAGCCGGGCAACGCGCGCCCAACGCCCGCTGGAGGCCACCAGCGCTCGCCGCTAGACTCGCCCTGCTCCAGCAGCCTCCCGAGGTGCCATCTTGACCGATGCCGATCCGTCGCGGTCCCACGCCGGTACCTCGGTGATCCACCTGCACCGCGCCATCGCCCGCATCTCCCCGGATGTCATCGCCGTGAAGCAGGCGCGCACCGGCCTCGTCGGCCCCTTCATCGAAATCGTCCTCACCCTCCTCGCCGTGTTCGCCATCGCCCGCTACATCAACTCACTCCCGCTCTTCGTCCTCTTCCTCCTGCTCCTGCTCGTCATCGTGCTCGGGCCGCTCGGGGTCATCGGCCTCGTCAACAACGTCGCCGGCACCAGCTTCCTGATGGAACGCGCCAAATATTCCGCTCGCTGGCAGCAGGGCCTGCTCGGCATGGGCATCGGCACCTACGAACTCGTCCCCTTCAACCGCATCCAACACTTCGCCGTCATCACCGACTACGACGACGTCCTCGCCTCCGGCATCGAACAGGACGTCGTGCACTGGGAGATCGTCCTCGTCAAAGACAACGACCGCGAACTCGCCGTCGGCAGCGTCGTCGCCGCCCGCTCGCTCGCCCTCGAGGCCGGCCAGCGCGCCAACGCGCTTGCCACCGCCCTCGGCGAGATGTCGGCCGCCACCGTCCGCCTCGGCGACCTCGAGGGCATCGAGGATCCCGAGGCCGCTCCCCCGGAGGAGGTCACCACCTCCGAGGAGTACGATGCCGGCAACACCCAAACATCGCCTGACCACCGCTGACGGAGGTACCAATGGACCGCGCGATCGAACTCATGCGGGACGCCCGCACCATCGCCGTCGTCGGCGTCTCCTCCAACCCCGACCGACCCTCCAACGAGGTCGCCAGCTATCTCATGGAGCACGGCTTCACCGTCTACATGGTCAACCCCACCGAGACCGAAGTGCTCGGCCAACCCGCCTACGCCAGCGTTCGTGACCTCCCGGAATCCGTCGACATCGTCGATATCTTCCGCCGCTCCGCGGACGTCCCGCCCGTCGTCGATGACGCCATCGCCGCCGGTGCCAGAGCCGTCTGGATGCAGCTCGAGATCGTCCATGAGGAAGCCGCCGCCCTCGCCCGCACCGCCGGCCTGGAGGTCGTCATGGACAAATGCACCAAGATCGAACACGCCCGCCTCGGCCGGGCGGAAGCCTGAACGGGCTCATCGTCCGGGCGATCGAGCCGAAACTGTAACCACAGCTTCTCAATTCGACTCGAACCGGCGGAGCCGCGTGATACAATCTCCCTCTAGCGGGCCAGCTCGAAAGTCGCTCGGTTGACACATAGCCTTCGTGAGAAGTGCGGCGTGTTTGGTGTCTTCGCCCCGCGCGAGGACGTAGCGAGACTTACCTTCTTCGGGCTCCACGCCCTCCAACATCGCGGCCAGGAATCAGCAGGCATCGCCACCAGCGACGGTGAGCGGATCCGCGTCTTTGCCGAAATGGGCCTCGTCACCCAGATCTTCGATGAACGCGCGCTCGCTGGTCTTCCGGGCACCCACGCCATCGGCCACACGCGCTATTCAACCAGCGGTTCCAGCAAGGTCGAGAACGCCCAGCCGTTCCTCGTCAAAGGACCCAACGGCCCCCTCGCTGTCGCCCACAACGGCAACATCGTCAACGCCGAGCTGCTCCGCGAGGGCCTCGAATCCGAGGGCATCGCGTTCGAAGCCTCCAGCGACACCGAGGTCATCGCGCGCCTCCTCGTCAACGCCTCCGGCGAAAGCTGGGAACAGCGCTTCGCCCAACTCATGCGCCGCGCCAGCGGTGCCTACTCGCTCACCATCCTCTCGCCGGACGGTGTCTTCGCCGCCCGTGACCCCATGGGCGTCCGTCCGCTCTGCATCGGCGAACTGGACGGCGGCTACGTCTTCGCCTCCGAAACCTGCGCGCTTGATCACCTCGGTGCCCGCTTCGTGCGTGAAGTCGAGCCGGGCGAGGTCGTGCGCGCTGACGCGACCGGCCTGACCTCCTGGTTCCCCGTTGGTCGGCGTGATCTCACCGTCCTCAGCCCACAGCGCCTCTGCCTCCTCGAATTCATCTACTTCGCGCGTCCTGACTCCCACATGGGCGGGCAGCTGCTCCACCCCGTGCGCATGCGCCTCGGCGCCGCGCTCGCGCGCCAGCACCCCGTCGAGGCCGATCTCGTTATCGGTGTCCCGGACTCCGCCACCGCCGCCGCGATCGGCTACTCGCAGGAATCCGGGATCCAGTACGCCGAGGGCCTGATCAAGAACCGCTACGTTGGACGGACCTTCATCCAGCCCAACCAGCGCCTGCGCGAACAGGGCGTCCAGCTCAAATTCAATCCGCTCGCGGAAGTCATCAAGGGCAAGCGCCTCGTCGTCGTCGATGACTCAATCGTCCGCGGCACCACCACCCCGCGCGTCGTCAAGATGCTCCGCGACGCCGGCGCTGCCGAAATCCACCTCCGCATCACCTCCCCGCCGATCAAGCACCCCTGCTTCTACGGGGTCGACATGGCCACCCGCGGCGAACTCATCGCCGCGCACAACGATCTCGAGGAGATCCGCCAGCACGTCGGCGCGGACACGCTCGAGTACCTCTCCATCGAATCCACCGTCGAAGCCACCAATACCGGCGTCGGCACCCACTGCACCGCCTGCTTCACCGGCGACTACCCCGGTGAAGTCCCCCTCCAGCTCGACAAGTTCGCGCTCGAGGCCAGCGCCGAGGACATCGCCCGCGATCGACACGCCCTCCCCGTCATCGAGCGCGTCGAGTTGGAACGTGTCGAGGTCTGAGCACGCTCGCAATCAACCGCTGCCCCGGCCACTGTCGTCAGCCGTGATCGACGCGTACCCTCCGCACCTGCAACAGCCCCCTCCCCGCGGGACGACGGCATGACCGACTCACCTCAAACCACTCCACTGCGCTACGTCGACGCTGGCGTCGATGTCGACGCTGCCGATGCCACCGTGCGCCAGTTCGCGGCCATCGCCCGCCGCACCATGCGCCCCGAAGTGTTGTCCGGCGTCGGATTGTTCGCGGGTTTGTTTCGCGTCCCAGAGGGCTACCGCGATCCGGTGCTGGTCGCGAGCGCGGACGGCGTTGGCACCAAGCTGCTGATCGCCGCCGCGCTCGAACGCTTCGACACCATCGGCGCCGATCTCGTCAATCACTGCGTCAACGACATCCTCACCACCGGCGCCCGACCGCTCTTCTTCCTGGACTACCTCGCCACCGCCGATCTCTCGCAGGAGCGCCGTGTCGAACTCGTCGGCGGCATCGGCGAAGCCTGCCGCGCCCAGAACGTCGCCCTCCTCGGCGGCGAGACCGCCGACATGCCAGACGTCTATCGCTCCGGCGACTTCGATCTCGCCGGCTTCATCGTCGGCATCGTCGAACGCGATCAGGCCATCGAGAGCTCTCGCCTCACCGTCGGTGACGTCCTCGTCGCCCTCCCCTCTGGTGGCCTCCAGACCAACGGCTACTCGCTCGTCCGCGAAATCTGGGCCATCGGCAAGGGCCTCGGCGCTGACCACGATCGCGCGGCGCTCGAGACCACCTACGAGGAGCTGGGCGGCACCCTGGGCGACGCCCTACTCGCCATTCACCCCTCCTTCGTCACCGAGCTGGAGCCCCACCTCGGCGCCCTCCACGGCATCGCCCACATCACGGGTGGTGGCATCCCCGGCAACCTCTCTCGCCTCTTCACCGGCCCCGCCGAACACCTCGGCGCCCGCATCGACGCCAGCTCGTGGGAGATCCCCGCGATCTTCCAGCTCATCCAACGCACCGGCGGCATCGAGGATGGCGAGATGTACCGCGCCTTCAACATGGGCGCCGGCATCATCGTTGCCATGGACCAGGCCGCGGCCAGCAGCCTCATCGCCGATCAGCCCCAGGCCTGGCGCATCGGTGAGATCGTCCAGCGTGCCCCGGGTGCTCCCCCTGTCGCCGGGCTTCCCGCCTAGCGCCACCCCGCCGGACGCACCCGCGGACCGCCCGCGCCAGGGGTAGCAACGGAACAGGAACAGCAATGCGCGCCATCCTCGCCGTCTACGACAAGCGCGACATCGTCGACTTCGCCCGTGGCCTCCACGACATGGGCTGGGAACTCGTCGGCACCGGCGGCACCGCCCGCACGATCGCCGAAGCCGGACTCCCCATCACCGAGGTCGCCGATCTCACCGGCAGCCCGGAAATGCTCGGCGGCCGCGTCAAGACGCTCCACCCCGCCGTCCACGGCGGCATCCTCTACCGCCGCGGCCACGCCGGCGATGAAGCAGAAGTCGCCCTCTACGAAGTCCCCGCCATCGACCTCGTCGCCGGGAACCTCTACCCCTTTATCGAGACGGTCACCGGCCGCACCGTCGATCTCGCCGAAGCACTCGAACAAATCGACATCGGCGGCCCCACCATGATCCGCGCCGCCGCCAAGAATCACCCGTGGGTGCTCCCCGTCGTCAGCCCGGATGACTACCCGACCGTCCTCGAAGCGCTCCGCGCTGCCGGTGGCCCCGAGGGCGTCCCGCTCGACCTCCGCCGTCGCCTCGCCGCGAAAGCCTTCCAGCACGTCGCCCACTACGACACCGCGGTCGCCGAATACCTCCGCGAAGACGACGACCCCTTCCCCGCCCAGTTCACCACCGCCGCCACGCTCATCCAGCAGAACCGCTACGGCGAGAACCCCCACCAGCGCGGCGCCTTCTACCGCGCCGACTCCGTCCACGCCCCCGCCGAAGGCATCGGCGGCTTCCGCCAGCACCACGGCAAAGCCATGTCCTACGTCAACTTCCTGGACGCCGACGCCGCCTACAACCTCGCCGCCGACTTCGAAACCCCCGCCGTCGCGATCATCAAACACACCAACCCCGCTTGCTTCGCGACCTCCGCCGACTCGAGCACCGTCAGCGCCCTCTACGAACGCGCTCTCGCCGAAGGCGACTTCGTCTCCGCCTACGGCGGCATCGTCGCCACCAACCGCGTCGTCGACATGGCCTTCGCCACCGCGCTCCGCGACGTCCGCAGCCCCGGATCCGACACCCGCATGTTCTACGAAATCGTCATCGCCCCCGGTTACGAACCGGACGCCCTCGAGCACCTCAAGAAGAAGTCCAAAGACCTCCGCATCCTCACCGCCCCGCTCGGCGACCCCCACCGCCCCCACCTCGAAGTGCGATCCGTCCGCGGCGGCCTCCTCGTCCAGGACAGCGACGTCTCCATCGACACCCGCTTCGACCTCGTCAGCGACCGCCCCCTCACCCCCGCCGAGGACCGCGACCTCCGGGTCGGCTGGATCGTCTCCAAGCACGTCAAATCCAACGCCGTGGTCTTCGTCAAAGACGGCGTCATGATCGGCATGGGCGCCGGCCAGCCCAACCGCGTCGGCAGCGCCAGACTCTGCGCCGAACAAGCCGGCGAACGCGCCCGCGGCGCCGTCGCCGCCACCGACGCCCTCATCCCCTTCCCCGACACCGTGGAGGTCTGCGCCGCCGCCGGCTGCACCGTCGTCGCCCACACCGGCGGATCAATCCGCGACGACGAATCCATCGCCGCCGCCAACCGCCTCAACGTCTCCCTCGTCACCACCGGCGTCCGCCACTTCCGCCACTAGCCCCCGCTCCGTCTACCGCTAGTTCCGAATCCCAGCGCGACACCGCCTGTTCCCGGTCCGTTTCCGTCGTAGGTGGGTCTAGCGGTACGTAACAGCCTCCGCACCAGCCGACGCCTTCACCCTAAACGCGACACTCCGCCCGCAACGCGAGAGACTGAAACCCCGGTCGAAACCCACCCCCCGCCCACGAGCGCGCGCCCACTCGGCCCGCAGGGAGGACCAGCACCCGTGGCCACAGTCGACCTCGTCATCCCCTGCTACAACGAAGCCCACGTCCTCCCGACCAGCATCAAACAAACCCTCGCCTTCCTCGACGGGCACCCCGAACACCAGTGGCGCGTCGTCATCGCCGACAACGCCTCCACCGATCGCACCCTTGCCGTCGCTCAAGAACTCCAGGCGGCCAACCCCGGTCGCGTCGTCGCGCTCCACATTCCCGTCAAAGGCCGCGGCCTCGCCCTCCGCACCGCCTGGATCACCTCAGATGCCGACGTCTGCGCCTACATGGACGTCGACCTCTCCACCGACCTCAATCACCTACCCGCCCTCGTCGACCCACTCGCCGCCGGCCAGGGCGACCTCTCCTACGGCACCCGGCTCCATCGCGACTCCCAGACCACCCGCGGCTGGAAGCGCGAAATCATCTCCCGTTGCTACATCCAGATCCTCAGGTGGGGTGGCGGCCTTCGCGCCAGCGACGCCCAGTGCGGATTCAAAGGCATCCGTACCGACGCCGCCCGCGCCCTGCTTCCCGTCGTCGAAGACACCGGCTTCTTCTTTGACTCCGAGTTGCTGCTGATCGCCCAGCACAACGGCTACCGTCTGATCGAAGTCCCCGTGAAGTGGACCGACGACCCCGACACCCGGGTCAACGTCTGGCGAACCGCCGTCGCTAACCTCAAAGGCCTCTGGCGCCTGCGCCGTGGCGGCTTCCCCAAAGCGGTCCGCGCATCCGACGACTTGACGTAACAAAGCGGCCGCGCGATCGAACCGCGACCTGTCAGAACTCGCTCGTGGGACGGTTTCCTTGACCCTACATGGGGCGATGGCTAATTTCGCCATACCTTCGACGGCGCCGCCGTGCGGAGGACGGGTTTGTGAGCGCCGAATCTCCGGCGGTAGGAGGCAATCGTGATTGGTGAAGGCGAAGGGCTAGAACTGCTCGCCGTGTTTGTCACCTTCATGCTTGGCCTCGGAATCATGGTCGTGCTCGGGAAATGGTGGGAGGCGTAGCCATGCTGCGTCGCCGACAATCCGTGAACGAGAAGCTGGGGTAACTGATGGCGACGAGTGAGCAGCCACAGGGCCGATCGCTTGGTGATCGTCTCTATGACGGGGCCTTCAAGAACCGCCTCTGGAAGTCCATCTTCCGATCCGGCTACCCCAACACCCCCCGTAACCAGATGCTTGCCGTTGCCACCAACGTCTTCCTGCACCTCCACCCCACCCGCATTCACCGCACCCACGTCAAGATCACCCACACTTTCTGCCTGGGTGGCCTCTCCTTCTTCCTCTTCCTCGGCCTCACCATCACCGGCGTCCTGCTGATGTTCTATTACGTCCCCTCCATCGAACGGGCGTACGGCGACATCCTCGCGCTCGATACCGACGTCCGCTTCGGCAAGCTCATGCGCAACATGCACCGCTGGATGGCGCACGGCATGGTGCTCACCGTCCTCATGCACATGATGCGAGTCTTCTACACCGGCGCGTACAAGCCGCCGCGCGAATTCAACTGGGTCGTCGGCGTCGTGCTGCTCGTCCTCACCCTGCTGCTCTCCTTCACCGGCTACCTCTTGCCGTGGGACCAGCTCGCCCTCTGGGCCATCACCGTCGGTACCAACATGATTGGTTCCGCCCCGCTGCTCGGTGAGCCCAACCGCTTCATCCTCGTCGGTGGATTCCAGGTCGGACAGTCCGCCCTCATCCGCTTCTACACCCTCCATGTCATCGGATTGCCGTTACTCGCGGCAGTCTTCATGACCGTTCACTTCTGGCGAATCCGCCGCGACGGCGGCCTGGCACGGCCGCTCTAGTGGCCAGCGTGACGAAGCCGTACGGGCAGGATCAGAACGGGAGCCATCATGGCGGTTGCTGAACAGGCACAGCCGGCTTCACGAGCGGTACGCGCTCGCGCGCGCCGCGTCCGTGAGGAAGAACTGCTCGTCTGGCCGGATCTCGTCTTCGTCGAGTTCATCTCGGCCGTGCTCTTCCTCGGCCTCATCGCCATTCTCTCGATCATGGTCGACGCCATCCTCCTCGATCAGGCGAACCCCGCCGTCACCCCGAACCCCTCCAAGGCGCCCTGGTACTTCCTCAACCTCCAGGAACTGCTGCTCCACATGCACCCGGCCCTCGCCGGCGTCATCGTCCCGACCGTTGCCTTGATCGCGCTCGGCGCGATCCCCTACTTCGACACCTCCAACGAGTACCAGGGCGAATGGCTCTCGAGCCCCCGCGCCTGGCCGAACCTCATCACCGGCGCCATCGTCGGTGCCATCGGCACCACCCTGCTGATCTTCTACGACGCCTCCTTCCACGTTCGTATCTTCGAATGGATCGCCAACCCTGGCGAAAACCGCTTCCTCCCCGGCACCACCGAGGACAACCCCGCCTTCAACGGCTGGCCGGAGAAACTCAACTTCCTCAAGAGCCTCCGTTCACTCCAGACCGAAGTGAACTGGCCCGACGAACTCACCCAAATCCCCCTGGGATCGAAGGTGCTGCGGACCGACCTCCTCGGCCTCCCAGCGATCGACCTCGACGTCAATTTCCCGGCGATGATTGTCGAGCAGATCATTCCCGTGACGATGATGGTCGGCCTCCCGCTCCTGCTGTCGGCGGTGGCCTGGAAGCTCAAACTTGCGCAGACGAAGCGCGATCACATGATTCTGCAGTTCAGCGGCTTCATCGCCGTCTACGTGACCCTGACCATCATCGGAACGTTCTTCCGCGGGCAGGGGCTCGAGCTGGTGCCGTACACGATCTTCGCGGAACACTAGGGAACGGCCACCCCGCCGCCGCGCTGAGGTGCGGCTGCTGGAGGGAGCATCGAAGTGGCGAACGAGACACAGACACCGGACGCTCCGGCGGAACGCGCCTCGGCTACCGATGCCTGGCGCGAGGCGCTCGCCTCGCGTCGGACAGAGTTGGCTGCGCCCGAGTCGGTGCCGACGACCCAGGCTGCGCCGATCGAGATGGATGTATCGCGCCGCAACTTCCTGCGCGCGTCGTTCTGGACCGGGCTCGGCGTCACGCTTGGCGGCGGCGTTGCGCTCTTCGTCGACTTCTTCTATCCGCGGAACGTGAAGGGGTTCGGTGGCCCGGTGGCTGCCGGCAACGTGACCGAGTACCTGCGTGGCGCTCCGCCGGTGGCGAACAGCGCCGGCCAGTTCTGGATCGCCAACCTCGATCCGACCGACATGGCCGACAACGGCACCGGCGGCGGCGAGGGCCTGATCGCGCTCTGGCGGAAGTGCCCGCACCTCGGATGCACGGTGCCGTGGCTGCCCGGTGCGAGCGTCGAGGTGTCCAGTGACACGAGCTGGTATCAGTGCCCGTGCCATGGATCCACGTACACCAAGTCAGGGATCCGCGTGTTCGGCCCGGCGCCGCGCTCGATGGACACCATGGCGATCGAGATTGACGACGCCGGCAACGTCACCGTCCAGACCGGCTCCATCACATCCGGTGGTCCCGACAATCCGGAGCGCGCGGTCACGCACCCGCTGCTTCCCACCTAGGCGAGCATCTTGCAGACCCACCCGGCCCGCGGAACGGTGATCGCATGAATACGAGCAAGCAAGTCAACGCGATGATCGGCCTCCTCTTCCTGGTGGCCCTCTTCTTCGCGGCCAACGTGCTCAACGAGCCGAATCGCCAGGAGGCCGCGGTCGAGAATCAGACCGAGGTCTTCTCCGAGCGCGGCGCCGAGATCTTTGTGCAGAACTGCCGCGGCTGTCACGGCCTCGAAGGCCTTGGGCCGGACGAAGGCGCCATCGGCGCGAAGCTCAACACGCCGGCGTTCCTGATCCTCGGCGAGGAGAACGCGTTCAATTCCGACGCGACGGCGATCGGCGTGGCTGATGGCATTCGCGGCTTCCTGGGCGACAGCATCGCCTGCGGGCGCACCAACACGGTGATGCCGGTCTGGTCCGAGCGGTACGGCGGCCCGTTGTCCGATCGTCAGATCGAATACCTGGTGACGCTGATTACCGAGGGCCGCTGGGACCTCGTCGTCGAACTGGGCCACGAGAACGACACGCACCAGATTCCTGAGTTGACCCGCGAGAGCATCATTCTGGATGGCGCCGGTCTGGCGCCGACCAAGGAGAACTGCGGGCAGTACAACGGCATCACCGCGAAGCCGTTCCGTGACCGCGACCCGTTCGCCTCGGGGGCGATCGCGTCCGAGACGCCGGGCGCGGACGGCACCGCCGAGCCTGGCGGCACCGCCACTGCTGGCGGCGGGCCGGAAGACGCGATGGTCCAGACCCTGCCGGTTCGTGAGTACTTTGCTTCGCTCTGCGCCGGTTGTCACGGTCAGAACCGCGAAGGCGGCGTTGGCCTGCCGCTGACAAGGGATGTGCTCACCGAGTCCGATGACTTCTACATCGACGTCCTCACCAACGGTCGTGCGGGGACTGCGATGTCGCCGTTCGGGGGTGGCGCGGAACTGACGCCGGACGAGGTCGCGGGGATCGTGACCTGGCTGAAGAACACCGATCCGTAGCGGCCCGCGGGGGTTCGGGATGGATCGTGAGCGCGACGGTCACTAGGCTGACCGTTCGACGTAATGCGTCCGCACTGACTGACGGAATGACGGGGGTACCATGGCAGCGATCACGGGCAAGCGATACCGATGCCAGAGCTGCGGCGCGGAGTTCATCGTGACCCGCGGCGCCGACGAGGGCGAACTGCGCTGCGGCGAAGAGCCGCTCGAGCAGCTGTAAGCGCAGGAGGACATAACCGTGGCCGTTGCACTGGGTAAGCGCTACAAGGACGAGAACACCGGCATCGAGGTGCTCTGCATCAAGCCGGGCGACTGCAACCTCAACGTTGACGGTCGTGGCATGGAAGAACTGCAGCCGAAGGTGCTGCCTTCCGCCGACTAGTTCCACAGCCGAGGGACCACTCGCGTTGACGCGCGGGCGGTCCCTCTCTACGCTCGCAGATGCGCACCTCGTGGTGCGCATCGTTACGATCGGCGTCGACGCGACCACACTGGGGTCGGACCGCGCTGAAGAAGGGTCCCCTGGAGAACGTGGCCGAAGTCACCATTGCCGAATCCGAATCACTCGACGCAGCACTGCGCCGTTTCAATAAGCGCGTGCAGTCCGAGGGCATCCTGACGGCTGCCCGCCGGCACGAGTTCTACGAGAAGCCGTCCGAAAAGCGGAAGAAGAAGGACGCCGCCCGCCGGCGCAAGCTCCGCAAGTCCATCATCAAGGCGCAGAAGCGGCGCGAGTTCTTCTAGGCTCGCGCTCCGTTCCCGTTCCGCCATCCGGTCATCTCTCAACTCGATCACGAGTACGCCGTAAACCCACGCCGCGCTGGCGCGGGTTCGGCGTTCGCGCAGCGCCCCCGGCTATGATGGGCACCACCCGCGCCGAACTGGAGATGTCGTGAGCTCGATTGCCACAACGATCCGCCAGGAAATGGTGGCCGCGACCAAGGCGGGCGAACGATTTCAGCGTGACACGCTGCGGCTGCTGATCGCGGCGATCGAGAATGGCCGCATCGAGGCCGGGCACGAGCTGTCCGACGACGAGACGCTGAAGGTCCTCCAGAAAGAGGCGAAGCAGCGCCGCGACTCCATCGAGGAGTACCGCAAGGGCGCCCGCGAAGACCTCGTGGCATCCGAGGAAGCGGAACTCGCGATCATCGCGACCTTCCTCCCGGAACAGCTCGATGACGCCGCCGTCCGTCTCCTCGTGGAAGCGACCATCGCCGAGGTGGGCGCGTCCGGGATGGACGATCTTGGCAAGGTGATGGGACCACTCATGCAGAAGCTGGATGGTCGAGCCGACGGTCGCGCCGCCAACGCGATTGTTCGGGAACTGCTCTCCGGCTGATCGAAGCGGGCTTCCGCCCGAGAAGCGTTCGCATGACGAAGCAGCCAGCGCGCCCCCAATTCCTCCAGTTGACGCCTTCCGAGGGCCACAACTCGATCATCTTCTTCGGTGGCTTGCTGGCCGCGCTCTTGTTCGCCGTGCTGTTCCCGTGGTTCCCCGGCGGCCAGTTGCTGGACGTTGGTGCCACGGTCAACCGCGACATCCTGGCGCCGCGCGCCGTCAACTACGAGTCGACGGTCCTCACCGAGCAGCTCCGCGCGGAACGGGCCGCCGAGGTCGCCGACGTACTGGTGCTGGACACCGATGCCCGCGACACACAGCTCTCTCAGCTCGATGCGATCCTCGCCGAGATCGATCAGATTCGCGGGGACACCTCGCTGTCCGCGTCCGCCCGCGAGACCGAAGTGCGGGCGATCCCGGGCACCGAACTGTCACAGCGCGCGGCCGCCACCGTCGTCGGTTCGGACTTTGCCCAGTGGCGCACGCTCTCCGACGAGGCCCGCAGCTCGCTGGGCAGCACGCTCGCCGGCGCGATCGGCGAAGACGAAGTCGCAGCCGCGCGCAGCCGCGCCGCCGGCCTGCTGTCGCCGGCGCTCGAGGCGGATCAGATCATCGCGCTCCGCGAGCTGATCGATCCGTTGATCGTTGCGACCGTAACCGTGGACGCCGTGAACACGGAGCAACTCCGTGAGGAGGCGCGCCAGAACACCCCGCCGGTGCTGATCGACTTCGCGCGCGGCGAGATCGTGATCGAATCCGGCGCGGTCCTCACGCAAGCCGACGTGGAGGCGCTGGACGAGTTGGAGCTCCGCTCCACTGGAATCGATCCAAAACGCATCGCCGCGACGGCGATCATCGCGCTGCTCTCCGGAGCGGCCCTCGTTGGTTACCTGCTGATCGCGAAGCCGGCTTCGGTGCGCGGTCCGCGGCGAATCGTCCTGGTCGGTCTGCTGCTGATCGTGCCGGCGGCCATCGCGAAGTTCGCGTTGCCGATCGTATCGCCAGACCTCGATCGTCACTTCCTCGCTCATGCGTTGCCGCTTGCCGCCGGTCCGATCGCCGCGGCGGTGCTCTTGGACGTGGGCGTCGCGGTGTTGCTCTCCGCGATCCTCGCGGGGTTGGTGCTCTTTACCAGCGGCTACGCGCCGGGCCTCGAATCCGGCGGCTCCGCGGCGCAGCTCGAGACCGCGCGGCTTGCGCTGGCGACGATCGCGGGTTCGTTGGCCGGGGTGTTTGTCGCGGCGAACGCGGACCAGCTTCAACGCTTCCTCGCCGCTGGAATAGCGGCGGCGATCGCCTCGGGTTTGGCGGTGCTGCCGATCTGGTTGATCGATACGGACGGCGGGTTCGTCGATCTCTTCTGGCTCGTCGGCGCGGTGGCGGCGAACGGGCTGCTCTCCGCCTTGATCGGCGTCGGCGCGTTCGTCTTGCTCAGCCGACCGTTCGGGATCATCACGCGTGTCGAACTGATGGAGCTGGCGCAGCTCAGCCGGCCAGTGTTGCGGCGGCTCCAGGACGAAGCGCCGGGGACGTTCCAGCACTCGATCCTCGTTGGCAACCTCGCGGAGCGCGCAGCCGATCGGATCGGCGCGGACCCGCTGCTCGCGCGTGTCGGCGCTTACTACCACGACATCGGCAAGCTCACGGCGCCCGGCTTCTTTGTGGAGAACACCGGCGGCGAGGCCAATCCGCACGAGGGCCTCGATCCGCTGCAGAGCACGCGCGTGATCATGCAGCACGTGACCGGCGGCGTGGAGCTGGCCCGGAAGTCCGGTCTGCCGGAAGTGCTGATTCAGTTCATCCGCCAGCACCACGGCCAGCGCCTGGTGACCTTCTTCTACCGTCGTGCGGCGGAGGTCGATCCCGACATCGACCCGGAGCTGTTCCGCTACCCGGGCCCGCGGCCGCAGTCACGCGAAGCGGCGCTGGTGATGCTGGCGGACAGTTGCGAGGCAGCGACCCGCGCGAGTTCTGATCACAGCACTGAGCGCATTCGCACGATCGTTTCGAACACGTTCCGCGAACGGATCGACGAGGGCGAATTCGACGAGTCCCCGATCTCGCTGCGCGACCTGGGGATCGTGCGCGAGACCTATATCGCCACGCTGACTGCGGTGTTCCATCCGCGCGTCGAGTACCCCGATCCGACCCAACGGGAGCTTGAGGCACGCGGCCGTGCGGTTGGAAGCAGCGCGCCGGCGACCAGCGCCGCGGGCGCGAACGGCGCGGGACGCGGTTCCGCGAGCGCGGCGCGTCGAGGGGCGGACGTGATCATCGAGCCACCCGAGCCGCGGCGCGCGGCAGCCGAGGCCGATCGCGGGGAGAATGAGCTGAGCGAGGACGACAGCTAAGGCCGCGTTCGAGCGAACGCGCGCCCGCCGCTATCCTCGATGCGTCGCCCTCGGACCACTGCGATCCGCGAGGGCGTGCCACTCCCCGAGCTTGGAGGCGCGATGCGCGCGGCGGTTCTGGTCTTTCCCGGTACGTGGAGTGATCGCGACTGCGAATGGGCCCTCCAGCAGGTGGGGATCGAGTCGCGCCGCATCTGGCACCGCGACCCAATCAGCTTTGACCGTGACGAGTTGGTGGTGCTGCCGGGTGGCTTCTCCTACGGCGACTACCTGCGCTGTGGCGCGATCGCCCGCTTCTCGCCGGTGATGGACGCGGTCCGCGATCACGCCGCCGCCGGCGGACTGGTGATCGGGATCTGCAACGGATTCCAGATCCTCTGTGAGGCACAGCTCCTGCCCGGCGTCTTGATGCGCAACGACAGCCTCCAGTTCCGCTGCCAGGACGCGCTGCTCCAGGTCGGTAACCGGCGGTCGCCGTTCACCTCTGCAATCGATCCGGCGCGATTGCTGCGCGTGCCGGTCTCCCATGGCGAGGGCAACTACTACGCGGATGCCGCGACCCTCGATCGCCTCGAAGCCGAGGACCGCGTCGCCTTCCGCTACGTGGACGCCGCGGGCAACGCGACGCCCGAGGCCAACCCGAACGGTTCGCTCCGCAACATCGCCGGCATCGTCAACGAGGGCGGCAACGTCCTCGGGATGATGCCGCACCCGGAGCGGGCCTGTGAGGCGCTCCTCGGCAACGAGGATGGCAACGCGATCTGGGAGTCGGCGCTCAGTTCGCTCGTTCCTGCCTAGCTGACGTTGCTGGCCCGCGGGCGACGATCGAGGTGACTGACCCTCCGGCGGGCCAGTGCTAGCCTGACGATCTCCCCCGCCGAGCAGGAGTTCCGATGGACGTCGACGACCACACGTTGGCCCAGGTGGCGATGTCTCGCGCGGAGTACGCGCGGTTGCTCGACATGCTCGATCGCGAACCGACCGAGGTGGAGTTGGGGATCGTTGGCGCGCTCTGGTCAGAGCACTGCGGCTACAAGCACTCGCGGCCGTTGTTCCACCATTTCCCGACGGAGGGACCGTTTGTCCTGACAAAGGTCGGCGAAGAGAACGCCGGGGCGATCGACCTCGGTGACGGGTGGTGCGCCGTCTTCAAGATGGAGTCGCACAACCACCCGTCCGCGATCGAGCCTTACGAGGGCGCGGCGACCGGCGTCGGTGGCATCCTGCGCGACATTTTCGCGATGGGGATGCGACCGGTGGCGTTGCTCGACTCGCTGCGCTTCGGACCGCTGACCGACGCGACGAACCGTCACCTCTTCAACGGGGTGGTGGCTGGCATCGGTGGCTACGGCAACTGCATCGGCGTGCCGACCGTCGGCGGCGAAGTGCAGTTCGACGAGTCCTATTCCGGGAACCCACTGGTCAACGCGATGTGCGTGGGGGTCGGGCGGATCGAACATCTGCTCTCCGCGAGCGCGGCCGGGCCCGGCAACCCGCTGGTGCTGGTCGGCGCCGACACCGGGCGCGACGGCATCCACGGCGCGACGTTCGCGTCGGTCGAGCTGGACGAGAACTCGGGCGAGCGCCGCCCCGCGGTCCAGGTGGGCAACCCGTTCCTGGAGAAGCTGCTGCTCGAGGCCTGCGTGGAGCTGGCGGAGCAGCACGGCGACTGGATCGAGGGCCTGCAGGACCTCGGCGCCGCCGGGCTCACCTCGAGCGCCGTGGAGGCGGCGGCGCGGGCGGGGACCGGCATCGAGATCGACGTCGCGCTCGTCCCCCGCCGCGAGCAGGGGATGACCGCCTACGAGGTGATGCTGTCCGAGTCGCAGGAGCGGATGCTCGTGATCCCGAAGCGTGAGCACCTCGATGACGTGCTCGCGCTGTTCCGCCGCTGGGAGATCCACGCCGATGTGATCGGCACCGTGACCGACGACAGCATGGTGACGATCCGCGATGGCGACAGCGTGGTGGCGCGCCTCCCGGTCGGGGTGCCGACCGACCCGCCGATGTACCCGCCCGAGGGCGTGCGCCCGGCCGAGCTGGATCGCTGGCAGTCGGAAGACCTCGAGGCCGTATCGGACCTCACCGATCCGAGCGCGGCGCTGCTGACGCTGCTGGCCGATCCGAACATCGCGAGTCGCCGCGCGATCTACCGCCAGTACGACCACCAGGTGCTGAACAACACCGTCGTGAAGCCGGGCGGCGACGCCGCGGTGATCAGGGTGAAGGGTTCGACCAAGGGGATCGCCGCGACCACGGACTGCAACGCGCGCTTCGTCGCCCTCGAACCGCGCGTCGGTGCGGCGATCGCGGTGGCGGAGGCGGCGCGCAACATCGTGGCGACCGGAGCGCGCCCGGCGGCGGTGACGGACTGCCTGAACTTCGGTAACCCCGAGAAGCCCGAGGTCGGCTACCAGCTCGAGCAGGCGATCCTCGGGATCTCCGACGCCTGTCGGGTGCTGGGGACGCCGGTGATCTCCGGCAACGCCTCGCTCTACAACGAGACGCCCAGCGGCCAGGTGCTGCCGACACCGGGCATCGGCATGATCGGCGTGATCGACGACGTCCAGACGCGGCTGACCGCGACGCCCGCCGAGGGCGATCGGCTGGTGCTGATCGGAGCTCCGCTCGCGCAGCCGGCAGCGACGCTGGCCGGATCGCAGTACCTCACGGAGAAGCTGGGCCGGCTGGCCGGACGGCCGACGATCGACCTGGCGCATGAGGCCGCCGTGCAACAGTTGGTCCTCGAAGCGCACGCGGCGGGGCTGCTGTCCGCCGCGCACGACTGCTCCGACGGCGGCCTGGCGATCGCGGTGAGCGAGATGTGCCTGGCCGCGGGCGCGGGGATCGACGGCGCTGCCCTCGATGTGGGCCCGCGGCTCGATGCCGCGCTCTTCGGTGAGGCGCAGTCGCGCTTCGTGCTGGCGGCGGCGTCCGAGGCGGCAGTGGCGGATCTGCTGGCGCGATCGGCGGCAGCCGGCATCAGCGCAACGCGGCTTGGGACCGTGGGCGGGTCGCGTATCCAGATCGGGCCGGTCGACATCGACCTTGCAGCGGCGGGCGCTGCCTACGATGGCGGCCTCGAGCGCGCGCTCGCCGGGTAGCTGCACCGTGCGCTGGCTAGAGTTCAAGGCGGTCGCGCCCAACCTCGTGGCCCTGGAGCAACGCGCCCGCGACTTCGAAGCCGACTTCCTCTCCGAACGTCGTGAGCAGGACGTGCACTTCAACTTCCCCGACGGGATGTTGCTGTTGCGCGAACTCGAGCAGCCGCCCGGCGACCTGATCACCTACCAGCGCGTGGAGTACGAGGGCTTCCACCTGGCCGAGGCCGAGGTCGCCGCGGTCGAGGACGTGCGCGAGGTGAAGGCGATGCTGCGCGGTCGCTTCGGCGCGCGGGTCGAGGTGGAGAAGTCACGCAAGACCTTCCAGTGGCGTGCGACCCGTATCCATCTCGATCAGGTGTTTCGGCTCGGCATGTTCGTCGAGCTGGTGAGCGCGGTGGACGGGCGCGACGAGGCGGAGACCGCCGTCGAGCTGCGCGAGGTGCTGGTGCGGCTCGGGATGGAGCACGTCACCTCGGAGTTGCGCGGGTACGCGGATCTGATGCTGGCGCGCGAGACAGGCCTGTAGGCGAGCCGCGTTAGCCCTCGACGTTCCGATCGAGCAACACGGGCGCGTTCGGGACGCGCACAATAGTGAGGTGCAATTCGCCGCGACGGCGAAGCGGGAGGCGCGGATGGCGTCGACAGTCCTCGATCGATGGCGGTTCGGCGGCGCTGGTGCGAGCGGACGCGCGCTCTGGAAGCGGCTGGGCGCGATCGCGCTGCGGCTCAACGGCACGCAACTCCCGATCTACCTCGATCGATCCGACCGCGCGGAGCTACAGCGCACGATCGACGGCTGAGACGACATCGCCCTGGCCGTTGGCCGGGTCTACGAACTGCACGGGATGCGCGGGCTGGGGAATCGATCGCTGTACTAGCGGGCGATCGGTCGAGCGCTGCGGACCGTCGAGGCGAGTGGCCTCGATGGTTGATTTAGAACAGATGTTTGACACGAGCGAACGTCTGTTCTACGCTGCTCGACGAGTCCGTTGCCGCGGGTGACGACTCGGTTCCGATTGCGTGACTCGAAGGGCATCGATAACCTGTCGAACTCATGCGGTGCGATGGTCCGGTTCCGGATACTCACCGTCTGTCCACGACAGGGACCACAGACAGACCGGGGAATTGCGGGATAACTCCCGCAGTCTGTGGACTGGCCCGTCGATAAGTTGCGTTCGGTACCGGGTCACTCCCCCAAGATGACGGCAGTCCCGGCTCCGACACACCGAGAGGGTCATTCGACGTGAAGGTCGTGTTTCTGGAGACCGTTGAAGGATCGGGCACCATGGGCGAGGTGCGAACCGTACGCCCAGGGTATGCCCGTAACTATCTGTTGCCGCGCGGCCTAGCCGCACCGGCAACTCCTGACGTCCTCGCACGAGCCGAAAGGCTTCGTGAGATCGAGGAGGAACGGCAGCGTGCCCAGGATGAGCACGCCCAAGAGCTTGTCGGCAAGCTCGAAGGCACACCGCTCGTCATGGCTGTACGCGTCGGAGAGCAGGGACGTCTGTACGGCTCCGTCACCAGTGCGGACGTCGCCGAGAAGGCTGGGGAGATTCTCGGCGAAGAGTTGGACAGACGTCGCATCCTGCTGCCCGAGGTGATCAGAAGCGTTGGGTTGTACACCGTACCGATCCGGCTCTCACGTAATGTGGTGCCGGAGGTTCAGGTGGTGGTCGTGGATGCAGAAGCGCCGGAAGGCGTGGAAGCAGCCGTTGACCTGTTACTGAATCCGCCGCTTGCGGTGGAGTACGTAGCAGCCATCTTGCCAGGTAAGGCTGAAACTCCCGATGTGGCCGAGGTGGAGGCATCCGCCGAGGATCTGGTAACCGCCGGTGCGTCGGAGTCGGGCTACTCAGCTCCGGACGCGGAGGCTCCTGCCGCCGCGACGGAAGAAGACACCTCGACCACGTAGGTCGCGGCCGAACGGCCGCCGACCTCGACGGATTTGTCGTACGGCCCCGCTGGCGGGGCCGTCTTCATGTCGCCGCGCGCGCGGCGAGGTGCTTCCAAGTAGATGAGGGAGCGCCGCTGTGGTCTCGGACAGCCGGCCCGCGCAGATTCTGCGCGACACACGCCCACAACAGACCGGCTTGCCGCCGCACGATATCGCCGCCGAGGAAGCCGTCATCGCCGCGATGCTGCTCGACGACGAGACCTACGCGCGCGTGCTGCCGGTTGTCCAGCCAAAAGACTTCTTCCGTGAGCAGAACGGGTGGGTCTTCGAGGCCTGCCTGAGCCTCGCCGAGCGCGGCGAAGCCGTGACCGTCCCGACGGTGGCCCACGAGCTCGAGCGTGCTGGCCACCTCGAGACGGTCGGCGGTGAGCCGTTCCTGCAGGAGATCGCGGGCAAGTACTTCACGGCGATCGGTGTCGAGGCACACGCGCGGATCGTCGCGCGGGACGCGCTCTACCGGCGGCTGATGCAGGTCGCCGGCAACATCGCGCAGCTTGCCAGCGCCGGCGGTCCGGACGCCGCGCGCGTGCTGGGCGAGGCGGAATCGCTGCTGCTCGGCCTGCGCACCGCCGAGGGCTCGGGCGACTTCAAGCGCCTGCGCGAGCTACTGGACGCGTTCCTCGAGGCGCCCTCGGAGGACGAGGACGGCGAGCTGGCGTCCTCGGTGCGCTCTGGCTTCATGGATCTGGACGAGCATCTTGGCGGCGGATTCAAGCGCGGCGATCTGATCATCCTCGCCGCGCGTACCGGTGTCGGGAAGACCTCGTTGATGCTCAACTTCGCGCGCAACGGCGCAGTGGGGCAGCACGCGACGATCGCGATGTTCAGCCTGGAGATGGGCGGCGAGCAGCTTGCAATGCGCATGCTCTCCTCCGAGGCCGGCGTGAAGATGGCGCGTCTGCGCCTCGGGCGACATGGCGAGGACGAAGAAGCGCGGGTGATGCACGCGCACGGACAGCTCGGTGGTGCGCCGGTTTTCATCGATGACTCGGCGGCGCTGACGGTGCCGGAGATCCGCGCGAAGTGCCGCCGGCTCCAGGCGGATCACGGCCTGGACCTCGTGATCGTCGACTACCTGCAGTTGCTCCACGGCGCGGGCCGGATGGACACGCGCGCGAACGAGATCGGGCAGATCTCGCGATCGCTCAAGGAGCTGGCGCGCGAGTTGAACGTGCCAGTGATCGCCGCCGCGCAGCTCTCGCGAGCGGTCGAGACGCGCCAGCCACACATCCCGATGCTCTCCGACCTGCGTGAGTCCGGCTCGATCGAGCAGGACGCGGACATCGTGATGTTCATCTATCGCGAAGACGTGTACCTGCAGGCCGAGGACTGGCAGCAGCAGCACCCGGGGCAGCCCGGCGGCGCGCACCCAACCGGCCTCGCGCAGATCATCGTGGCGAAGCACCGTAACGGCCCGACCGGCACGGTCACCGTGCGCTGGGTGGGCGAGACCGCCAGCTTCCAGGATCTGCTGCTGCGATCCGAGCCGGTGCCGCCCGGGTACGACGACTACGATCCGGACTTCCTGAACTGATGTCCGGCCTACAGCCGCCATTCGTGCCGGCTTCCCCCGGCGACCTCGCCGACCCTGCCGCGGCGCGCGGCGTTCGCGAAGACCCTGCCGCGGCACGCGGCGCTCCTGATGGGCAGGCCGTGCCGCGCGTTACCCCCGAGGGCGCGCCGCTCGGCGCCTTGCCCGCCCCCCGACCGTTCGAGGGCTTCCGTACCGGGACGAGGCCGATCACGCTCCCGGCGGAACTGTTCGCGGAGCTGCTCCCGAGCATCGACGACGAGGCGGAGCTGCGGGTGACGCTGCATACGCTGTTCGCGATCGGCCGATCGCGCGGTCCGTTGCGTGCGGTGCGCCAGAGCGAACTGGCGCGCGAGACCGCGCTCACGCGCGGCCTCGAACACTGCGGCGGCGCGGACGCGCTGCCGCGGGCGCTCGCCGGCGCGGTAGCGCGCGGATCGCTCCTCGACTGCCCGCTCGACGACGGCGACGTCCTCTACCTGGTGAACAACGAGGGTGGGCGACGGCTGCGTACGCGCATCATCACCGGCACCCAGCCGTTGCCGGACGGCCGGCGCCCGCGCCCGGAGCCACTACCCGCGGAGCGCAGTGGGCCCGCCACCGTCTACGAGCAGGAGATCGGCACGCTGACACCGGCGATCGCCTCGCTGCTGGCGGAGGCGCAGGAGCGCTACGCCGGCGACTGGATCATCGAAGCGCTGCAGCTTGCCGCGACGAACAACGCACGCTCCTGGCGCTACGCGGAGGCGATCCTCCGCCGCTGGGAGACCGAAGGGCGAGATGATGAGGCAACTCGGGGAGATGCTCGAACCGCCGACCCGTACGGCCATGTCTACCGACGCGAGTAGGGTCGCGACGCCGGCGGGCGTTCCCGCTCCGGCGCCGGAGGCTGCTTGCCCGTTCTGCGCCGGTGCCCGCTTCGTGCGCGTGACGTCCGATCCGCAGGACCCGCGCTTCGGCCACCCGGTGCCCTGCCGCTGCGCGCTGAACGAGGACCCGGACGAGCGCCGCGCGCGGTTGCTCCGCTACTCCCAGCTCGGCCCGTTGCGACGGATGACCTTCGAGGCGCTCGATCGCCGAGGGCGCAGCGACGATCCCTCGGAGCAGGCGCACTTCAGCGAGGCGGTCGCGATCGCGGAGCGCTACGCCGAGCACCCGGAGGGGTGGCTGGTGCTCACCGGCGCGCACGGCCGGGGCAAGACGCACCTGGCGGCGGCGATCGCCAACCGCGCGATCGATCGCGGCGATCCGGCTCTCTTCCTCAGCATCGCCGATCTCCTCGACGCGCTGCGCGCCGGGTACGACGAGGACGCCGAGGATGACTACGACCGCGTGCTGGAACAGGTGCGCCGCGCGCCGCTGCTGATTCTCGACGACCTCGATGGCTACTCGGAAACCGCCTGGGCGCGCGAGAAGTTCCTGCAGGTGATCACGCATCGCTTCAACGCGCTGCTCCCGACCGTCTTCACCGGCGTCCGGCCGACCGAGGAAACCGAGGCGCGGCTCGCGAGCCGGCTGAGCGATCCCGGCGTGACACAGCAGATCGAGCTGGGCTCGGGCAACGGTCCGCGCTTCTTCGGCGTCGGTGCGATGGGCCGCGAACAACTCGACCAGTTCACGCTCGATCAGTTCGACCCGGCCGGGCGCGGCCTGCGCGGTGAATCGCGACGCAACCTGGAAGGTGCGTTCCGGCTCGCCCGCCAGTGGGCGGCCTCACCGGACGGCTGGTTGGTATTCCTCGGCGGCAACGGCTGCGGCAAGACGCACCTGGCGGCGGGGATCGCCGCGGAACGCCTCGCCGCGGGCGACGCGGTCGCCTTCGCGAACGTGCCGGACCTCCTCGATGAGCTGCGCGCGACGTTCGCACCGGGATCGCGCGAGCGCTTCGATCATCGCTTCCGGCGGTTACTCGACGCGCCGGTGCTGGTGCTCGATGACCTGGGCGCGCAGCAGACGAGCGCCTGGGCGGAGGAGAAGCTCTACCAGATCCTCAATCACCGGCACCTGCAACGGAAGCCGACGATCGTTACGACGAACTGCGAGCTGAAGATGATGGAGCCGCGCATCGCTTCGCGGCTGGCGGATCTGCAGACCTCGACGGTCTACCAGATCACCGCGCCGGACTACCGGACCGGCGCGGGCGGCTAGCGAGGAACGCGCGGCGAGGCTACCGGGCGCTAGTCGACCGAACCGACGGGCTTCGGCCGCACGCCCTCTTGCCAGTGCGTGCCGTCGGTGCCGTGTTCCTTCTTCCAGACCGGCACCGTCTCCTTGACGCGATCGACCGTCCGCGAGGCGGCGTCGAAGGCGTCCTGCCGGTGCGCGGCGGAGACGGCGACTACCAGCGAGGTGTCGCCGATCTCCAGCGTGCCGATGCGGTGGTGGATCGCGATCGCGTGCACCTCGCGATCGGCGAAGTCGCGCATCACCTCGCCGGCGACGGCGCGGAGCTGCTTCTCGGCCATCGGTACGTAGGCCTCGTACTCCAGGCGCAGCACTGCACGGCCCTCGTGGTGATCGCGCACGACGCCCTCGAAGACCACGGCCGCGCCGCTGGCGCGCGTCGTCACGAGGTCGCGCAGCGCGCGCACCTCGAGCGGTGTGTCGGTGACGAGGAATGGCGGGAGTTCGCCGCCTTCGCCGTGAGGCGGGTCGTCGGACCCGCCGGCGATCGGCGGGATCAGCGCGACGGTGTCGCCGTCCTTCAGCGGCTCGCTGTCGTCGAGGATGTAGTCCTCGTTGACGGCGATCGCGACGCCGGTCAGGTAGGGGCGGAGCTTGTCGTGACGTTCACCGAGCCGCTCGCGAAGGGCGGCAACGGTGATCGACTCAGCCTCGAACTCCTCGGTGAGGTCGCCGCCCATGACGTCTCGCAGCCCGGCGAAGAGGTGAACGGTGATGCGCAAGAGTGCCCCCGCGGTAGTTCGCGTCCGGCGCCGCGCCGGTCGCTCCCGATAAGTATAAGGAGGGCGATCGCGCTCCTTCAGGGGCGCACAGCGGAGCGAGCAGCTACGTCGCCTCGCGCAGTGGCCGTTGTCGTGCGGCGATCACCAGCATCAGCACGATGATCGAGATGCCGGCGGCGCTGTACACGACCTCCAACCCCAGCGCCTGCGCGAGCAGCCCGGCGCCCAGCCCGGCGATTTGCATCAACCCACCAGCGAGCATCAACAGTCCCGTGACGCGCCCCAGCAGCCGATTTGGCACCTGCCGCTGCACCAGCGTGGTGCTGAAGGTGAGGACAAGCTGGTGGGAGAAGCCGACCATCCCGTTGAAGAGGAACGCCGCGATGACGATCCGGCTGAGGCTGAATCCGAGGACGGCGACACCGATCAGCACGCAAGCGACGAGGAAGCCCGCGCCGATGTGCCGGACGTCCGAGCGCACGCTCAGCCAGAGCGAGGCGACGATGCCGCCGATCCCCCAGAAGACCACCAACACGCCCCAGCCTGAGGCGTCCAGATCGAGGATCTCGCTGACCCAGGCGGAGATCAGTCCGCCCATCACGCTGAGGCCCAGCGCCGTCACGCCCCAGGTGGAGAGCACCGTCCAGCGCACCACCGCGTCCGTGCGCAGCACCGCGATACCGGCGCGCAGGTTGGAGAGCACGGACTCGCGCGCGGCGTCCGGATCGCTCGCCAGCCGCGACGAGATCCTCGTCAGTGCGAGCAACACGGCGACGTGGCCCAGGCCCGCGATGAGGTAGGTGGTTGCGAAGCCGAGCCGTTCGACGGAGAGGCCGGCCAGCGGCGCGACGATCAGCAGCGCGAGCGACATCACCAGCTGGTGCTGCGTGATCGCGCGGGTCAGCAGGTGCGCCGGTACGGAGTCGCGGATCATCGCTGAGCGCGTCGGCTGATCCTGGCCGCTGATCAGGCCGAAGCTGGCGAACATCACGAGCATGACGAGGAGCCAGGGGCCCTCGCCGTTCGAGACGGCGGGGAACGTCAGCAGGCCGCCAACGATGAGGACGCTGGCCAGCCCGACGATGTGGCTGATCGTGAGGACGCGCGTCCGCGGGAAGCGATCGGCGAACGTGCCGCCGAACAGCGTGTAGCTGAGGAAGGCCGCACCGCGCAGCCCGGAGAGCAGGCCAAGCATCAGCAGCCGCTGCGATTCCGCCGCCGCCTCGTTCACGTACCAGGCCTGCGTGATGAACAGCGTCGGCTCGCGCATGCTCGATGTGAGCTGCATGAAGAGCAGCAGCCGGAAGTCCCGATGTTGGAGCGTGGCGAGGCGACCCGGTGTGCTCATGACCGCGACGCGTTGCGATGCGGCAGTCTCCGCGGGGGAGACCTCGGGTGCTGGCATCGGAGAATCGTAGCGCTCGGCTGACTGAAGGAGACGCGCCGGGAACGGGCAAATCGTCGCCGGTCGGGGCGGAGTTGCCGGCGGCTCTTCGTCAGCCGCTAGTCGAGTTCGCGAAGTGGTCGCTGTCGCCAGCTAAGCAGCGCGATGAAGACGACGATCGCGAGGCCCGCGAGCGGGTAGACGGTCTCGATCCCGAGCTGTTTCGCGAGCAGGCCCATGCCCAGCCCCGCGATCTGCATCAGGCCGCCGGCGAGCAGGAGGAGGCCGGTCACGCGGCCCAGCAGCCGGTTCGGAACCTCCCGCTGCACGATCGTGACGCCCCAGGTGAGGATGAGTTGATAGGCCATCCCGACGACGCCGTTGAAGAAGAACGCGACGACGATCGCGCGGCTGAACCCGAACGCCATCACGCCGCACCCCATCAACGCGCCGGCGCCGAGGTACCACGCGCCCATGTGCCGGACGTCACCCCGCCAGTTCAGCCAGATGGAGCCGACCACCCCGCCGATGCCCCAGGTGACGACCATCACGCCCCAGCCGAGCGCGTCGAGTTCGAGCACGTCGCTGACCCAGTTGGCGACGAGGACACCCATCACGCTCATGCCGAGCGCCGCGACCGCCCAGTTGGTGAAGACGGTCCAACGCACGACCGCGTTCGTCCTCAGGACCGCGATCCCATCGCCGAGATTCCGCAGCACCGAGGTACGCGAGGCGCCGGGGTCGGCGGCGGTTCGTGTCGAGATCCCGCGCAGCGTGATCAACACCACGACGTGGCCGAGCCCGGCGAGCAGATAGGTCACGCCGAAGCCGAGCGCGTCGATCGACCAGCCCGCGAATGGAGCGGCGACCACACCGAAGGACATCACCATCTGGTGCTGCGTGATCGCGCGCGACAGCAAGTGTTCGGGCACGGCGTCGCGCACCATCGCCGTGCGCGTCGGCTGATCCTGCGCGGTCATCAATCCGAAGCTGGCGAACAGTGCCAGCATCACCCAGAGCCACGGTCCGTCACCGTCCGCGATCGAGGGGATCAGCAGCAGGCTGCCGACGATGAGGATGCTGACCAGGCCGACGGCGTGACTGGCGGTGAGCACGGTGACGCGGGGGAAGCGATCGGCGAAGGTGCCGCCGAAGAGCACGTAGCTCAGAAACGCGATGCCGCGGAGGGCGGCGAGCAGACCGAGCAGCACGACCCGTTGCGATTCGGGCGCGACCGTGTTCACGTACCAGGCCTGTGTCAGGAAGAGCGTGGGCTGGCGCATGCTCGACGCGAGCTGCATCACGAGCAGCAACCGGAAGTCGCGGTACTGCAGAGCGGCCAGGCGGCTCGTCGGGAGAGTTGCCGCCTCGCCCGGGCTTCGGGCAGGCTCTTCGCTGGTGTCCGATTCAGACATCGGCGCATCGTAGCCGCTCGAACCGAGGATGCGTGCTCGACATGATCGACGTTCAGCCGCGGTCGTTCCCGGCGCGCGCCCTCGAATTCCTGCTGCCGCAGCGCTGCCTGGAGTGCGGCCGCTTCGGCGCGTCGCTTCACGAGGAGTGCGTCGCGACCCTCGTCCGCGCCGAGCGCCCGCGCTGTCGGGTCTGCTGGGCGCCTTCGCGGGTGCTCGTCTGCGCCCGCTGCCTCGCTGCCGAGGACCACTCCGGGTTCGATGAGCTGCGGACGCCGCTGCGCTTCACCGGTACGGCGCGACGCGCCCTGCTGGAGGCGAAGTTCCGAGGCGTGACGACCCTGCTCCCGCCGCTCGCCCGGCTCGCCGCTACCTCGGTCGAGCCGGTATGGCGTCCGGAGGTCGTGATCCCGATCCCGCTGGCGCGGCAACGGGAGCGCCGACGTGGGTTCAACCAGGCGCAGCTCATCGCCGCCGAGGTCGCCGCGGCGCTCGCGTTGCCGTTGGACGAGCGTGGCCTCACACGCTTGCGCGCCTCGGCGGCTCAGGCCTCGCTGGGCGCTGCTGAACGCGCGACCAACCTCGAGGACGCGTTTCGAGCGGCGCAGCTCGAACCCACCTCGCGCGCGAGGGGACTCGTCGGAGCGCGTGTCCTGCTCGTCGACGACGTGACGACGACCGGCTCGACGCTCAACGAGGCGGCGCGGGCGTTGCGCGCCGGCGGTGCCGCGGCGGTGTTCGCCCTCGCGGTCGCGCGCGAGGATTGAGGCGCGAGCCTCCGTAGCTCGCGGAGGTCCTAGGCTGTGTCGATGGCAGATCTCTCCCCCCGTTCCTCCGCGGATCGCCCGTTGTTCGTCGTGATGTTCGGCGGCGTCGATGGCGATGGCCTCGAGGCGTTGATGCGGCGCGCGCTGGAGGCCTCGGCGCTCGATCTGCTGGAGACGGCGCTGGAGAGCGGCCGCTTCGTGGACTGCGTGCTGGTCGCCGATCGACCTCCGCTCGGGCGGTTGCCCGAGGGTGCACGGCTGCTCTTGGATGACGGCACCCAGCCGTTCCAGTTCGGCCAGCGGCTGACCGCGGTCGTTGCGGAGTCTGGCGCCACCCGCTTCGTCTACGCGGGCGCGGGTGCGGCTCCGCTGCTGGAAGCGGCGGAACTCGAAGCGCTCGCGCAGGGTGTCGCTGGCGCGGACACCGTCTGTGTCACCAACAATTTCTACTCGGCGGACCTGTTTGGCCTGCACCCGGCGGAGCTACTGGGGCGCCTCGACCCGTGGCCGTCCGCCGACAACGGCGTGCCGCGCGCGCTGAAGGAACAGCTTGGCGTCGAGGTGCGCGAGATCGCGCGCACGACTGCGACGCAGTTCAACCTCGATTCACCGATCGATCTGCTGGCGATCGCGCTCGCTGGTGCCGGCGGGCCGCGGCTACGCGCCGTCCTCGATGCCTGGGCGCCGGACACCAGCCGCGTGCGCGCGGTCGCCTGGAAGCTGACCGATCGCCACGCCGAGGTGCTGATCGCGGGCCGCGCGAACTCGCGCGCGTGGCGGTACCTGGAGCAGGAGACCGCCTGCCGCGTCCGCCTCCTGGCCGAGGAACGCGGGATGACCGCGGCCGGACGCGATAGCGACGGCAGCGCCCGCTCGCTGCTCGGTCAGCTCGTGGAAGCGGTCGGGGCTGAGCGCTGTTTCGGTGAATTGGTGCCGCAGCTCTGCGACGCGGCGTTCATCGACATGCGTCCGCTGCTCGCGCACCTCGGGATCCACGCCTCGCGGGCCGATCGGTTCGCGGCCGATCTCGGCGACAGCGAGGCGATCGAGGACCCGCGACTGCGCGCGTTGATCGCCGCGGTTGTCGCCTCGCCGGTCCCGATCGTCCTCGGCGGTCACTCGCTGATCGCGGCGTCACTCCAGTTGCTGAACCAGTGGGTGTGGGACGAGCACGATCGGATTGCGGCGGGCAACGAGGGCTGATCACCTCGTGAATCGTGCCGGAGTCGTGCCTCAGGCGTGCCTGAGGCGCGCAACACGTGCACGGCACTCGACGCGCCTAGCCGGTGCCTCCGCTACGATCGAAACCCACAGCCGCCCGCACCGAAGCCACGGCAGGGCACAACAGGAGTGACTACCCATGTCCGCCAGAACGATGATTGAACCGGCCCTCGCCGAGACCGATCCCGCGATCGCCGACATCATCCGCCGCGAAGAGGCCCGCCAGGGCACTGTCCTGGAGATGATCCCGTCGGAGAACTACGCCAGTCGCGCGGTGATCGAGGCCGTCGGCAGCGTGCTGACGAACAAGTACGCGGAGGGCTACCCGGGCGCTCGCTACTACCAGGGCAACGACATCGTCGACGAGGCCGAGAATCTGGCCCGCGATCGCGCGACGGAGTTGTTCGGGTTCGATCACGCGAATGTGCAGCCGCACTCCGGCACGCAGGCGAACATGGCCGTCTACCTGGGGCTCCTGAAGCCCGGCGATACGGTGATGGGGATGCAGCTCGACGCCGGCGGGCACCTCACCCACGGGCACCCGGTCAACGCGAGCGGCAAGCTCTACCACTTCGTCTCCTACGGCGTGGATCGCGCGACCGAGCGGATCGATTACGACGCGATGCTGGCGCTGGCGAAGGAACACCGACCGAAGGTGATCGTCGTCGGGGCGACGGCTTATCCACGGCAGATCGATTTCGCGCGCGCGCGCGCAATCGCTGACGAGGTTGATGCGGTGCTGATGGCGGACATCGCGCACATCTCCGGCCTGATCGCCGGGGGTGCGCACCCGAGTCCGGCCGGGCACGCCCAGATCGTGACCAGTTCGACCCACAAGACGCTGCGCGGCCCGCGCGGCGGCCTCGTAATCTGCGACGCGAAGTACGCACGGCGGGTCGATCGCGGAGTGTTCCCGGGCTCGCAGGGCGGTCCGATGATGAATGTGATTGCCGCCAAGGCCGTAATGCTGAAGGAAGCGGCGACGCCGGAGTTCCGCCAGTACGCCCGCCAAACGGTCGAGAACGCCCGCATCCTGGCCGAGACGCTGGAGGACGCCGGCTTGCGGCTGGTCTCCGGCGGTACCGAGACGCACCTGGTGCTGGTCGACGTGACCCCGCTGAAGCTGGTCGGCAACGTCGCCGCGACGGCGCTCGAGGTGGCCGGCATCGTGACGAACTACAACACGATCCCCTTCGACCCACAGCCGCCGACGATCGGCTCTGGCGTGCGGATGGGCACGCCGGCGCTGACGACGCGCGGGATGGGCGCGCAGGAGATGCGCAAGGTCGCGGGATTCATCGCGCGCGCCCTCGAAGCGCACGAGGACACGGCGGAACTGGGGCGGATCCGCGCCGAGGTGAGCACGCTCTGCGAGGCGTTCCCGGCGCCGGCACTGCCTCGCTAGCGGTTTCCTCGGAGCCTCGCGGACCTCGATCGTCGCGAAACGGCGTGATTGATTGGGGCGCGGGTTTGGCCGTGCGCATTGATCGCGCGGGATGCGCTCCATACACTCGCTACTTCGAGACGGGGTGACGAACCAACCGAAGCCCGGTCGCCGGCAACGGCACCGGGCCTTCGTATGCTCCCCGTCGCTGGTCGGGGCGTCGATTGCGCGGCAAGACCGCGCCTCGAGGCGGCGCTCCCATCGTCCATGATCAGCGGAGGATCCGTGAACGAATACGAATTGATGTATGTGCTCCACCCGCGCCTGACCGCGGAGGAGCTTGACGCCGCCGTCGAGCGCATCTCCGCGCTCGTTTCCGGCCCCGGTGGACAAATCCTGAGCGTCGACCGTTGGGGTCGCCGCCGGTTGGCGTACCCGATCGACCGCAACCTCGAGGGCTATTACGTGCTCTCGACGTTCCGCGCGTCGCCGGAGATCTGCCAGCCGCTGGAGAACCAGCTCAACCTCTCCGAGGATGTGCTCCGGCATCTCCTCATTCGTGGCATTATTCCTTACGAGGAGCCGCCGCGTGACGAGCGCGTTGCCGCCGATCGTGAACGACCGTCGCGTCCGCCCCGGGACGACGATCGGCGTCCGCGTGACGACGACGGCGATGACGACAACGACGACAACGACGACGACGAGGCGACCGAGGATGCTCCAGTGGCAGTCGCAGCGGCTCCGGTCGCCGCGGCTCCTGTTGAAGCAGCGGCCCCGGTGGCTGCGGCTCCCGCTGAAGCGACGGCTCCGACCGACGAGTAACCGTCGGTCGGGAGTCACGACCGAGACACTCTCCCCGTTCGGAGCGCTGCAATGCTGAACAAGTGCATGATTATTGGAAACCTGGGCGCCGATCCGGAGATGCGTTACACGGCAAATGGCACAGCCGTGACCAACTTCAACGTCGCGACGTCCCGCAACTACACCAACACCCAGGGTGAACGGGTCGACGAAACGGAATGGTTCTCCGTCGTCGCCTGGAATCGCCTGGGAGAAACCTGTGCGCAATACCTCGCGAAGGGCCGACAGGTCTACGTGGAGGGGCGCATGCAGACCCGATCCTGGGACGGCCAGGATGGGCAGAAGCGCTATAAGACCGAGCTCGTCGCGGAGACGGTGAAGTTCCTGGGTGGTCGTGGCGACCGTCCAGCGGAAGGCTTCACGCCCGGGATGGCGGTCGGCGCTGATACCGAGGGCGACCTCGATCCAGACGACCTTCCCTTCTAGCGACCCCCAGAGCAGGAGCGACCGATGACCTTTGACCGAGACGACCGTGGAGACCGCGGGGATCGTGGCGATCGCGGAGACCGTGGAGATCGCGGCGACCGCGGTGACCGCGGCGGCGATGACCGGCCGCGCCGCGGGCGCCGTCGCTGTGACATCTGCATGGCGAAGCCGCTGGTCGTCGACTACAAAGACATCGCGTCGCTGCGCCGCTTCCTGAACGAGCACGGGCAGATCGAGGGCCGCCGCAAGGTTGGCTGCAGTGCGAAGTGCCAGCGCGCGATCGCGACCGCTGTGAAGCGGGCGCGTCAGGTGGCGCTGTTGCCGTACACCTCGGAGCACGTGCGGGTCAGCGGCATCGCCGTTGGTCGCCCGAGTCCAACGCGCCGGTAGCCGATTCGCCGAGTTCGACACCACCACCAGCGCCGCCACTGACGCTCCCCACGGCCATCAGTTGTTTTCGGCGGCGCGCCAGGGGAGGACAGAACGCGCATGGCGCGTGAGCGGGAGCGTCGAGGGCGCGCGGCTGAGCGAGAGCGAGCCGAACGCCAGACCAGACTGATTACGATGGGCGTCGTGGCGGTCCTTGCGATCGCCGGGTTGCTGATCCTGTCCGGGCTGTATGTCACCAAGTACTTGCCGCCGCGTGCGCGGGTCCTGACCGTCGAGGATCACAGCTACCAGGCGCGCCAAATTGCTGATCGCGCCGTGTACCTGGCCTTCTTCGAGGGCAGCGTTTCCGGGATCGGCGACATCGCCCGCGAGATCCTCGATCACGTGATCGAGGAAGAGGCGCTGCGCCGCGTCGGCGCCACCACCGTGGACGCCGTGACACCCGCCGATATCGAGCGCGAACTCAACCTCGATCTCGGCCTGATCGAGGACGATCCCAGCCCAACCGCGACTCCCGAGGCAACTGCCACCGCGGATCCGTCGGCTACCGCCGAGGGCACCGCCACCGCCGAGGCGACTGGCACGGCAGAGGCGACCGCCGATCCGACGGCCGAAGCGACGATCGATCCCCAGGCGTTCGCCGATGCGTTGACGACGTTCCTGCGAAACACCGGCCTCAGTCGCGCCGAGTACGAGGCAATTATCGAGGCGCGCCTGTACCGCCAGCGGTTGCGCGATCACTTCAAAGCAGAGGTCGGCAGCTCCGGCGTGCAGGTGCGCCTGCAGCGGATCCGCGTCAGCACGCAGCTCGCGGCTGATCAGACGATCGCGGCGCTCGAGGCCGGCGGTGACTTCGCGCTCCTCGCCGACGAGCAGTCGGTCGCCACCGAGGACGGCGAAGGCGGCGAGATCGGTTGGACCGCTGGCGTACTGCAGAGCGACGACGTTCAGGCGGCGATCGCCGATCTGGAGCCGGGCCAGTGGACGGCGCCGATCACCTCCGGGCTGTTCTTCGAGATTTACCTCGTTGCCGAGGTCGCCGAGGATCGCGCGTACGAAACCGCGATCGTGACTTCACTGACGCGCGTGCGGCTCGATGACTGGCTGGCGACGACGATCGCGTCACTCGACGTGGACGAGGACCTGTCCGCCGACGAGGAATCGTGGATTAACGATCGGGTGCTGGCGGACGTAACCTCGCGGCTGGGGGGTTAGTGGCGTGACCGAGCCGGTCGGGGTCTCAATGCTGGGCGCGGGGAACGTGGGTGGCGGCGTGATCGCCGCCGTGACCGCGTCTGCCGCCCGCTACGAACGCACGATCGGTCGCCCGCTGGAACTGCGCCGCGCCCTCGTGCGCGACGTCGGCCGGGCGCGCCCGGGCCTCGATCGGTCGCAGCTCACCACGGATCTGGCGGACATTCTCGCGGACGCGGGGACGCAGATCGTGATCGAGCTGATGGGCGGCGAGGATCCCGCTCACGACTACATCGCACAGGTGCTCGCCTCCGGTCGTCACGTCGTGACGGCGAACAAAGAGGTGATGGCGAAGCACGGCGCGGAGCTGCTGGCGCTCGCTGCGAAGCACGACGTACGGCTGCTCTACGAAGCCTCGGTTGGCGGCGGCATCCCGATCATCAGCCCGCTCTCCCGCGATCTGCTGGCGAACGAGGTCACGGCCGTGACCGCCATCATCAACGGCACCACCAACTTCATGCTGACCGCGATGGCGACCGAGGGCGCCGACTACGCCGATGTGCTGGCGGAGGCGCAGCGCCTGGGCTACGCCGAGCCCGATCCGACGGCCGACGTCGAGGGCTTCGACGCGGCGTACAAGCTCGCGATCCTCTGTGGCCTCGCCTTCGGGCTGGAGATCGCGCCCGACGCGATCGATCGCCAGGGCATCTCGTCGCTGACCGCGCGTGACTTCGAGTACGCGGCGGAGCTGGGTTACACGATCAAGCTGCTCGCCGGCGCGCGCCTCAACGACGGCGCGCTGATCGCGAGCGTCCGGCCGACGCTGATCGATCGCGACGAACCGCTGGCCAAGGTCGACGGGGTGCTGAACGCGGTGCAGATCGAGGGCGACCTCGTGGGCCGCGTGCTCTTCGAGGGCCCCGGCGCCGGTGCGGCGCCGACCGCGAGTGCGGTCTTGGCCGACGTGCTGGAGCTGGTCCGCGACATCGTCGCCGGGCGCGCTCCGCTCCCGGTCGCGCCGCTTGCGCCGGGTCGCGTGGTCCCGCCCGCCTCGCACCGTTCGCGCTACTACGTGCGGCTGACGGTGCCGGATCAGGCTGGCGTACTGGCGCAGATCGCCGGCGCGCTGGGCGACCGCGACGTGAGCATCGCTTCCGTGCTCCAGTTCGAAGATGACGAGGACGCCGGTACCGCGGAGCTGGTCCTCACCACCCACCTCGCCGCGGGCGGCGACGTGCTCGAGGCGTTGCACCAGATCGAGAGCGCGGGCGTCGTGCAGCGGGTCGGCAACGTGCTGCCGATCGCCGGCCAGGGTGGCGCGCGGTGACCGCCGATCGCCCGATCCCGATCCCGCTTGGCGTCGCGCGCATCGACGAGCTGGCACGCGAACTGAGCCACTCACGGGCGATGCTCGAGGTGCTGCGTACCGAGGTGACCGCCCTCGAGGGCCAACTCCAGACCGTCGAGGGCCGCACGCTCCGCCACGAGGCCGGACAGGATCTTGCGCGCGAGGTAAAGAGCGAACTCGCGGGCCTCGACGAGCGGCTCGCCTCCGAGGCGACGCTGCGCCGCGATCTGGGTGCGCTCGTCGAGCGGGCGGCGACCCGCGACCGTGAGTTCGAGTCGGAGCTGCGGCGCGCGCTGGAGGTGATCGCCTCACGCCTCGATCTGTTCGAGGGCCACCAGACGGCGGGAGAGGAACGTCAGCGAGCGCTTCGCGCGGTCGCGGCGGAACGCAGCGGCGTCGATCAACTGCACGACGAACGGCTGGTCACCCTCGAGCGGCAGGTGGCGGCACAGCGTGACGCGGCGATCGAGAACGCGCAGGAGCTGGCGACCGTGAGCGCGCGGCTGCCAGATCTGGATCGGCGGCTCGACGAGCTGACCAGCGAAGCGGCTGCGGCGCGCGTGGCGCGACAGCGGATGGAGGCGGAGATCGCCTCGCTCCGCTCGATTCGTGATCGCGAAGCCGAGGTGCTCGATCTCCTCGAACAGCAGCGGGCGACGCGCACCCGTCACGAAAGCCGGCTCTCGGAGATCGAGGAACTGGTCGCGGCGAGCCAGATCGCGCTGGGCGAGGCCGCCGAGGAACGCGCGCGGCTCGTCCGCGAGCAAGCGGGCGCGGCGGAGCGGCTCGGCCGGCTCGGCGAACGGCTGGAGGGGCTGCGCATCTCGATCGTCGAGCACATGCGCCGTCAGGTGCGCGCCGAAGAGCAGTCCGGTCGGAGGATCGTCGAAGAGACCGAGCGGGAGTTGCGCGTCTCGCGCACGCTGCTGACGAGAATGTCCGAACAGACAGAGGACGCCGTGATGGAGCAACCGCTGTGAGCGCGCCGTCGGTTGCCGCGCACCCGTTGAGCGGTGACAGCCGCTTCATCCTCCAGCGCTACCGCGACTTGCTGCCGATTACCGATGAGACGCCGATGGTCACGCTGGGCGAGGGCGGCACGCCGCTGATCCGCTCGCGTGTCCTGGAGCGAGAGCTGGGCCTCGAGGCGCTCTACTTCAAGGCGGAGTTCACCAACCCGACCGGTTCGTTTAAGGATCGCGGGATGGTGCTGGCGGTCGCGAAAGCGGCCGAGGCCGGCGCGCAGGCGGTGATTTGCGCCTCCACGGGCAACACCTCGGCCTCGGCGGCTGCGTACGCGGTGCGGCACGGGCTGGAGGCGATCGTCGTCGTGCCCTCGGGCAACATCGCGATGGGGAAGCTGGCCCAGGCGGTCGCCCACGGCGCGACGATCGTTGGCATCGACGGGTCGTTCGACGACGCGCTGCGGATCGTGCGCGAGCTATCGGAGCGCCACCCGGTCGCGCTCGTGAACTCGGTGAACCCGCACCGTATCGAAGGTCAGAAGACGGGCGCATTCGAGATCGCGGACGAACTGGAACGCGCGCCCGATCTGCTCTGCATCCCGGTCGGCAACGCGGGCAACATCACCGCCTACTGGCGCGGATTCACGGAGTACTACCACCTGGAGAAGATCGCGACGCGACCGCGAATGCGGGGGTTCCAGGCGGCCGGCGCGGCGCCGCTGGTCTCCGGATCGCCCGTGGCGAAGCCGGAGACGATCGCGACCGCGATCCGGATCGGCAACCCGGCCTCGTGGGATGGCGCGATCAGCGCCCGCGACGAGTCTGGCGGCACGATCACTGCGGTGACCGACGACGAGATCCTGAACGCGTACCGCCGGCTGGCGGCGGACGAAGGGATCTTCTGCGAGCCGGCCTCCGCCGCCTCGGTCGCCGGCCTGCTTCAGCGTCGTGCCGCGGGTGAGGATTTCGGCGGCCAGACGGCCGTCTGCATCATCACCGGCGCGGGCCTCAAGGATCCGGATACGGCACTGCAGATCGACGCGCGCCGCGTCGAATCAGCCGCCGAGACCGCCGCCGTGGAGCACGCGCTGGGTTGGTGACAGCCCCGACCCTCCTCGATTGGTCCGCGTGATACGCTGAAGGTTACAGGGCACATGCATTTCTACTGTGCCCTCGGCGACTGATCGTCGTGCATGCCCGTCCGCTGAGAATGAGGCCCCCGCGCATGACCCCGGTTCCGCGCGTCACCCCCTCCGAGGCTTCGCGCATCGCCGTGCTCTCAATGCACACCTCGCCGCTGGCGCCGCTGGGCGGCGCCGCGACCGGCGGGATGAACGTCTACGTCCACGAGGTGTCGGAGCGGCTTGCCGAGCGCGGTCGGACGATCGACGTGTTTACGCGCCGCGACGATCCCGCAGCCCCAATGATCACCGAGTTCGCGCCCGGTGCGCGGCTCATTCAGATCGAGGCCGGACCGGCGGCGCCACTGCCGAAGACCGACCTCATTCACCACACCGCGGCGTTCGCCGCTGGGATCGAGGCGTTCCGGGCCAGTGAGGGCACCCACTACGACCTGATTCACTCGCACTACTGGCTGTCCGGCGTCGCCGGCGAGCGGCTGACGGCCGAATGGGGCGTCCCACACGTCGCTATGTTCCACACGCTGGGCGAGGTGAAGTTGCGCGCACGCGCGTCCGAGCACGAGCCGCCCGAGCGCCTCGAGGCTGAGCGCCGGCTCGTGCAGTCGCTGGACCGCGTGATCGCCGCCACGAGCTACGAGGAGCGCCTGCTGCGCCAGGTCTACGGCGTTCCGGCGGACCGCATCGACGTGATCCCGCTGGGCGTCGATCCGGAACGGTTCCACCCCGGTTCGCGCGAAGCGGCGCGACGGCAGCTTGGGATCGCCGCCGAAGACCGTATCGTGCTCGCCGTCGGCAGAATTGAGCCGCTCAAAGGCCTCGACATCCTGATCCGCGCGATCGCGCAGATCACGGATCAGCGGGCATTGCGGCTGCTGATCATCGGTGGCGACGAGCAGGCACGCCCGGAGTTCGATCGCCTCAGCGCAATCGCCGAAGAGGTTGGCGTTCGCCACCTGGTCTCCTTCGTCGGCGCGATCGCGCACCACGAATTGCCTGAGTACTACCGCGCGGCGGACGTGGTGGTGATGCCCTCGTTCTCCGAGTCGTTCGGGCTGGTTGCGGTCGAGGCGATGGCCTCGGGCGTTCCGGTGGTCGTCTCGCGCGTCGGTGGGCTGGCCTCGACGGTGGCGGACGGGCGGACCGGGTACCTGGTGCCGTGGCGCTGCCCGGAGCCATTCGCGGAAAAGATCGAGCTGCTGCTGCGAAACGAACCACTACGCAAGGCCCTCGGCGCCGCCGGGGTGGAGCGGATGCGCGACTTCTCATGGCATTCGGTCGCTGAACGGCTGCTGCTGCTCTACGACGAATTGGCGCGCGACGGCGTGGCGCGGACCGCGGAAACCGCACAAGTCGCGGACGCCGCCAGTGCGGCGGGGGGATAGCCGATGACCAGCGCTCCGGACGTGGCCGTCCAGGTCGACGTGATCGAGGAGATGACGGAAGCCGGCACGCGCAGCGCGATGGTGGTGATGGCGCACCCGGATGACAACGAATTCGTCTGCGGTGGCACCGTGGCGCGGCTCTGCGAGCTGGGCTGGGCTGTACACATCGTGGTCACGACCAGCGGCAACAAGGGTACGAAAGACATCGATATGACGCCGCAGCGGTTGGCGGCGACCCGCGAGGAGGAGCAGCGCCGCGCGGCGGCGATCCTGGGCGCGGACGAACCGACCTTCCTCGGCTTCCCGGACGGCTACATCGAGAACACCAACGAGCTACGCGGGCTGATCGTCCGCCAGTTGCGGATCCACCGGCCCGATCTGGTGATCACGTGGGACGGGTTCCGCCCCGGCTTCAACCACCGCGATCACCGGCGGACGGGACGCGCCACCTACGACGCGATTTACCCGGCCGGCGACGATCATCTCTACTACCCGCGCGACAAGGACGAGGGCTTCGAGCCCTACCGCCCTCGGGTGTTGTTGCTGGCGGGGACGAACGAGCCTGACTACCACGTCGACATCAGCGGCGTGCTGCGGACGAAGGTGCGCTCGATCATGGCGCACGAATCGCAGATGGGCGGGCGCGACGAAGAAGCGATGCTCGATCGGTACCGAACGCGGGCGATCGAGGATGCGCGTCAGCGGGCTGTCAGGGAGTCGCGTGAGTTTGAGCCCGAGTTAGAGGCAGAGGGGTTACTCTTTCAAGAGTCGTTTCGCCTGGTGCGATTCGGCTGACCCCGCGCGCAAGCGCAGACGTTGATCGGTGCGTTCGCGCCTCGGTTGACACTCCCCAGACTGTCGGTAGACTCAGAGGTCGCGCCTCCCGGGGTGCGCGTCCCCATCGCGGTCGATTGGGCATCGTGTAGTGAGGACCGGCGGCAATGTGCGTTCGCGCACGCCGTGGCGAGGCTCATTACCAGCCATTCGGCCGTTCGTTGTGTCCGGGAACAGACGCCCGGTTACGCCGGAAATGTGGATGAACCGAGACGTTGACGGGCGCTTCCGTTGGAGGCGCTCGACGGCGATCGATCCGCTGACGGGTTGGTCGACGCAGACGGTTCGGACGAGCGGTAAACGAAGCGTGCCGGCATCCGCCGGAAACTGGAAGTGGAGGCGACGTGCCGACGATTAGTCAGCTCGTTCGCAACGGCCGTCAGCCGGTCCGAAAGAAGACGAAGGCGCCCGCGTTGCGCTTCCGGTTCAACACGCTCAACAACCGCATGCGTCGATCGCCCAAGGGCTCGCCGCAGAAGCGTGGCGTGTGCACCCAGGTGCGAACCGTCACCCCCAAGAAGCCGAACTCCGCGCTCCGCAAGGTGGCGCGTGTGCGGTTGTCCAACGGGATTGAGGTCACGGCCTACATTCCCGGTGAGGGGCACTCGCTGCAGGAGCACTCCGTAGTGCTGATTCGCGGCGGTCGAGTCAAGGATCTCCCAGGCGTGCGATATCACATCGTACGTGGTGCTCTGGACGCTACTGGCGTCTCGGGCCGTAAGCGTGGTCGTAGCAAGTACGGCACCCGGAAGAGTTAGCAATGCGGCGTAACCAGGCCCCCCAGCGTCCGGTCACGCCGGATCCCCGTTACAACTCGCGGTTGGTGGCGAAGTTCATCAACAGCGTGATGGTGAGCGGCAAGAAAAGCACCGCCGAGCGCGTGGTTTACACCGCGTTCGCGCAGGTGGAAGAGCGATCCGGTCGCCAGGGTATCGACATTTTCGAACAAGCCGTTCGAAATGTGACCCCGGTGATTGAGGTCAAGCCGCGCCGCGTCGGCGGTACGACTTACCAGGTCCCGATCGACATCCGCAGCGAGCGCCGCCAGGCGCTCGCGCTGCGTTGGCTGTTGACGGCCGCGCGGAACCGCGGTGGCCGGTCGATGGGCGAGAAGCTGGCATCCGAACTGCTGGATGCCGCGAACAATGCCGGAAATGCGGTGCGTCGCAAGGAAGAAGTGCACCGCATGGCGGAGGCGAACCGCGCGTTCGTGCACTACCGCTGGTAGCGCCACTGAACCGGTAGGCCCGCCCCTGCTTGAGCGGGGACGGATCGTCCCCGGACTCACGGACGCAACGAAGAGAAGTTAGAACGAGCGCTGGCCCACGCTGTGGGCCGGTGGACATGAGGAACCGATGCCGAGCCAGCCTCTTGAGCAGGTCCGCAACATTGGAATCATCGCGCACATTGACGCGGGCAAAACGACCGTGACTGAGCGCGTCCTCTTTTACACCGGCCGTACCCACAAGATCGGCGAGACCCACGAGGGCACCGCGGTCATGGACTGGATGGAGCAGGAGCGCGAGCGCGGCATTACGATCACGTCCGCCGCCACCACCTGTCAGTGGGCCGGCAACACCATCAACATCATCGACACGCCCGGGCACGTGGACTTCACGGTCGAGGTCGAGCGCTCGTTGCGCGTCCTCGATGGTGGCGTCGTGGTCTTCGACGGCGTCGCCGGAGTTGAGCCGCAGTCCGAGACCGTGTGGCGCCAGGCTGACAAGTACAGCGTCCCGCGCATCTGTTTCGTCAATAAAATGGACCGCATGGGCGCGAATTTCGCGCGTTGCGTCCAGATGATTACCGACCGCCTGGCAGCGATACCCGTGCCGTTGCAGCTCCCGATCGGGGCTGAGGACACCTTTGTCGGGGTCATCGACCTCATCAGGATGAAGGCCTACTACTTCTCCGGCGATCGCGGCCTCGAAATCGAGACCCGCGAGATCCCCGAAGAGATGCAGGACGAGGCGGAAGCGGCGCGCGCCGTGCTGATCGAGCGCACCGCCGAGAACGACGAAGCCCTGATGGAGGCCTACCTCGAAGGTCGCGACATCTCCGAGGCCGAGTTGAAGGCTGGCGTCCGCCGCGCGACGATCTCCAACGCGATCACGCCGGTCTTCGCCGGCTCCGCACTGCGCGACAAGGGCGTCCAGCCGATGCTGGACGCGGTCATCGACTACCTCCCGTCGCCGCTGGACGTCCCCCCGATCATCGGTCACGACGTCAAGGACCCCGAGGTCACGATCGAGCGCCACGCCTCGGACGACGAGCCGGTCACGGCGCTGGCGTTCAAGGTGGTCTCCGACCCGTTCGTCGGCCGGCTGCTCTTCTTCCGCGTCTACTCCGGCGTCGTTGAGTCGGGCGCCCAGGTGATCAACACCACCCGCAACCAGCGCGAGCGCTGGGGCCGGATCATGAAGATGCACGCCAACTCCCGCGAGGAAGTCCAGTCCGTCCACGCCGGCGAAATCGCCGCGGCGATCGGCTTGAAGGACACCTTCACCGGGGACACGCTCTGCGACCCGGCGAACCTGATTCTGCTGGAGTCGATCACGTTCCCGGAGCCGGTGATCACGATCGCCGTCGAGCCGAAGACGCGCGAAGACCAGGCGAAGATGGGCAACGCCCTCCAGAAGCTGGGCGAAGAAGACCCGACCTTCCGCATCCGCTTCGACGACGAGACCGGCCAGACCGTCATCTCCGGGATGGGCGAACTTCACCTCGAGGTCATCGTCGACCGGATGCGCCGCGAGTACGGCGTGGAGGCCAACACTGGCCGCCCGCAGGTGTCTTACCGCGAGACGATCCGCAAGGCGACGCGTGCCGAAGGGCGCTTCGTGCGCCAGACCGGTGGCCGCGGCCAGTACGGACACTGTGTCCTGGAAGTCACCCCGCTCGAGCCGGGCGGCGGCTTCGTCTTCGAGGACAAGACCGTCGGTGGTTCGATTCCGCGTGAGTACATCTCCTCGGTGCGCCGCGGCGTGCAAGGCGCGCTGACCAGCGGCGTCCGCGCCGGTTACCCGGTGGTCGACGTGGGGGTCGCCGTCGTCGACGGCTCGTACCACGACGTCGACTCGTCCGAGATGGCGTTCGAGACCGCTGGTGGGATGGGCATGCGCGCCGCGCTCGAGGCCGCCAGTTCGGTCATCCTCGAGCCAGTGATGAAGCTCGAGACCGTCACGCCGGAGGAGTACTACGGCGACGTGCTGGGCGACATCAACTCGCGACGTGGCCTGGTACAGGGCACGGAGACGCGCGCGAACACCCAGGTGGTGAGCGCGTTCATTCCGCTGGGTGAGACGTTCGGCTACTCGACGGCGTTGCGGTCGCTGTCGCAGGGACGCGCCACGTACTCGATGGAGTTCGATCACTACGAACAGGTTCCGTCCAACGTGGCGGAAGAGATCGCCAAGGGCGCTAACCGGGCCGCGTCCTAAACGCAGCCTGCGGGATATGAGCAATACGCATTGCGTCCCAGAGGGGCGTGATGGGGAGGCGCCGGGAGACCGGCTGGAGACGACGAAGCGATGTCACAACAGAGAATTCGAATCAAGCTTCGCGCCTTCGATCATCGCGTGCTCGACGCATCTGCCCGGCAGATCGTGGAGTCCGCTGAGCGAACCGGTGCGGTGGTCGCGGGCCCGGTCCCGTTGCCGACACGCATCCGGAAGTACACGGTGATCCGATCGCCGTTCATCGACAAGGACTCGCGGGATCAGTTCGAGACGCGCACGCACAAGCGTCTGATCGACATCCTCGAACCAACGTCTCGCACCGTCGACACGCTGATGCGGCTGCAACTGCCGTCCGGTGTCGACATCGAGATCAAGCTGTAGGGCCTGGCATGCCGAGCGTAACCGCACTTCCTGGACTAATCGGCCGCAAGGTCGGGATGATGACCCTCTACGACGGGGCCGGTCGCGCCCGTGGCGTGACGGTGCTGGAGATGGTGGGCAACCGTGTCACCCAGATCCGGACCTCCGATCGCGACGGCTACGAGGCCGTCCAGGTCGGGGCACCGGGGCGTCGCAAGCGCCTGACGCAGCCGGAGCGCGGTCACCTGCGCCTCGCCGGCCTTGAGCGTAAGGTGTTGAGCGAGCTGAAAGAGTTCCGCGTTACCAACATCGGCGCGTTCGAGCTGGGTCAGACGCTGGACGTCGATCAGTTCGAGCCCGGTGTTTACCTGAACGTCACCGCGACCTCCAAGGGGCGCGGCTTCGCCGGCGTTGTGAAGCGCTGGAACTTCCGAGGTGGCCCGAAGACCCACGGTCAGTCAGACCGTCACCGCGCCCCCGGTTCGATCGGCGCCGGTACGACGCCCGGACGCGTGTGGAAGGGCCAGAAAATGGGCGGCCACATGGGTGCCCGCCGGACTACCGAGGTCAATCACCTGCTGGTCTACGTGGACGCCGGCCGCCAGTTGCTGTTCATCGAAGGTTCCGTTCCGGGACCGCGTGATGGCATCGTCGCCGTCTCCGTCGCACGCAAGCGCGCGGTCGTTGACTATGCGCCGCCCGTGCTCTCAATCCCCGAGGTGGAGCAGGTGCTCGCCGAGGAGCCGGAACTCGTCGCCGATGACGCGGCAGAACTGGACGCCGCGGCCGCCACCGCCGAACTGACGACGGACGAGAGCGCCGCCGCGGACGCACCAGCCGCCGAGGCCGCCGAGGCCGCTGCGGACGACGCGCCTTCCGAGGACGAAGCGAAGGACGAGGCAGGCGCATGAAGTTGCAGGTCTTCGACGCCGCCGGGCAGTCGGTCGAAGAGATCGACGCCGACGACCTGGTGTTCGGCATTGAGCCGAACGAACCGGTCGTACACCAGACGCTGCTGGCGCAGCTTGCCGCGCGCCGCAGTGGTTCAGCCAACACGAAGAGCCGTGGCGAGGTGAATGGTTCGACGCGCAAGCTGCGTCGCCAGAAGGGCCTCGGCATGGCGCGCGTCGGCTCGGCAAACTCGCCGATCCGTCGTGGCGGTGGCGTGGCCTTCGGCCCGCACCAGCGCTCCTACGTGCAGAAGCTGCCGAAGCGCATGCGCCGGCTGGCGATCCGTTCGGTGCTCTCCTCGCGGGTGGCCGAAGGTCGGCTGCGGGTGCTGAGCGACTTTGGCTTCGATCAGCCGTCGACGCAGAAGATGGCTGGCGTGCTGGCCGCTGCCGAGGCTGGTCGATCGGTGCTGATCGTGACTGGCACCTCGGACTCGATGGTGCTGCGCTCCGCGCGGAACCTGCCGGGCGCGGATGTCACCCCTGCGGACACGTTGAACGTGGCCGACATGCTGGCCCACGGCACGATGCTGGTCACGGTGGACGCCATCCGCCGCATCGAAGCCCTCTGGGGCGGCGAGCGCGCGAGCGGTCGCTCGCCCGTCGCGATGGAGGCGTAGATGTCGAAGCCGATCCATCCCTACGAGGTGCTGCGGCGCCCGGTGGTCACGGAGAAGAGCACGATGCTGTCCGCACAGGGCAAGTACGTGTTCGAAGTGATGCCGGCCGCGAACAAGCATCAGATCAAAGCAGCCGTTGAAAAGGCCTTCGACGTGAAGGTGCTGGCGGTGAACACCTCGAACGAGCGTGGCCGCCGGCCGCGCTCGCGGAACGGCCGTCGTGACGGCAACCCGCCGACGTACAAGAAGGCCATTGTGACCGTCGCGCCCGGCGATCAAATTGAATTCTTCGAGGGCGTCTAGTCATGCCAATCCGAAACTTCCGCCCCACCTCGCCCGGCCGTCGTAATGCGTCCGGCTACACCTTCGAAGAGCTGACCAAGAAGAAGCCCGAGAAGCGGCTGCTGGTCGCCAAGAAGCGAAGTTCCGGCCGCAGCCAGGGTCGGATCAGCGTCCGTCGCCGTGGTGGTGGTCACAAGCGCCACATCCGTATCGTTGACTTCAAGCGCGACAAGATCGGCGTGCCCGGTCGCGTCGCCGCGATCGAGTACGACCCCAACCGCAGCGCGCGCCTGGCGTTGATCTTCTACGCCGACGGCGACAAGCGGTACATCCTGGCCCCGGATGGGCTGAAAGTGGATGCGAACATCGTCGCCGGGCCGGAAGCGCCGGTCGCGGTCGGCAACGCGCTGCCGCTGTCGATCATCCCGACAGGTACGCCTGTGCATAACGTGGAGTTGCAGCCCGGACGTGGTGGCCAGCTTGGCCGTTCCGCCGGCGCGAACATCCGCTTGATGGCCCGCGACCAGGGTTACGCGCTGCTGCGCATGCCCTCCGGCGAGATGCGCCAGGTGGCGGAAGCCTGCCTCGCGACCATCGGCACCGTTGGGAACGCGGAGCACAGCCAGGTCAAGTTGGGTAAGGCCGGACGTAACCGGCACCGTGGTCGCCGACCGTCGGTGCGTGGTTCCGCGATGAACCCCGTAGATCACCCGCACGGCGGCGGCGAGGGCAAGGCCCCCGTTGGTATGCCGGGACCGAAAACACCGTGGGGCAAGCCCGCACTGGGATTCCGCACCCGCCGCAACAAGCGCACGGACAAATACATCGTGCGCCGTCGCGGCCAGGGTCGTCGGTAGGAGGCTCGGATGTCCCGTTCGACGAAAAAGGGCCCCTTCGTGCATCCGAAGCTGATGCGGAAGGTGCTCGAAGCACAGGCAGCGACCCGCAAGGAAGTGATCCGGACGTGGTCGCGTGCGTCCACGATCCTTCCGGAGATGGTTGGGCTGACGATCGCCGTTCACGACGGTCGTCGCCACATCCCGGTGTTCTGCACGGAAAACATGGTTGGTCACAAGCTCGGCGAGTTCGCGTTCACGCGGACGTTCCGCGGTCACCGCGGGCGCTCGGAAGCTATCTCCCGCGCGCGCTAGCGCGCTGGACAAGGACTGCAGGAAATACCGATGGAAGTCAGAGCGCTCGCCACCGATCAGCCAGTCTCACCGCAGAAGGTGCGGCTGGTCCTCGCTCAAATCGAGGGGATGCCGGTCGCCGAGGCGCTCGCGCTCCTCGAGTTCCTGCCCGCGCCGTCGGCGCGGATGGTGCACAAGGTGGTGCGTTCCGCTGCGGCGAACGCGGAGAACAATTTCGATCTCAATCCGGACGCGCTGATCATCAAGCGAGCAATCGCAGGTGACGGACGGATGCTGAAGCGGTTCAAGGCACGATCACGCGGACGCGTGGCGCCGCGCCTGAAGCGCTTCTCGCACATTGAGGTCGTGGTCGAAGGGGATGAGTACTACTAATGGGTCGTAAAGTTCATCCCTACGGCTTCCGTGTCGGTGTCTACAAGGACTGGCAGTCCAAGTGGTTCGCCGAACGCGGATACGCCGGCCTCGTCGCCGAGGATCTGAAGCTGCGCAAAGTGATCCTGGACGCGCTGCCGGACGCCGGTGTGTCGCAGATCCTGATCGACCGCAATGCCAACCAGATCACCATGACCGTGAAGACCGCCAAGCCCGGTATCGTCATCGGACGCGGCGGTCAGAACGCGGAGATGCTGCGCACGCTGCTGCAGAACTCCACCGACAAGCGGATTCGCCTCAACATCGAAGAGATTCGCGTGCCGGAGCTGGACGCCTACCTGGTGGCGCGCTCCGTCGCGGATCAGCTCGAGCGCCGTGTCGCCTTCCGCCGTGCGATGAAGCAGGGCGTGCAGCGCACGATGCAGCGCGGCGCCCTCGGTTGTCGCGTGAAGATCGGCGGCCGCCTCGGCGGTTCCGAGATGTCGCGGGTGGAGCAGGAGATGCAGGGCCGCGTGCCGTTGCACACGCTGCGCGCGGACATCGACTTCGGCCTCGCCGAAGCGCGGACATCGTTCGGCGTCATCGGCGTGAAGTGCTGGATTTACAAGGGCGACGTCACGCCGGAGTCGAACCCGCTGAGCCTGATTACCGTTGAAGGTTCGGAGTAGCTCGCCATGTTGATGCCACGACGGACCAAATATCGAAAGCAGTTCCGCGGCAAGCGCCGCGGTGCCGCGCAGACCGGCAACGCCGTCGCTTTCGGCGAGTTCGGCCTGCAAGCGCAAACGACTGCCTGGATCGATGCCCGCCAGATCGAGGCCGCACGACGTGCGATCACCGGATCGTTGAAGCGCGGCGGCAAGGTCTGGATCCGGATTTTCCCGGACAAGCCGGTCACCAAGAAGCCGGTCGAAGTGCGCATGGGTAAAGGTAAGGGCGCCACCGATCGTTGGGTCGCCGTGGTCAAGCGTGGTCGCGTGATCTTCGAGGTCGCCGGCGTGCCTGAGGACGCCGCGCGCGAAGCGTTCCGCCGCGCCCACCACAAGCTGCCCGTGAAGACGCGAATCATCACCCGCGAGGAGGCGTTCTAGTGGCGTCCCCACAAGCAGTTGAACTGCGCGCCCGCACCGATGCGGAGCTGACCGCGGAGCTGGAAGAGGCGCACCAGGCGCTGTTCAACCTCCGCTTTCAGGCCGCGACGCGCCAGTTGGCCAACGTCTCGCAGGTGGGCGCCGCGCGTCGACGAATCGCCCGGATCAAGACGCTGCTCAAGGAGCGCGCGATCCTGGCCGCCGTCGACGCACAGAAGAACGAGGGGTAGGAGACCGCTATGACCCAAGAGCAGGCGGTCAACCGCAAGGCTCGTGTCGGCACCGTGGTGTCTGACATCAACGATCAGACCGTCGTGGTCGAGATCGAACGAGCCGCCCGTCACCGCATCTACCGCAAGGTGATCCGGCGGACGAAGAAGTACCACGTACACGACCCGAACAACGAGGCCACCCGTGGCGACCTCGTGCGTATCGAAGAGTGCCGGCCGATCAGCAAGCTGAAGCGCTGGCGCCTGGTCGAGGTGCTGACCGAACGTGCCGTCGCCGACGTGGCGCCGGAAGCGATCGGCCAGGAACTCGTCGAGGAAGTGCAGCGCAGCGCCACCAACGCCGCGGCCGATGAAGCAGCAGCCGCCGAGGCCGCCGGCGAGTCGCCCGTTGCCGAAGCACCCGCCGCTGAAGCGCCCGTCGTTGAAGCGCCCGTCGCTGACGCAGTGACCGAGCCGGCTGCCGAGCCGACCGCAGATGAGCAGAAGGCCGAGTAGCGATGATTCAGCAGGAATCACGGGTTGCAGTGGCCGATAACAGCGGCGCGCGCGAGGTGCTCTGCATCCGCGTGCTTGGTGGGACTCGTCGTCGCTACGCACGGGTCGGTGACTCGATCGTGGCGACCGTGAAAGAGGCGCAGCCAAACAGCGCCGTCCGCAAGGGCGACGTCGTGCGCGCGGTGATCGTGCGCACGCGCCAGCCGGTGCGACGCCCGGACGGATCGATCATCCGCTTCGACGAGAACGCGGCGGTGATCACCGACGTCGATGGCAACCCGCGCGGTACCCGCATCTTCGGGCCGGTGGCCCGTGAGCTGCGTGACCGCCAGTTCATGAAGATTATTTCGCTCGCGCCGGAGGTGTTGTAGCGATGGCAGCGAAGATCAAGCGAAACGACACGGTGCAGGTGCTGCATGGCCGTGACCGCGGTCGTCGCGGTGACGTGCGCGGCGTCTCACCGACCAGGGGCCGTGCGATCGTCTCCGGTGTGAACATCGTGAAGCGACACCGTCGCGGGAGTTCACCGCAGGACCCCGGCGGCATCATCGAGATGGAGGCACCCATTCATGCCTCCAACCTCGCGCTGGTGTGCACCAACTGCGATCGAGCGACCCGCGTGGGCTTCCGTAGCCTGGATGACGGTCGCAAGGTTCGCTTCTGCAAGCGCTGTAACGAAGCGATCGACTAGGACGAGCGAGATGACGACCGAGACCGCAACCCCAATGATCGAACCGCGCATGCGGGTCAAGCATCGCGAAGAGATCGCGCCGCAACTGATGCGCGAGTTCAGCTACGCGAACCCGATGCAGGTGCCAACGTTCACCAAGATTGCGGTGAACATCGGCCTCGGCGAGGCGCTGGACAATGCGAACGCGATTGATTCCGCGACGCGCGATCTGATGGCGATCACCGGCCAGCGCCCGTATGTACGGCGCGCCCGGCTGGCGATCTCCAACTTCAAGCTGCGCGAGGGAAACCCGATTGGTCTTTCCCTCACCATGCGCGGCAAGCGGATGTGGGAGTTCTACGACCGTCTCGTGACCGCGGCGCTGCCGCGTGTGCGTGACTTCCGGGGGGTACCGCCCAACGCCTTTGATGGCCACGGCAACTACTCCCTGGGACTGACCGAACAGCTGATCTTTCCAGAGGTCAGCTTCGACAACGTCGATCGGGTACGCGGGTTGCAGGTCAACATTGTGACCACCGCAAAAACCGACGAAGAGGGCAAGCGGCTGCTGGAGCTGCTCGGGATGCCGTTCCGCCAATAGGCGGACCCCGAGGAACGGAAGGCAGGGGACAACACAGATGACGATGTCGGACCCGATGGCAGACATGTTCACGCGTATCCGCAATGCGGCTTCCGCGCGCCACGAGAGCGTGCGGATTCCCGCTTCGAACGCCAAGCGCGCCGTTGCTGGCGTGCTGCACGAAGAGGGATTCATCCGCGGCCTCCAAGAGGTCGAGGATGGACCGCGGAAGTTCCTGGAACTGGAGATCACCTACGGCGAAGACCGGAAGGCGCTGCTTTCCGGAATCCGCCGGGTCTCCCGCCCCGGGCTGCGCGTGTACGTCAACAAGCAAGAGATTCCACGTGTCTTTGGTGGCCTTGGGGTCGCCGTCATGAGCACGTCGCAGGGTGTGATGTCCGGCCGCGAGGCCTGGCGTCGCAAAATCGGCGGCGAAGTGCTCTGTTACGTCTGGTAGGAGATCGAAGCATGTCGCGCGTCGGCAAGTCCCCTGTACCCGTTCCCAACGGCGTCGCTGTGACGCTCGCCGGTCAACGCTGCGCGGTCAAAGGGCCGAAGGGCGAACTCCAGATCGAGGTTCATCCCGCGATCACGGTGTCGCAGGCTGACTCCGAGCTGGTGGTCACCCGTCCGTCCGATGCGCCGGAGCACCGCGCGCTGCACGGACTGACCCGGGCGCTGCTCGCCAACATGGTGATCGGCGTGACCGACGGCTTCCGCAAGTCGCTGGAACTGCGCGGCACCGGTTATCGCGCATCGCTGCAGGGGCAGACGCTGGTGCTCAACGTTGGCTACTCCCACCCGGTGGAGATCGCCCCGCTGGACGGCGCACAATTCGAGGTGGAGACGCCGACACTGGTGCACGTCAACGGCATCGACAAGCAGGTCGTTGGCCAGCAGGCAGCGCTGGTGCGACGCACGCGCCCGCCGGAGCCGTACCACGGCAAGGGTGTGCGCTACGTGGGTGAGTACGTCCGGCAGAAGGCCGGAAAGGCAAGGGTGTAGCGGCATGGCGAACACGAAGACCTCGCGCGCTGCCCGCATCCGCCGGCACACCCGCGTCCGCAAGCAACTACGAGGTACCTCGGAACGGCCGCGTCTCGCGGTGTTCCGGTCGAACCAGCACATCTACGCGCAGCTCATCGACGATGATGCCGGCCGCACGGTCGCGCAGGCGTCGGATGTGGAAGCTTCGCTGCGCACTGCAGATGGGACGAAGAGCGACCGCGCCAAGAGCGTGGGGCAGCTCGTCGCCCAGCGAGCCAAGGCAGCCGGTGTCGGCGCGATCGTCTTCGATCGTGGCGGATTCCGGTACGCCGGTCGCGTACAGGCACTCGCCGACGCCGCTCGTGAAGAGGGCCTGGAGTTCTAATGACCCAAGACCAGCAACCAGACGCGCCCGCCGAGGCAGTTCCCGCCGTGCCGGCCCCTGAGGCCGCACCACCGGCAGCCGCTGAAGCGGCTCCGCCGCAGGCGGCCCCGGCGGCCGCGACTGAAGCGACCCAACCGCAGGCCGGCGGCCGCGGCCCCCGCAGTGGCGG
>JAQCIU010000018.1:0-66953 GCA_027593235.1 Chloroflexota bacterium
CCGCATCGACCTTCTTCGACGAGACCGATCGCCCGCGCGTTTCACACTCATAGCGATGCCGCTCTCGGTAGTACTGATATCCACGCTGATACTTGCCGTAGCCGCGGTCAACGTGGAGGCGTCTCTCGCAGCGAACGCAATACGCGCGACCATGCAGAGCTCCCGCAGTCCCCACACGGGCCTTCGGTGCCCGTTCACGGCGGCGCGTTTGGACACGAAGGAAGAGGTCAGCGCTAACCAGCGCATCGTGCGCGCCCTCGTACTCCTCGCCGTCGTAGATCACAAAGCCGCAGTAGAAGCGATTCGCCAGCATTTCCCGAACGGCCTCGTAGGACCATGGGTTGCCACGACGGGTTTCGAACCCCAGACGATTCAACTCGTCCGCGATCGATTGGTAACTGGAACCACGGCCTCGCAGTTCGAAGCTCTCTGCCACAGCGTCCCGTTCGGATGGAACTATCGCAGGCACGCTACCGTCCTGCGACGAATAGCCAAAGGGGACGGGACCGCTGGGCAATCCCTCCCTCGCCCTTTGCCGCTGGGACTTCTTAACGTGCATCCCGAGCTGTCCCGAGAAGAACTCGTTGAAGCTGCCAAGCATCGACAGAATCAAGCGTCCCTGCGGCGTCGCGTAGTCGATTTGCTCGGTGACGGAGTCGAAACCGACCTGCTGCTTGCCTAGCCGCGCGAGGATGTCGAGTTGAACCCGCAGATTGCGGGCGAGACGGTCGAGCGAGTGAACGACCACAACCATTCCAGGCTCTACCCGATTCAGCATTTCGGTCATCTGAGGGCGATTCGCAAGCGAGTCCTTGTACGCGCTTGCAGCCTCGTCGGCGTAGATACCGGCGAGCTCCCAGCCCTTCAACTCGGAATAGCGTCGAATCTCCTCACGCTGTGCCGAGAGCGAGTGTCCATCGAGTTGCTGATCGCTCGAGACGCGAACGTAACCCACCGCTCGCTCGGTCACTTTGAACCTCCATTCATTGCACTCTCAATTTGCTCTAGCGCGATACGGGCCAGAACGCTCGCGAACCTGAACTCGCCGGAAAGGCTCTTCTCGCCAGTCGCCCCTGGCGCGACTTCGCCGGGCGGCAGCAGCGCGAGTGCCACCCTACGCCTCGACCTGATTCTGCATCACGGGGACTCGCTGCCTCGGCATCCGGGGAGTCACAAGAAGTCCAAGGGCAGGCCCCGCGATTCGCTGATAGCCACGGCCCCGAGGCGTCACTGCCACAACCCCGAGCCGACGCAGGTCACAGGCGGCGGACTCCCGCGGTTGTGGCTTCGTCAGATACTTCACCAGTACATCCTTCTCATGTTCCCCGGTCATGGCCTGACTCACTTACACCGTAAGCCGATCTGCGAAACTCTCAGCCACAAAGATCGACATGGGACAGCGGTCTCCTGGGCTCGAGGGTCCTTGGACTTTTGACCCACCCCCCTGGTTGCGCGCAGTGCCCTGTGCCCTGCACACCGCTCGACTGGGCGGCCGCGGATTGGGCCATGCCCTCGGGTAGCCGAAACGGCCCTCCCCGCACCTGGGAAGCGTCAGGGCGCCCCTCGTAGAGTCCAGCAAAGCGGCGTACGACAGCGCCAACAGCTTCGCGAGCCGTGCGTTGGGACTTGGGTCAGTCATGGCTGTTCCTTCTGAAGTCACTGCTGCCGCGGGACAATCTCGGCATTGCTGCCCTTCGGGGGCTGGCGGGCGCCATCGCCAACACGGCAGATTGGCGTTCCAGCCTGCGATGCAGGGTTGCTGGGTTCTCGGATCGAGATCTGGCGCCATCCGCTAGGGGAGGTGGTGGCCCACCGATCTTCCCGACGCTGTGATGGGTTTCGAATCACAGAACCCTTCATCCCTGCAGGACGTACTCCTGGTCACGTTGAGAATCATCTAAGGGGGCCGCTTGCCCGGGGGACCCGTGTCGATTGAGATCCTCCAGGTCCTGACGTTGGTTCGATCCTTCGGACCCCGCTCCAGCCACACCTGGTCGCCATCCTCGCCGTAACGGTGGTCAATCTGGCTGGCGAGCGCGTGGCCAACGCTCCGCTTCGCGGACTCGTCCTTTCCATCGAGCACCATCGCTGCGGGCGCCAACTCCTGGAAGGTGAGAGCCTCATCGCTTGTCGACCGGAAGTAGCGAAACAGGTCAGAGGTCTTGAAGGGCTCGGGGCCGAGCAGCGCGTACCCGCTTCGAAGAAATGCCTCCCAGGCAGGACCGTCCTCGTCGGCGTCTTCCCACATCTCTTCGAGCCCCTCGAGGAATCCCTCAACGCGCGCGAACGTGACAATCCCACCTACGACTCGCGCCCAGTCCTCGAAGCTGCCAAGCCTATGGCCTGCGTCAGGGCTGCCGGCGCAGTACCAGGCGCGGCACATCGTCAACACGGCTTCGAGGACCTCTCGGCGATGCTCGCCTGCCCAGCCGATCAAGTCGTCGTGCCGAAAGCCCTCGCGGAGAAATGGCCGAGCGACCCGAGCGTCGAGGGTGATCATGTAGGTCCGTCGCGGGATGTCCCCGCCGAACCGGAGGTTGTTCCCCGTGAGGACAACCTGTCCGGTGAAGTCGGACTCCAGCATCTCGCTGGCTCCGAGCCGGCGCCCCTTTACGCGCCCACTGGTCACGGCACTCGCCAGAGCCGCACTCCGAACGATCTGTTCGACGTTGTCGAAGGTCACGATCAGCGCACCCTCGAGCGCCTCGGCGTGCATCACCTTCCGCCATTCCTCCTCCGCTGACGGGGCTACCTCATTTGCCGATCGCCGGCCGGTGGCGACCGTCGAAATCACGTCGATCAGCAGTGAGCCGCCGGTGCCGGCCTGCGGCTTATTGATCGCCGCAATCGGTAGCGATCCACGGATCGCCGGCCGAATGACGGCTGTGACCAGCAACGCCAGGGCGTGGGCCCGACTCGCATCGTCCGCGAACGGAAAGTCGTCGAACAATTCGAAGAGAATGAACTGGGCTGCCCGGCGTGCATCCTCCGGGCCTGGGTCGCTCGCTACCGTGATGCCGGCAAGACCGGCGCCCAGGTGAGCGTAGTAGCCGCTGACGGGGTCGTGGCCTCCGTCGGTGAGGACGGTGCCGTCCAGGCGAACGATTGGCGCCTCGGTGATTCCCACAAGTTGAGGCAGCCCCCAGCTCGCAAACGCGAGGACGCCACTAGCGATATCGAGCGGTACGAAGGCGTCTGCTGACCCGTCCCTGGTCGCCCTCAACCAGGTTGCTGCGTCCGCCAGCGAGGTCCTCAGTGCGTCCTTGCCGACCGAACTCACGATCGGTCGCCCTCGCTCATCAACCCTGACGCGCACGAGTTCACCGGCCCGCTCGTAGAGTTCCGGTTTGGAGGCCTGGAGCGCCGCCATCGCATCCCGTTGCACGTCCCCGAGCTGGCGCAAGTTCACCTGGATCTTGGGAAGGCTCTTCTCCGGCGTAACGGGCTCACATTGGCCTAGGATCTCCCGCTTAAGCTCCTCGGACGTGCCCTCGTAGTCGGCTGCATCCCCTTTGGGCGGCGCGCTCGGCCAGCTGGCTACGCAGATGTCGAACGCTCCGAGGCGGAGTAGCGACTGCGCCACCCGGGTCATGTGGTCGCCGCCAGCCTGATCGTTGTCGGGCCAGAGGATGATGTGCTCGAAGTTCAGCAGCGGAGTAAGCGACTCGTCCGACGGCGTGCCGCTCGCGCCGGTGACGGTGCCGACCGCTGTCACGCCCCGATCGCGGAGTGCGTCCGCCGCCTTCTCGCCTTCGACTACGACGACCCGCGCAACCGACGTCCCAAGATCGTGAATGCCATAGAGCGGGAGGTTGGCTGTCGAGAATCCGCCGAGGCCCGAGCGTCCGTTCCGGCGCCAGGAGATCTTCTTGGTCGCGGTTCCGTCCTCGAGCAAAACGTCCTTCCTGACGTGTTCGGCCTCCAGCTCTCCGTCAACACCTCGGACTTGGTAGATCGTGGAGCCAAGCTCCCGGGCGATGGCCACCTTGCCCCCCTTTGCTCGGCCGTCCTGCCGAGCCGCGAGCTGTTTCGTCATCAATCCCCTCTCGCGAAGTGCCGCCAGCACCTGGTCTTGGGAACAGCCCGCATGGCAGCGAAAGACCACGTCCCGCGTCCTACCGGAATCCAGAGATAGCGATGGGGCTCGGTCCTCATGGGCCGGGCAGTGCGAGTTACCACCCGGCTTCGAACAGCTGCACGACCGACCACCGCATGCCAGACCTTGCCGGATGCGAGAAACAGCGAGCGACTCAGCAACGGTCATCGCGGCGAAGCCAGTTCCGGGCGATACAGAGGGCCGTAGTCCCTGAGGCCCTCCATAGTCTGATTGCACCAGCGTTGCATCTCGTCCATTCTTGCCACCTCTGTAGACCACCTATTGCGTCAGGTATACTGCCACCGGACCCCGGACTCTACGCACCGACGGGGGGTCCTGTCGAGGCATCTGGGTTGCAACTGACGCAATAACCGCCATACTGAGGCAGGTCCAGTAAAAAATGCTTGTACCGTGAGTATTTTGCGGGCGTAGTGCGTTTCAGGTGGTGCCCATGAAGTGGTGGAGGTCTGCTGAACGGCCCGGCTATCAGATCGTCGACGACATACTGTGCCCGCTGCCGAATGCCAACTTCGAGCCCTACGAGCCGTTGTCCGACTTCACTCCGGTGAGCCGTCGACGGGCGCGGAGCGAAGCCGCGTACGCGACCCTCCTCCAACTGATTCCAGGCCGTTTTGAAGACTGGCTCACTCCCGGTGAACACGACCTGACCCTGGAGGGCTGGGCGGGCGGCGGGGAATACGACCCCAACCCCGACCGGCTGACCACTCGACAGCGGACCGCGCTGCTGCGCTGGGTGTCCGAGCACGGTCCGCTGGGCGTCCTGCAGCACCGCGTAGAGCGGGTGACCTATCCGCCCGTGTGGGTACATGCGCCCGAAGGGCCAGCTGAGGAGCCGAGAGCCCAGGGGCCATTCTCGATCGAAATCGAGAGGCGGCGCGGGGAGTGGCATCGGTGGCTGCGGCTGAGCCCAAGCCCCACGCGAATCGGGGCCAGCGATGTTCAGGACTTCCCACGCACCCCGGTCGCGGAGCGCCTGTCATCGGCCTACGACCCGAGTGCGCGGATCGCCCCCCTGGGCGACTGGGTCGACATTGGTGGTCCCGTGACCGAGCCCCTGGCGGATACATGGGCGCGGTTTTTTACTGACGTGCCTCCCGGTGGCGAGGAGACAACCACCTACCCGCTCCTCGACGTCGACGCCGAGGTCTGGATGCGCTACCGGGAACCGCTCAGAGATTTCCTGCATGGGGCGATCGCGCTACGCGATGCGCTCGAATCTGTCGCCGCTGAGTTGGAGGCGCACGGGGTCGCCGGCGAATCGGCACTCGCGCCACTCGAACAGCTCATGGAACCGGGGGTGCTCCAGCTGAGCCTCATGGCCACAAGCTCGCAGGAACGCTTCCGCGGCGTGTCGCTGCTCTCATACCTGGCGTTCATGGGCCGCGAGGATCTCGTTGCCGGCGGCCGACCGCATCATTGCGAATGGTGCGGTGCCATCTTCGTATCGACCGGCGATCGCGCGACCTACTGCAGCAACCGCTGCCGCACCGCGATCGTCGACTCACGCCGGCGCGGCCCGTCCGATGAGTAGGGCGAGGCGCCCCACAGGCCTTGTCTGGCACGAACATGCCATAGTGTGCGCCGGCGCCTGTCATAATGATCGTGTTCAGCGGGCCAGTACCCGTGTGGCGTTAGCTAGGCCGATAGCCGATGCCCGAGGCAGTCAGTCAGTCACGCCGCGTGGACACGGTCATCGACCCGATTGAGGCGAGCTTCAGAGCACTCGGCCGCTCCGTCTCAGCCGGTGTCGTCGCTGGGCTGTTGGTCGGCGGTCTCGGCGACGGGCACCGCCCGTCGCACCATGTCGATGAGGTAGGTCGGCAGGGTTGCAGTCATCGACGCTCACGTTCTTCCAAAGATCTTTGGCTAGAGCTGGATGTGCAGCCCTCGTGGACGGTGCGGGGGCAGGCCGCCGGTCCCCACGCGCTGATGCTGCGCGAGGATCATTTCGACGACAAGGTGCCCCGAGGGGCGCGAATTGACACGGGCCCGCGAGGCTGTCGTGGATCCTCCCGACGCCGTCATCAATGAAGCGGAGCTGGTCAGTATGCGGGTCACCGTTTCCCTGGCAGGCGGTGAATCGAGCCGTCACGGGGATTTGGAATCATCACTCTCCTTAAGGGAGCGAACGGAAATCCGAATTCGACCTGGCGATCGGCTCTCCTACTGGCTGGCCTGGTTCTAGACGGCCCCGCGGGTCGGGTCTACGCCGGGACCCTTTCGATGGTGGGAGATGATCGGGTGGCGGAGCGGATGCAGCTACTGTCCAGCCTGCGCCCGCCAGGTCCACGAGGTGATGGGCCTGCAACGTGCTGGTCGCCGCACCTCGCTCGAACCGGTCGGCAAGCGCCGTCACGGGCGAGATCGGGTGCTGCGGTACGCGAGCAGGATTCCTAGCGCGACGGTCGCGATTCCGATGACAAGCCACCGGCGGTCGTCAGTCATGGCGCTGCCACCAAGCAAGCCAGCACCCTGCAGCGACCACACCGTCCCGACCACGATGAGGAGCGCTCCCCCGACAAGTAGCAGGCGTGACTTGCTCATGGTCAGTTCTTCCGCACCATGCGGTACGCGTTGAGGCCGACGTAGACGTCGGTGCCTGCCACCAGTTGGTTGCCGCGGCTGGAAGCGACAATGCGGGTCTTCTTGCTCGACGACAGCCCTTCATCGCCGTTGAGCGGGAAGCGGACCACCACCTCATCACCTTCGACCGCGATCGATACGGACATGTTCTGCACCTTCCGGATGCTCCGCGACTTGATGAAGTGTCGGTCATGCGGCAGCCGGGCGGCGAGATGACCCTCAAGGCTCCTTTGCGACGCTAGCGGGAGCAACGGCAGTCCGGTGATCGCCCGGGTGGCGCCAAACAGCGTCGTGGAGTGGGCGATCCAAGCCGGCGCCCACGTCCTGCCCGGAGTGTCGATTTCTGAATTTCCGTAGCTCCCCTAGGGGGCGAGTGGAAATCGAAATTCGAAGTGACGGTATCGCCTCTCCCCGTCGCTGGAGCGGTTTCTAGGCGGTGGAGTGGTCCGGATCTGCGCGGAGTACGAATTACCCCGACGAGCGGCGTACGCCGGGCCGATGCCTACACGCCTTTAGGGAAAGAGCAAATTGAATTGGCCAAGATGGCGCGAAGCTCGACCGGTGACCGAACGGGCTCTCCGTAAGTCATCCCCCAAGTCTACCTAGCGGTCGACCCGCTCCCATGAGTGAGCCTTGGCCGCTCGGGACCCCGGAGCCTCGCCGCGCGTTGGCTGGCGGAATCGTGCCAGGCTGGCGGGAGCCTCGATGAGGCCAGGCCGTTTCACCGGCGATCAGCTGGGCGAATATGCCCGGCCAATCGGGAGCAGGGCCGTCGGTTCGCAACTAGCCTCTACTCGACTCAGCTTGCGGCCTGTATTCGCCCAAGCATCCAGTCGAACACCTCGATCATCCGCCCGAGTTCGTTCGCGTCCCGCAGGTCGGCGAGCGACACACCCTGGTATTGGGTCTCGGGGGGCAGGCTGACGACCGTCAGCGCGTTGAGACGTTGCCTGAGCTCTTCTCGAGCGTCGCCGCCTTGGAACGGCGCTGGCAGGCGACGGAAGTCGACGCGGACCCGGCAATTGCCGGCCCACTCGTCGAGGCCAACGATCGGATCACTGCCCAGAGTGAGGCTCACGCCGGCCATGCGATTTCCGCGCCCTCCACTGACTGCGAGGCCGTGGGCAGCGCCCCAATCCAGGACCACCACCGTGTCATCCGCGTCCGCAGACCCGAGTTCCTCGAGGCGGTTGAGGAACGACTCACGATCCCAAGGTTGGTCTCGCCGAGGAACGGCAGCCGACCGGGGCCGCTGTCGCTCGCTGACGCCAATCACCCGGGGAACGAGAGTTTGGATGTCACCGCCGGCGAACTGTTGGATCTGGACGGCGAGGACCTCGGCACGCTCCATCTGCTGATTCAGGAACTCCACGATCCTGCGGAGTTCCGCCGGAACTCGGTCCGCGACGAAGAGCAATCTCACGCGACCGATCTCGAGGTTCACCCGGGCCGTCTCCCAGAACTCAGCCGGGGCGAAGCCGTTCTCGAGGAAGTCGAGCAGGTCGGCATCAGGATCCCGCCCTTGGGACTCGCGCCCCCGCCGGAACTCGGCCTCCAGTCTCTCGCCGGGCCAATACGCCAGCGCATTAGCCGCGTAGTCGAGCATCTGTCCGACAATCTCGCGCCGAATGCGTGTGTCGGTGCTCCGCTTCACCTCGACGAAGGTCGGTATCGCGTCCTGGTCGAGGAACAGGTTGTCGAGCGACCACCTGTCGCCCGACCCATCGGAGTCGGGGACACCGACCTCACGAGCGACGAGCAGCCATCTGCGCGGCGAACTCGGGTCGATCTGGTCGCCTGCGAGCAGTCGTGGGTGTTCAGCCAAGAGTTCTTGGAACGTCGCCTCGGCGTCGAACGGCGTTTCCTCGAGCTCCTGCAGGCGCCCGTCGGCCCCGATATTGAAGATGACTCCGCCACTCATCGTGCCCTCCGTCATTCAGGTACCCGGATGCTCGCACGACCGGCCCCGATACGCTCGCCGCATCGGGAACCGCGTGTCCAGGAGCAGCAACGCCGGACGGCTTCGTTCAATTCGCACCCCGCACCTAAGAGTGCGATCGCTTTCCGCCTCGCACGGCTATGTTCGCTCCCGGAGGAGACATGCGAGTTCGTATCAGTGCGGCCGTTGTCGTCGCCCTGGCTCTGTGCCTGACCCTCGCGCAGCCCGCGTCGGCTGACGACGGTCTGTTCGCGGCAGGTCTCTCGGGAGACCTACCAGATTCGGGCGTCGCGCTGCTGCTCTGGGATGGCGGCACTGTCATCGATCTAGGGAGCACCGAGCCCCGGGTCGCTTCGCTTTGGGTCTCCGAAGCCGGTTCCCTAGTCGGCTACCTGGTCGGGGCACCCGGCTTCGTCAACGCGGCCTTCCTTGCCGGATACCCCGGAGGGCAGGTACCCGGCCGCACACCTGTTTTAGTCACCGTCCGCGCGTCGGGCGGTCCAACCGCGCCTCCGTTGAATGGGAACCTCGCGGCGGTGGTTAGCGTCACCGACGGAGACACACTGAACGCCCGTATCGGTGGTGTCGTCGAAGCGGTGCGCTTGATTGGCATCAACACGCCCGAGCAGGGCGAGTGTTTCGCCGCCGAGGCCACCGCGCGCCTGAGCCTGCTCGTTGCGGGAGGCGAGGTTCGCCTCGATCGCGACGGGTCAGACCGCGACCAGTTCGGTCGGCTGCTGCGGTATGTCTACGTCGGCGACACCCTCGTGAACGACGTCATGGTGCGCGAGGGCTACGCACTCGCCGTGCGGTACGAGCCGGATACGGCGATGGCCGCCCAGCTCGCATCGGCGCAGGCCGCAGCGGCGGCCGCCGGTCGCGGCCTCTGGGCATCAAACGCCTGTGGCAGTGCGGCGGCGGGAAGCATCGAAGTGGCCTTCATCCACTACGACGCGGCGGGTGACGACAACCAGAACAAGAACGATGAGTGGGTCGACCTTCAGAACACCGGTGGTGCGACACTCGACCTGACTGGGTGGAGCGTCAAGGACGAGTCTGCGTCCCACCGCTACTATTTCCCGGCGGGCTTCACGTTGGCGCCGAACGCGACGGTTCGCCTCTACACAGGCTGCGGGGCAGACAGTGCTGCGGCGCTGTATTGGTGCTTCGGTCAGTCCGCGATCTGGAACAACGGCGGCGACACCGTCTTCGTCATCGACCCGGCGGGAAATGTTTCCGTGTCCCAGACCTACGCCGGGAACTGACGATGTATCTCTTCTACGCCGACGAGTCCGGGAGGAGCGACGGTAATAACGGCTACTTCGTGGTCGCGATGGTGGCGGTTCCCGTTGAGAATTGGCGGAACCTACAGAAGCAGACCGTCGCCGCTGCTGGGCCGATCCTCGCGAGTTCGGGCGACGCCAAACTGCACGCCACAGCTCTAAGAGCACTCGGGTTCCGCGAGTTGGAGGGAACCCCGCTTCCGCCAGATTACCTGGGCTACTCCAGCGTCCCCGGTTGGTTGCTTCAGTGGACGATCGACGGGTTGATGCAGGTCCTATCGGCTGATCGAGTGATGATCCTCGCGAAGGCCTTCGACGCTGCCTCGCTCAAGTCCCGCTACGAAAGGCGTGCGCTGTCCCCCTATGTGGTCGGATAGGCGTTTGCTCGACAGGAGGCATCGGGTCAGCTCGAGGGTCTTGGCGACCTTGGTGCCTTTGTTTTCGAGCACCACCCCCTGTATTCGAGCCAGACCGAGAAGCTGATTCTCTGGGAATCGATACTTGCGGGACGTTCAGGGCGCGAGGAGTTTCCGGATCGGCTAATCGAAGGGCCCCTCTTCGCGCCGCCGGATGCCTTCCCAATGCTGTCGCTGGCGGACTTTGTGGCCAACGCGTATCTGTCCGAGGTGCGAGGCGGCGATCAGCTTGGCTGGTGGGCGCGGATTCTCGCTGAGTGCGATGTTCGGAGGCCTGAAGTTTGGCCCTAGTTCACCCGCGCACGGAAACGCCGCCAGGGCGGCGGCGTGTTCAGCGGGTTATGGCGACCCCGAGCGGATTCGGAGTCGTCTGACACAAACGGCTGGCGAGACTTCGTTTATCCGGATTGAGGGCGTTCGGCAACTGCCGCAACTCCGCAACCGTGGCCTCTCGACCTCTTTCAATGCGATTGGTGTGCGGAGGCCCTGCAACCCGCGAATAGCGAGTGATTTGGGCTGTCCTGCGGTTTCTGGGGCGAAAGGCGCTCGAGGACATAGAAAGCCTGCATCTCGTTTTTCGAGAGAGGGTGTCCCACGCCAGTGAATGATTCTGAACCGGCGATCCCCACCCCCTATGAAGAGCGCGAGAGAGGGTGTCCAGACGCCCACGAACAGGCCTTCGTCCTTCTGGTCAGCGACGAATCACAACCCCACCGAGAACACGAAAGATGGGAAGGCTGCGATCAGGATCGCGCCGATGAAGCGGTCTTCCGGTCAGGGCGCAATAGCCCCCGGTCGACCACGCGATCGCCGATCGGCCTCGCGGATGCAACCGGGCACCTGGTCGCTCTGGCACGCGACTTTCTGATGACCCACGTCGCACTCCGCGAGGAAAGCCTCGCGGAGCACGGCGCCTCTGCCGCGGACGAGTCGTAGCACCCTCGTCCGCCAGCGAGTCCTCTATCGGAGGTAGTCTTTCAGGTAGGTGATGCGCGGCGAATCCCGCAGCTTCGACAGCGCATGCACCTCGATCTGGCGCACGCGCTCCTTCGTTAGCTCGAGCTCGTCGCCGATCTCCCCCAGGTTGCGCGGTCGACCGTCCGCGATCCCAAAGCGCAGCTCGACCACCCGCCGTTCCCGCGGCGTCAGCAGGTCGAGCGCCGAGGACACGCCTGACTTCATGAATGCGCTGGTGGAAGCCACCTCCGGCGACGGGGTCGTCTCGTCCACGATCAGCTGGCCGAGCTCGACCTCGCCATCCTCGGAAGGCGACTTGTATTCGAGCGACAGCGGATCGCCCGGGGCCTCGAACGCCTCGCGCACCTTCTTCGGGGTGAGGTTCAGCACCGTGCCCAGCTCCTCGTTGGTCGGCTCTCGTCCCAGCTCACGCTCCAGCTCGCGCTGTGCTTTCAGAAGCTGGCTGCGGCGGGTAATCATGTGCCCGGGGATCCGAATCATCCGCGACTGGTTGTCCAGCGCCCGACGAATGCCCTGGCGAATCCACCAGGTCGCGTAGGTCGAGAACTTGAACCCGCGGCGGTAGTCGAAGCCCTCGACGCCTCGCATCAGGCCAATGTTGCCCTCCTGGATCAGATCGAGCAGGGTCATCGCGCTGCGCTCGTAGCGCTTCGCGACCGAGACGACGAGCCGCAAGTTGGACTCGGTCAGCGTCCGCCGCGCCCGTTCACCGGTGTGCGCGATCTGGCGGATGTGGAACTCGAGCGCGTCGCCGCAATGCTCGGCGAACGCGCCTTCGAGGGCCTCAGGCGCCGCGAGCCCCTCCGCCTCGGAGCCGGCGAACTCGCCGATCCAGGCGTAGTGCTCGAGGCGGATGATCCTCGTCAGCGTCGACAGGTCGACGAGCGCCGCCGTGGCATCCTCCGTCGACCAGCCGGTCGCCTGCGCGACCCGCTTCGCGAGCTTCGGTGCGATCTCGCCATCGATCGCGGCACGGAGGTCCGGGTCCTCGACGCGCTGCGACAGCGCCATCGAGGGCAGATCCAGCGATGCCGCCACCTCCTCGAGGGCGGGCGTCAGCCGCCGCAACTCAACCAGCCAGGCGACGAAGATCCGCGCGTGCGTCGTCGCGCCATCCGGCGCCGTCTCGACGCCCGTCGCGAGGCGCTCGGCGAGCCGCGCCAGCTCGAGTTCTCTGCCCAGGCGCTGCTCGTCGTCCTTCGTGAGGAGCCGGTGCCCCGCGATCAGTCCCAGGTAATCGCGCAAGGCATCGTCGGACTGGGGGACACGAGCGACCGGCTGAGATTCGCTCCCACCGACAGTCGCAGCCTGCTCAAGGGCGTGGGTGACATCCTGTGCTCGGACCATCTCTGACCTCCGAACTAGCGCTGCACGGAGCCGGTTGCTCAACATCTGCAGCGGGTATGAGGACAGCTTGACACATGTTTGCATCATTTTCTACATCCTGTGACTAACTTTTGACCACCCCGCTCTGAGGCGACCAACAGCAGCGCTCAGCGACACCGAGCCAGACCGGATCAGGCGCTATCCGCGGCGTTCGTTCAGACGCTCATCCAGAAACGCCAGGGCGCGTTGCGGTGACCACGGCCGAGGCGTGTCGCGCTGCCAGTAGCCCCAATGACCACCTGACGAGGGGTGCTCGAACTGCACCGCGTGCCCCAGCGGCGTGCGATACGGGGCGAACGAATCTAGGCGGACGATCGGGTCGTCCGTAGCGGAGAGCACCAGCGAAGGCACCGTGAGCGCACCGAGCTTCGGGCCGGAGCTGGCAGCCTCGTAGTAGGTGTCGACATCGGGGTGGCCGGCATCCGGCACCGTGAACAGCTCGTCGAACCGGCGCACGCTGCGGAGCTGCAACCAGCGCGCGGGCGGACCGCCTGGGTCAGACCTCTCGGTGTCGAAGACCTTCTTCGAGGTGGACTTCGGAGCTTAGGAGTTGCGCTGTTCCTCTGATCGTGGCCGCCCCGGGGGTTGTGAACTGGTATCAGCGTCACCTGCTCGCTGGCATCAACTACGCCCGGGGGATGGAGTACTCACTCAGCGTCTCGATCATGCTGGTGCTGATCGCGATGCTGACTGGAATCATCAACCTCTACGCACTGATCGGTCTCTTCGTTGTAAACGAGACGATGATTGGGTTGGGACGCTCATGGACCGGGTCAACCAGCACCGGGAGCAGGTCATCTGGGCGCCCGTTCGTGCTCGGTTTCCTCGCGGGCGCGCTGCCTTGGATCACGATCGCCATCGCAGCCGCGGCGAACGAGGGCGACGGGGTGCCCGGCTTCGTCTACGGCATCTTCGTGTCGCTCTTCCAGCTCTTCAACTGCTTCGCGATCAATCAGCTCTTGCAGCATCGACACCGCGGCCGATTCGCGGACTACCTCTAAGGCGAGAAGGTCTACGTCGTGCTCAGTCTGGTCGCCAAGAGCGCGCTGGCGTGGCAGGTCTTCGGAGGCACGCTGGCCGACTCAGCCTTCTATTCTAGTGGTCTTAGAGCGATGCTCGTGACAGGCGTTCGCTGAGGGACCGCGGCGCCGGCGGCGCCGACGAGGCCCAGGCAACCGCCCGATAGACTCGGACGAGAAAACGCGAGAAGAGCTCAGGGCGGCTTCGACCAATGACGAAGATCCTCGTTCTCGGTGCGAGTGGGTATATCGGCTCCCATCTGGTGCCCAGGCTGATCTCAGCTGGACACCAGGTACGAGCCGCGTCCCGGCACCCTGAGGTCCTGGAAGCGCGAGGGTGGCAGGGAGCAGAGGTCGTCGGCGCGGACGCGATGTCCAGAGAGTCGCTCGAAGTCGCTCTCGTCGGGATCGAAGTCGCCTACTATCTGGTGCACTCGATGGCCAGCGGGAGCGACTACGCTGAGCGCGACCGCCGAGCCGCTGCAGCCTTTCGCGACGCAGCGGCGAGAGCGGGCGTCCGTCGGATCATCTTCCTTGGCGGTCTTCAGCCGAAGGAGGGGGCGTCGGAGCATCTGCGATCTCGGGCGGAGACCGGTGAGGTGCTTCGGACCGGAATCGTCCCCGTCACGGAGTTGCGGGCTGGCATCATCGTCGGCCCCGGATCCGCCGCCTTCGAGGTGATCCGCGACCTGGTCAACCACCTGCGAGTGATGGTGACGCCACGCTGGGTCCGGTCGCGCACACAGCCGATCGCCCTCGAAGACCTGCTGGCCTACCTCGAGGGGGTGCTCAGCGTCCCCGAAACCGCCGGCCAGACCTTTGATGTCGGCGGCCCGGAGACGCTGAGCTACCAGGACTTGATGACTGAGTACGCTCATGAGATGGGGCGCAGGATCCTCGTGATCCCGGTCCCGGTACTCTCACCCCGCCTCTCGTCCTACTGGCTCGACCTTGTCACCGCGGTGCCGGCAAGCGTCGCGCGCCCGCTGATCGAGGGTCTAAAGCTCGATCTGCTGGCGGACGACCGCGCGATTCGCGCGTTGCTTCCGATCCGACTGCATATGTACCGGGAGGCGGTGCGGCTGGCGGTGGATGCCGAGCAGCGGGCGAGCCTGAGCGGTCGATGGGCCGACGCAGCGCTTCCCTTTCCCGGCTTCGATGATTCAGCGTCGTACTTCAGCAAGCATGAGCGCACCGACGCGGTGGCACTCGTGCCCATCGCGGACCTGTGGACCGAGCTCGCCAAGATCGGCGGCGACAACGGGTGGTACGCCTACCCGTTCCTCTGGTGGCTGCGCGGAGTCCTCGACCGCTTGCTGGGAGGCCCGGGCACGCGACGTCGACGACGGCATGCAGCAGAGCTGCGGGTCGGCGACGCGGTCGATTTCTGGCGGGTCGTGCAGCTCGAGCCCGAGCGGCGACTCATCTTGCTCGCTGAGATGAAGATGCCGGGCAAGGCGGTTCTCGAGTTCCGCACCGAGCGACTCGACGACTCGCGGTCAAGGCTCGTCACCGAGGCGCGTTTCCATCCAGCGGGAACGATCGGACTGCTCTACTGGTATGCACTGGTTCCACTGCACCCGAGGATCTTCTCAGGGCTCACATCGGCGATCGTGCACCGGGCCGAAGAGCGGGCCAGAGTTGCGTCGAGTGTCGGAGACCTCCGCTTGCCGTCCGAGGCTTAGTTCGACCCCTTCTGCAAGTCTCATCCCGCGGGAGCGCGTCGCTACCGCAACACCGGTGCTCTCCGGTGATGTGCGGAATCGCGGCGACTCTCCGAGCGGGGCGGCAAGCGACCGGCGATAGCCTCCTCACGAAGTCAATTCTCGGAGGAGGAGACCATGTTCCGCTTCGGTATTGGGGCATTCGTATTCGCGAGTGGACTGCTGGCAACGGTGGCCTGCGGCGGCGCCGGTGACGATGGTGCCGCGAACGGCACAACGACACTCGAAGCCCCAGCTGCCACCGGTCAATCCGCGCCCGACGAGGTCGAGGTCGATTTCGTGCTGTCGGACTTCGCGATCGATGGTCCGGAGTCGGTGAGCGCCGGCCTCGTGCGATTCAATGTGGCGAACGAAGGCGCCGCCATCCACGAGCTCGTGATCGTACGGACGGACGCCGAGCCGGCCGCACTGCCCATTGAGGGTGGGGTCGTCGCCGAGACCGAGCTCGATGTGGTCGGAGAGATCGAGGAGTTCCCAGGCGGAGAAACGCGCTCGGCGACCTTCGAACTCAGCGCCGGTCGGTATCTCCTGATCTGCAACGTGCCGGGTCATTTTCTCCTCGGCATGGTGACCGAGTTCAGCGTCACCTGAGGTAGCGCGACTGATGGTTGGGGGCGGGCGACCGTGGGCCGGCGTCCGTCCCCCCTTACCCTCCGAGCGTCTGCGGTGGGACAGAGAGGATGGGACAGTGCAGGCGTCCAGTTCCATCGTGTTGTTCAATCGCGATCTTCGACGTCACCGCCACCCATCAGCTCCTGGACGAGGAAGGGCTGCTTCGAGCCGTCGGCGGTGGTGTGTTCGCCGATGTCGTAGATCGCGACGATGTTCTGGTGGCTCAGTCGGCCCATCGCCTGCGCCTCGCGCATGATCCGCTCGCGGCCGACCTCGTCGAGGCCATCGGTCTTGATCAAGGAAAAGGCGACGTCGCGGTCGAGCAGGGCGTCGTGGGCGAGGAAGACACGCTTCTTGCCACCCTCGCCGAGGAAGCGTTGGACGTGGTATCGACCGCCGGCGAAGGATTCAGGCTCACTTGGGCTGGGCGCCGGGGTGTTCTCCGCCTCGGAGGATTCAGCGGGTAGGCCAGCCGAGGGTGGTTGCGTGTTGCCTGAGACCTCGGCGAGGGCCGGTCTCGCCATGTTCACGAACGCGTTCGCGTCCTCGTTCGCTTGATCGAAGCCGAGCACCGCGCTGGCTGTCTCGATGACAGCCTGCCAGTCACGCGTTGATGCAGCTGCCTCGGCTTGGTCGAGCAAGGCCTCGATCTGTCGCTGAACACGTTCGCTTGGCATGGCAGGCGTGATGATACCGGGGGTGAGGCCCCGCAATGCGAGAAACAAGGGGTCCGGCTGGCAGACCGGCGCGGTCACCGTGACATCCAATCTTCCGGAGTGGCCTAAGCCGATTCAATATCGGCCTTCCGGGTTCTAGACAGCTGCCTTCCCCACGAACTCCTTCAGTCGCGCTCGCCGGGCGCGTTGAGCATCCCGAATGGGGATCTTCGCAGTGCGGCACTCGAGGCAATAGTTTCGCCTTCCGACCGAGGGGCGTCGCGCCGGCGCGTATGCGCGGCCGCAGGACGAGCAGATCGCGAATGATCCCGCACCCGCAATCGACTGGAGCAGGCTGAGACCGATTCGTCCGAAGACGCCGGGGCTCCTCATCTGAATCAGTGGTCCAGCGTCGCCCCACGACAGCCGTGGTCGAGCGTGCCCGAGCGCTAGCCATCGCCCGACCACCGTCGCGACCGCCTCGCGCTGTTCTCTTGGCGCGGCAGACGCGAACTCAGAGAGTCCCAGCCATTCCCAGTGCTGCGCGCTCGTTGCTCCCCCCATCGTGAGGTCGGACGTGATCCTGAGCAGCGCCTCGGCACGCCTCGAATAGATCATCCACCGAGCAAGCGGTTCGAACGCGTACCGGTGACCGCCTTTCGTCCGAGACCCAAGCGGCGGGCAGCCTTGAAAGCCTCGCTTCCTCGTTGAGGTACGAACCGCGGTGTGCTGCCGAGGAGTTCCGTGCTCACAGAGCTCGAGAACTCCGTGCTTGAGGGCGAATTCCGGGATCGCCTCGAGCGTGCTCTGCGAATGAAGCCCTGCGAACGTCTCGAGGAGCCCGGGACCGACTGTCGCTAGCGGGCCATCGCTGTCAATCGGATACCGGTAGTGGAGATCTTCGCCGTCGATGGACGCGTCGTCCGGTGCCGGCACTGGATCTGGATTGAGTGGCTCCGGGAGGAACCCGCTCTCAGGACCCGCGATCCCCGAGAGCTGCATTGCGAGGACGATATCGTTGGTCATATTGAAATCATACTGTAATTCAAAACGGGATACCAGAAAGCGAGATGCTTGGGGTGATCGCCGCCGAGATGCGGGGCGACGGTCCAAGCACGAGCCGCATCAAAACGAAAGGATCAACAAACTATGTTGGTCAGAATTGACCCCTTCGGGGACCGTGATGGGATGCGGATCGGCTCGGCAGGCGCACAGCCAGCAGATGCGGGCGCCAGCGATCGGAGTGAGGGAGCGACAGATGCCGGAGGTGGAGCAGGGGCGCTACCTGCCTCCGTCCCAAACGGCGCACCTGCGATTCGCAGAACCGAGGCACGTAGTCCCCGAGTTGGAGGATGCCCGCTGCGGGAACTGCTCCGCGAATACCGAATCAGCGGCGAAGTTGCCAGAAAGGAGCAGCTTGAATCCTCTAAGAAAGGCGGCATCGAGCAGACGAAGATTCCCTACTTCGACGAGTATGGCTGTCGCCTGGGTGACCGGGTCCTGATCGACCTGAGTGAGCCCTCGCAAGGGCGCTGGACGGGCCAGTCACCGAACGTTCTCTACGGTCTCTCCCGATCTCGTGATGCGATCCAAGCTGGTGTCGTGTTTCTGTTCGAGAGTGAAGCTGGGTGCTTGCGGTTCTGGTCGGAGGGATTCCCTGCGCTCGCGGTTCCGGGATCCGGTGCGTGGGAGATTGCGAGGAATTCCCCGGTTCTCGATGACGTTCAGATGATCTATGTCGTTGGTGACAGCGAAACCCTTGCGTCGGCAGCCGATTCGCTGGAAGGGGCGAGCTTCTTGGATCGTCTCGGCTTCCTGGTGCTCTCTGAGGAGGCGGATCTTCTCGGGCCAGAGATCACGGGGGTCGAGTTTCAGCAGCTGCTGGGCAACTGCATGGAGCGAGCCGTCAGCTGGAATGACTATCAGGAGAGTCGGTCCTCGGAGATCCGTGCGACTACCTCGAGTGAGTGCGAGGACCTGCTGCAGTCAACGTCAATCCTCGACGAATTCGTCGCGGACCTCTGGCAGTGTGGCGTTGTAGGAGAGGAGCGTGGTGGGAAGCTTCTCTACCTAGCCTTGGTCAGTCGATTGACAGACCGGCCGGTCTCAGTCGTCGTGAAGGCAGCTTCTTCGTCCGGGAAGTCGTTCCTGGCGAAGAAGGTGCTCACATTCTTTCCTGAGGATGCCTTCCAGTGGCTCAGCGGAATGTCGGAACGGGCTCTCGCGTACTCCAAGGAACCCCTTCGCCACCGGTTCCTTGTGATCGCCGAGGCTGATGGGGCTCAAGGCGATTTTCAGGACTACTTGCTCCGTACGCTTCTTTCCGAAGGGAGGATTAGATACGAGACCGTCATGGATACGGGGAATGGTCTTGAGACGGTGATCATCGAGCGGGAGGGGCCAACGGGGCTGCTCCTCACGACGACCAGAATCACACTGCACCCCGAGAATGAGACGAGGCTCTTTTCCCTGCCCGTAGACGAGTCGATCGAGCAGACGCGGGACGTCGTTCGCGAGCTCGTGAGGGAGGATCGTCCTGAGGTCGACCTGTCCCGTTGGCATGCTTTACAGCATTGGCTGGGGGCTGGCTCGACCGCGGTGAGTGTGCCGTTCGGTCCCGCTCTTGCGGAAATGGTGGATGTGCGGGCGCTCCGAGTTCGCCGCGACTTCTCCGCGGTCATCAGTCTGATTCGCTCCAACGCCTTGCTGCATCAACAGCACCGCGAGGTGACCGCTGATGGGCAGGTCGTGGCCGACCTCGACGACTATGCGGTGGTCTACGAACTGGTGGCGGATCTCATGGCCGAAGGCATCGGAGCGACCGTCCCGCCCGGCGTTCGGCGTGTGGTGGACGCCGTGGATGAGCTCACGTCGGGGCCGCAGCATTACGGGGATGACCCCGTTGCCGTGAGTAACAACGAGCTCAGTGAGCACCTGCAGTTGGACAAGTCCACCATCTCGCGACGAGTGGCTGAAGCGCTCCGCAGCGGATACTTGCACGACCTTGTCGATCGACGGCGGCGAGAGAAGCAGCTCGTCATCCACGATCCGATGCCTGGCGACACGTCGGTGCTCCCATCACCTGAGGAGTTGGGAGTTGCATGGTTGCAGTCGGTTGCACCCACCCGCCCGCGCCGGGTCGGTCCTAGGCGGCCAGCAGCGGCCGCGCCGGCAGCCGCTCCGATCGGCGACTACGTTGATTGAGAAGAAGGGGCCGGGCGAAGTCCCCCCTGAGGTCGAGAGGGTCTGCGTGCTTCTAGCAGCAGTCGTCAGACGGCTCAGTGGGGCGATTGTTGTCGAGGCAGAGGAGCAGTCGGATGAGAGTCGCGATCTACCTGAGGGTGTCGTCGGAAGAGCAGACGAAAGGGCACTCGCTGGACACCCAGCGGGACGCTCTGACGGAGTGGGCAAGCCGCGAAGGCTGGGACGTCGTCGAGACATTCGAGGACGCGGGGATCAGCGCCACGAACGCCACGAAGCGTCCGGCGTTCATGAGGATGATCCAGGCTGCGAAGGAGGGTCAATTCGAGATGGTCCTCGTGAAGCGTCGTGATCGCTTCGCGAGGAACCTGGCCGACGCGGGTGCCTACGAGCAGCTCCTCGGAGAGTGCGGCGTCCGCGTTTGGTCGCATGACGAGTCGGCAACCAACGAAGACACCCCTGCGGGCTTCTTGATGAAGGGGATGCTAGACGTCTTCGCGGCCCACTACTCAGTGGAATTGTCGAAGAAGACGGCGGATGGCTGGCGGAAGCGCGCTGAGAAGGGCCTCCCTGTTGGCGACGTCCCGTTCGGGTATCGCTCCGTGGGCCCCCAAAGCGCCCCTGAGCTGGTGTCGGACGAGGCGGAGGCAGTGTTCGAGGTCTTCAAGCGCTACGCCTCCGGCGAAGCCAGCATGGTCGACCTGGCTCAGTACCTGGATGGCCTCGATTTTCGACCCCGATCGAAGCGCGGTCTGGCTCGGTTCACTAAGGACAACGTCGGAGGGATGCTTTCGAACCGCTTCTACGTCGGCGAGGTGGCCTACAAAGACGAATTCGTCAGCGAAGGGCAGCACGAGGCGATCATCGATGAGCAGCTCTGGGCAAGAGTCACGGAGGCCCGTCACCGCCGCGCCTCCCGACAGGGGCTATCGTCACCCGGGAAGCATCCGTACTTGCTGCGTGGAATCGGGACTTGCTCCGCCTGCTCAGCAATCCTGTGGGGGAACCGCTCGCGTCACCACCACTACTACCGTTGTGCTGGGCAACGGCGTGGAACCGGCTGCGCGAACGGTTCACGGGGAGTTCGCGCTGAGGTACTGGAAGAGAAGGTCGCTGCACTGTTCAGGGACGTGAGGATTCCCGACGACTGGCACGCTCTCGTTCGTCGGATGCTCGACGACCAGGGATTCGACCGCGACGGCCTTGAGGCGGAACGGGCTCGGATCCAACGTCGCATCGAACGGGTCCGGGAGGCTCTCTTCGAAGGTCTCGTTGACATCGCTACCGCCCGAAACGAGTTCGGAGCCGCTCGAGTTCGTCTGAAGGAGCTCGAGCAGCTGCTGGCTGCAGACCCCCGGTCGCCAAGCCTCTCAGATGACTTCATCAATGTACGGCGGCTTTGGCCTCACATGACGTCCGAGGAGCGTCAGGCTGTTGTCCAGGCGTCGCTCGAAGCGGTTGAAGTCGACCTCGAAGAGCAGAGGGTCGTCGGGTTCAAGCCTCGGCCCGAAATGGAGCCTCTTTTTGAGGCCCTGGAGGAGGCCGGATCGAACGTGAATAATGTTTGTGCATGGCGACCCCGAGCGGCGCAAGTCCACCCGATCCCCACGCTACCGGCCGTGCACGCCCAGGCCCTTGGGTTGCTGAGCGACCCGGCAACGTCGATCCCGCAGCTCGGCAAGGTCGTCGAGACCGATCCGGCACTGACGGTATCCGTCTTGCGGGCCGCGAACTCGGCGGCCTCGGCCCCCGTCTCGGCGATTGGCACGCCAGCCGAGGCGATCGTGCGGATTGGCCTGAACACCACGCGGAAGATCATCACCGCCGCGGTGGTCAGCGAATCGTTCAACCGGCTCGACTACGCCGGCATCGACTCCGCGGAACTCTGGCGTCACCTCTTTACGACCGCCCTTGTCGCGGATGCGTCCGCCTGGGGCGCCGAGCAACGCTCGACCGCCTTCACCGCCGGACTGCTCCACCTGATCGGCCGCATGGCGATGGCGCAGTCCGATCCGCAGCGCTACACGCAGGTCGCTGCAATCGCCCGCACCGGCCGCTCCGTCCTCGACTCCGAAGCCAGCGTCTTCGGCTACGACAGCCAGTCCTGGGGCGTCGAGGTCGCACGTGCCTGGGACGTGCCGGACGAGATCGTCGAGGCCATTGGTGGCTTCTCCGACGGTTCGCTTGGCCCGCTCGCCTGGGTTGCCTGGAACGGCCGTCGCGTCGCCGCGGCGCTCGGCATCGGCGACGGCGTGCACGCCGCGGAACAGATGGACATCTACGGCGAACTGGCTCCCGAGGATGACCAGCTACTCAACGGCCTCGGCGGCGCCGAATCGCTGCTGAAGCAAGCGGATTGGATGCTCGGCTCGGTGACCAAGGCGCGCGCTGCGTAGCCTCCACCGGCGTCTAGACACAGCACGGGCGCGTCGAAAGACGCGCCCGCTCTGTTTGGCTCGCGAGCGTTGAGTGGTGGCGACCGCCTACCACTGACCGCCGATGCCACCACGACCGGAGAAGAAGCCGACCGGCCAGTTGCGGCCGGTGATCATCATCCGATCGATCTCCTGCTCGGTGGCGATGCCATCCTCGACCAGCTTCACCGCCTCACGCCGCGCGGCCCCGAAGATGCGGTTCACGATGAAGCCGTAGCTGCCCGGCATGTCCTTCACCTGGCCGGTGACCTTCCCAGCCTTCTCGCCCACCTTCGTTACCGTGTCGGCCGTCTCGGCCGTGGTGTGCGTCGTTGAGACGACCTCGACCGCCTTCATCACCGGCACCGGGTTGAAGAAATGCATCCCGGCGAACAGCTGCTTGCGGGACTCCAGCACGTTCGCCGCCAGCTCTTCGATCACGAACCCGGAGGTGTTGCTGGTGAAGATCGCTTCCGGCTTGATGATCTCGTCCAGCTCCTGGAAGACCTGCTGCTTCAGCTCGAGCTTCTCTGGCACCGCCTCGATCACCATGTCGACGTCCGCGAGGTCCTGCAGGTTGGTTGTGAAGCTGACCCGCGCCATCGCCTCGTTGCACTGATCGAAGCCAAGCTTGCCGACCTCGACGGAGCGCTTCATGCCCCACTTGCTTTCGAACATCGAGTCCTTCGTGGCCTCGATGATCTCGTCGTTGAGATCGCGGACGATCACCTGGAATCCGCCGATCGCCATCACCTGAGCGATCCCGCCGCCCATCACGCCGCCACCGACGACGCCGATCTTCTTCACGTCCTCGAACTTCATGCTGGGTCCTTTCGCTTTCGAGCGGTCAGCCCGCTTCGAGTGCCTGCTACTTCGTTCATCTACCGGGTCCGCTTGTTAGAGGTATCGCTCCAGGAATTCGGCCTGGACCTCGAACGCCTCCGGGCCGTTGTCCACGTGGAGCCCGGGGTAGGCGTGCAGTCGCTTGTCCTCCGACCCGATCCGGTCGAAGAGATCGAGTTGCCCGTCTCGCTCGAAGCGTTCGTCGTCCCACTGGATCGTGAACAAGACGGGGATATCGACGTTCGGCGCGTGCTTCTCGAAATGCGGCGCAATGCCGCTGCGGTCGACGCTCGAGCCGGTCATCCCCGCCTTGCCCAACACGGCGACGACGATCCGATCGTCGTTCGCGACGTACGGGAGCCCGAACATCGTGCCCATCGACAGCCCCCAGTAGCCGATGCGTGCGCTATCAACCTCGCCAAGCTTCGACAGCGCATCGAGGGTGGCGCGCCAATCCTCGATCGTCGATTCCACGATGCCGTCGCGTTGCCACATCGCGCGGTACTCGGGATCGGTGGCGTCGGTGATCGAGCCGCGTCCGCCGTGGTCCGGGCCATCGATGGCCGCCGCGCACCAGCCGTAGTCGCCGGCGAACATCTGACCGAGTTGGAGCATCCGCTCGTTGCGCTTGTGCCCACTGCCGCCGTGTCCCATCAGGATCAACGGCTGCGCGCCGCGGATGCCTTCCGGGTACCAGAAGACGCCGGGGATCGTGTCACCGTCCCGCAAGATTTTGAAACCGCGTTCCCGCGATCCGGACGCGCTTGCGGAGTCCTCGGTCCAGCGAATCTCAGCCATATGCCCGCCTCTCCGGTCCGCGATCAGCGCGGAGCAAGCGCAGCGTGCGTGTGTCCGGGCGTGCTGTCCAGACCGCGAAGGCAGCGCCGCCCGCCGAGGAGTGCGCGACGGCGCGCTTCCGCTACTCGTTGCGGAGCGCCGCGATCGGGTCGACCGAGGTGGCGCGGACCGCCGGATAGATGCCGCTGACGAGGCCGACCCCAGCCGCGACGGCAAAGGCGAGCACGATGCTCCAGAGCTGCACGACGGTCGTCATCTCCTGACCGCCGACCTCGCGCCCCCCGAGGCCAATCGAGATGCCGACACCGAGGACGATGCCAACGACGCCACCAGCCGTGCAGAGCAGCAACGCCTCCGTCACGAACTGCTTCACGATGTCGCTCGCCTGCGCGCCCACCGCGCGGCGAATGCCGATCTCACGCGTTCGTTCGGTGACGGAGACCAGCATGATGTTCATCACGCCGATCCCACCGACGACCAGCGAGATCCCCGCGATGCTGCCAAGCAGCAGCGACAGTGTGTTGCTGACGGAGGAGGCGGCGCTGATCAGATCGTCCTGGCTCTGGATGGTGAAGTCCGCCTCGGCCACCCCGTGTTTGAAAAGCAGCACGTCGCTGATTAGCTGCTTCGTCAGCTCCTGATCGGTCCCCGGTGTGGTCTTCACCGTGATCTGGCTGACCGGAACGTCGCCGCCGCTCCCTCGCAGGAACTGCAGGCGGCTCAGCAGCGACGTTACCGGTACGTAGGCCTGCGCATCGAACTCGGACCCATCCGCACCGCCGCGCGCGAGCATCACGCCGACGACCGTGAACTCGAAGGTGACGCGCCCGCCGGCGAGCGAGATACGGACGCTCTCGCCGATCGGATCCGCTTCGCCGAACAGTTCGCTCGCGGCGGTCGCTCCGAGGACGATCGTCAGTTCGCTCTCGGTCACGTCGGTCGAGCTGAAGAAGGCGCCGCTCGCAACCGCGGCATCGCGGACGAACGGCCACTCCGCGGTGGTGCCGACGATCGTGGCCCCGACGTTCTCCGCGCCGGCGACGAGTTGCGCCTCGAGCGTTAGCTCACCGGCGAGGTCGGTGACGCCGGGCACGCCAGCCGCCGCGATCGCGTCGACGTCGCTCAGCACCAACGTGTTCGCCGAGCCCGGTCCCCCCTGCGTCCCGGTCGCCGTGTCCGTCGAGGTGCCCGGTTCGATGAAGACGAGGTCGGTGCCCAGTCCCTGGATCTGGTCGGTGATCCCCTTCTGCGTGCCTTGGCCGACGGCGATAAGCACGATCACCGAGGAGACCCCGATGATCAGGCCGAGCGCGGTGAGGCCGCTGCGCAGCCGGTTGCCACCGATCGCACGCAGCGCGATCGCGGCCGCATCGAGGATGCTCACGCCGGCACCTCGCGGCTGATCGTCCGCGCCGCTGGCCCCGCCGGCGCCGCGCGCCCCGTGTCTTCGATGATCGCGCCATCGCGCATGCGGATCGTCCGCTGCGCGTGGTCCGCCACCTCTTGTTCGTGGGTGACGAGGATGACGGTGATGCCCTGATCCTCGACGAGCCGGGTCAGCAGTGCCATCACCTCCTCGCCGGTGCGGGTATCGAGGGCGCCCGTCGGTTCGTCGGCGAGCACGAGCCGCGGGTTCACCACCAGGCTGCGCGCGATCGCGACGCGTTGTTGTTCACCGCCCGACAGTTCGCTGGGACGGTGGTGGATCCGATCGCGCAGGCCGACGCGGATCAGCGCCTCGGCGGCGCGGCGGCGGCGGTTGGGCACCTGCTGGTAGACAAGCGGTAACTCGACCTGTTCCAGCGCCGTCATCCGTGGCAGCAGGTTGTAGGACTGGAACACGAACCCGAACACCCGTCCGCGCAGCCGCGCGCGGTCGCGGTCCGGAAGCCGGCCAACCTCGATTCCCTCGAAGCGGTAGTCCCCGGCGGAGGGGCGGTCCAGGCACCCGATGATGTTCATCACCGTGCTCTTGCCGGATCCGGATGGCCCCATGATCGCGACGTACTCGCCGTGCCCGATCTCGAGGTCGACGCCGGCCAGTGCGGTCACGAGGCTGGTCTCGCGGCCGTAGGTGCGGGTCACGCCGTCGAGCCGGATCACTGGGCGCCGCCCGGCGCGACGAAGCCGCCGCCTCCGCCAGCGAATCCACCGGGGCCAAACTGCTGGCCGGCCGCGGCCGTTGCCTGGGTGACATCGACGTTCGCGAGCGAAAACTCCTCCGTCGCAGGAGCGCTCGCGTTCAACCACACGGTGTCGCCCGCTTCGAGCCCGGAGACCACCTCGACGTTCGCGCCACTGCTGTCGCCGGTGACGACGACCCGCCGCTCAAAAGCGCCCTCGGCGTTTTCGACGATCACGTAGGAGGTGCCGCCCTGCGACCGCACGGCGACGCTCGGCACGAGCAGCACGCCGTCACGGACGCCGAGCAGTACCTCGACGCTGCCGCTCATGCCGGCGAGCGGCAGTTGGCGGTCGGGGTTCGCGAGGGCGCCTGCGCCCGCTCCGCCCTGCCCCGGTGCACCGCCAGTGGCGAGCCGATCCGCGAAGCCCGCTGGCAACTCGAAGCCTTCGGGCAGCACGACGCCATCGGGCAGCGCCTCCCCGGCCGAGAGGGCGGCGAACACCTCCTGGATCGTCACGCCGTCTGGCAACTCGATACCCGCGAGGAGTCCACCTGCCCCACCCGGACCGCCGCCCGCCGCTCCCCTGCCGTCGCTGGCGGCGCCGGCGCCCCCGAGGCCCGCGGCGCCACCGAGACCAACGAAGCCACCGGCGGCGCCGCTCGTGAGCGATTGGAGGTCCGCTGCCACCTCCGGGATCTCGTCGATCTCGAGGATCACCGCGGCGACTGCGTAGGTGACGACGCCCTGCGAGACGCTGGGGATCGTGCTCACACTGGTGATGCGGACCGGGAACTGCGTGTCGCCGACCGCGCTGAACGTCGCGAGGCCGATCTGTCCGACTTCGAGATCGAGTACCTCCGCCTCGGAGACCGTGAGCTCGATCGTCATCCGCTCCGGGGTGCTGATGGCGATCGCGACCGTGTTGGTTCCAACGGAGTCGCCGACGGCGATGTTCACCGCACCGACAACACCGTCGAATGGTGCGATCACCCGCGCGTCGTCCAGACCCTCGCGCGCTCGTTCGAGTCCGATCTCGGCAAGCCGCACGCTCTGCTGCTGCCGCTCGAGGTCGCTGACATCAGCGCCGCCGACGAGTTCGGCGTACCGCGCCTGCGCGCTGGTGAGGTTCGCGCGGGCGGTGGAGGCGCTGGCTTCCGCCTGGTTCACGGCGGTGTCGGTCGCGGGTGCGCGGAGATCCTGCAGGCGGCTCACGGCGATCTCGTAGTTGGCCCGCGCGGACTCGAGTGTCTGGTTCGCGCGGAACCAGTCACTCGCATCCGGTCCGCCCTCGGTCGAGGCGAGTTTGTCTTCGGCCTGCGCGAGCGCGGCAGCGGCGGACTCCTCGGCCGCCACCGCGGAGAGGTAGCGAGCGTTGCTCTCGAGGAACGCCTCCCCGTTGGCGACGAAGGAGTCTTCGCCGTCGGTCAGCGATGCGCGGACACGCGCACTATCGCCTTCGCGGAGCGGGAGCAGCGTCTTCGAGCAGAGCCCGCTGACGTGCCCTTCCCAGGAGCAGTAGCGGATCTGATCCGCGATCGCGGTGTCCCGTGCCGTGCTCGCCTCATTGGCGGCGCTGTTCAGCTGCGCCTGCGCCTGGGTCACCGTGGCGCCGGCGCTTGCCAGCTCCGCAGCCGTTGCGGGATCGGAGAGCGCGTTGACGGCATCCTCCGCGCTGGACACCTGCGAGAGCGCCGTCTGGACCGTGGTCGTGGCGCTGAGGATGTCCGCGCTCGTCGCGCCGCCCAACAGCTCATCGAGGCCGTCATCCGCGGAGAGGACCTGCGCCTGCGCGCTGGAGACCGAGGCGAGCGCGGCGGCGAGGTCTGCCGTCGCCGGATCCTCGAGCAGCGTGGCAAACGCGGCCTGCGCCTGGTCGAGCGAGATCTGCGCCGTCTCCACCTGGCGCGCGGCCTCGCTGTCATCGATGGTCGCAAGGACATCGCCGGCGCTGACCACGTCGCCGACGGAGACGCTGACCGCCGTCACCACACCGCTGCTCCCGAACGACAGATCGGCAGCCTGGGCGGCGGCGGCCGTCCCGGAGAGCGCGGTGGTGCTGGTCACCGTGCCGACCGTCGCCTCTGTCGGCTCCGGTTCTACCGACGCCACTGTCTCGCCGCCGGCCGTCAGCACGTAGGCGATCAGCGCCACCACGAGGACCAACGCGATCGCGGCCGCCCACGGAGCGAAGCGCCGCCACTCCTATCCGCCGCCGAGCAGCGCATCCAGCTCGGCGGCCGTGGGATCGTGTGTCGTCATACCTCGTCCTCTCGCGTGTGGGCCGAGGACGAAGCTAGGTATCGGCGCATAAGACGGCGGTAAGCACGAACGCCCGCCGCTTATGCGCCGCTGACACCTGCTCGGCTAGCCTCGATGGCGGAGGATCGAGCGATGCGCATCCTGGTGGTCGAGGACGAGGCCGATCTGGCGAACGCGGTCGCGCGCGGGCTGCGCCGTGAGGGCTTCGCGGTCGACATCGCCGGTGACGGTGGCAGCGCCCTCGAGAAAGCCTCGATCAACGACTACGACGTGATCCTCCTCGATCGCGATCTGCCGCGCATGCACGGCGACGACGTCTGTACCGAGCTGCGGGCGGCAGGCGACGGCGCGCGGATCCTCATGCTCACCGCTGCGGCGTCGGTTCGTGACCGCGTGCAGGGGCTGGACCTCGGCGCGGACGACTACCTCGGCAAGCCGTTCGACTTCGAGGAGTTGAAGGCGCGCATCCGGGCGCTCGGCCGGCGGGTCGGTGTCACGCGCGCGCCGTCGTTGGAGCGCGCCGGGATCGTGCTTGATTCGGCGTCGCGACTGGTCACGCGCGATGGGCGCCCGCTCGAGCTGACGCCGAAGGAGTTCGCGGTGCTGCGGATCCTCCTCGAGGCCGACGGTGCGGTCGTCAGCCTCGAGGACCTCTTGGAGCGCGCCTGGGACGAGCAGGCGAACCCGTTCACCAACTCGGTGCGGATGACGATCGTCACGTTGCGGCGTCGGCTCGGGGACCCACCGGTGATCGAGACGGTCGTCGGCGCCGGATACCGGCTATGACCGCCCTGCTGGGGCGGCGGCGGTGGAGTATCCGTCTGCGTCTGACGCTCTGGTACGGCGCACTCTTCCTCGTTGCCGGCTTCATGCTGCTGGCGATCAACTACTTCCTCATCGAGCGGAGCTACCCCACCGGGCGTAACGAGGTGCGCATCTCGGCGGTCGAGCGTCTCGGGCTCCCCGTCACCGTGCTGAACCCGGACCGCGAGCTGTTCCAGCCGCCCCCCGACTTTCGAGGCGACCGCGGCCGTGGCTTCGGCTTCGTCGAGGTCTTCGATGGCATCGCGCTCGAGTTGCGCCACGAGGCGCTCAAAGAGCTGCTCATCCAGTCCAGCCTCGCGCTCGGCATGATGGCGTTCGTGTCCGTGGGGCTCGGCTGGTTCGTCGCTGGCCGGATGTTGCAGCCGGTGCACGCGATCTCGGCGACCGTCCGCGAGATCTCCGATCAGCAGCTGGATCGTCGGATCGAGGTCGGCGGCCCGCACGACGAGCTGTCGGAACTCGCCGATCAGTTCAACGTGATGCTTGATCGGCTGCAAACAGCGTTCGAGGGCCAACGTGAGTTCGTCTCGAACGCGGCGCACGAGCTGCGCACGCCGCTGGCGATCATGCGCGCGGAACTCGACGTTGCTGAGCCCGAGGCTTCCGAGGCCGAGCGCGCCGAAAGCAGCGCGGTCCTGCGTCGCGCCGTCGGTCGCTCCGAGGAACTGATCGATCGGTTGCTGATCCTCGCGCGTGCCGATGCGGGTGTGGATACCGCGGAGCCGGTCGCGCTCGCCACGCTCGTCGAGGCCGCGCTCGCCGACATGGCGCCCGCGGCCGCGGCGCGTGGCCTCGACGTCCACGTGACGCCAGCGGATATCGAGGTGCGCGGCGACCGAGTGCTCCTCGGACGCATGGTGGCGAACCTGATCGAGAACGCTGTGCTCTACAACCGCGACGGAGGCGCGGTCGCAGTCGCGGTGATGTCGGACGCGGCCGGGACGCGCCTCGAAGTGTCGAACGATGGCCCGGCGATCGACGAGGCCGAGGTCGAGCGGCTGTTCGCGCGCTTCGCCCGCGGGGAGCGGTCACGTTCCCGCGAGACCGGTGGCACCGGGCTCGGTCTGGCGATCGTGCGCGCGATCGCCGGCGCGCACGGCGCCTCGGTGCGTGCAGTCCCTCGACCGCAGGGTGGGCTGACGGTGACCGTCACTTGGCCCGTGGAAGACCCCGCCGGCCACTAGACGGCGACTTCGCCGACCACCCGCTCTTTTGTTTGCGCAGCAGTCCCCGGTCGACCCTCGATCGCCGCGACGCGTGGCTTCGAGGCACCGATCGTGGTGTAGAGCCGCGAGGCGAACTCGGCGATCGCCCGCTGCACGTCCTCGTCGGCGACGGTCGAGCCACGCCCGACGAAGTTGAGCCGGACGGTCATCCCGTCGGCGACGGCGTCGTCGTCCCCCCACTCGATCTCGAACGAAGCGAACTCGCTGCGCCAGTGTTCGAACTCGCGGATCGCGTCGTTCGGCGCGAAGTCCCCGTCGGGCGCCTGCTCGGGCAGGTTCTCGCAGCTACCGAGGGTGGCGCGGTGCCCCGCGGTGAGCAGGAGGCCGTCGCAGAAGCCGGCGATACCGCCCTCGCGGGTCCAGCGGAGGACCACGGCGTCTGGGTCGACGGGAGCGGCGGTCGGCTCTCCATCCGCGGGCGTCGCCGTGGCGGTGGCGGCCTCGGGCGCCGCGCTGGAGCACGCCGAGAGGCCGAGCAGCACCAGGACGGCGAGCGCCGCGAGGAGGCTCGTCACGCGAGGGCGCCCGGGCGACTGGCAATGCGGCGGGGTGAGTTGCACGGCGCCAGTCTCGCATCGGCGCGAAGGAGGCGTGCGGTTCGCATAAGTAACGATATAGTTACCGTAACGAAATGGTATCGCGAAGGAGCTCACCGTGAACGGGGTACTGGTCCAGTACAAGGTCAAAGCCGACCGAGTCGAAGAGAACGAAGCCAAGGTGCGAGCCGTGTACCGGGAACTGGCCGAACGGAACGACCCGGCGATCCACTACGCCACCTTCAAGCTCGAGGATGGCCAGACCTTCGCGCACCTGGCGATCTGGGCGCACGACGCCGCCGATGCCGGCCTCGGCAAGATCGAGGCCTTTCGCGCCTTCCAGGAGAACATCGCCGGTCGCTGCGAGGTGCCACCGCACCCCGCTTCGCTTGAGTTGATCGGCAACTGGAAGCTGCTACCGGACGGCGTCTAGCCCCACCGGCACGGCGACGTTCGCGTACGGGCGCAGCGCTTCCAGGTGCTCGTGCGAATCGAAGACCGGGTTCAGCAGCAGGTGCGACGCGCCCGCCTCGATCAACCGATCGAGGTAGGCGGTCACGCGCTCGTGTGAGCCCCAGACGGCGACCCGCTCGGCCATCGAGGCGTCACCGTAGTTGTGGGCGAACCACTCACGGAGGCGCGTGAGCGCGCGCTCCTCGTCGCTGTCGATCGCGAGGTAGACGCGCTTCGACATCGGGAACGTCGCCGGGTCCTTGCCGGCGCGTTCGAGTTCGTCGCGGAGCAGCGGGACGAGGCCCTCGAAGGTCTCGATGCTGGAAGAGCCCGGGCCCATCCAGCCGTCGCCGTGGCGCGCCGCCCGCCGCACCGCGGCCTCGACGCGTGCGCCGAACCAGATCGGCGGTCGCGGCGTCTGGAGCGGCTTCGGTTCCATCGGCGTGCCATCGAGGTTGAAGAAGTCACCGGCAACCGTCGCTCGCGGGTCGCGCCAGAGCGCATCAACGGCGTTCAGCACGTTCATGAACCGGCCGAGCCGCCGGCCCTCGGGAATCCCGAGCGCGCCCTCGTCCCACTTCCCCCCGAGCCCAACGCCCGCGATCAACCGCCCCTCGCTCAACACGTCGAGCGAGGCGAGCCGCTTTGCGAGGTGCAGCGGGCTATGCACCGGCAGCACCAGCACCGACACCCCGAGGCGAATCCGCTCGGTCACCGCGGCGACGTACGAGAGCAGCGTCAGCGGCTCCAGGCTCTGCGCCGTCCCGATCAGCTGCTCCTGCGTCCAGAGGTCTGCGAAGCCGGCCGCCTCGGCGGCCCGCGCCACCGACCGAATCTCTGCGACATCGATCTGTCCGCTCGGGAAGACCTGCGGCAAGGCGAAGCCGGCGCGGAAGTTCGGAGGCAAGTTTGGCATTGGTGTTGTCCTCGGGAGCTGCGATTGGGCTTTGAGAGTAGCGGGAGGCGGTGCTGGCCGGGTCGGCAGTAGTCGCGACTGTCGATCCGACCGGGTCTCGCTCGTCATCTTGATGTCGACGGGTTGACGAGGTGCGTACGTTAGTACGTACTTACCAATCCGGAGACCTGAGAGGGAAACGACCATGGACGCGACCGAGACGATCCGTACGGCGATCGATCACGCGCACGGCTGGTTCGAAGGCACCTGTGCGGATCTGACCGCTGAGCAGGCGGCGTACGTGCCGGCTGGGACCGCGCACCCGATTTCGGAGATCGTGACGCACGTCGTGCAGTCGGAGGACTTCATCGTGAACTCGATGATCCTCGGCCAGCCGTCCGTCTGGGACACCGGTGGCTGGGAACAGAAGCTCGGGCTCCCGAACGTTTCACGCCACACGCAGGAACAGGCGAAGAGCTTCACGGCGGATCTGGCAGCGCTGCAGCCGTACAAGGAGGCCGTCTACGTCAGTGTCGCCTCGTTCGTCGACGGACTCACACCGCAGGAGTTGGAGCGCGAAATCCAGGGGCCGGCGGGACCAATGCGTGTCGTCGACGCGTTGACCAACGCGTTGCTCGGTAACACGCTGGCGCACACCGGTGAAATCTCCGCGCTGAAGGGCGTTCAGGGCGCCACCGGCTACCCGTTCTAACGAGGCGTCGACCCGGCGCTGCGAGGAGAGACCCGTATGTCGAACTTCACCGGCTTTTCGCCGGAGGCGCTGGGTCTCCTCGGTGCGCTGCCGCTGGGCAACCCGGCCTGGTACGCCGAGAACAAGTCCGAGGTGACCGCGCGGCTGATCACCCCGGCGCGCGCGCTGGTCGAGGACCTCGGCGCGCGGTTGCGCACCGATCTATCGCCGGGCATCGAGGCCCAACCGAAGGTCAACGGATCGATCTCGCCGCTGAACGAGGATCTACGGTTCGCTCCGGACAAGCCGCCCTACCGCGACTACCTGATGCTGAATTTCTGGGACGGCTCGCCGAAGAAGCGGGCACCCACCGTCCGTGTCCGCATCCACCCCGAGGGCATCGGGTTCGGCGGTGGTGCGGCGTTCGATCCGCGCGGCCTCGAGCGGTGGCGCGCCGCCGTCGCTGACGACCGCACCGGCGCAGCCCTCGAGGCCGCACTCGCGCCGCTGCGGACGCTGCCGGATGCCGAGATCGCCGGCGAGGGGCTGAAGCGGGTACCCGCGCCCTACCCGGCCGATCATCCACGCGGCGATCTGCTGCGGTACAAGATGGTCCAGGCGCGCTGGCAGGAACCGGTCCCGGCCGAGTTCCAGGACGCCCGGTTCGTCGAGTGGTGCCTCGAGCGGCTGCTGCGGTTCGAGGCGTTGCATCACTGGTTGCTCAAGCACGTGTCCGGATAGCGGAGGGCCTGGCGATGGCGGCGAAAGCAACGACCGGCGAGGAGCTCTTCTGGGAGCTGGCGGCCCCACACCTGGCCAGCGCCGAGGCGGACGAGGGCACGATGATGGGCTCTCGCTGCCTGCGTGTCGGCGGCCAGTTCACTGGGATGATTCACGTGAAGACCGGCGAGTTGATCCTCAAACTGCCCCGCACCCGCGTCGACGAACTGGTCGCCTCCGGTAGGACCGAGGCCTTCGCGCCGAACGGGCGCGTGTTCAAGGAATGGACGCTGGTGCCGCGCGGCGATCGTCGCAGTTGGAAGAAGCTCATCGACGAGGCCGTCCAATTCGCTCAGGGGTCTTCGACCCCTTCTTGACGCTTCGCGCTGCGCGATCGGCGGGTCGGTGGACAGCCGCTTGTCCGATCGCCGAGGTAGGGCTGGAGTGACGGCCCTCCGCGCACTAGCAGGCTGCTGAAAAAGCCTCCCACGGGGATCGCCGTGGAGGATCGCGGCCGGTACGATCGTGGCTGGCGGGAGGCGCGAGGAGGCACCCGATGCGAGGAGACCGCGAACACCAGGCGGAGATGTTGCTGGCGCTCACGCCGGACCAGCTCGTCCCCGCCGACCACCCGATCCGGCGCATCAAGCCGATCGTGGAGGCGGTGCTGACCCGGCTCTCGCCGCTCTTCGACGAGATGTACGCCGAGCGCGGACGCCCGTCGATCCCACCCGAGCACCTGCTGAAGGCGAGCCTGCTGATCGCACTCTTCTCGGTGCGCAGCGAGCGCCAGTTCTGCGAGCGCCTGCAGTACGACCTCCTCTTCAAGTGGTTCCTCGACCTCAACGTCGCCGACCCTGCCTTCAACCCGACGACCTTCTCGAAGAACCGCGAGCGGCTGCTGCGCCACGAGGTGGCGGACGCGTTCTTCGCCGAGGTCGTGGCCGAGGCGCGCAGCCGACGCTTGCTCTCTGCCGATCACTTCACGGTGGACGGCACGCTGCTGGAGGCGTGGGCTTCGCTCAAGAGCTATCGCCCGCGCGACGAGCACGACGACCCGCCCCCGGGCGGCGGTGGACGCAACCCTGACGTGGACTTCCGTGGCCAGCGCCGTAATCGGGAGACGCACGCCTCACGCACCGATCCCGAGGCGCAGCTCGCCACGAAGGGCTCCGGCCAGGCAGCGAAGCTGTGCTACATGGGGCACGTGCTGACCGAGAACCGCAATGGGCTGATCGTCGGCGTCGAGCTCACGCAGGCCGATGGCTTCGCCGAGCGGAAGGCAGCGCTGCGGCTGCTCGACCGCTGTGTTGCTGGCCGGGCGACGCTCGGGGCCGACCGCGGCTACGACACGCAGGACTTCGTAGCGGACCTGCGCAAGCGCCGGATCACACCGCACGTCGCCCGGAATGACCGCAGACGGCGCAGCGCCATCGACGGGCGCACCACGCGGCATCCCGGCTACGCCGTCAGCCAGCGGCGACGCAAGCGGGTGGAGGAGGTCTTCGGCTGGGCGAAGACGGTGGGCGGCCTGCGCAAGCTGCGCTACATCGGGCAGGCACGGAACGCGCTCTGCGCCACGCTCACCGCCGCCGCCTACAACCTGGTGCGTATGGCCAAGCTCGAACTCGCCACGCCATAGGCTCAGTGCGCCCACCGCCACCGCCAGCCGCCCGGACCGACGAATCGAAGCCCTGATCAGGTCGAGTGGCATGTGACGGACCGCGCTCAGACGTTCGTGACCCTCGCTCCCTTCGCTCAGAGCGCTTCTTCAGCAGCCTGCTAGAGTCGCTCGCATGACAGTGCTCGTCCTCGGTGGCGTGAACATGGACTTCATCGTCGAAGCGCCGGTGATCGCCGGGCGCGGCGAGACCCGCGAGGGCTCCGCCTTCTACACGACCCCGGGCGGGAAGGGCGCGAACCAGGCGGTTGCCGCCGCGCGCATCCTCGCGGGCCGCGTCGCCGTGGAGATGGCGGGGATGCTCGGCGACGATCGCTACTCCGAGGAGATGCGCTCGGCGCTTGAGGCGGCCGGTGTCGGCACCGCGCACCTGGGAACGGCGGTCGGCGCCCACTGCGGCGTGGCCGTGATCCTGATCGACGGCACCGGCGAGAACTCGGTCAACGCGGTCTACGGCTCCAACCTGCTCGTCGACGAGGCGCTGGCACGCGCCGCTGCGGCCGCGCACCTCGATGCCGGCTCCGTGCTGTTGGTGCAGCAAGAGACGCCGTTGCCGGCGACCGTCGCGGCGATGCACCTGGCGCGCGAGCGCGGCGCGACGGTCATCCTCGATCCCGCACCGACGCGCGAGCACGCCGCGCACCTGTTGTCGCTGGCCGACATCGTCACGCCGAACGAGCACGAGGCCGCGGAGTTGGTTGGGCACCCCGTCGACGACGCCGATTCAGCGCGCGAGGCCGCGCGGGCGTTGCGAGCGCGTGGCGCCGGAGCGGTGATCGTGACGCTGGCGGCGCTCGGCGCCTGGGTCGAGGCGGACGGTATCTCCGAACTGGTGCCGTCGTTTCCCGTGACGCCGATCGCCACGGTCGGCGCAGGCGACGCCTTCAACGGCGGGGTCGCCTCGGGGCTCGCGCTTGGCCTCGGACTCCGCGAGGCGGCCAGGATGGGCGCTGCGGCGGGGGCGCTCTGCGTGACGCGGCGTGGCGCGCAGGAGGCGATGGCGCCGCGCGCCGAGGTGGAATCGCTGCTGGCCGCGTCCGGCGGCTGAGCGAGGGCTTGAGTTACGGCTGCAGCAACCGCGTCGTCCACTCGCCATCGACCGCCTCGCGCTTGAACTCCAGCCGCTCGTGCAGCCGGTTGTCGCGGTGCGTCCAGAACTCGATGCGTAGCGGAACGAGGCGGTAGCCACCCCAGTGCGGCGGTCGCTCGATCGCGCCCTCGCCCACGCGCGCGACCTCGGCGGCGGTACGCGCCTCGAGGTCCGCGCGGGAGGCGACCGGACGCGACTGTGACGAGATGCGGGCGCTGATCCGGCTACCGCGTGGGCGGCTGTTCCAGTAGCCGTCGGACGCCTCCGGCGGCAGGCGATCGGCGTCGCCCTCGATGCGGACCGACCGCCCGAGGGACTTCCAGTGATAGGTGAGCGCGGCGGCCGGATTCGCGGCGAGATCGTCGCCTTTGCGTGATTCGTAGTTGGTGAAGAACTCGAAGCCCTCGTCGCTGACGCGCTTCACGAGCACGACGCGATTCGACGGACGCCCCTCGGCACTCACCGTCGCGAGCGCGGCGGCGTCGGGCAGGCCAGGCTCCGCGGCTTCGGCCTCGGCGAACCACTGCTCGAACTGGGCGATCGGGTCCGTCACGACGGCGCCTCCGGGATTCGTGTCGCTGAACACCGATCGTACGAGCCGAGGCGCGATACCGTACCGCTGTCGAGCACGCCGCGAGCTGTTCGTCCGATCGACGAGGGGGCAAAAAGATGGGTGCGAGCGGTGCACGGTATTCGGACGAGGTGGGCGGCTTCGCCGCGGAGCTGGTCGAGTCGCTCGGTGAGCTGGGCGACGTGTCGTGGAAGAAGATGTTCGGTGGTGCTGGCATCTTCATCAGCGGGTCGATGTTCGCGTTGGTCGATTCGGATGCGCAGCTCCACCTCAAGGTGAACGACAGCAACCGCGCCCGGTTCGAGACGGCCGGTTCGGAGAAGCACGGCCGCATGCCGTACTACGCCGCGCCCGCCGACATCCTCGAGGACCCGGCGCTGCTGCTCGAGTGGGCGCGGACCTCGGCAACGATCGCGACCAGCTAGGCGAGTTCCCGGGCGACCGGGGGACCGCCGTCCACCCGCCGAGCGCTGAATCCCCTCCGAGGGGCGGTCGATTCGCGCTCGATGGAGGCCGTGCCCGACACTGGATGCGCGGCGACCCTCGGTGTCGCTCCTGCTCCCGGCGTCGATCGGATGCTCTGACGAGGTGGTAGGTGTGTCGGAGCTGAGTCGCCAACGGCGGGCGGTCGCCGCCGTGTTTTTCACGCACGGGGTACTGCTGGCCTCGTGGGTGCCACACATCCCCTTCGTCAAGGAACAGCGTGCCCTCAGCGATGGCGCCCTCGGCCTCGTGCTGCTCGCGCTTGCGGGTGGCGCGGTCGTGGCGATGGCGCTGTCCGGCCCGCTGATCAGGCGTGTCGGACCGCACCACGTCGTGCGCTGGACCGGGCTCGCGATGGCGCTGACGCTCCCGCTGCCCGTGATCGCACCGAACGTGGCACTCCTCACGGCCGCGCTCGTGCTGTTTGGCGGCGCGCTCGGGTCGTTGGACATCGCGATGAACGCGGTCGCGGCTGACGTCGAGGTCGCCTTCCGCCGCCCGATCATGTCCTCGTTTCACGGGATGTACAGCCTCGGCGCGCTCGCCGGATCGCTACTCGCCGGCGCGCTGATCGAGGTAGGCGTGGCGCCGTCGACCCAAGTGCTCGTCGTTGCGGTGATCGCGATGGTTGCCGTGCTGTTGGTGATGCGCGCGCTGCGCACGCCGCACCGGCCCGTCGCGCAGGCACGGCTGCGGCTTCGCATCCCTCGAGGGCGCCTGCTGGCGCTGGGCGCGATGACGTTCGCCGTCTTCCTCGCCGAGGGCGCGGTTGCCGACTGGAGCGCGACGCTGCTCCGCGATGACCTGGGCACCTCGGGCGCGGTCGCCGCGCTCGGCTTCGCGGCCTTCTCCACCACGATGGCGATCGGGCGCCTCACCGGCGACTGGATCAACGAGCGGGTTGGTGCGGTCAACCTCGTCCGACTCGGCAGCCTCGTCGCCGCGATTGGCCTCGGTGTCGGGTTGGCCCTCGACAGCCCGATCGCGGTGATCATCGGGTTCGCGCTCACCGGCGCCGGGCTGGCCAACGTCGTGCCGCTGGCGTTCACTGCCGCGGCTTCGGCTGGCGCGACACCGTCGGAAGGGATCAGCTCGGCCGCGACGCTGGGCTACTTCGGACTGCTGGTCGGTCCGCCGATCATCGGCTTCATCGCCGAGGCGACAAGCCTCGCCGGCGGGCTGGCGGTGGTCGCCGCGCTGGCGGCGCTCACGGCATCGCAAGCGCGGATCGTTCGCACTCCGCTCAGGACGTGAGCCGCAGCTCCGCTTCCGCGTTCGCCTCGATGTCCGCCCACTCCACGAAGAGCGGGTGGTACTCGCCGTTGAGCCAGCGATCGATGTTGTCCGCATAGTGCGCTGAGCCGGGCTGGCCGCTGTTACCCGGCGGAATCACGATCCGCGCGCCATTGAGGTCGCCCATATCGAGCACCTGCCGATAGCTCACGCCGTGCACGCCGGCCCCGCCGACTGGCGTACCGGCGTTCCAGATCGTGTTTCGGTCGCCCTGCATCGGCAACGGTTCGAGGTCAAAGATCGGCTTCAGCTCCGGATCGCGACCGAGGTTGTGCGACCACTCGATCTGGTGTTCTGGCGCCCAGCGCCACGCCTGCGGATCCGCGCCCTGGCGTTCCGTCAGGGCGTCGGCTGCCTCGACCAGCGCCTGCTCCATCGCGGCATCCCATGATGGGAACGCGCCCAGCATCACCGGCGACCGGCTCGCGAGCTGCGTGAGCAGGGTGAGGTGGGAGACTGGCCGCTGCGGCGGCAGGCCCGGCACCTGCTGGTAGTACGCCTCGATCGTGATCGCGGCGAGGCGGTTGCGCGCCTCGTTCGCCGCGGCGGCGCCGGCGCTGTCCGCCGTCATCCGGCTGTCCCAGCCGCGGAGCAGCGCCTGCATCGCGCGGGCACGGTCGTCGCTCGCCTCGAAACTCACGAGGTGCGCGACCGCCTCACGATGCGCGATGCTCACGAGGTCCTGCTGCAACCGCGGCATGTCGTCCAGCGAGAACGTTTCGACGTCGTCCATCAACTCACGCAGGCGATCGGCGCGGAAACGGGAGGCGACCGCGGAAAGGAAGTGCGGGTAGTCCGGCGTGGTCGTCTTGTTGTTCGCCGTCACGAAGAAGCCGTTCGCCGGGTTCTCGTCGGTCGGCAGTTCGTCCTTCGGAACGTCGCCATCCCACTCGTGATCGCCATCCCAGCCCGGGACGGGCACCAGCCATGCCGGTCGCTTCGGAATCCGCCCGGCGTACTGGTACCCGATCGTCCCCGCCTGATCCGCGAAACAGTAGTTGCCGCTGATCGAGTCGTAGAGACGGATCCCCTCGCGCAGCTCGCTCGCATCCGTCGCGGTGATCACGCCCCACAGCGCGTCCATGTCGTGCGCCGGCTCGGCGAGGCCGTAACGCGTCGAGACGACCTCGTCGTCCGACTCCGGGTTGCCGGCGATCACCGGACCGTGCCGCGTGTCCCACATCGTCATCTCGACGCTGTCGCCGTTGCGCACCGCGAATCGCTCGTCCCGGCGGGTCAGCGGCTCCGCGACGCCTCGAAACTCCGCCCGCGGCTGCGAGGGCGTCGAAGCGCCGTTCGTCGCGCGGGTGATGCGCTCGCGGTAGAGGTCCCAGCGGTCGCCCTGGGCGTGGGTCATCGTCCAGGCGATCTTCGTGTTGTGCCCGTAGTACACCGGGCCGGGATAGCCGGGCGAGCAGGGGCCGGCGACCGTGAATTCGGGGCACTGCATCGTCATCACGTACCACTGCCCCGGCACGCTGATCGCGAGGTGGGGGTCGCCGCAGACGATCGGACGGCCGGTCGCCGACTTCGTTCCATCGATCACCCAGCAGTTGGATCCGCCGCCCGCCGCCACGATGCCGTCCGGCTCGCCGCCGGCGGATTCGGTGTCGTCGTGGAACGGGTGTGAGTCCTCGGTCCAACGCGCCCCCGAGGGCGTGATCAACGCCGAGCCCTCGGGGATGTCGGTGACGAGGGCGGCCACCGCCTCCGGCCCCAGCGTCGCGGCGATCTTCGCGTAGCTGAGCTTCGTCGCCCAGGTCGCGCCGGCCGCAACCATCTTCAGGATCGCCAGCGAATCTATGGGATGCCACGGCTGCATCTCGTGCGGTGCCTCCGCGTCGTCGAGCACGTGGAACTCATAGGGCGTGGGGTTCGAGGTGATCGCCGCGTTTACTCCATCGGCGTAGGCCTGGAGGATCATCCGCGCGCGATCGGTTTGCGCGTCCCACTCGCGCGCCGCGTCCGCGCCGAACCGGAGCCGTCGGTTCTGCTGGTCGCGCCGAAGCAGCCCCTTGCCGAGCAGTTCCGCACCGCGCCCATGTGCGAGGTGGCGGTACAGCTCGAGTTGCCACAACCGGTCCTGCCCGAGGCAGTACCCCTGCGCGAAGAATGCGTCGCGTGCCGAGCTCGCCTCCGCATGGGCGATGCCCCAGCGATCGCGCACGATCCGAACCGGGCCATCGAGGCCGCTGACCGACAGGTCGCCCTCGTGCTGCGCGAGGCAATCCTCGGGGCGTACGGCGGTCATCGTCATCGTGGGCCTCCTCGGGCGGGTTGCGGGCGCATAGTAGCGCGCAGTGCCGCGCGCTCCCCCGTCCGAGGTAGCCGGCAGGCGCTACTCCGCGGCGGACTCGCCCTTCAGCTCGGCCAACTCCGCCTCCAGATCGCGCAGCCGGCGCCGCGTTTCGCGATCGCGGTCCCAGCGTTCGCTGATGTCGCGCGCGGTCGCGAGGGCGCCAACCGCCTCGCCCTCCTCGTCGACGACGATCGCGAACCCGAGTTCGATCGTGATCGGGCTACCGTCCGCGCGTTCCGCCCGGGTCGGGACCGATTGACCGACATATTTCGTCTCACCGGCGGCTAACGCACGGTCCCAACCTGACCAATGAGCCTCGCGATACTGGTCCGGAACTATCAGATTGAGGCTTTGGCCGATCGCATGGGCCTGCGCATGGCCGAAAATGCGTACTGCCGCGGCATTCCAGGTGCGGATAATTCCTTCGCGATCTGCGAAGATCATCGCATCTGGACCCTGCGCGATGAGCTCATCTGGCGTGATCGGGCTGTGTTCTGTTGTCATGACTGAATCATAAGGCGCACACCGTCTGACACGGTCGAGCAGCGACGCTCAACCGGCCACCGAAAGATTCCCGCGATTCGATTGGTTGATGGAGCGATGAGTCGTCGATCGGCCGCACCACAATGGATGGAAGAACTCACGACCGCCGTCTGGACGGCCGAAGGGCTGGTCGCTGCCACGCGCCCGGTACTGCTCGTCGGGCCGCCCGTTCGCCGTACCCGCGGCTACATCAATTACGCGCAGATCCCCTACCGGATCGTCGTGCGCCGTGACGGCGAACGCACGCTGATGCGCAGCACCCTGCTTCACGAACTGGCGCACGCCGTCCACCGGTTGCACTCCACGGACAAGCGGAGCTGCCGTTGTGGCACCCGCTGTATCTGGGACGGGCACGGCGCCCAGTTCAAGACGCACCTCGCACGCCTCGAACACCACTTCTCCCCCGGCACCCATTCGCGCTGGGGGATTGCCGGCTGCCGAGGGCTGACGCGGGTACCGGCCGGAACACCGTGGCACGCCGACATCCCCTGCCTATCGCCGCCCGCGCTCGTCGGCGGCGGCGCCTCCGCCTCACCCGGCCGGCGGAACCGCGCCGCGAGCCCACGCCAGCGGTAGCTCCGCCGCCGTCTCCGCGTGCAGTCTCGAGGTCGTGTGTTGTGGCGTGCCTGCGGAGCCGGTCGGCGGGACGTGCGCTGCGTCCCGGCGGCTACGCTGCGCCTGATGGCGGAGAGGGTGGGATTCGAACCCACGGTGACGCAAGCGCCACGACGATTTTCAAGACCGTTCCCTTAAACCGCTCGGGCACCTCTCCACCTGCGATTCTACGAGGTGCGCCCGTCGGCGGCTCGCCACGCGCCCCCTGCGCTACTCCGAGGGCGTCAGGAACAGCGCCTGGCCGCGGCTGATCGCGTCCTGTACCGCGTCCGCCGACTCGCGTGCGTTAGCGTGCGCGCTGGTATCGAGGACCGCGCCAGGGATCGAGCCGGCCGCGATCTCGGTGCTGAGTTGAGCGCGGAGCGCAGCCGCTCGCTCCTCCATCGCGCCGTCGCGATCCGCGTTGCCGCTGCGCGTGACCTCAAGGCTCGGAAGCAGCGTCACCAGCTCGACCGCCACTGGCGTGCCCGCAAGCGCGTCGCGGTACCACGTGACGGCCTCGGCGGTCACCACATCGGCGATCACGACGGAGTAGCGTGCCGCGACGCTGACCAGCGCAATCGCGGCCGCGTTGCCGGCGCCGAGTGCGAGCTGTTCGCGGGCCTGCTGGTCGCCAACCCACGGATGTCGATATCCCGCTCGCACCATGTGGCGCAGGTCATCGACCTCCACCAGCAGCATGCGATCGAACCGTTCGCAGAGCGCGGCGCCGACTGAACTCTTGCCCGCGCCCGGCGGTCCGGACACCACGATGATTTGATTCACGGTCTCGTCGCTCTCACGCTCTCTCGCCTTTCACGGTTCGGGCGCCCTGTCGCGCGGTTCTGACGGTTTCGGATCGGCGGCGGGTAGACACAACCTACCGGTGGCGAAGCGACCCCCACACGGTAATACTCAAATGACGGGGAAGTGGTGGGGGCGTGAACACCGAATCGGCTGAGGGTGAGCAAACGGCGCCGCAGCAGCCGCTGCTCGGTCCGCACGGGCTGGTGCTCGATCCCCGAACTCGGCGCGGCTTCATTCTCGAGCGCGAACTCGACCTCACCCGGCAGGGATTCGATTTCCTGGCGTACCTGTTGCGCCATCGCGGGCGCGTGGTCCCGACCGACGAGCTGATCCGCGAGGTGTGGGGCCACAGCGTCGTCGTCGACCGACACTTTGTTCAGACCGCCGTCTATCGGGTGCGCGGCACCCTGCGAGCAGCCGGCGTCGAAGATATCATCGAGGTCACGCGTGGCGTCGGCTACGGCGTCGCCGCCGAGGATCCCCAGTCGATGCCGCCCGGGTCGGTCGGGCGAAACGCGATCGAAGCCGCGTTGCGGGCCTCCGTGCTCCCCTCGGTGATCGTCGGCGCCCAACGTCGAATCCTCTTCGCCAATGACGCGATGGCCCGTTTCACCGGCTACTCCGTGGACGAACTCGAGGCGCTGCCAACCACCGAGGCGTTGTCCCCGCCGGGACTCCGCGATCGCCGCCGCCAGGATCTCCGCGCGGTGACCGCCGGCGTCGCCGTCGTGAGCTGGGGCGAGCCGCTGGTTCGTCGCGACGGAACCGTCGTGTACGCGGAGATGTTCGTCGAGCCGATCGAGGTTATGGGTGGCGTCACCACGGTCCTCGTCCAGTTCTGGTCGCGGCGGGGGGAGTCGTCGCCGCTCGAACAGCTCGGCGAACTCGGCCCGAGCAGCACCCCATCCCGCCCATCTCCAGGCTCGCCAGGGCGGGAGCCGCGGAAGCCCGCCGGCGAGGGCGATGACGACGAGGCGGTTGCCCACTCCCACTAACCCGGTCGCACGTCCAGCGAGATGTCCAGCGCCGGCGCCGAGTGCGTCAGCGCACCGACCGAGACGAGCTGAACCCCCGTCGCCGCGATCGCCCGGATCGTTTCGAGGTTCACCCCGCCGCTCGCCTCGAAGATGACGGACGGCGACCCCTCGACGATCGGTCGCATCGTCTCCGGATCCATGTTGTCCAGCAGCACCACGTCCGCGCCGGCGGCGATCGCCTCCGCGGCCTGTTCGGGCGTGTCGACCTCTACCTCGATGCGAAGCGTGTGCGCGGCGCCATCGCGGGCCGCGCTGACCACCGAGGCCAGGCTCACGCCGCGTGCGGCGGCGGCGGCCAGGTGGTTGTCCTTGACCAGCACCCCGTCTTGCAGATTGTCGCGGTGGTTGTGCGCCCCGCCGCAACGAACCGCGTAGCGTTCGAGGGCGCGCAGCCCCGGGGTCGTCTTCCGCGTGTCGACGACGCGTGTGCCGCCACCGCGCGCGGCTTCCTCCACGTAACGACGGGTCATCGAGGCGATGCCTGACATCCGCTGTGCGAAGTTCAGCGCGACGCGCTCTGCCGACAACATCGCCGCCAGTGGCCCATCGATCGTCGCCACCACCGTGCCGGCCTCGACGTAGCTCCCGTCCTCGTACGCAGCGCCGAAGCGCAGGTTCGGGGAGAGCTGTTGAAACGCCTCGCGCGCGACGGCGAGCCCGCACACCACGCCCGACTCCTTGAACAAGAACTCGCCGTGCCCCTGCTGCTCCAGCGGGACGGTCGTGCGCGTCGTTACATCGAAGGCGGCGCGGTCCTCGAGGAGGGCGGCCGCCACCACGGCGCGGATCGTCTCGTAATCGGGATGTCCGGGGTCGCTCGTCATGCCGGCAGCTCCTGGCGAAAGACCGTGGCGTCAGCCTGTCGAAAGAACAGGTGGCGTCGCCACTCGTCGCGCGTTTCGGGGAAATCGGTGCGGTAGTGCGCGCCGCGCGACTCCTCGCGGGCGAGCGCCGCGCTTGCGGCGAGCCGCCCGCAGGTCAGGATCGCACGCAGCTCGTAGCCCGCGCGGTCGGTCGGCTCGGCGATCGCCGCCGCCCAGCCGTTGAGCCGCTCGAGGGCGCTCGCGAGTTGAGCGCCGTTGCGCTCGATGCCTACGTCGGTCCACAGCAGCTCCTGCACCTCCTCGAGCGTCGGCGGAGCCCCGTTGTGCGTCACCTCGAGGTGGCGCACAACGGCGGTGAGCGCTGGCGGTGGCGGTGTGGGTTGCGGCGGATCGAAGAGCCGCTGGACCATCCGGTTCGCGAAGATCACCGTTTCGAGGAGTGAGTTGCTCGCGAGGCGGTTCGCGCCGTGCACGCCGGTGCAGGCCACCTCGCCGACCGCGAACAGCCCCGGCAGCGTCGTTTCACCCCACGTGTTCGTCCGCACGCCGCCCATCGTGTAGTGCGCGGCCGGCGAGACCGGGATCCGGTCCTTTGCCATGTTGAGACCGAGGTCCAGACACGTCTGGTAGATCGTCGGGAAGCGCGCGGCCAGCCACGCGCCGTCGTGATCCGTGATGTCCAGTAGCACATGGTCCGAGCCGGTCTCGCGCATCTCGCGATGCGTCGCGCGCGCGACGACGTCCCGCGGCGCCAGCTCGTTGCCCTGGTGGTACTTCGGCATGAAACGCTCGCCGCGCGTGTTGAAGAGCTGCGCACCCTCGCCCCGCACCGCCTCGGAGATCAGGAACACCGGCGCACCCTCCAGGTGGAGCGCCGTCGGGTGGAACTGGCTGAACTCCATGTCCATCACCTCGGCCCCGGAGTCGTATGCCAGCGCGACCCCGTCGCCGGTGGAGACCACCGGGTTCGTCGTCGCGCGGTACATCTGCCCGGCGCCGCCGGTCGCGAGCACGATCCGGTCGGCGGCGTAGCTGCGGTGCTCACCCGTCGCCGTGTCCAGAACCTCCAGGCCGGCGGCCCGACCGTCCTCGACGATCACGCGGTCGGCAAGCGTGTGTTCGAGGATCGTTACGCCTTCCTGCTGAGCGAGCGTCGACAGCGACAGCTCGATCTCGAGCCCGGTCTGGTCCCCCCGCGCGTGCAGGATCCGCGGCGCCGAGTGCGCCGCCTCGGTCGTCAGCGCCACCTCGCCGCCCGTCGCGTCGAACTGCACCCCGTACCGCACGAGGTCCGCGATCCGCTCCGCCGCCCCCTCAACGAGGATCCGCGCCGCCTCCTCGTCCACAAGCCCCGCGCCCGCCTCGATCGTGTCGCGCAGATGCGCGTCGGGCGTGTCGTTGTGCCCGACGGCGGCGGCAATGCCACCCTGCGCGTACCGGGTACTGGCCTCCTCGATCCCGCCTTTGGTCACCAGCAGCACCGTGCCGCCGCGCTCATGCGCCTGAATGGCCGCGTAGAGGCCGGCGATGCCGGACCCGACAACGAGCAGGTCATAGCGGCGGCTTGTGGAGCTAGTCATCACCGTCCTCGATCTCCACATCGACCTCGTACCTACGAATCGCATCGACGATCGCCGGCCAGTCGGCCGGTACCTCCGCACGACCGCTCGAGGCGTTCACATACGCATAGCGGTGCGTGAACTCGGCGACCAGACGACCGTCCGAGGCGGCCTCGACGCGGGCCTCGAAGACGAGCCGGCCGGGCCGCGCGTTTGTGCAGCGCAACCGCACGAGGGCTGCGTCGTCCCAGCGCAGCGGCGCGCGGTAGCGCACCTCGCTGTGGCTCTGCATCCGGAGCACGTCGCGGTGTGATGGGATCCCCGTCTCGCGGTCGTAGCCATCGAGGGCGATCTCGGTCAGGGCGAGTAGCACGCCGCCGTGCACAAACGGCGTGCCGCCGAAGCTGTCGGTGTGACGGAGTGGTAGCCGCGTCTCGAAGCGGAAGGCGCTGCCGTCGTCGCTCATCCTCGCGGTCGTGCTTCGCGCTACTTGAGGGCGAGCATGCGTTCGAGGGCGATCTTGGCGTTCGCCTTGATGTCGGCCGGAACCTCGATCCGGTTCACCACCTCGCCCCGTTCAAGTGACTCCATCACCCACGCGAGGTAGGCGGGGTGGACGCGGTACATCGTGCTGCAGGGGCAGACGACCGGGTCCAGGCAGAAGACGGTCTTGTCCGGGTTCTCCTTCGCGAGGCGGGAGACGAGGTTGATCTCCGTGCCGATGCCGATCACCGAGCCGGGCGCGGCCTCGGCGACGTACCTCGCGATGAAGGCGGTCGAGCCGTTCGCGTCCGCGGCCTGGACGACCTCGTAGCGGCACTCCGGGTGCACGACGATCTGGACTTCCGGGAAGCTCGCACGCGCCTGTTCGATCTGCGTCAGCGAAAAGCGCTGGTGCACTGAGCAGTGACCCTGCCAGAGGATGATGCGGGAGCCCTTGAGCTGCTCATCGTCGAGGCCACCGAGGTTCCCGGCCGGCTGCCGCCAGTCCCAGAGCACCATCTCCTCAAGCGGGATGTCCATCGCGTGGCCGGTGTTACGGCCCAGGTGCTGGTCCGGGAAGAAGAAGACGCGCTTCCCCTGCTCGAAGGCCCATTCGAGGACCTTCACGGCGTTCGAGGACGTGCAGACCACGCCGCCGTGCTCGCCGCAGAACGCCTTCAGCGAGGCGGCCGAGTTCATGTAAGTGACGGGGATGATGTCCTCGGTCGTCCCGAAGAAGTCCTCCAGTTCGCGCCACGCGGAGTAGACGTCCGGCGCGGCGGCCATGTCCGCCATCGAGCAGCCGGCCTCCATGTTCGGGAGGATCACCTGCTGGTGTGACCCGGCCAGGATGTCCGCCGCCTCGGCCATGAAGTGCACGCCGCAGAAGACGATGTACGGCGACTCCTGCCGCTCGGCCGCGTACTGCGCGAGGGCGAACGAGTCTCCGCGCTCGTCGGCGAACTGAACGATGTCCTCGCGCTGGTAGTGGTGACCGAGGACGACAACCTTGTCGCCGAGCCGCGCCCGCGAGGCGCGCACCCGCCGCACTAGCTCGTCGGCCTCCAGGTTCCAGTACTCCTCGGGAATCTCCGGCTGCCAGGAGCCGAACGACACCTCCTCGGAGAGTGGGATCGTTGCGATTCCGGTGTCGGTCTCGCACTGAAGCTGCGGCGTGGTGAACTCCGCGAGGATCTTGTCGACCTCGATGTAAGGGTTCGCGCGCTGCTTGGCAGTCGTAGCTGTGGTGTCAGTGGTCATCTGGCGTCCGATCCGTCGGAGCGGGGCCGCTCGCGCCTGGAAGGTCGGCGGCGAGGGCGGGTTCGACACTTTGTGTATTTCGTACGCAAAGTGACTTCGTGTGCACTTTACGCTTAGTCGCGCCGAGGTGTCAATCGGTGTTTTCCGACTGTCCCCGTAGGGACCGTTCCGGGCTGTCGATCAGCCGCGAGCGTTCGACGATCGAGCTATGGACGGCCCTCAGCCTCGTTCGATGACGGCAAGCGAGCGACTCCTGCTCGGATTGTTCGTCGTGCTGCTGATCGGCGTCGCGATCACCTGGCAGCTCACGAAGATCCTCGGCTTCGAACTCTGGATGCTCGCGGCGGGGCCGGCCGCTGGCGCCGTGCTCGTCCCCTCGGTCTGGTACCAGACCCGCCCGAACTCAGGCCGCTAGCGCCGCTCGAACAACACCAGGTATGCGTCCATCGACCCGCCGTGGGACTGCATGACGTACGGCACGACCGCGCCCCGCGTGAACTCCGAGGCGAACACGCGATCCATCGAGGCCGTATCGGCAGCCTCGCCCTCGTGCCCCCCGGAGTGGCGGCCACCGCAGAGCAGGAACCGCGCGCCGGGCACCAGCACGCGTGTTAGCTCGTCGGCGTAGCGCTCGCGCTCCGCGTCCGGGACGTGGTGGAAACAGCCGCGGTCCTGCGCAAAGTGGACCGACGCGTCGCTGAACGGCAGTTCGAGGACCGAGCCTTCACGCCAGTCCACCATCACGCCCGCGTCGGCCGCGCGCGTCCGCGCGACCTTGATCGCTTCGCTGCTGAGGTCGAGCCCGATCGACCTGAACCCGAGGCTCGCGAGGAAGATCGCGTCCGTCCCGGCGCCACACCCGAGGTCAAGCGTCACGCCGCCGGTGGGGATGTGTCCGGCCGCGACGATCGCCGCGAGATCAGGCGACGCCGCAAGCGGTTCTCCGTGCTCGCGGGCAGCCGCGCTGGCGTACCGCTCGTCCCAGAACGCCGCGTCCTGATCCGGCTCGTTCGCTTCTATGGGCATCGCCTACTCCGCCCGTGCCTGCACGGCTGGCACCACCTCGGCGGCGATCCGCGCGAGCTGTGACAGCCGGTTGCCGCCCGCAAACACGATGTTGAAGTGCCGCACCCCCGCGTCGACGAACTCACCGAGGCGCGCGGCCCACATCGAGGCGTCGCCGTACACCGTGTAGCGCTCGAAGCGGTCGAACGGCACGCGATACGTCTGCTCGATCCGCGCCGCGATCGTCTCGAGGGCGACCGCGAGGTCGTCGTCGAACATCCCCCAGAGCTGGAGCGCGGGCGTCAGCGTGTCGGGGTCGCGTCCGAGTGATTCGGCCTGGCCTCGGACGTTCGCCCAGCCCTCGGCGAATCGCTCCGGCGTGATCACGAACGGCATCCAGGCGTCGCCAAACTTTGCTGCGCGACGCTGGGCGGGGGCGGAGCGGCCGCCAACCCAGACCGGGATCGCCGGCTCCGGCACCACATCAAGGACCGCGGCATCGAGTTGCACGACTTCGTTCGCGAGGGTGACCGGCTCCCCCGTCCAGAGCGCCCGCACCGCCTCGAGCGTCTGATCGAGGTAAGCGCCGCGCTGGTCGAGCGGAACTCCCGAGGCCGCGAACTCGCTGGCGAACTCGCCACCGGCCCCGACCCCGAGTCGGAACCGCCCGCTCGAGAGCCACTGCAACGTCGCCGTCTGCTTCGCGAGCGCGGCCGGCTTCCGGAGCGCCGCCAGCAGCACGCCACTCCCGAGGGCAATCCGCTCGGTCACGGCCGACGCCGCACCCAGCATCGTCAGCGGCTCCGGCCAGAAGACGTGCCACAGCACGTGGTCGCCGACCCACACGGAGTCGTAGCCAAGCGTCTCGGCGGTCTGCGCCCCAGCAAGGAATTCCTCCGGCGTCCCGCCGCCGGGCAGGACCCCAAACGTGACCGTCACGCGCCCCCCTCGAGGGCCGCGCGGGCGAGGTCGAGCCACGGCTGCTGGCGGTGGTCGAGGCGGACCGTCGCGAACGAGGCCCAGTAGAGCGTGATCTCGTCACCGCAATCGCACGGGTACGGCCAGCGATCCACGACGACCTCGTTTGGTTCGAAGTGAAAGAGGTGGCGGTGGAACGGATTCCCCGCCTCGGAGATCTCGTCGAGGTAGCCCAACTCGCGATGCAGGGTGACGTCCGCCAGTCCGGTCTCCTCGGCGAGTTCGCGAATCGCCGCTTCCTCGAAACTCTCGTGGGCCTCGACGGTGCAAGCGGGAAGCTGGAGCCCGGTGCGCGCGTGCTCGAAGACCAGCAGTTCGTGCGCGTCGCCGTCACCGCGAGTGACGACCGCCGTCGCCTTGCGGACCACGTCACTTCCTTCGAAGGCGGCGTTTGTGGGAGGTGGGGCGCCACTCACAGGAACACCGGTTCTCTCGAGGTGAAGCGGAACAGCTCCGCGGGCCGGTGCGCGCCCTCGCGCCGAACCTTTCCGGTCGCCTCGATCAGGCTGGTGGAGATCATCCGCTTCCGGAAGTTCCGCCGGTCCAACGGTTCGCCGAGGATCGCCTCGTACGTTCCCTGCAACTCGCGGACCGTGAACTCCGAGGCCATCAGCCCGAAAGCGATGTTGGTGTAATCGAGTTTCGCGCGGATCCGCTCGACCGCCTGATCGATCAGCCGGTTGTTGTCGAACGCCAGCGGCGGCAGCTCGTCGACCGCGAACCAGGCGGGGCGCCACGCCTCCTCCTCGCGCAGCCGCACGGTGCCCGCCTCGACCAGCGCGAAGTAGGCGACCGCGACCGCGTCCCGGCTTGCGTCGAGCCCCGAGGTGGTGAAGAGCTGTTCGAGGTAGACGTCGGTCGCGCCCGTCTCCTGGACCAGCTTCCGCGTCGCCGATTCGTTCAGCGACTCGTTGCAGTCCCAGAGACCGCCGGGTAGCGCCCAGGTGCCGGCCTCCGGCTCGCCAGTGCGATGCACAAGCAGCACCTGCAAGCGCCCTTCGGCAACGGCGAAGATCGCGACGATCGTGGCGACGGTGGGTGAGCGGTTCATCTACCTCGACGGTACGACGCAGCCGACCGTCGCTGCTACCGGCGAACGCCCGAGGGCCAGACGATCGCCCGAGGCCAGACGAAATCGCCCGAGGCTAGACGAGAGGAAGCGCGAGCGAGTTTGCCTCGCGGCCGCGCAGCGACCACGACGTGACCTCGTCGATTGTCACGTCGACCAGCTTGCCGATACGCCCGACCCCGTCGAAGTGGACGAGCTGCCCGTGCCGCGTGCGTCCGGTCGAGCGACCGTCGGCTTCGCGCTCCACGAGGACCTCGGCGGTCAGCCCGAGCAGGCGCTGGTTGATGCGCTCCGAGGATGCTGCGTGGATCGCCTCGATCTCGTGCAGGCGTTCCTTCTTCAGCTCGCGCGGGACGTCGTCCTCGAGCTTCTTGAAGGCGTAGGTGCCCGGCCGCGGCGAGTAGGCGGCGACGTGGATGATGTCGAACTGCGTGCGGTTGAGCAGATCGAGGGTGTCCTGGAACTCCGCCTCGGTCTCGCCGGGGCAACCGACGATCACGTCGGTCGCGATCGCGGCGTCCGGCATCCGCGAGCGGATCTTCGCGACGCGTTCCTCGAAGTTCTCGATGGTGTAACCGCGCCGCATCCGCTCCAGCATCGACTCGGACCCCGACTGGACCGGGATGTTGAAGTGCTCGCAAACCTTCGGCAGGTCGGCGACCGCGTCGATGATGCGGTCCGTCATGTCCTTCGGGTACGAGGTGAGGAATCGCGTCCGCGCGATCCCATCGATCGCCTCGATGCCCTCGAACAACGTCGCGAGGTCGGCCTCCTCGTTCTCGAGGTCGTGCCCATAGGCCTCGACCGTCTGCCCGAGCAGCGTCACCTCGCGCACCCCATGGTTGGCGAGGTGTTGGACCTCGGCGAGGACGTCCGCGCTGGCGCGTGACTCCTCGCGCCCGCGGCGCAGCGGCACGATGCAATACGTGCAGAACTTGTCGCAGCCGTGGATCACCGGCACATAGGCCGTCGGCCCGGTCGGCGTCCCGAACGTCGTGCTCATCTGGATCAGCGAGCTACCGAGTTCACCCTCGGACACATCGCGCTGCATCGAGGCGAGATCGAGGATCGGGTCGAACTGCTGCGGCCGCGCCCACGCGTCCACGTACGGGAAGCGCCGCTCAAGCTCGTCCGTCTTCGGCCCGACCATGCAGCCCATCACCGCGATCTGCAGCTCCTTGCCCGCCGCGCGCTGCTTCCGCAGCACGCCCAGCTTGGAGTAGGCGCGGTCCTCGGCATGCTGCCGCACAGAGCACGTGTTGATCACGAACAGGTCGGCGTCGTCTTCCGAGGGCGCCTCGTGGTACCCGAGCTGCTCAAGCCCAGCCGCCAGCTTCAGCGAGTCCGCCTGGTTCATCTGACAGCCGAGAGTCCAGATATGGAAGGTCGCCATGGTGGTTCCGATTGAGGGCTCGCTGTGCCGACCGATGGGTCGCGTGGCGCGTGCTGGCGGAGGGGGAGGGATTCGAACCCTCGATCCCCGTGAAGGGATAAGCGCTTAGCAGGCGCCCGCACTAGGCCACTATGCGACCCCTCCGGAGCATGGCACGCCTCGGTCCTTGCGGGCCGCGACGCTCGACGATGGTAGGAACGACCGGAGGGCCACGCAATGCGAAGGTCACCGACCGGCTTCCGGAGACGCTATCGAGTGGCGCGCCGTCGCGTCACCAGCAAGCCGACGGCGGTGCTGATCAGGATCGCCGTGAGGATTGCTCCTCGAGCGATTTCGACGCTGGCCAGGGCTGTCGATTGCGGCGGCAGAGGCTCCGATTCCGTTCGTACCAGCGGCGAGATTCGTATCGTCAACACGTCGGGTTCCGGCGCGGCGCGGTGGTTCACGCGAGGTGGACCAACCAGCTCGTCGATGACGCTGAGCAGTTCTGGAGGAGCGTTCCAGGCCGGCCACGATGGCCAGCCTTCGGGAGCGCGCGCGAGAAATGCCTCGGGGCGGAACAGCGTGTACTCGACGCGTCGCCCCTCGGGCAGCGTGAGTTCGATGCGAACGTCTTGATCGCGATAGACCGGCCAGTAACCTCCCTGCCACTGCCCGAAGTGTGTCCCTTCGCCACCCTCAAAGTCGGCGGGAACGAGTTCGGCTCGCGGGGTTGCCGAGAGAAACTCCGGCCAGAACCAGTCTGCTTGATCCGCATGGAGCAGCGTCATTTGCACGTCGACACGGAGACGAACGTCCACCCGCTCGCGCCGCGTTTCGCGGGCGACTTGCAGCACGTCAAAGAAGGATGGATCGGTGAACCCTTGCGCCAGGAGTACGACGTAGCGCTGAAGAAAAGCGTTCCGCCCAGAGTCGAGCTGGAACCAGAATTGGTCGCCCCTGGCCGAACTCAACTCGACGATTCCGGTCGCGGGCTAGTACGTGGCTCTCCCGTACGCGATGTTCTCCTCGGCCGTTCCGGGGAGTTGGTGATGGCGGGCCAGTTCGTCCCAGTAGCCGTCAACGACCTCGAACGCTGGACCTGGATCGACGGGCAGCGACGCGAGTGGCTGCGGACTGAGGTCGGTTTGCCAGAACCGCTGTGAGCTGGCGGAGAACCCGTAGGTGATGCCGAGACGAGCGACGTCCTCGCGCGCGACGGTCACGGTTTCGTGCGACTCGAGCGAGCGGATCGTCGTAGCGGGAACCTTCGCCTCGGTTCGAGTGGGTGCCATGATCAGCAGCGCTACGCCGAGCAAGACGATCAGTCGTGCCGGTGGTCGGTTCATCTGGTGCTCCCGGGGTTCGGTAGCAGTACCCCGGTCAGCCCCCTTCGGTTCCCGTTTCGAGGTCATCCCGTAGCGCCGCCACCTCCTCGGGGTGCCGCGCCACGAACCAATCGGCGAGCAGCGGCAAGTATTCCCGCTGCTGATCGAGGGGCAGCGTGAAGAAGCTGACGCCGGTCATGCCACGGCAGCGCTCCGCGCCGCAGTGGCACGCCCAGCTCTCGCCGCCGCTGTTGTTCACGAGGTAGTCGACCCGAATCTCCTCGCCGGCGGGGATCGCCCGGCGCGCCACGATCTCGGCGTGCCCGTCGACGTAACGCCCCCAGGCATTCGGATCGCACGAGTGGTTGTAGTAGCGGTCGGGCTCGCCGTAGAGCACAACCTTGCCGTCGGGATACGCGCAGTGCTCGGACCGCTCGCCCTGGTCGGGGCGGAGCGGTGCGTCGTCGGTCACCTCGCGGATCACGTTGACTACGCGGACCCGCTCGCCGGCCGCGAAGTCGCGCCTCGCGAACACGCCGAGTCCTTGCACCGGTGATTCGCGCACCTCGACATCGCCGAAGGTCGTCATCGTCGTCTCGCGTTTACACGCAGCCGTTACGCTCAGCCGCAGGATAAGGAGCGGGGCAACATGGCGGATGAAATGCTCGAACGACGCACCCTCGGACGGACCGGCCTCGAGGTGACCGCGATCGGCTTCGGCGCCGGTGGCTTCAGCCGCGCCGGCCTCGGTGACGGCGTCGACCACGCCGCCGGCGTCGTCGCCCAGGCGATCGACTCCGGCATCAACCTCATCGACACCGCCGAGATGTACCGCACCGAGCCCGCCGTCGCCGCGGGCATCGCTCGCTCCTCGAAGACGCGCGACGAGGTCGTGATCGCGACCAAGGTCGGCTACCGCGAGCGTGGCGCTGATCGGCTGCGCACCCCCGAGGAGCTTGAAGCCGCGCTTCGCGCCCGCCTCGATGCGCTGGAGAGCGACTACCTCGACGTCGTCCAGCTCCACGGACTGACGCCCGAGGACTACGAGCAGGTGCGCGACGATCTGCTCCCCGTCTTGGAGCGCGCCCGCGACGCCGGCACCGTCCGCTGGATCGGGGTCACCGAGGCGTTCCGGTCCGACCGAGGCCACGCGATGCTCGCCCGCGCCATCGCCGACGGCTGCTGGGACGTCGTCATGGTCGGCTTCAACCTGCTCAACCAGAGCGCCCGCGAGCGCGTGCTCGCGCCGGCAATCGCGGCGAACATCGGCGTGATGGACATGTTCGCCGTCCGCCAGGCGCTCCGCGACCTCGAGGTGGTGAGCCCGCACCTCCGCGAGGAAGCAGCCGCTGGTGTGTTGCCCTCGGACCTCGATGTCGAGGGGACGCTCGCGCTCCTGGCTCGCCACATTGGCGGCGCGGTGCCAACCCTGCCAGACCTCGCCTACCGCTTCGTCCGCGCCGAGCCGGGCGTCTCGACCGTCCTCGTTGGCACCGGGAACCCGGAGCACCTGCGCGACAACCTCGCGTCGTTCACCCGACCCGCCCTCGACGCGGCCGTGCTCGAAGAGCTGCGGCTTGTCTTCGACGGCGTCGAGGCGCTGAACGGCGAAACGGGAGCACGAGCGCGCCGCTGAAGTCGCCGACTCTCGTGAGCTTCCGGAACTCGGTGCGGTCGTTGTCCGGTTGCTCACGAGATCAGGGCTCGTAGGATGCTCTGGTGCCAGAGGGGGACTTGGTGACCGCACGTCACGGACTGATCGCAACGCTGCTGCTCGGGATGCTCGTCGCTGCCGCGATGCTTGGCCCGTCCCTGTCTGGTTCGTCCCCCGCTCTAGCGCAAACCGCGGATGAGCCGCTCCTCCTCGCCAGTGGCGATTGCCGCGACTACATGGGACGCCAGGTCCCGTTCGACGGGTCCCGCGATCCGGGGTTCTGGACCTCCGTGTGGAACGCGGCGATCGAGAACGGTTACGCGTGCGACATGCTCTCCGGTGTCGGCAATGTCGAGTTCACCGTCGTCGAGGGCCAGCTCGAATCCGGGCCCAACGGCGTCCCCCAGGTCGCGCAGGGCGACGTGGTGCAGGCCACCACAACCATCCCAGCCGGTACCACCGCCACATGGTCGTGGGTGCCCGGCACCGCGATCGAGGGGTGCGGAACCAGCGACGCCACCTGTCGCTTCGAGGTATCCGGCGTCGGCTACAAGCAGGTCGGGGTCTATCAGCGCGGCGCCTGCGGCGCGATCCGCTGCCTCGAAGGAGCGGCCTGGACGGTCCTCTTCATCCCGGGCACGGGAACCATCCGCGGCCACATCACGAACAGTGATGGCGAACCGGTCGCGAACATCCTGCTCACCGTCGTCGGCGACGAAACCAACGAGCAGGTCATCACAGACGACGACGGCGAGTACAAGATCGACGTCCCCCAAGGCGACTACGTCGTCACACCCCGCGACTACGCAGACGCCTACGATCCGGACGCGCCCCAGTTCCTCCACTTCGATCCGCCCGCCGAGAACGTGACGCTGACTGACGAGGCCACGGCCGACTTCGAACTGCGCGGCTGGTCACTCTCCGGCGTCATCACCGAGGATCGCGAAGACACCCCGCTCGCGGGCGTGCGCGTCAAGGTCTGGCGTGGCGAACGCGCGTTCATCGCAACCACCGAGGCGAATGGCCGCTACGAGATCACGCTGCCCGAAGGCAGCTACACCGTGGAGCCGCGAACGCCGATCCCACACGACGACGCGGCCGTCTCGGGCGGTGCGTTCGAGCCCCGTCGACTCGCGGTCAGCCTCAGCGCGGACATCGAAGACGCCAACTTCGAGGTCGATACGACGCTCGACCTCGAACTGACGATCGAATCGGCCGGTGGCAATCGCAAGCTGATCCAGGTCACGGTACGCAATCAGGATGGCGATCCGGTGCCCGAACAAGACGTCGAGCTCATCGGTTGGACCTTCCCACCCTGGGCGCTTGTCTGCCGGACCGACGGCCGGCGGGTCTGGCCCACGGTGCTGCCGCACCACGGCGACGGATTCATCCCAACAGCCAACGAGGACAATCCAATCACCGCAGTCACCGATAGCTCCGGCGTCGCCGAGCTGTACCTGCTCGCCGGAACGCAGGCGGGCGAGTACTCGATGGAGGCACGGATCCCCGACTCCGATCGGGAAGATGAAACCGACGTCGCCTCCGTGTCGCTGAGCGCCGGGCCCAGCGGACTGCCGAGCGCGAGCGCGCTAGCCGACGAGCTGGCGATCTTCTTCCGAACGACCCAGACCCGCGCTGGCAGTCCAACCCAAGGCGCGAGCGGCGGGCAGACCTCGTTCCTCATGGCGATGGCGGAACACAACTACAACCTCGCGCCCTACGCCCCGATCTATGCAGCCGACGGCAGCGGCGCTGGCATCATCTTCTATCGGTCCTCCGACGCCGCCACGACGGACGCGATCCTCGACACCCTGCTCGGCGCAAGCGCATCCGGTCAGGGCTCGATCCAGGCCTTCGTGCTCGACGCCGACCCAATGCAGCTCGTCGGACAGGGCAACCCGGTGCCACCCGAACTCCCCACGCTCCGCCAATGGGTCGAGGGCTACTCCGGCCAGCTTCGCGCTCGGATCAGCGATCTGAGCAACCCCAACGCCACGCCGCCGGCTGGCTTTGCCGCGGTGGCGCACGGAGCGGCACGCCCCGGACGGCTCGGCGCTGGCTAGGACGAAACGCAGCTCACCTTCTGGGGCTGGCCGCCCCCGCCCGCCCCCAGCAGCGGTGAAGCGTGGAGCCTCTTCTCCCGCTGCACCGGCGCGAGCTGGGCCGCCTCCGCGAGCAGCGTCTACTCGCCGGTCAACCTGCTCTACGTCGATCCCGAGGGCAATCGGCTCGGCTACGACGCCACCGGTGAGTTCTTCGGCGAGATCCCCGGCGGTTTCGTCTCCGGTGAACCGGGCGACGAGCCCGTGACCTACATCCTCCCGACTGGTGACTACGAGGTGCAGGTCTTCGGGACCGGTTCCGGTCCCGCGACGATCCGCTTCGAAACACCCGGTGACGATGGCCCCGGCTTCGCCGCGTTCAGCTTCGATGCGACCGAGGGCGTCAACGGCACCGTGTCGCTGACCGGCAACGTTCCCGCGGCGGTCCTCTCCTACGGCAGCGCCTTCGTCCCGTCGACCGCCGGCTTGATGCTGTCGATCGCCGGAGCCCCGGCCGCGCTCCCGCTCGATACGTGGACCGAAGTCACCGTCGAGGTCGCCACCAGCACCGGTCAGCCCGCGCCCGGCGCCACCGTCCACGCGACCACGCCCGACGGAACCGTCGACGCCAGGCCCGTCGCCGGACCCGACGGCAGCGCGACGTTCTCGATCCGGCCGATCACCCCGGGGCTCCCGATCACCCTCGAGGTCTCCGGCCCCGGCTACGCGCCCGCGACCGTGACCATCGAAACCGCCCCCGACGCACCGCCCCCGCCTGATGCCGCTGCCGAGGTGACCGCGACCGCCACGCCATCCAGCGCTGTCACCGCGACACCCACGACCGACGGTTCTGGCGCGTCCGAGGATGGCGGCGGTTCGTCGAGCACCTTGTTGATCGTGATCGGCGCAGCGGTCGCGCTGGTGGCCGCGGGTGGCTTCTTCGTCTGGCGTCGTCGGAGCGGAGCACCCGAATGATCAACGCTCGAGTATCGATATCCACCCGCCTGCTTGCGCTGGCGTTGACTGCGCTGGTCGTGTCGTTCGCCGCTGCCTGCGGTGGCGGCGATGGAGACGCGCCCCCACCTGACGGTGACCCCGGAAACGGGTCCGCCGGATCAGGCGGCGCGGCACCCTCCGATCGGGGCGGCTCCGGCGGCAGCCCGAACGTCGGCGGCGGTGGTGGCGGCGCCCCATCGATGACGCTCGAGGAGGCGGTCGCGGCTGGCCAGACGACCGTCCTCCGGCGAACGACGATCCTCGACACCGATCCCCTCGGCATCGCCGGCCCCGCGTTCACGCTCCTCGTGCCCGAAGGCTGGACCGCCGCCGGTGGCCCCGTCTGGCGGCACCAGTACTCCAACCTCGTCACCTTCGAGGGCGGCGTCTCGAGCCCGGATGGCTTCCACGGCGTTCAGTTCTTCCCGATCTTCCCGCAGATCTGGCAGGACGGCGGCATCCCGTTCTTCCCCGAGGGAACGACCTACCTCGGGAACGACGTGCGCCCGCCTATCCGCGACGCCGCGCTGTTCCTCGAAACGTTGATCTTGCCGAACTACCGCGCCGCCTTCGCGCCCCGGATCATCGCGCGCGAAGCGCTGCCGGACGTGGCCGCGCTCTACGTCGCGCGCACGCTCCCCGGCACCGATGTGATCGCCGAGCGCCTGCTCACGGAGCACAACGCCAACGGCGTGACGATGTACGAGGAGTTCACGATCGTCCTCTCGTTTACGCCGAACCCGGGGATCCCCGGCGCGCTGATCTGGAGCCCGGAGCAGATCTTCGCGTTGCGTGCCCCGGCCGCGGACTTCGACGAGGCCCGTCCCGTCCTCCACGCGATCGCCTCGTCGGTGGCGATCAACCTCGAATGGTTCGCCGGCTACCAGTACGCGCTCGGGCTGTCCGTTCAGAACGGCTTCGACGCAATCAAAGCGGCAGGCGAGGCGTCGCGGATCATCTCCCAGTCGAACGCCGAGATCAGCGACATCATCATGAACACGTACAACGAGTCGCAGGCCTCGAGCGACCGTATCAACGACGCCTTTAGCCAGACGATTCGCGGTGTGGACACCTTCGTCGACCCGTTCGACGGCGGCACCTTCGAACTGCCGAACGAGTTCAACTACGCGTACGGATTCGAAGACGGCAAGGTGATCCTGACCAACGAGCCGGGTCTCGACCCGAAGGATCTCTTCCCCGGCGAGGTCTTCCAGCTACTCGAGGTGAGTCGCTAGCTGATCGCTCGGCCGCGCCGGGCGATCAGACCGCTCGGCACTAGCCCCGCGCTAGAGCGCTTGGAACCAGCCCCGCGCTACAGCGCTTGAAACCAACGCCGGCCCTCGGCACGCACCACATGCCCGAATCCCGGCTCCGGGAAGTGCTCGGCGATCAGCACCATCCCCTCCGCTTCGATCCGTTCGAGGAGTCCTTGCCGCGTCGCGATCCCCTGCGCGCGATCCAGGTCCGAGCTGAACTCGCGCCACGGCTCGCTCACGTAGAGCGGATGGTTGAAGACGTCGCCGCTGATCACCGCGCGCTCACCCTTCGAGGCGATCACGATCGCCATGTGCCCCGGCGTGTGCCCCGGCGCCTCGATCGCCGTCACCTCCGGCGTCAGCGCCGTCTCGCCCGGCAACAGATCGAGGACATCGAGGCTCCGCAGCGGCCGGACGAATCGCTCGACATAACGCGATACGGGGTCGCGGCCGGTGAACTCCTGCCAGTCGCGTTCGTGCAGCAGGTAACGGGCATTGGCGAAGCGGGCGCGACCCTCCTCTTCGACCATGCTCCAGGCCACGTGGTCGGGATGGCAGTGCGTGAAGAAGACGGTGTCGACCTCGTCAAACCCCGCGCCCACGTCCGTCAGCGCGTCCGGTAGGCGGCCGTGCATGCCGCGGTAACGCGGGTAGGGCCCAACGCCCACACCGAGGTCAACGACGATCGTCCGCCCCGCGGATCGAATCAGGTAGTTGTTGTTGTGGATCCGCCAGTGGTGATCCACCCCGTGCACCGACTCCGGATTCCGCTCCGCGATCGGCGCCCAGTCGATCGGCGCTTCGCCGTCAGCCGCGTACCCGGCGTGACCTCCGAGGTCGGCCGGGCCGTCCGGCAACGCCCACACCTCGACATTCCCGACCTGCAGTCGGGCGCCACGGCTCATCGCCTGACCTCGGAGGTCACGCGGGCGGGGTCACGTCGCGCATGCTCGCCTGGGCGAGTTGGATGATGTCGCCGAAGCCGCGTGCCGCACGCCAGAACAGGTACGCCAGGGTCACGATTACCCCGAGCGCCAGCGACCCCGCAATCGCCATCATCCAGTAGTAGGCGTCGCCCGAGAGGCTGTCGACGAAGAGGCGCGCGCCCGCGCGCAGCGCGGTCGCGACCGCGAGGGCGATCGCCAGACCAGTGCCGCGCCACGCGGCCGGCGGACGGCGCAGTCGCTCCCCGGCGAACTCCGGGAGGATGAGTTGCGCCATCCCCACGATCGCGGTCGTGACGACCCCGAGGCCGATGATGTGCCGCACCGCATCGAACGTCCCGAACTCGACCGGTCGTCCGTTCGCGAGCGCATTCAGCGCTGCCCCAATCAAGAGCAGGTTCGCAATCGTGCACCACGCCATCGCCAGTTGGAGCGTCAGCGCGAACGGTTGCGAACCGGGCCGCAGCCGGATCGGACTGCGCCACCAGCCGGTGAAGAACGTCAGCCATACAAACGCCGCGCCAAGCAGCACGAGCCCGATCGCCTCCAACGCCCACGGCCGCGGCCCCACCGCGACATCGATCACTGCGGCCGTGCCCGCCATCGCCAGCCCGACCTGCGCGAGGGCGATCGCCGCCCGCTGTGGGCGGGGGCCACGGCGTGTTGCAGCGAAAAACACCGGGAACGTACGTAGCCCCACCGCGAAGATGAACATCAGGTGCAGCCCAAAGAACTGCAGGAGCAAGATCGCCTCGTCCCGATCCCCCGCCAGGATCGTGCGGTCGTTCTGCCACAACTCGGTCAGCCAGACCGCGTTGTGGATCGCCGCCACCAGGAACCAGAGCCCGCCCGCCGTGAACAACAGCGCGCTCGGATCGCCGCGCCGCACGGCCGGCCCGGCGGTACCGAGGATGATCGCCGCGAAGCAGGCGATGCCCGCCAACTCCATCCACCCGCTGAGCGCCATCAGCACCGCGAACGCCTCCACATCGGCGACCGGCTGCCCGACGAAGCGCGCGAGCACGCCCCCACCGAGGAGGTAGAACCACGGCGCGACCAGCCGGGGCAGCGCCAGCGCGTGACCACAGAACCGCGGCACGATCCGGTAGCTGACGCCCACGATGAAGAAGCCGGCGAACCCGACCGCCTGCAGGTGGCCGTGCACCTGTGCGTGCTCCACCCAGCTCAGGCCGACCCCTCGCAGCAGCGCGTCCAACGGGAGCGCCAGTGCCAGCGAGAAGCCACCGAGGAGCGCGATCACGAACGCGCCGATCACAAACGGCAGGTGCACGCGCTCGACAAAGAGCGCGCCACCTTGCCCGCTGGTCGGCGGTTGCATCACTCGAGGACGAGCGGCGTGTCTTCCTGGTTCGACCATTCACCCATCGATCCGTCGTAGTTCCGCGCCTGCTCGTTGCCAAGCAACGCCAGCACGAACGGCGCGAAGGCGCCGCGGATCCCTGACTGGCAGTAGGTCACTGCCGGGGCGGTCGGATCGATCCCGGCTCCCACGATCTGCGCACGGATCTCGTCGAGCGGCCGGAAGCGGCGCGCCGGAGGGCCCTGCATCAGGTGACGCCATTCCAGGTGGATCGCACCGGGCACCCGGCCGACCCGCTTGTTGCCGCGGCTCTCGGTGCCCGCCCATTCCTCGTCGCTGCGCGTGTCCCAGATCTGCGGCCCGCCACCGTTGCCGGCGAAGCTCTTCAGCTCGTCCAGCATGCAGACCGTCGAGTCATCCACCTTCGAGGCGAAGTTCCCCGCCTCGGGGCGTGGCGCGCGCGAGGTAAGTGCGCGGCCCTCGTCGAGCCAGGCGTTGAATCCGCCATCCACGACTCGGACGTTCCGGTGGCCGTGGTAGCGCAGCACCCACCACACACGCGCGGCGTGCAGCGACGCGTTGTCGTCGTAGATGATCACTTCCTGATCGTTCGAGAGGCCCCATGAACGAGCCAGCGGCTCGAATTCCTCCGGTGGCATCACCAGGTTCCGGTTGCCGTGGCTCTTCAGGTACGGGTGCGGCAGGCCAACCGCGCCGGGAATGTGCACGCGCCGGTAGGCGACCGCCTCGCCCGCATCGATCAGCACGAACTCGGGGTTCTCGAGGCGGTCCGCCAGCCACTGCGTGGTGACGAGCATCGGACTGGTGGCGTTCGGGTCGAGGTCAGGCATGGCTGGGTCCTTCATCGCGATCGAGGGGTGCCGGTGATCTGTAGCAGAAAACCTGCCGCGTCGGCCGTTGTCCACCTGTGCGCACGATGGTGCCGAACCGCAACGTCAGGCGCGAGCGCGAATCAGGCGGGATCGAGGTCGATCGCGACGATCACCGCCCGATCGCCAAGGCGCGACAGACCTCGTTCGAGCGAGCTGCCGCGAAATGCGGCCAGCGCCGGAGCAGCAGCGTCAGCGCTGGCGGGCAGCGCTCGGGCGGTCCCGCTGCGAGCATCGCCTCGGATCCGCAGCGTCACCGGGGCAGCCTGTCGCACGTTCCTCCACCAGCTCCACCCGCGCCGGCTGAGCACGTAGACGTGCTCGCCGGACCGCGCGTACTGCACCGGGGTCGTGTAGCGGCGACCGCTGCGCTGGCCGGTAACGGTAATCAACATCACCCCGGGTATCAGCCGTTGCAGCGGGCTGCGCAGGATCTGCACCACCACCGGGTTCACGAAACGGTTCATCAGGCCCATCCGGAAAAGCTACCGCTGGCAGCCCGGTCGAACAGGGCCAAACCGCCCGCTCGGATGGGACCGGCGGCGGCTGATCGACCGGTCGGCGGTTGGTGTTGGTCCTGTTAGGTTGCGCCGATGGAGATGACCAATCGCGCTGCGCCCGTCTCCGAGCGTCGGTTGCTGGTCGGCGTCCCGCTGCCCGTCATCGCCGTCGCGCTCGCCGTCGCCGCCACCCTCCTCGGCGACTCGATGCTCTACGCCGTGATGCCCTCCCGGCCCGACGCCTGGGCGCTCTCCGTGCCGGCTGTCGGCATCCTGCTCTCCGCGAATCGATTCGTGCGGCTCGTGACCAACTCGGTCGCGGCCGTCGTCTTCGAACGGTTCGGACCGCGCGCCCCGTTCACCTTCGCGCTCGTGCTCTCCGTCGTCGTCACGTTCTCCTACGGCTGGGCAACGGCGTTCGTGGTCCTGCTACTCGCGAGGATGGCCTGGGGGACCTGCTGGTCGCTGCTCCGCCTCGGTGGGTTCTGGACGGTCCTCGACGAGGCGACCGATCAGAACCGAGGCCTGCTGATGGGCGCCTACTCCGCGATCGTGCGGATGGGCAGCGTCGGCGGCGCGCTCCTCGGCGCCACGCTCACCGATGCCTACGGCCACCGAACGACGCTGACCGCGTTCACCGTCGTGACCGCACTCGCCGGCGTGACCTGGTGGCTCTCCACGCGCGGCCACACACCCACCCGCCGCGTCGCCGCCGCCAGCGGCGAGTCCACCCTCCGAGGGCTCGTCACCGTGCTGCAGGACCGCCGCCTGCTGAGCACCGGTGCCGGCGGCCTGGTCACCGGCCTCGTCTTCTCCGGGCTCGTCACCGCCTCGCTCGGCTTCTTCCTCCGCGAACACTTTGGCGACGAAGTCGCGTTCATCGGCCTTGCGGTCGGCGTCACCAGCGCAACCGGCTTGTTGCTGGGAGCCCAGTGGAGCCTGGGACTGCCGCTCGCCCCGATCCTGGGGTACCTCAGCGACCGCTACGGCCGCCTGCGCGTCACGACCAGCGGGTTCGCGTTCGGAGCGGTCGGGCTGGCGATCCTCACCATGTCGTCGACCGTACCGCTGATCCTCCTTGGTGTCTTCGTGACCTTCGTTGCCGCGACCGCGCTCAACGTCGGACTGTCTGCGACGGCCGGTGACCTCGCCCCGCCGGACCGGCGTAGTGCCGTGATGAGCAGCTACGCGACCTTCCTCGACCTGGGTTCTGCCCTCGGCCCGCTCGTTGGCCTCTCCTTCGCCAGCCTGACCACGCTGCGCGGCATGTACGGCGCCGCCGCCGTCCTGCTGTTGGTCTCCGCGCTACTCTTCCGCGGCGCCTTCGCCAGCCGCTCCACAACCACCGAGGAGACACCCGCTACCGAGGGCGCGTAGACCCTCCGCCGGAACCGGCTTTCGCCGCCCGTCACATTCCCGCGTCACATTCCCGCCCTCCCCAACGACATCCCAACGACCGGCGCCCACCGCCGCGGACGAGGGATCCCTGTGAACCGACAGCTTGCCGTTGCCTACGCCACCACCGGGGTGGCTGCCGCCGTTGCCGCGATCATCACCGTTGGCTCCGCGTTCGGCCTCGGTGCTGGCCCGACCGCCAGCGTCGACACGCCCGCTTCCGCTGCGAACGTCCTCGCGGCCGCCGCCGCCCTGCCACCCGCCGAGGGCGCCCAGCTCCTCGAGCAGTGGCGCGCCGCCCAGGCCGTCGTCACCTCCGAGGTGGAGGCCGAGCGTGCCGTCGCGCTCGATCTGCTGGCGCAACAGATCGCCGAGCAGCAGCAGGCCGCGGCCGCCGATCTGCAGCGCTGGATCGACGAACAGCAGCGGCTGGCCGTGCAGTCATCGCCCGCCGCCACCTCGGGCGACCTGCTCGTCCTCGCGTGGCGTGGTGACGACGACGAACGCGCCGAACGCGACGAGCACGAGGCTCACGAGGGCTATGAGACTGACGAGCACCGCGCCGAACTCGAGTTTGACGACTGACCGCCGCCTGACGGCTACGGGTTTCTCCCGAACTTCGATCGTGCTCCGTCACATCGGCGTCCGGGAACGCGACATCCAGATCGACACACGCTGGCGGGCAGCGATGAGGAACGAATCATGAACAGACAGGTGGCACTCGCATACGCGAGCGCGGGTATGGCGGCGTCACTCGCCGCGATCGTGGTGGTGGCGTCGGCGTTTGGGTTCAGCTTGCCGGCCGCCGCCCCCGCCGATGACGTCGAGTGGTCCGAGGATGCCGTCGCGACCGAAACAACGGACTACGACGCCCAGCAGGCGGCGTACGAGCAGTCGCTCGCCGAGTACCAGCAGTCCCAGGCCGCCGCGGTGCAGGCACAGATCGATGCCGACTGGCAGACCGTGGTCGGCCAACGCTCCGGGCTCCAGGCCTCCGCTGCCGCGCAGGTCGCGGCGGAACGCGACGCCGCGATTCGTGCACTCGAGGCGCAGATCGCCCAGCAGCAGGCGACCGCCGCTGCCGACCTGCAGGCCTGGGTGGACGCGCAGCGTGGCGCCGCGCTCGCGGGTCTCGCGGCGGATATCGAGGCACGCGACCAGCAGGCGCTCGGCGACCTCGAGGCGCAGCTCGCCGCCGCCGCCCCGACGGCCGGTGCACGCACGACCGAGCCACAGGTCGTGATCCAGTACGCCGCTCCCGTCCAGCCGTCCGCATCGACGACGAGCCCACTGACGACGGCCACCGCCCAGCCGACGGCCCAACCGACCGCTCAGCCGACGACCCAGCCGACACAGGCGCCAGCGGCGTTGTCCGAACACGAACGTGAGCTGCAGCAGAAGATCAACTAATGCGAGCGAAAGAGCGGCGAGGAGCGCGCCGAGTGCTTCGATGAAGTGGCAAAGAAGCGCCGCGAGTGGGGCCTCTAGCATGGCGCGCACCAGGGTGAACCTGATCGTCGGAGCGGGATCGGCGGCGACACTCGCCGCCTCCTTCGCCGGCATCGCACGCGCCGATGGCTACTGGATCGCCGAGGGCGCCGATCAGCCGGCGGCAGCGGTCGCGGCGCTCTCCGCCGAACCGCCCGTGATCGAGCCCGCACCTTCGGAGTCATCCGCGGCGACTGCCGTCTCCTCGGAGCTGACGGTCACGCCCGCGCTAACCGCGCCCGTGGCCGCCGCGCTGCCACCGCTGGCCCCACTGCAGATCGCGCCCGCGCCGGCGTTGCGCATCGCGCCGATGCCCCAGGTGTTCGTGCGCGACCTCTCGAGTGGCGATCTCCCGTCGGGGAGTCGAGGCGCGGTCGACGTGACCGGGTTTGTCCCAACACCGGCTCTCGCCCCGGCCCAGCCAAGCGTCGTCACGGCAGCCCCACCGCCACAGCCAGCGCCTGCCGCCGTCGCGCCGCCCCCCGCTGCCG
>JAQCIU010000019.1:0-65425 GCA_027593235.1 Chloroflexota bacterium
CCGCCCGCCCTTTCTCTTTTTCGGGGGCAAGCCCCCGCAGCCCCCCGGCCGCGAGGCCGCTTCGCGGTTCGCGCAGAGCGGGACCGTCGGCGACAGGACCCAGGCTGCCTGGCGGCGAGACAACAGGGTCCGCGGGGCCTGGGCGTCTGGGCGTCTGGGCGCGACCTCGGTCTTCAAGGGTGGTCACGAGTAGCGACGACGATGGTCACGAGTAGCAAAGTCGGCCATTGCCCGGAGCAGTCGCGCTGGCCGACGAGGAGCGGCGACGTGAGACGCGTCGACAGGAGACGGGTCAAGCGAAGCCGGTCGGAGCCGCAGGGTGGCGGGAGCGCTACGGGGCGACGAGGCGGGTCGGCCGGGGACGCGAAACGGCCCCGGCGGTGAGGCCGGGGCCGTTGGTCGCTGTCCTCGAACGGTGCGCGCTAGCCCCTCGGGAGGCCGAGGCCGCGGGTGGCAATGATGTTGCGCTGGATCTCGGAGCTGCCGCCTTCGATGGTGTTGGCCATCGAGCGGAGGTAGCGGTACGAGGGTTGAGTGCTCGTGCGGGCGTCTTCGGTGGGGTCGTAGATCTGGGCGTGGAGGCCGTAGACCTTCATGTGCAGGCGGGCGATGCGCTGGTTCATTTCGGAACCGAACATCTTGGCCATCGATGCCTCGTAGTTCGGGACGCGGTTGGCGGCCTGCATCGACATCATGTGATACGAGAAGAGGAGTGAGACCTCGGCGTCGATGGTGCGGTCGGCGAAGCCGAGGCGGACTTCGCCCTTGTCGAGCTGGGACTGCTCCGGCGGAAGCGCCTTCGCCCGATCGAGTAGCTCGCGGAGGCTCTTGTGGGTGCCGATCGAGGTGCCGATGCCGCTGCGCTCGAAGTCGGTGAGGGTCATGCCGACGTACCAGCCGCGGTTCTCTTCGCCGACGCGGTTGGCGACGGGGACGTGCACGTCCTCGAAGAAGACTTCGTTGAAATCGGAGTGGCCGGTCATCTGGGTGAGCGGGCGGACGGTGACGCCGGGGTCGGCCATCGGGAACATGAGGAACGAGATGCCGCGGTGCTTGGGCGCATCCGGGTCGCTGCGGGCGAGCATGTACATCCAGTCGGCGTGGTGAGCGCCGGAGGTCCAGATCTTCTGGCCGTTGACGACGTACTCATCGCCGTCGCGGATGGCGCGGGTCTGGAGCGAGGCGAGGTCGGATCCGGCGCCGGGCTCAGACCAGCCCTGACACCAGGCGATTTCGCCGTTCATGATCTTGGGGAGGTGTTCGGCCTTCTGCTCATCGCTGCCGTGGACCAGCAGCGTGGGGCCGATCATCATCGTGCCGAAGCCGCCGACGTTGCTGACGCCGGCCTTTGAGAACTCTTCGTTGAGGACGGCCTGCTCGCGAGAGCTGAGGCCGGCGCCGCCGGCCTCCTTCGGCCAGTGCGGGGCGACCCAGTGCTTCGCGGCGAGCGCGCCGCGCCAGGCCTCGTAGTCGGCCATCTTGTCGGCGTCGACAGACTTCGGGCCGAAGAACGCGCCGGGGTCCTTGCCGTCGGCGCGGAGCGGCTTCGTTTCATCGAGGAACGCCTGCACCTCGGCGCGGAACGTGGCCTCGGCTGGTGAATCGGTGAAATCGACCATGACGCTCTCCTCGGGATTGGGCAGCGGATCGAAGCTACCAGAAGACGGAAGCCGTTCAAGCTGATGTTAACCGCTGAGCCTGTTGACCATTATCGTCCCGATGCGCACTTCCCAGCGATGGCGAACACGGCCGGTGAGTTGAGCGCGACGCCGTGAGCCGTCACGCTGGGATGGCCACTACGGGGACACGAACGGCGGTTCGCGGATGAGTGAAGCTCAGGTCTCGCCACTCCTCGCGGTGCTGGCATTGACGACGGTGGCGGCATCGATCGCGCTCGCCGCCTCGATCAGCGCGCCCGGCGCATACAACCTGCGCGCACTGGTGCTGGAACGCGGACGCTGGCTGGCGTTCCTCGTAGCCGCGGTGGCGATGGCGAGTTCGCTGTACTACTCCGAGGTGGTCGGGTTCGTCCCCTGCGAGTTCTGCTGGTACCAGCGGATCGCGATGTATCCGCTGGTGGTGGTGCTGGCGGTGGCGGCGGTGATACGGGATGATCGCGTCTTCCGTTATGTCCTGCCGATTGCGGTGATCGGGTCCCTACTCTCGATCTATCACTATCAGTTGCAGCTCTTCCCGGATCAGGCTTCGTCCTGCTCGACCGGTGTCCCGTGCCATGCTCGTTATGTCGAAGAATTCGGGTTCGTGTCGATCCCGTTGATGGCGCTTTGCGGTTTCATCGCGATCATCGCGCTGCACGTCACGATGCGGCGCGCGCGCGCGATCGAGGAAGCCGACTGAGCCACTGAGCCGCAATCCTCGAAACGAGGCCGCCACGATGTCCGACGACCGCCCGATCTTGGACCAGATCAACCTCGTGAGTGGCGATGTCGAGGCGAGCGTCGCGTTCTACCGGCTGCTTGGGGTGGAGATCGCGGATACGGCGCCGGGTTGGAACCGGCACCATCGGAACGCGGACTTCGGCGCGGACAGCCAGATCGACCTGGACGTGGACAGCAGCGAATTCGCCGCGCACTGGGGCGGGCGCGCCGTGCCGCCGGGGCCGCTACTCGGCTTCCGCGTCACCACTCGGGAGGCCGTGGACACGCTGTACCAGCGCCTGACGGCCGGCGGACATCGAGGGCTGCGCGCGCCGTACGACGCGTTCTGGGGCGTGCGATTCGCGATCGTCGAAGACCCGGGCGGCACGGCAGTCGGGCTGATGAGCGAGCCGTCGGCTGCGCACCGCGGCGCGACGCCGGACCTCGCGGAGTTCGAGGCCGGCGCTTCAGACTGAGCGACCCGGCACGAGCGGTCCGACGCGACCGGCCCCACGCAAGCGGCCCGATGCGAGCGGCCTAGGCCCGCGCGGCGGCGGCGTGATCCCAAGGCGCGATCCATTCGTCGCGGATCTCGAAGCCGAAGCCGGGCGCGTCCGAGGGCGTGACGTAGCCACCGTCGGGGACGGGGACGCCGGGGAACTGGGCGGCCTCCTGGAGTGGGACGCCGGGATCGGAGCCGAGAAAGTACTCGGCGATCGGCGCCTCCGGCATGGCGAGGCTGAAGTGCTGGCCCCAGGGGGTGTTGGCGCTGAAGTGCGGCACGGTCTGGAGGCCGGCGGCTTCCGCGAGCGTGTAGATCTTGAGCGCCTCAGTGAGGCCGCCGCACCACTTCATGTCGGGCTGGAGCACGTCGACGGCGCGATGCTCGATGAGCTGGCGGAAGGCGTGGCGTCCATGGTGGTGCTCGCCGGTGGCGATCGGCATGTAGGGGATGCGGCGGCGGAGTTCGCGCTGGCCCTCGAGGTCCCATGGCGGGAGCGGCTCCTCGAGCCAGCGGAGGTCGAAGGGCCGCAGGCGTTCGGCGAGTCGGACGGTGAAGTCGACGTTGAAGCCCATCACCGGGTTGAAGGCGAGTTCGGCGGCCGGGCCGACGGTCTTGCGCGCTTCGGCGATCTTCGCCTCGAGCTGGTTGATGCCCTCGAGGCCGTCGTCGTAGTGGACCGGGTTGCTGACCTTGAAGGCCTCGAAGCCGAGTTCCATCGACCAATCGAGATCGTCCGAGGTGGCGTAGCACTTGATGCGGTCGCGGACGGGACCGCCGAGGAGGCGGTAGACGGGCTGATCGAGCAGCTTGCCCTTCAGATCCCAGAGCGCCAGATCGATGCCGGATTGCGCGACGGCGGCGTGACCGGTGGCGCCGACGGCCTGCGAGGCGCGCCACATCAGATCATTGTGCAGCTCCGTCGCGAGCGCGTCGCGGCCCTCGAGGAGTGGCGCGAAGACGTAGTCGACGATCGCGGCGACCGGCTCACCGAAGGAGCAGACGCCGAGGCCGGTGGTGCCATCCTCGGCGATCGCTTGCACCCAGACGTCGATGTTGGTCTGGGCGCCGGGCATCCGCGCGAAGTCTCGCGGGAACTCGGGGTACTTGTGGATCGGCAGCGCGCGTGGCGCGAGCTTGTTCCAGCCCTCGCGCCGCGGTTTCGTCGGTGAGGACGGGCGCGGGACCTCGACAGTGACGGCGCGGATCTGCTTGAGCTTCATCGGCTTCCTGCTCCCGGCGGCCAACGATCGCGGCCACAAGTTCCCTCGTCAAAGCGACCGCACCATAGCGCCGACGGCGCAGGCTGTCCCGGGCGGCCGGGAGGGCCTCGGGAGCTGGAACGCAGGCACAAGCGTTATGATGGCGGCGGATCGCAGCCACGCCCCGAAGGAGGGACAACGTGCCCAACCCGAACAGCAAGACCACCGGCGACTTCGAGATTCGCGGGATCAATCATCTGGCGCTGGTCTGTAAGGACATGGCGCGGACCGTCGATTTCTACACAAATGTGCTCGGGTTCCCGCTGATTAAGACGCTTGATCTGCCGAACGGGATGGGTCAGCACTTCTTCTTCGACATCGGCAACGGCGACAGCCTTGCCTTCTTCTGGTTCCCGGACGCCCCTGAGGCACACCCGGGGATCGCGTCGCCCGACACGAACACGTTCTTCGACCCACGGTCCGAGCTGACGACGGCGCACGCCTCGATGAACCACGTGGCGTTCGATGTCGCGCCGGAGCAGATGGAGGCCTACCGCGACCGCCTGGAGGAGAAGGGCGTGCGGGTGACGCCGATCATGAACCACGACGCGTCAGCGGCGCAGGTCAGCATGGAGCTGACCGAGACGACGTTCGTGCGTTCGATCTACTTCTTCGACCCGGACGGGATCTGCCTGGAGTTCGCGGCGTGGACGAGGGTATTCGGCGCGGACGACGTGGAGCACACGCCGGCGACCGAGCACGACCGCGCGCGCTACCTGGAAGTCCAGCGCGCGGGTGCAGCAGCACGCGCCGCAGCGAAGGCCGCGCGGGTGCCGGCGGGCATCTCCGGGGACTAAGCCCCCGACCAGCCATCGCACTTCGGGAAGCCCCGCCGACGGCGGGGCTTCTGGTTCCCGCACCACGACGAAAGGACCATCAGCCATGCCACGCCTGCGCCAGGTACCTCGCTCCGAGGCTTCGCCCGAAGTGCTGGAGATGTACGACCGGCTCTTCGGAACTCGTGACCCGGTGACCGAGCCGGGGACGGCGACCGGTACGCGCGGCAACTGGTGGACGGTGTTCGCGCTGGTGCCGGACATCTTCAACCACGCGGTGGCAGGCTTCGGGCTGTTCAGCAGCCCGAGCCGGAAGCTGGATCCGAAATTCCGGGAGCTGGGGCTGACGCGCGCCGGGTTCGTACGCGGCAGCCAGTTCGTCTTTTCGCAGCACTCGAAGGCGTCGCGGACCGCGGGGCTGAGCGACGCACAGGTAGCGGCGCTGCCAGCGTGGCAGACCTCGGAGGCGTTCTCGGCGGCGGAGCGCGCGGTGCTGGCGTACACGGACGAGCTGTTGCTGGCGGATGGACGGGTGCAGGACGCGACCTTCGAGGCGCTGCGCGCGGCGCTCTCCGAGGAGGCGATCCTCGAGCTGACGTACGCCGTCGCCTCGTATGGGTTGCACGCCACGATCTGTCGCGCGCTGCGGCTGGAGTACGACGACATCGACGAGCGCGTGGTGGAGATCCCGGTACCGACCGGGGGCGGGCCAGCGCAGGACATCATGCGCGACATCAGTCGCGCCGGAGAGTAGGGGAGCCGGTGCAGGACGTCCCGGTGAGCGCACCTCGGCGGCTTCGCGATTTGATGGAGGCGGGAACGGTGCTTGCGCCGTTTGTATGGGACGGGGCGCAGGCGCGCTATGCCGCTGCCGCCGGACACGCGGCGGTGTACATGACCGGATTCGGCACGGCCGCGTCGCATGGGCTGCCGGACATCGGGCTACTCGGCATGGCGGAGATGCAGGAGAACGCGCGGCGGATTGTCGCGGCGGTCGACGTGCCGGTGATTGCGGACGCCGATACCGGCTATGGGAATCCGATCAACGTTGCGAACACGGTGCGCGCCTACGAGGCGGCGGGCGTTGCGGCGCTCCACATCGAGGACCAGGTCTGGCCGAAGCGCTGCGGGTTCATGGACGGAAAGGAGGTGATTCCGCTTCGCGAGATGGAGCAGAAGCTCGCCGCTGCACTGTCCGCCCGCCGCGACCCGGCGCTGATGGTGATCGGCCGCACGGACGCGCTGGCGCCGCTGGGCTGGGACGCGGCGATCGATCGAGCGAAGGCGTACCACGCGGTCGGCGTCGACCTCGTGTTCATCGACGGGCTGAAGACGCGCGAGGACATCGAGCGGGCGGCGGAGGCGCTGCCGGACGTGCCGCGGCTGCTCAACAGCGAGCTGTTAACGGCGGGCGAGGCGGCGGCGCTCGGCTTCCAACTGGTGATCCAGCTTGGATCGCTGCGCGCGCTGTTCGCGGCGATCCGCGGGGTCTACGAGGAGCTAGCGACGACCGGGCAGATCGACCTTGCGGCGCGGAACGCGCCGACGATCGATGAGATCGCGTCGGTCCTCGGCGTCGAGGAGCACCGCGCGATCGAGGCGGCGGTGCTCGAGGGGAGCTAGCTGCCGACGCGGGACGCCTGGACGCGATCCTCGGTGTCGGGCAGCTCCTCGAAGGTTCGATCGGCGAGCGTGGCCGACGCGAACTGCAGCAGCAGGATCGCGGTACCAATGCCAAGCACCCAGCCGAGCGCGAGTCCGTAGATCATGCGGGTATCCCTTCGAGCGTCCCGCCGGTGAGTCGTGCGGCGAGGCCGCGCGCGACGGTTCGCCAGGTCTGTTCGACGCGGCGGACGCTGAGCGCAGGGGTCTCGATCCATTCGGCGAGTGCGGTGGCGAGCGCCTCGACAGCGACGGCGGGGCCGAGATCGATCGCCAGGGAGCGAGCACCTGCGACCGGCGGGCCGAGCAGCAGGACGCGACTGCGGTCGCGGCGGACCGGACGCAACTCGATCGAGAGGGTAGTGTCCGGCCAGTAGCCGGTGACCCAGAGCGAGCCGCCGTAGCGCAAGACGGTGGCGCGCCGGGCGCCCTCGATGCGGAGCGGCAGCGCGGTCACGCGACGGCCCGCGGGTTGCGCTGATCGGCAGCAGCGGTGGACTCGTTGACCTCGGGAGCCGCGGGGGACGGGCCGGTCTCGGGAGGTGGGGTGGTCTCGGTGGTGTGGCGCGCGAGGGCGTAGCGGGCGACGCGCTGGCCGGAGAGCAGCTCGACGAAGTCGGTGCGGATCGAGTGTCCACGCTGTTTGAGGTCCCAGATTCGTGCGCCGAGTCGCAGGCAGCCAAACTGCTCCTGAGCTTCGGGCTGGGTCAGCGGTCCCTGGGTCCGCAGGTAGTCGAGGACCAGATCGGTCTGGGTGCGCGGCAACGCGTCGCCGCGTCTTGCGGTGGTGATGACTGGCTCCTTTGCGCGATTTCCGTCGTTCTCATTGGTTCGGGCGCGGGGCTTGGGGTTGGTCACGCCGTCGCTCCGTCCGCCGATGTCGGTGGGGGATCGGCGTCCGCGAATCCGGCGAGTTCGATCGGATCGACCTCGAGGATTGCGGCGAGCTGGGTGCGGCGGGCGGCCGGGAGTGCGCGATCGCCGCTGCGCCAGCGGCTCACGGTGCTGGCATCGACGCCGAGGCGCGCGGCGACCCAGGCGAGACGCCGCCCCTGTCGATCGAGGATCGTCGCGAGCGGGGTGGCCGCTTCGGGTGCGGCGGACGACACCTCGTGCGGGTTCGCATTCAGTCGGACCATCGCTGCACCTCCCCTGCGCTCGCGACGGCGCGCCCTCGGCGGGCAAACACGGCGAGCGGCACGTTCGTGATATCGGTCATGTGCGCAGTATGCAGTACGCCGTGCACCGGTGCAAGGTGCATTGCCGCAACGCGCGGCTCGGGTTATCGTGTCGCGATGGCAGAGAATCTTGCGGCATGGATGCGTGCACGGCTGCAGGAACGCGGCGAATCGCAGCGGCAGTTTTCCGCGCGCGTTGGCGTCGCCCCAAACACGGTGAAGGACTGGCTGCGCGGCGCGCAGCCGACCTGGGACAACTGCCAGGCGATCGCGGCGGCACTGGATGCCGACGTCGTGGAGGTCTGGGAGCTGGCGGGCTACGCGCAGCGCGCCCTCCCCGCGCGGCCCGGGCAGACCAGTGGCGCTGGCGACCGGCTCGAGGGTGTCCCGGTGATTACGGCGGACCAACTGGTTTCCGCAGGGCCGGGTGCAACGGTGCTTGGTGAGTCGGCGGGCGGCGCCCGGTACGTGGCGCTCCGCGTAGCGGGCGACAGCATGGTCCCGGACGTGCTGGAGGGCGACACCGTGGTGATCGACCTCGAACAGTCGCAGCCCGATCCGGGGGCGATCGTGGTGGCTGTGGTGTCCGACCAGGTCTACGTGAAACGGCTGCGACGCCCCGGTGGCGGGCGCACGCGGTTGCAGTCCGCGGACGGATCGCTGCTGGCGGACTCGCCGGAGCAGACGTTCCGGGTGGTCCAGATCCGCCGCGACGTCTAGTCCCGCGTCGCTCCGACGTCCTCGTTAGCGCCGACGTCTTCGTTCGTCCCGACGTCTTTGTCAGTCCCGATATTTGATCGCGCCGCCGACGAGTGGCTCGCCGCTGGCTGCACTACGAACCGGGCCCCTGACGATTTAGGCGCGCGTCTAAGCGAACACCAATTCAGAACATACGTTCGGTAACAGATCATGGGTCGATGGACGAGACCGCGGCCGCATACCTGGACAGCGTCGCCGAGTACCGACGGATCACGATTTGGTCGGACGGCCTGGTGGCGGACATGCGCCACGGTGTGGACGCGCTGGGTCGCTGGCAGCAGTCGCTCGCCGATGCGGCGGATGACGGCGTGGAGGCGGCGCTGCAACAGTGCCTTGCCGGGGAGACACCGAACTGGCGCGAGGTCCGTCAGGCGCTGGTCGCCTGGGCGGCGGCGGCGCGGCGGGTAGCGACGCTCTGGGACGCGCTCCCGTTCGAGGTGCGAACGGACCTTGAGCCACCGAGCGTGCGACTTGCGGAGGGTGCCGGGGAGTTCGAGGCGTAGAGGAGCGACAGAGCGGAGTGGAGGGCGCGGCGCGGAACTGGGGGCGCTGGCTAGCGGAGCTGGCTAGCGGAGCTGGGGCGCGTCGGCGCGGCCGGTGACGGCGGAGATGCCGGTCACCTCGCGGATTTCGATCGCGCAGCGGACGCAGTAGTCGCGGCCGTTTTCCATCATCACGAACGGGCCACCGGGAATCCGGCAGGAGCCACAACGTGGGATCGGCGGGGTGGACCGGGCGGGATGTTCAGGCACAGGGGATCATCGGATGCCCTCGAAGATGCTGAAGGGGACCCCTAGGTGTGAACCCGCGGATCGCGGGCGGGCGGTAGGCCTGGCATCGGGCCGGGCCTACCGCTGGGGTGACCGGCAACTAGACCGCGCGGAACTCCGCGAGGATTGCGACCACTTGACCGCGGGTAATGATTGGCGAGAGATCGGCCGAGACGTTGACGCGCTCGCCGTTCGATTTCATGAGTTCAACCGACTGGGCAACCACGCCAACGCCGGCCATCACTTCCTGGATGGTTCCGGCGCGACGCGCTTCTTGTTCTGGTGGCGAGAAGATCGCGGTGGTATCGAGGCGCGCGAGTTCGGCTTCCTCGTAGCCCAGCAGCTTGCCGAGGGCGGCGTTCGCGAATTGCAGGCGGCGATCACCATCGATGATTGCCATCGGGGTTTGGGCGGCGCGAATGATCGCCTCGAGGACGGCGGGTTCCTGGATGAGGTTGGACGGGGGGCGAGCACCGACCATGGTGTAGCCGACGCCGCGTACGTTGCGGATGAGTCCCTTCGCGCCCGCCTGGTTGAGCGCGGTGCGGAGGCGGTAGATCGCGGTGTGGATGTAGCTGGGTTCACCGGCGCGCTCGTGTCCCCAGACGAGCTGGGCGAGGTCGTCCGTCGTCACGACGTCGCCGACCCGCTCGACCAAGAGGCAGAGCATGTCGAAGCCGAGCGCGGACAATTCGACCGGGTGACTGCCAACCCAAGCCTGACGGGCCGGCAGGTCGACCTCGAGGCCACGCGGGCCAGCAAGCGAACGGCGCGCGGATTGGTCGGTTGAAGTTGTCATGTTGGCTCCCGCCCAGGGTTGCCGTCTTCGCCCGATATAACGGGCTCATTCGGCGTTGTGACTCTTACTTAGATGAATCCATAAATACACTGCTTACGAGTACATCGTAGCGACCGGTTCGAAGACGCACAAGCACCTGACTCACATTCGGGCAAACGTTTCCGATCGCCAATCCACTGGGCGACGCGCGGATTTAGAGACGGCCCGGGACGAGCGAGAGCAAGCAGGAACTCCCTGTGGCGATTGTGTGAATCGACCGTTCCGCTGGAATCGATTGCTTTGGCGCGTCCCGATGTCCGTCGGATAGGTCAGGCGGGCATCTGAACTTGTGAGTGAACTGTGCTGCCACCCCGCGCTGCTAGACTGACCCAACACTGGCTGGCGGGTCAGATCACGGGGGGCTCCGCCATGCCAGATGCTGCTGGGCATCGTTCGATCACGGTCGCGGAAGCGCGGGTACTTGTCCTGCTGTTAGAACGGCGGACTCCTCGGGAGGCGGCGACCCTGCTGGGATCATCGCTGGCAACCGTGCGTACGCACATCAAGCACCTGCAGACGAAGAGCGAGACACACACGATCGCGAGCCTGGTGCTCTGGGGTCGCGACGAGTTGATCCGTGGTCACGTCCAACTCGCGTTGCGCAGCGACGTCCGCTGGTTTCCTCGCGCGGTTCAATTGCTGACGAATCACTGATGTACCGAATCGACGGGACGCGGGGGAGCTACCGGCATTCTTACGCTGAGGGCGACACGCGCCAGCAACCGGTGGCCCAATCCGAGCCGCCGGGAAGTCCGGTGCGACCGAAGGAGCGAGCCGATGAACGAACGGACACCCAGCGCCGATATGGCGCCAACCGTCTCGGCGGCGATCGCGCGCGCCCTGGCGCGCCGAGTGCTGGCCCGCTGCGCGGTCTGCGAGCAGGACCAGGCACTGGTGCCATCGCATCAGGACGCGGACCGCGTGCTGCTCAGTCACCTGAACGATTGTCCCGGCCCGATGCTGATTCCGTGAGGCGTCCGGGTGCTGGCGGCGAGTCGCCATTTCGCTTCCACTCAGGACTCCAACGGAGCGTGGGCGAAGAGGACCGCGAACTGATCGCACCAGACCATCGCGTAGTTGAGCGAGGAGATGTCGATTCCCAACGGCACGTCGTAGTTGAACGCGCCATCCGTCGCCTTGAGGCGTCCGAGCTGGATCGCATCCGCGCTTGGCTGGTCCGGATCGGAACTGAGGTAGACGTAGAGGTCGGGGCCGTTGCGGATCGAGAACTCCTCCACGCGCAGCACGAACTGCCCGGGCGCGGTCTCAACGATCAGCGCCTGTCCATTGGCGAAGTGAAAGTCGTCCGCCCCGGTGAAGGGCCCGCTTCCGACGAGCCGGGGCAGAGCGGCCGTCGCGGTCCCGGTTGCAGGCGTGGCGGCCGTGGCAGGTGTGCCCTCGGCGGTTGGGCTGGCGAGCGAGGTTCCAGCGGGCTGCGGGGTCGCCACGGCGGTTGCAGCGCCGGCGCCGCTGGCGGCGGTCGCGGCAGCGGTCGCATCGGTGGCAAGGTTAGTTGCGGCGACGCCATCGAGGGGGCTGGCCTCGATGACGGTGGTGCGCTGCCAGAGCGGCGACAGCAGGTAGTAGCCGCCAGGGAGCACCGCGGCGAGCACGACCACGGTGGTGAGCGCGGCGATCAGGCGATTGCCGTCGACCCAGCGCCAAACCGGTTGGTGCCAGCCGCGGCGCAGGATGAGGGCGATCGCGGCCGCACCGAGCAGGGCGCCAGCGAGGGTCAGCGGGACGCGATAGGGGTAGAGATCCGCCAGCGTGCGTTCCAGGTCGCCGAACACGGACATGAGCGCCTCCTCGTGATTCGTGACATCGACGGTAGCGTCGGTTGCTTACGCAGAGGTGACGACGGCGGACGCGGCGCAGGGAGCGGGAACCGCGCTCCGGTGCGGAGCGTTGAGTGAGCGACAGGAACAGAGGGCCCGCCAGCGTGATTCGCCTGCTCAGTGCCGCGACGATCCTTCTGTTTGCGCTGGTGACGGCTACTGCGTGCGCGTCCGGGGACGACGGCGTTGGTGCGAGCGTGAGCACCTCGTCGGCAACGCCGGCCGCGGTGGGGACGGCGGCCGGGGCGCCCGCGGAGACCGCCGAGCCGACGGCGACCGAGACGCCCTCGATCATGATCGCGGCGGTTGGCGAAATCATGCTGGCGCGGGATGTGACGGATCAGATGGCCAGCAACGGTGTGCTGTCGCCGTTCGAGCGGATCCTGCCGCTTTTCGCGGGTGCGGATCTGGTGATCGGGAACATGGAGGGGACGTTCACCGAGCGAGGTGAGCCGCTGGAGAAGGAGTACACCTTCCGCACGCCGCCAGCATTCGCGGAGGGGATCGCACGCGCCGGGTTCGACGCGGTGTCGCTGGCGAACAACCATAGCTACGACTTCGGCACGATCGGGTTGCTGGATACGACGGACGCGCTGGACGCGGCGGGGGTCCCGCACTTCGGCGCCGGCGCCGATGAGCGCAGCGCGTACGCGCCGCTCTTTTTCAGGGTTGGCAGCCAGACGGTCGCGCTGCTCGGTTCGGACGCGATCGGCGAAACACGGGCGGCGCTGGGTGCCGAGCCGGGCGTGGCGTGGGCGGACGATCGCGCGGTCAGCGCGGTCGCCACGGCGGCCCTCGAGGCCGACTACGTGGTGGTGATGGTGCACGCCGGTACGGAGTACAGCGGCACTCCGACCGTGGAACAAGCAAGGTTCGCACGCGCACTGATCGATGCCGGGGCCGATGTGGTGATTGGATCGCACCCGCACGTGCTCCAACCCTGGGAACGCTACGGCGATGGGCTGATCCTGCACAGCCTCGGCAACTTCGTCTTTGACCTCGATGCCGACGACCTAGCCACGCTCGGGGTGATGCCGTTCCAGAGCGCGGTGGCAAGAATCACGCTGTCGCCGAACGCGCCGCCTCGGGTGTCGTTTTCACCGGTGATGATCGACGTGGACGAGAACCGTCCGAGGCCGGCGACCGCTGAAGAGGCAGCGGGCATCTCACGCGCGCTCGGTGGGTTGGACTCGGGCGCCCGATGATTGCACGGACGATCCGCACGATCGCCCTCGGGAGCGTTGCCGTGGTTCTGATCGCCCTCGTCGGGTGCCGGGGCGCGGAGGAAGCGACGCCGGAGGTGACGGCGGTGACCACCGTCAGCCCCGAGGTCAGCGCGACGCCGAAAGCGCCGCCGCTCGACATCATTCCGACGTTGACGGGGACGCCTTCGCCGACGGCGACGCCGCCGCCCGCGACGCCGACCGGGCTGTGGGTGTTCGACCTGGCACGGGGGAAGCGCGTGGTGCTCTTCGAGGGCAGCGATCTGCTGACAAGCCGCGTGGAGGCGTCCGGGAACGCGGTGACGGCGGCGATCACGAACGGTGACGGCGTCACAGCGGTGCGGTTCCAACCCGACGGGGTGACGATCGAGGAGCACGCAAACCGCTCATCGATCATCAGTACGCCGGCTGGGGAGGATCGCTTTTACCTCGATTTGAGCGACGCGGAGGAACCGCGGCTGGTGCTGGAGCACGCGGGCGAGGAGATCCAACTCGAGGCCACGCGTCCGCGCGAGGGTGTTTCGTTCTCGCCGTCCGGCAACCGCCTGCTGACGCTCTCCGTTCGTCCAACCGAGGACGAGGGCGAGGAGGTGCGGACTTACAGCGTGCACACCACGGCAGACGGCCGGCTGCGCATGCAGTTCGAGCACCGTGCACGCGTGGGCACGCAGCCGGTGGCGCTCTGGTCGCCATCGGGTCGTTACATCGCGGATGAGGGCCTGGAGGGGCTGCTGGTTCGCGACACGGTGAGCGGGCGGGCGTGGCGGCTGGGGCCGGGTGGATCGGCGCGCTGGTCGGCCGGCGCCGATCGACTGCTGACGATCACCGACCTTGGACGGCTAGTGGTGGTGAGCGTGCCGGAGCTGGACGGCGTGGACCTGGGCGAGATCGATCCAACCGCTGCGGTGCAGTTCGACCGTAGCGGGCGCTACGTGGTGGTGACCGAGTACACCGATCGGGCGGCGCGCAGCGGCGTGGGAACGCGCGTCCTCGATGCGGTTTCGGGCGCGGAGGTGGCGGCGTGGCCGGGGCGGGACGCCTCGATCTTCGCGGTGGGCGGCCTCGATCCGGTGATCGCCCTCGAGGATGGCGTCGCCGCGGTGCTGGCGGCGTCGACGGGGTGCGACGGCGGTTTCGTGCTCGTGCATCCGACGCTGAGCCTCGAAGGGCGCTGTATCGAGGGTGTGAACCCGCGCTGGGCGCCCAACGGGCAGTTCCTGATCTACGCGCGCGAGCGTGAGGTGGTGCTGCTCAGCCTGTCGGACGACAGCGAGCGGGTGATCGCCAGCAACACGCCACCGGCGAACGAGGATCAGGGCCCGCTGTTGCGGTGGAGCGCCGATGGTTCGTGGATCCTGATTCAGTGGCCGTGGGGTCCGGACGCCGATCTGGGTGCGCTGCGGTAGCGGACCGGTCACACTTTCGCCGCCTACGTCGTCTTCCGGTTGTAGCGACCGAGATGGGAGAGGCGATGGGCGACCAGCAACCACAATCCGGACGACAGATTCTGCTGACCGGCGCCACGGGCTCGATGGGCCTCGCGATTACGCGGGAGTTGGTGGCGGGGGGCCACGCGGTCCTCGGCGTTACGCGCTCTTCCGAGGGGGCGCGGGCGCTCGCTGACCTCGGTGCGACACCGGTCGCGGTGGACCTCTTCGATGCCGAGGCGGTGCGGGCGGCGGCGCAGGGCTGCGATGTGATCGCCCACTTCGCGACGAGCATTCCGACCGGCCGTGCCGCCTCGAAGGCGGGGTCCTGGGCGATGAACGACCGGTTGCGTAGCGAGGGGACGGCGAACCTGATCGCGGCAGCCGAGGCAGTGGGCGCCAAGCGGGTGATCTTCGAGTCGATCGCCCTCGCTTACCCGGACCGGGGGAGTGACTGGATCGACGAGGACACGGCGCTTGATCCGCCCGCGCCGATGATGCGCACGGCCATCGAGGCCGAAGCGATGCTCGCCGCGTTCGCGGCGCGCGGCGGCGAGGCGGTCTCGCTGCGGTTTGGGCGGCTCTACGGGCCGGGACGGGCCTCGGACGACCTGATCGCGGCGGTCCGCGCGAAGCAGTTGCCGATCATCGGCAACGGCAAGAACCTGGTCTCCAGCGTTCACGTCGAGGACGTTGGCGCCGCGGTTGGCGCCGCAGTCACCGTCCTGCCGGGTAGGTACAACATCGTGGATGATGTACCGATGACTCAACGCGAACTGATGAACACGATCTGCGCGGCAACTGACGCGCCCACGCCGCGACGGGTCCCCTACGTGATCGCTCGACTTGTCGCCGGGAAAGCGGCACGCGTGCTGGCCGTCTCGCAACGCGTCTCGAACGGGCGGTTCCGGGAGGCGACTGGCTGGACGCCTCGCTATCCCTCGGCGGCCGAGGGCTGGGCGGCGATGGCCACGGCCGCAAGCGAACCGGCGAGAACGCCGGCATGACCACCACCGGGATCGACCGCCGCACGGAGGTCTTCGCGGAGCAGCGCCCGTACCTGTTCGCGGTCGCCTACCGGCTGCTCGCCAGTGCCGAGGACGCGGACGACGCGCTGCAGGACGCGTGGCTGCGGTTCGCGGCGGTCGACCTCGAGAGCATCGAGTCGCCTCGGGCGTACCTGGTGACGATCGTGACGCGGCTGTGCCTCGATGTGTTGCGATCGGCGCGGCGGCGGCGCGAGGAGTACGTGGGGACGTGGCTGCCGGAGCCGGTGCCCTCGGATGCGGTGCTGCCGGAGGAAGTGGTGGAACGCGCCGAGTCGGCGTCGTTCGCGTTCATGCTGCTGCTGGAGCGGCTCAACCCGGTGGAGCGCGCGGTGCTCGTGTTGCACGACGTGTTCGACTACTCGCACGACGAGGTGGGCGAGGCGATCGGACGTTCAGCGCCGGCGAGCCGGCAGGCGTTGCGACGGGCGCGGAAGCGGTTGGGCGGCATCGATCGGGCGCCGCGACGGCCGTCGGCGCATGGGCGCGAACTGGTCGCGCGGTTCTTTGAGGCGACCCAGTCGGGGGATATCGACGGGCTGGTTTCCGCGCTGGCGAAGGACGTGGTGCTGCTGAGCGACGGGGGCGGTCAGGCGCGGTCGGCGAACCGTCCGCTGGCGGGGCGCGGCCTCGTTAGTCGCTTCTGGACGGCAATGGCGCAGCTCCCCGGCGGCCCGGTCCGCGTCGAGCTGGTCGATCTGAACGGCCAGCCGTCGGCGCTGACATACGAGGGCGATGTCCTGACCAACGCGATCCTGTTCGACGTCGGCGCAGCGGGCGTGACCAGCATCTACGTCGTGCGCAATCCAGCCAAACTGCTGCGGATCGCGGCAGCGGGAGACGCGTCGGTTCCGCCAACGCTCGACGAAGAACGGGCGGCCAAGGCCGCCGCGAACGAGAGCCAGAGGGAGTAAGCCGTGCCTCGATTGCCTGAACTATCGAAGGAGGACGCCGACCCGGCCGTCCGCGACATGATGGAAGCCCACGAGGGGTTCTTCGGCCTGGTGCTGAATCCGCTGAAGCTGCAGGGGTACGTGCCCTCGATCGCACGGGGCGCCTCGGGGCTCGGACGCGGGATCGACGAGGGTGGGAACATCGAGGCGCAACTGCGCTACCTCGTCTACAGCTTCGTCGCGGGTCGCAACGGGTGCCCGTTCTGACTGGATATCAATGCGTCCAGTGGGATGCACGAGGGTTTGAGCCAGCAGCAGATCGATGAGCTGGAGGACTACGCGACCAGCGAGGTCTTCTCGCAGCGCCAGAAGATCGCGTTGGAGTACGCGGAGCGGATCACGATGAGCGATCAGGACGTCGATGACGCGTTCTTCGCTCAGGTGCAGAGCGAATTCGAGACGCCGGCGGCGATCGTGGAACTGACGGCGATCGTGGCGTTCGAGAACTTCCGATCGAAGTTCAATCACGCGCTGCTGATCGAATCGAACGGGTTCTGCGCGCTGCCTCGGAACGACTGACGACCTCGTGAAGATCGAACGACCGACGATCGGCATTCACTTGCCCGGCGCGTCCAGCGTCGGGCTGGCGAGTGGAGCGGAGTACGCGGCGTTCTGCCGTGAGGCGGAAGCGCTGGGCTTCGACGCGCTCTGGGTGGAGGACCGCGTCTTCCACCCGGCGCACGTCGCCGATTCACTGACGCTGCTGACGTGGGCGGCGGCGAACACGGAGCGGGTGCTGCTTGGCACGGCGGTGCTGCTGCTGAACCTGCGGCAGGCGCCGCTGGTGGCGCGTCAGGTGTCGACGCTGCAGCACCTCTCCGGTGGCCGCGCCGTCCTGGGGCTCTCGATCGGCGGGAGTGCGGAGGAGTACGCCGCTCTCGGCGTGCCGATCGAGCGACGAGTCGGCGTGTTCCGCGAGGGCCTCGCGGTGTTGCGTGAGCTGCTGAGCGGCGAGCTGGTGCGACCGGGCGCACAGGTGCCGATCCTGATCGGCGGTGGCGCGGACGCGGCGATCCGGCGGGCCGGGGCACTTGGCGACGGCTGGATCATGGGACCGTTCGGGGACCTCGATGGCTTCGCGCGCGGGCGGGAGCTGGCGCGCGCGGGGGGGCGGCGGCGGGCCGCGACCCGGATGCGCTGACATACGGACGGCTATTGTACGTCGCGGTGGACGACGACCGCGAGCGGGCACGCGGCGAGCTGACGACGTTCCTCCACGGTTACTACGGGCCGCGGTTCGACGTGGAGCGGCAGGCGATCTTCGGATCGGCCTCGGAGGTGACGGCACGCCTCGAGGAGCAGCGGGCGGCGGGGATCGAGCACCTGATGCTCGGCGTGCCGACGCTCGACCGCGATGGGCTGCGGCGGCTGGCCGAGGTGCTGACGCGGCTCCGAGGCGACGCCTAGCCCGCGGGTGGTTCGAGGGCGCCTCGTGGATCCGGTGCCTATGATGGCGGCCAGATGGTCACCTACGACGCCCGCACCGCACTGATCGTGGTCGACGTGCAGAACGACTTCGCCGATCCGGCGGGGCGCCTCTACGTGTCAGGCGGCGAGTACGTGGTGCCGCGGATCAACGAGGAGATCGAACGGGCGCGGGACGCCGCCGCCACGGTCTTCTACACGCAGGACTGGCATCCGCCGCACACGCCGCACTTCGCCGACGACGGCGGTATCTGGCCGGTGCACTGCGTGCGCGGGACCTGGGGCGCGGCGTTCCACCCCGACCTGACGGTCGAGGGCGAGATCGTGCGCAAGGGCACCGAGGGCGAGGACGGCTATTCCGGCTTCTCGGTGCGCGACCCCGAGAGCGGCGAGGAGAGCCCGACGGTCCTGCAGGGGCTAGTGGCGGCGCAGGCGATCGAACGCATCGTCGTCGTCGGGCTGGCGACCGACTACTGCGTGAAGGAGACGGTGCTGGACGCGTGCCGGCTCGGCTTCGCTACGACGGTGCGGTTCGACGCGATCGCGGCGGTCGACCTCGAAGATGGCGATGGGGCGCAGGCGCTCGCCGCGATGCGCGAGGCCGGGGCACACATCGAGTGACCGCCAGCACCGACCCCACGAGCGCGCTGTTCGTCGACCTCTACGAGCTGACGATGGCGCAGGCGTACCTCCACGAAGGCCGGCACACCGAACCCGCGGTCTTCGATCTCTTCTTTCGCACGCTGCCAGCGAACCGCAATTTCCTGGTTGCCGCCGGGCTCCATCAGTTGCTGGCGGACCTCGAAACATTCGCGTTCAGCAGCGAGGATGTCGCGTATCTGGACTCGCTCGGGCGGTTCGCGCCGGACTGTCTCGACTGGCTCGCGGGCTGGCGGTTCACCGGCGATGTGCGCGCGATGCCCGAGGGCACGCCCGTCTTCGGCAACGAGCCGCTCGTCGAGGTGACCGCGCCGCTCGGGGAGGCGCAGCTCATCGAGACGCTGGTCATCAACCGTCTCCACTTCGCGACGTTGGTCGCCTCGAAGGGCGTTCGCGTGACGTTGGCGGCGGCCGGTCGGTCCGTGGTCGATTTCGGGGCGCGACGCGCCCACGGCCTCGACGCCGCCGCCGAGGCGGCCCGCGCGCTCTACCTCGTAGGTTTCGACGGCAGCTCGAACGTGCAGGCGGGGCAGCGCCACGGCGTGCCTGTCGCCGGGACGATGGCGCACTCCTACGTGCAGGCGCACGAGGACGACCTCGCGGCGTTCCGGGCATTCGTCGCGGAGTACCCGGACACGATCCTGCTGGTCGACACGTACGACACGCGCGCCGGCGTCGAGGCTGTGATTGCCCTCGGACGGGAGTTGGAGGCGCGGGGGGAACGACTGCAGGTGCGGGCGCTGCGGATCGACTCAGGCGACCTCGCTGCCGAGGCGCGGAGCGCCCGGGCACTGCTCGACGCGGCCGGCCTCGAACGGATCGAGTTGTTCGCGAGCGGCGGGCTGGACGAGGACGACGTCGCGGCGCTAGTTGCGGCGGGGGCGCCGTACGACGGGTTCGGCGTCGGGACGCGGATTGTCACCTCGAATGATGCGCCGAGCGGCGACGCGGTCTACAAGCTCGTCGCGCTCGCCGGTACCGGCCGCGTGAAGTTGTCGCCGGAGAAGGAGACGCTCCCGGGCGCGAAGCAGGTCTACCGCCAGTTCGGCGCAGACGGCCGCGCCAGCGGCGACGTACTGACGACCGCGGACGACGACACGATCGAGGGCGAGCCGCTGCTCCTCGAGGTGATGCGCGACGGACGGCGGTTGGCCGGAGCCGAGGCTGCGACCGACCTCGAAGGGTCGCGGGCGCGGGTGGCTAACGAGCTGGCGCGGCTACCGGAGGGGATGCGCGCCCTCGATGTGTCGACATCGCCGTACTCGGTGGTGGTGAGCGCTGCGCTAGCCGCGGCGCGTGACCGCGCCGTCGAGCGTGCGTTGGAGTAGCGATACGCCAGTCAGCCGGCGGCGACCGATTCCGAGCGATCGGGGTCACCGCCCGACTGCGGATCGAGCGAGTCCTCGATGATCGAGTCGCCGCGGAGCGTTCTCAGCTCGCTTGCGGCGAAGTAGGCGACGAGGGCGAACGCGGTGACGGCGAGTGAACCGGCGGCGATGGTGACGCGCACGCCGATCACCTCCGCCGCGATGCCCGCGATGAAGCCGCCAATCGAGGCGAGGAAGTAGGTCATTGTCCAGATGCCCATGACCCGGCCTCGCAACTGGTCGGGGACCGCGAGTTGAAGCACGGTCATTCCGATCACGAGGAAGATCTCCTCGGCGAACCCGCCGAGCAGGAGGAGTAGCGCCGCCGGCGCAAGCGAGTCGGTGGCCGCGAACAGCGCGACCAGCACGCCGAAGATCGCAGCGAACCCAAACATCACCAAGCCGGGCCTCGATCCAATGCCGTGGCGGAGGATGACGTAGGTGCCCGCCAGCGCACCCACGCCGGCCGCAGCCTCGAGCATGCCGAAGCCGGTCGCCCCGACGTTGAGCAGATACTCGGCGAAGATCGGCAACAGGACGACGTACGACGAACCGAACACGGAGGTGAAGAACGACAGACCGATGATCGAAAGGAACACGGGACGCGACCAGATGAAGCGGAGGCCGGTCATCACCCCGCCCTGGTCCGTGGAGGACTGGACTGACGTTCGCGGTGGCAGGTGAAGCGTCAGCAGGACGACCACCGAGATCGCCGTCGCGACCGCGGCAACCAGGAACGCCTGACCGGTACCGACCAGCGCGATCAGCACGCCGCTGGCAGCGGGACCGACGATGCGCATGGCGCCCCAGACGCCGCTGTTCAGGGCAACCGCACTGGCCATTACCTTGCGCTCGATCAATCGCGGGAGAATCGCGCTCATCGAGGGTGCGGCGAGGGCCGCGAACGAGCCGGTGGCCAGCGCCCACACGATGACCATCCAGAGAGTGACGGTACCGGTCACGATGAGCATCGCGAGGACAAGATGTCCGATGAAGCTCATAAACTGGCTGCTGACGAGCAGCCGATACGGATCGGTCCGATCGGCGAGTGAGCCCGCCGGTATGGAGAGCAGGATCGTCGGCAGCGAGGTCGCGAGCCAGACCATGCCGAGCCAGAAGGGCGATTGATCAAGCTCGACGGCGACCAGCCACCCGGCGCCGATGAAGCGAAACTGGATGCCGAACACGCGGACGATGGCAGCGAACCAGTAGCGTCGGTAGTTGGGGTACGCCAGAGCACCCCACTGCGAATCGCTCGCTACCGCCGTTCCGGTGCCACCCATTCGCTCAGCCTACGCCCGAGCCCCGGCAGCGACTGGCCCCCTACCCGTCGATGCGCGCGGCGCGCGCTGGACTTGGCTTCGTGCTGCGGGCGGCGTTGAGCGCCTAGTCGTAGACCGCGAGTTGCTTCCGAGGGGTGGCCGCAAATCGCGTCGCTGCCATCAGCGGGAGGTCGGCTTCGGGGTGGCCGCCGAGAAGTCGTGACTCCTCGATTGCCGCGTGGCAGGTCTTGAGGACGTGCGCCTGCTGGATGAAGCGGCCGTCGTCGGCCTCGATCGCTTCGCGGCCGAGAGCGGTGTAGAGCGGGGCGCGGTCGAGTTCGGTGCGGCGCCACTGGCGGACGTGGGCGAGGGCGCGCGCTTCGTCGCGGTCGAAGATCGATTCACGGAGAGAAGCGCTGACGTCTTCGGGGGCGACGTCGACGGATGGGAGCAGGCCTTCGTCGGCGCGGGCGCCGTCTGGGCGGTCGAAGCGCTTCTGGTCGTTGATGAACCAGGCCGAGTGGTAGAGCGAACGCAGCACCTCGGGCGTTGCGCCGCGCGCAAGGAGTGAGCGTGTGGCGTTGGCGTGGGTGAGGAGGTGCGTGACCTCGAGCCAGCCGCCATCGTCCCAGACCGCCTCGTCATGGCTGGTTTCCCAGGCGGTGTCGAAGCGGAGCATCCGCTCCGAGGCGGCGAGCACCAGCTCTCGCGCGACGTCATCGAGGGCGACGCCGGCGCCGAGGGCGGCGTGCACCGCCTCGAAGGCGTCGCTGTTCTTGCCGAAGAGGATCTGCTGACGGAAACGGGCGCTGTCCCAGCGCGCACCGAGGGCGGAGTTGCTCTGCTTCGCGAGCAGCGAGGGGAAGCTGGACTCCGCCTCGTTGAGTTGCGTTATGTAACGACGCATCTCCGGCAACTTGTCGTAGCGGGTCGCCCAGGCGATCGACGGGACCAGCGACGGGATCACCGGCAGCAGCGCCTCCCAGCCGACGCGGTCGGCGAACTGGCTGAGCTTGTGGACGTAGATCATTTGGTGGCCGAAGCCGAGGAAATGGTCCGTCGCGGCGTTCGTCAGCCAGCGCGCGATCTCTCCCGAGGGCGCGCCGGACTCGATTGCGCCTGTCAACATTGCTTCCGCGCCGTCGACGTCCTCGGTCTCGATGCGGTGGCGGAACTCGCGCTCCCCTGCCGCATCCGAGGGCTGTTGGCCCTCGGGAGTCGGGCGCGCGGGGTAGCGGCGGACCGGATCGGAGCTGGCGAAGAGGGCGCGGACCGTGGGGACGACCGCCTCGTCGGGGTAGAACTCGGCGAGGGAGACGCAGTCGGCGATGACGGCGAGGGCGTGGCCCCAGCCGTACTCCTCGCGCTCTGCGTTATGTAGAGCGCCCTGCCGCATCACCTCGGCGGGGAGCATGCCGAGCTCGAGGAGTCGTGCAGCCTCGCGGGCGATGCGACCGCCCTCGAATTTGACGAGGCCCTCGCGCAGGCTCGCGAGGCGCTCGCTCATCTGGTCCTCGACCGGCGGCGGGGTGAGGTCTACGAAGATGCGACCGCCATCGACGCGCAGCGGGTACGAGCGCGCGCCCTCCTCCCCGAACTGCGCCGCGCCATCCTCGAGGGCGAACTTCCAGTTGTGCCACTCGCAGGTCAGCGTGCAGGCCTCGTCATTCACACGGCCGACGGCGAGCGGGTAGCCCTCGTGGGGACAACGGTTATCGAGGGCGTAGAGCCGGCCCTGGCTCTCGATGACGACGACCTGGCGGTCGCCGAGGCGCTTCACGAGGCGGCCGTCGCGGAGGTCGTCCAGCGGACCGACCTCGGTCCAGGCACTGTTCGTCGTGTTCGTCGCCATGGCGCGCCTCCCTGGAGTTCGCGATGCACCGTCATCATCGCCCCGCCGGTCAAGCGCGAACCTGACCGCGCGGACAGTCGGGCCGAGGCTTCCTGTGGCACGATCCGCACATGCCTTCGACGCAGCCGTCCTCGAACGATCGGCCCAGCGCCTCGGATGTCCCGACCTTCGAGCTGCTCGACGCGGTGAGCCGCGCGGTCGCGGAGGAAGCGGGGCACCTCGACGGTGGGGCGATGTGCCAGCGCGTCGTCGACACGGTCTGCGATGCGTACGCAATGCCGACGGGCTGGGCCTACCTCTTCGATCGCGACACCGGAGAGCCGCGGCTGGCGGCGACACGCGGACTACCGCCCGTCTTTTCCGAGGAGCCGGAGCGCTGGGAAGGCCTCTGCTGGTGCGTGGAGGCGTTGCTGGAGCCGCACGTGCCGGGCGCGCGCGCCGACAACGTCGACATGATTCAGTGCACGCGGCTCTACGGCATTCGGCCCGGCGACAGCGCGGGGCTGACCCACCACACGACCGTGCCGCTGATCGCCGCCGGGCGTCGCGTCGGCGTGATCAACGTCGCTCGCGAGGACTGGCGGGCGATCCCCGAGCCCGACCTCGCGGTGCTGACGCTGATCGGCCGGATGCTCGCCGTTGGGGTCGCGGGGCTTGAGGTGCAGGGCAGCGCCGTCGCCGAGGCGGTCACGGCGGACCGGCTCAACCTGGCGCAGGAGTTGCACGACACCGTGCTGCAGGCGCTGACCGGCATCGCGCTCAACCTCGATGTCGCGGCGGGGGCGCTGGCCGACTCGCCGGACGTGGCGGCGGAGCGGCTGGAGCGCAGCGCGCATCTGACGCAGCAGGCGCTGGAGAACGCGCGCGGCGCGATCGAGGGGCTACACGCGCGGGCTGCGGAGAGCGGTGGCCTCGCGGCGGCGATCGGACGGCTGGCCGATGAGTTCACGGCGAACTACGGCATTCCGGTCGAGCGCGAGATCGAGTTGACCGCCGAGCCGCTGTCGCCGGCGGTGGAGCACGGCCTGCTGCGTGTCATCTCCGAGGGGCTGCACAACGTGGTGAAGCATGCCGACGCCAGCCACGCGACGATCACGCTGCGCCGCCGTGACCGCCGGCTGAGCTTGATCCTCGAGGACGACGGGCGCGGGTTCGAGCGAGCCACTGTCTACGCTTCTCCGCACGGCTACGGGCTGGCGAGCATGCGGCGGCGGGTGCGTCTCCTTGGTGGGCGGTTCCGGCTCAAGACGGCGCCCGGTGAGGGCACCCGCGTCGAGGTCAGCGTGAGCGTCGATGCCGGCGGGTAGCGGAAGCAGCACCGCGCCTCCGGAGGTTGCGGTGCTGCGCGTCGTCGTCGCGGACGACCACCCGGTCGTGCGGGACGGCGTCGTCGCGTTGCTCGGCGCGCGCGGGTTCGAGGTGGTCGGTGAGGCCGACGATTCGGAGCGGGCGATCGCGATCTGCGGCGTGCGTGCGCCCGACGTCCTGCTGCTCGACTACGAGCTGCCACCCGGCGACGCGCCGTCCGTGATCGCCGCCGTCCGCGCGAACGACGGCGACACGCGCATCCTCGTGTTCTCCGCGTACCGCGACGCGGACCGAGCGCGCGCAGCCCTCGATGCCGGTGCGGACGGCTACGTGACGAAAGGCCTACGCGCCGCGGCGCTGGTCGACGCGATCCGGCGTATCGCTGCTGGGGAGCGGGTGGTCGACGCCGATGTCGACCGCGCGTTGCGCGACGACGCGCACCGCGCCCAGCCGACGGAGCGACAGCGCAGCGTGATCGCCCTCGTAGCCGGCGGGGCGACGAACCGGGAGATTGCGGCGGCCCTCGGGATCACCGAGCGCACGGTGAAGTACCACCTGCGCGCGGTGTTCGACCGGCTGGGCGCGTCGAACCGGGCGGAGGCGGTCGCGCGGGCGGGGGACGCGGGGTGGCTGGGGCGCTAGGCGCACTCTCGGGCGGTTGAGGAATCATCTACGCCCGTTATCATTTGGCGCATGAACGCTCACTCGCCTCGCCTGCCCCACCTCTTCGCGACACTCCTCGTCGTTAGCGCCGTCGTCGCCCTGGCTTGCAGCGGGGGTGACGATCCGACACCGGTCGCGACGCCGACCTCGGACGGTGGGGGTGGCGGGGCAGACGCAGGGGCGGGCGCAGCGGCCGGTCCCGGGACGTTCATCTTCGAGGGCGAGCGAATCGACGCGCCGTATGACGTGGCGTCGAGCGGGCGCGCGGTGAGCGTCAACGGGGAGACGATCCTGACACTGGGCGGGGTGACGCCGGATGCGCCCGACATGAACGCGCCGATCGAGAGCGCATTCGGGCTGGCGAACCACGCGCCGGCGGCGTTGTACGCCGCCGCCGCGAGCGCGTCTGCGCTCCAGGCGGCGGCAGACGCAATCGCGGGTGAGCCGCTGCTGGCTTCCGTAGTCGTTGATGCCGAGGCGGGCGAACTCGCGATCACGGACACGGCGGGCCTCGAGGTGTTCTTCATACCGACGCCGCCCGACGGGGCGTTGCGAGCGCGATCGGACGGCGAGCTGGAGGCGGACGCGGCCGCACTGGCGAGCGAGTGGTCCACGTTGCTGGATGCGGGTGGCTTGATCCTCGTGCCGAGCGATGGGCCGACGCTGTACGTCGCGGGGTCAGCGGCGATTGAGTTGGTTGCGCAGATCGACGAAGCGATTGGCCTCGGTGGATCGGAGCGCGAGGCGCGGTTGGTGGAGCTGCTGACGCACGAGAGCGTGGTGGCGGAGCTGATCGATCGCTACGAACCGGCAGCGCAGACGCGACGCGCGCCCTCGACAGGTGCGGGGGCAGGGGCGGTTCGCGCGGGTGCCGACGCTCCGGCGGGGACGGCACGAGACACCTCGATCAGTTACGAGGGGGCGCGGAACGATGCTCGGCCGCTGGCGGCTCAGGGGGCGGGTGGGATGTCGCAGACGCCGGGGAAGCCAGAGGCGTACATCTTCACGACGCTCCCGGACGACGGCGACGCCGCTCCGTTCTTCGACGTCGTGAAGAAGGAAGGCTACCAGGTCTGGGTGTACCAGGCGACGCACCGCGCGTTCGAGGGGCGGGGCTGGGACAACTTCCAGCAGACCAGCGGAACCGGGGCGTTGTACCTAGCGACGCACGGATCGCCGCGCGGGGTCTCGGTGGAGTCGTTCGCCAACGAGGCGGCCGCCGGACGAGTCCAACAGCGCCTCGCGGCGACGGAAGCCGGCAACTTCTACTGGTGGACGGAGGCCGACGGCACGTGGTGGCTGGCGATTACGATCCAGGGGTTGTAGCGGCACTGGGTGAGCAACAACTCGATCGTGCACGCGGCGATCTGCAATTCGAACACCCTGAACGCGGGCTTCCGAGCGCGCGAGTATTTCGCCTACGAGCCGACGACAACCTGCACGATCGCGACGCCGGACACGACGCTGTTGTGGCAGCGGATGGCCGGAATCCAGGGAGAAGGCCAGTACCGACCGGCCTCGGAAGCGTTCGGGCAGGGCGGGTTCTCGGCGGGCTTCCGTTACACCGACGGGAGCACGGACGGGGACACGGTGGTGTCGCCGGGGGTCAAGTCGTTCAGCTCACTGGAGCTGATGGTGGGGGCGAGCGGGTTCGTCACGATCCAGTTCGACGCGTTCCTGGATGCGACGGTGCCAAGCAAGGCGCTGCCCCGCGTCGAGGGCTGCGTGCAACCGGCGGGCGAGCCGAGCTACGAGTTCGACGCCGGGCAGTTCGCGCTGATCGTGCCGGTGACGGCGATCGAAGTTGGGACGGGCGGGGTGACCGTGATCGCGGCGCAGACGCGTTCGCCAGGCCGGATCCACCTCGACGGCAATCAACTCCCGGTGGGGTCTGACCACGTCGCCGAGAATCGCGACGATTACGTTGGCGCGGTGACCTGCGTCTCGGCGGGCGCGCCACCGACGGCGACGAGCGGCATCGCGCCGCCAACCGGGACGCCGGACCCGACCGAACCGCCGGAACTCGAGATCCCGGACCCGTCGTCGGGAGCGGTGCCGGCGGCGTTCGATACCACGGTGCCGCCGGGGAAGGTGCTCGCGTTCTACCTCGGAGGGGTTTTCTACAACGCGACGGGGATGGTTGAGGTGGAAGAGCACCTCCCGTTCTGCTTCTACCTGCACGTGCACGGCGGGCCCGCCCAGCCGATCCAGCCGGCCGGTGGAGCGCCGATCGCGGAGCACCTGGGCGAGTGCGGCTATGGCCCGCCGAGCTTCTACCTGATCGACGCGCCTTAGGACGTGGGGCCGGGCGACGGACGGATGCGGGACCCCCTCGTAGACTGGCCAGCGAGGGGGTTCGCATGCCCGATGACATGACCGAAGAGCTGACCTACAGCGCGACCAGCACGAGCACGCGCAGCATCCTGCCCGCCGACATGATTTCGGTGGAGGAGGCGCGCACGCGGATCCTCGAACAGTTCGCACGCCTCGGGAGCATCGAGGTGGAGTTGCTCGACGCGGTCGGCCAGGTACTGGCCGAGGACGTCGTCGCGGGGTTCAGCATCCCGCCACTGGCCAACACGGCGATGGACGGCTACGCCGTCCGCGCCGCGGACACCGCCGGGGCGACTTACGACACGCCGCTGCAGCTCGAGGTGATCGGGTACCTGCCGGCCGGCGAGGTGTACCCGGGCACCGTCGGTCCCGGGCAGGCCGTCCGCATCATGACCGGCGCTCCGCTGCCGGATGGCGCCGACTCGACGGTGCCCTTCGAGGAGACGGACGAGTACGGATCGGATGGCTACGATCCGTCGCGCACCTCGGTACGGATCGACGTCGAGGCGCGGCCGGGGGCGAACATCCGCGTCGCGGGCGAGGACGTCCGCGAGGGCGAGACGGTCCTTCGCGAGGGCGCGGTGATCGGGCCGGCGCAGGTCGGTGTGCTCGCCTCGTTGGGTCGCGACCGGGTGCTGGCGTACCGCCGTCCCGTCGTCGCCGTGCTCAGCACCGGTGACGAACTGCTGCGCCCCGGTCAGCCGCTCACGCCGGGGAAGATCTACGACTCCAACGCGTTCTCGCTGGCCGCGCAGGTGCGCAGCTTCGGCGGCATCCCGAAGGTCCTCGATGTGGCGCGCGACACGGTCGAGGCGCTGACGGCGCGCATCCACGAGGGGCTCGCGGACGCCGACATGCTGGTCACCTCGGCGGGTGTCTCGCGCGGGGACTTCGACGTGGTGAAGACGGTGCTCGCCAACGAGGGCCAGGTCGGCTTCTGGACTGTGAAAATGAAGCCGGGTAAGCCGCTCGCGTTCGGCACGTTCCGTGGTGAAGGCGGACGTTCGATTCCGCACCTCGGGCTGCCCGGCAACCCGGTCTCGGCGATGCTGACGTTCGAGCTGTTCGGTCGCGCCGCCATCTTCAAGATGCTCGGCAAGGAACACGCCTGGCCGCGGCCAATGATCCGCGCTGTCGCAAAGGATCGCATCCGCAACACCGATGGGCGGCGCTTCTACGCGCGCGTGCTGCTCGACGAGGAGGATGGCAAGCCGGTCGTGCGGCTGACCGGGCCGCAGGGATCCGGCGTGCTCACCTCGATGGCGCTTGCGAGCGCGTTCGCGATTTGCCCCGAGGATCGCGAGACGATCGAGCCTGGCGAGGAGTGCGACGTGATCCTCGCCGACCGCGAGCGCGCGCTCTACGGCTCGGCGGCAAGCGCTCCCGCACCCGGCTACTAGCGAGGTATCGATGGCCAACGTACTCCGCGTCGTCGGACCGCCGGGCTCCGGCAAGACGCTGCTGATCGTGTCGCTGGTCGAGGCGCTGCGGGCGCGCAACTGGCGCGTCGCTACCGCGGTCCGGCGCGAGTCGATCGAGTCGGCGCTCCTCGATCCTGACGCGTCGAGGCAGCTCGACGCGGGGGCGACGGCGACGGTGATCGTGCTTGCGAACGGCGGTCGGGTCACCCTCGAACGGTCGATGCCGCTGCCGGGACTGCGCTCCGTCGTTGCCTCGCTGGATCCGAGCGTGGATCTGCTGCTGGCCGAGGGGTTCGAGGACGCGGGCTACCCGGCCGTCGAACTCGTCCCGCCCGGCGACCACACGATCGAGACCGCCGAGGCCGACCTACTGGCGGTGGTGAGCGCGGAGGAACTGGCGGGGACGTTCGCGAGGTTTGGGCCAGGGGAGACGAACGGGCTCGCGGAGCTGGTCGAGCGGGAGATCCTGGGCGTGGAGCCGGAGGTCTCGATGCAGATCACGGTCGACGAGGAGCCCGTCGAGGCGATGGGCTTCGTGAAGGACATGATTGCGAAGCCGGTGCTGGCGATGGTCGAACAGCTCAAGGGCGTCGAGTTCCCGAAGTCGGTTCGGCTGAACATCCGGCGCCGGCCACCTCGGGAGTAACGGTCGCCCTCGATGCAGGTTGAGAAGCTCAGCGCGATCACGCTCGCCACGCGCGACATGGCGAAGGCGCTGGCGTTCTACGCGGTGCTGGGCTTCCGCACGGTGTGGTCGGCGCCGGACCAGTCGTTCGTGACGGTCAAGGTAGGTGACGCCTGGCTCAACCTGTTCCTTGCGACACCGGAGGCGACGTGGGGTCCGTGGGGTCGCTACATCCTGCACGTGGACGACGTGGACGCCTTCCACACGAAGCTGATCGAGGCTGGCTACCAGCCGGCGATGGCGCCGAGCGACGCTGCGTGGGGCGAGCGCTACTTTCACATCCTCGATCCGGACGGGCACGAGGTCAGCCTTGCGAAGCGGCTGCGACCGCCTCGTGCCACCGGGTCGCAGTAGCAGATCGGATCCGCCGTGCCATTCACCTCCGCGGAACAAGCCGCCCTCGACGCGATTCGCGCCGCTTCCGGGGAGTTGCGCGCGCTGTCGCTCGACATCCACGCGCACCCGGAGCTGGGCTACGAGGAGACGCACGCGCACGACGCGCTGGCCGACTACCTCGCGGGCGCGGGGTTCGCGGTGGAACGGTCCGCGCACGGCATGGAGACCTCGTTTCGGGCCTCGGCGGGGAGCGGCGGGCCGGTGGTTGCGGCGCTCTGCGAGTACGACGCGCTGCCGGAGATCGGGCACGCCTGCGGGCACAACCTGATCGCGATCGCGGGCGTCGCGGTCGGCCTCGGTTTGCGCGCCGCGCTACGCGACTCCGAGGTTCGCGGCACCGTGCTCGTGCTGGGCGCGCCGGCCGAGGAACGTGGCGGCGGCGGCAAGCTTCGGCTGATCGAGGCCGGGGCGTTCGAGGGCGTGGACGCGGCGGTGATGCTGCATCCCGGGATGGGCGACGAGGTGCGTCCATCCTCGTTGGCGCATCACGGGTTGACGATCGAGTTCCATGGGCAGGCGAGCCACGCCGCCGGCGCGCCGTGGCGAGGCGTGAACGCCCTCGATGCGATGCTGCTCGGCTTCGCCGCGCTCGGGCTGTTGCGGCAGCAGATCGAGCCGACGCATCGCGTCCACGGCGTGATCACGCACGGTGGCGATTCGCCGAACATCATTCCGGAACGGACCGAGGCGCGGCTGCTGGTGCGCGCTCCCACCCGCGAGCAGGTGGATGCCCTACGCGAACGGGTGCTCGCCTGCTTCAGCGGCGCGGCGCAGCAGACGGGCTGCACGCTCGACGCCACGTGGTCCGATTCGCCGTACGAGAACCTGCGGCAGAATCCAAAGCTCGCGGACGCGTACCTCGAGAGTTTCGAAGCCCTCGGCGGGACGATCCGGCCGGGGCTCGGGGGCGGGAGCACGGACATGGGGAACGTCAGCCAGGTGCTGCCGGGGCTGCATCCGCACTACCGCATCCCCTCGGAGGGTGGGAACCACACGCGGGCGTTCACCGGCGCGGCCGCCACGGAGGAATCGCACGAGGCGACGATCCGCGCGGCACAGGCGCTGGCGTTGGCGTCATTGCGGGCGTTCGAGGACGCGGAGTTCCTGCGGTCGATGGGTGAGTCGTTCGAAGCGGGGGCGCGGGGCGGGCGCTAGCGCCTGCGCGGTGCGGGGCGAGCAGGGACGCGCGGCTAGATCACCGCTTCGAAGCCGCGGTACTCGCCGGTCGGCTCTTCCCAGCGGAACGTGACGTCCTCGACGCGTGAGAACGCGGGGCCTTCGCGCATCAGCTCGACGACGTGGCGGAGCGTGCCTTCGTCGCATTCGGCGACCAGCTCGACACGGCCGTCGTTGAGGTTGCGGACGTAGCCATCGATGTTGAGGCGCATCGCATGGTCGGCGCAGAACGCGCGGTAGCCGACCCCCTGCACGCGGCCCTTCGCGATGGCGATGATGCGCCGGCGTTTCTTTCCGTAGCCGACCACCGTGCCGCCTCGCTAGCCGCGCGCGAGGTCGCGGAGCACCGAACGGACGAGGGTTTCCGGGACGTCGGAGCGCACGACGGGCTTGCCGACGCCCTCGAGGAGAACGAAGTGCAGCCGGCCTTGCTCCACCTTCTTGTCGAGCATCATGGCGCCGAGGACCCGCTCCACATCGATGCTCGATGAGGCGGTCGGCAGACCGAAGCCACGGAGGACGTCGCCGTGACGAGCGACCAGCTCCTCGTCGATCAGGCCGAGGCCGTGTGCGATGCGGGCGGCGCCCATCATGCCGATGGCGACGGCTTCGCCGTGGAGGAACTCGCTAAAGCCGGTGGTCGCCTCAATCGCGTGGCCAATCGTGTGGCCGTAGTTGAGGATTGCCCGCAACCCACGCTCTTCCGGATCGCTGGAGACGATCAGCGCCTTCAGCCGCGCTGAACGGGCGGTCACGTCGACGAGCAGTTCCACCTCGGAGTGTGGTTGGTAGGAGTCGGGGCGGGCTTCCAGTTCGGCGAGCAGCTCCGGATCGAGGATCCAGGCGTGCTTGATGACCTCGGCGAAGCCCTCGGCGAAGGCGCGACCGGGAAGCGTGCGCAGCGTGGAGACGTCCGCGACGACGCCGCGCGGCTGGTGGAAGGCGCCGACGAGGTTCTTCCCGTCCGGCAGATCGACCGCGACCTTGCCGCCGATGGCGGCGTCGTTCATGGCGAGGACGGTGGTCGGGATCTGGAGGAACGGCATTCCTCGGAGGTAGGTCGCGGCGACAAATCCGGCGAGGTCACAGACCACGCCGCCGCCGAGGGCGATCACGAGGTCGCGACGCTCGGCGCGCTGTTCGGCGAGCCAACCGTAGATCTCGCGCGCGACCTGGAGCTGCTTCGACTGCTCGCCGGCGGGGACGACGTACGAGGTGCCGGCGATACCGCCGGCGTCGAGCGCTTCCGCCGCGCGGCGTCCGTACTTGTCGATCACCTCGCTGTCGGAGATCAGGAAGACGCGCCGGCCGGTCAGCTCGAGCTGTTCGAGGCGATCGGGGAGCCGGTCGAGTTCGCCGGCCCCGACCCAGATCGGGTAGCGCTCGCAACCGGTGTCGACGACCGCGGCCGGACCGACCGCCGGTGCGTCGGAGCCGAGCCGTTCGAGGCGGCGCGGCAGTGCAGCGAGGCGATCGCCATCGATCGCCCAGGCGCGGAGGATCCGGTTCACCGCGACATCGAGGACCTTCGTGTCGGCGTCCCCGAAGGGCTGCACCGGTACCCAGATGTCGGCGTGGCTGTAGAAGCGACGGCGCTCGCGATCGAGCTGCGCGAGGCGGGCCTCGAGCCCTGCCGGGTCATCGTCGAGCAGCGGGCGGCGCTCGCCTTCGGAGCCGGCGCGCAAGCGCGCGGCGATCGCCGTCGGCGTGGCATCGAGGTAGCAGATGAAGCCGCGCTCACCGAGCGCGGCGCGGTTGCGAGCACTGAGGAACGCGCCGCCGCCGGTTGAGATCACCGCCGGCGTGCGCTGTGACGCCTCGGCGACCACGCGCTCCTCGATCTTGCGGAAGGCGGGCTCGCCACCGCTGTCGATGAGCTGCGCCGGGGTGCTGCCCTCGGCGGCGGTGACCATGTCATCGGTGTCGAGGAAGGGCCAGCCGAGGCGCTCCGCGAGCGCGCGACCGACGGTCGTCTTGCCGACGCCTGAGAGCCCGACGAGCACTATCTGTTGTCCAGCCATCAGTCGTTTGCCCCCGTCAGTCGGTCCCGCGGTCCCACCGTCGCACGGAACGCCTCGAAGTTGCGCCGTAGCTCGGCGACGTGGTCGCCACCGAATTTCTCGAGAATGGCGCCGGCCAGCACGATCGCGACCATCGCCTCGCCGACGACGCCCCCGGCGGGGGCGACGGCGACATCCGAGCGTTCGTAGAACGACTCGGTCTCTTCACCGGTGAGCAGATCGGCGGTTGGCATGCGGCGTGGCACGGTCGAGATCGGTTTGAGGTAGCCGCGCACGACCACGTCTTCGCCGTTGGTCATGCCGCCCTCGAGGCCACCGGCGCGGTTGGAGGCGCGCTCCCACGGCCGACGTTCCCAGGCCGCGGCCGGCAGGATCACGTCCATCACCTCGGAACCCGGCGCGTGGGCGCCGGCGAAGCCGTCGCCGATCTCCACGGCCTTCACGGCGTTGATCGACATCACCGCCTGTGCGAGCAGGCCGTCGAGCTTGCGGTCCCAGTGGACGTGACTGCCGAGGCCCATTGGCACCCCGCTCGCGCGCACCTCGAAGACCCCGCCGAGGGTGTCGAGGTTCTCGCGGGTGCGATCGATCTCGTCGATCATTGGCTGCTCGAAGGCTGAGTTGGCGACGCGCACGGCGGAGGCGTCGACGGCATCCCAATCGATGCGGGCGGGCACCTTGGCGGTGACGCTGCCGATCGAGAGCGTGTGTGAGTGGACGACGACGCCGAGTTCGGCGATGAGGGCGCGGGCGATCGCGCCGACGGCGACGCGGGCCGCGGTCTCGCGCGCGCTCGATCGTTCGAGGATCGGACGGACGTCGTCGAAGCCGTACTTCTGCGTACCGACGAGGTCGGCGTGACCGGGACGAAGCAGGGTCACGCGTTCGACGTCTTCATCGACCGGATCGGTCGCCATGCGGACGCGCCAGTTGGCGTTCTGGTGATCGCGGTTGACCATCGTCAGCGCGATCGGCGAGCCGATGCTCAGTCCGTGTCGCACGCCGGACATGATCTCGGCGCGATCTTGCTCAATCTGCTGACGTTTGCCGCGGCCGTAGCCACCCTGGCGGCGGCTCAGATCGGCGGCGATCAGATCCTCGCTGAGGAAGAGCCCGGCTGGGACGCCCTCGACGATCGCGGTGAGGCCCTTGCCGTGCGACTCACCGGCGGTCAGCCAGCGGAAGCCAGTCATCGCGACGGCTCGCGGACCGCGCGCTCAGCGGCGACCACGGCGGCGACTTCATCGGCGGTGATCAGCGGCGCGCGATCCGGATCCGGTTCCGTGCCGCGTTCGCCGTCGCGCGTCTGCCATTCGGCCAGCAGCTCCTCGGGATCGCCGTCGCGCCAGTCGCTCATCTGGGCCACCTCCCGTCGGGCGATCGTTGTCAGCAGGCAGCGAGTCAGCGTCGCACCGGCGGCGTCGCGGTACTCCAGGTTCACATCGACCTGGGCGGCGTTGAAGCTGGCATACGGGACCTCGTAGAGCAGCCGCTCGACCATGCGCACGGCGGCGCGGCGGGCGACGACGTACTCGTTCGCCACTTCGTCACGCTTGCCGTCGACGACGCGGACGTCGGCCTCGGCAAGCATCGAGACGCGGATCCGCTCGCGATCGGCGGCGATCAGCGCGGCGGTATGGAGTGCGCGGAAGTCTGCGGGCGGGGTGCCTTTGGCCGGGCGGCTAGTTCGCCAGCCCTCGAAGGTCAGATCCAGGAGCTGCATCAGCGCGCCGTGATCGCCACCGCGGATCACGGACCGCCACTTCCGCGCGGCGAACATCGCCTGGATCACCATGAAACCCAGCACCACGCCGATACCAAGAAACATCGTGATGGCAAGCCCAAGGCCCATGGCATGTCCCTCGTTCGCGGCGGCGGTCAGCGCCTCGGGTCGGTCGTGCGGCAGCGCGACTACCGCTCGCGATCAACCGACGACACGCTATCGCATACCAGTCTCAGGTGCCGTCGCGCTCGCGTCGAGCGCCGCGCGCGCGGCCTCGAACATGACGGCCAACGGCGGCTCGCGGCCGGTCCAGAGTTGGAACGCCGCGGCGCCCTGGTGCACGAGCATCGCGAGGCCCCCGAGGGTCTGCGCGCCGGCGTGTTCCGCGGCCGCGAGGAAGGGCGTTCGCTCGGGCGTGTAGACGAGATCGAACGCCAGTTGTCCCTGATGGAACATCCGCGACGGGAGCGGCGTGGCGGCCTCGTCCGGTCCGTGCCGCATGCCGAGCGAGGTGGTCTGGACGATCACCCGCGCGGCCGCCACCGCGACGCGCAGCCGCTCCGATTCGAGGTCGAGCGGGCACGTCCGGACGTCGAAATCGGACCCGCCGAGGGCGATCAACGCCTCCGCTCGCGCCGGTGTGCGATTGGCGACAGTCACCCGCGCGGCGCCGGCGCGGCGCATCGCGACGACGACTGCACGCGCAGCCCCGCCCGCGCCGAGCACCACCACGTTCACGCCGGCGAGTTCCGACTTGACCTCGGCGAGTGCCGCGAGGATGCCGGTGATGTCGGTGTTCGTGGCGTGGAGTTTGCCGTCGCGATTGACGATCGTGTTCACCGCGCCGACAAACTCGACGAGGCTGTCCGGCTGATCGATCAGGCGCATCACGTCGACCTTGTGCGGGACGGTGACGTTGGCGCCCAGCACGTCGCGCGAGCGGAGGCGCTCGATCGCCGATTGCAGTTCGAGTGGCGGCGTGTCCCACGCCTCGTAACGCGCGTCGATCCGCAGCGCGTCGAGTGCCGCCTGCTGGAACACGGGCGAGATCGAGTGCGAGACGGGGTGGCCGAGGAGCGCGATCGTTTGAGTCACGCCTCGACGCTACTCCGCGCAGACGGACGCGCGGAAGGCCTCGACGTTGAGGTTGTGCTCCTCAAGCGTCCCGGCGAAGAGGTGTGAGCCGTCGCATTCGGGCGACGCGACGAAGTAGAGGAACCCGTTTGTGGCCGGGTGGATGACCGCCTCGATCGCCGCGATGCCGGGATTGGCGATCGGTCCGGGCGGCAACTCCGCGTAGAGATAGGTGTTGTACGGCGAGTCGATCTCCAGATCGGCTTGTTCGAGCCCGCCCTGTTTCCACCAACCGAACTCCGCGACGCTCTCCGGCGTGGAGATCGCGAACTGCACGGTGGCATCCGCCTGGAGTGGGATCCCCTGCTGGAGCCGGTTGAGGAACACCGACGCCACGAACGGCTGCTCCGAGGCGAGCGCGGCCTCACGTTCGACGATCGATGCGAGCGTCAGCACCTGGTGCATGGTGAGGCCGGAGTCCTCCGCGGAGGCGCGCAGTTCCGGCGTCACCTGCTGCGTGAAGGCGTCCAGCATCGCCTCGACGGCCTGGTGCGCGGTGGTCGCTTCGCGGAAGGGATAGCTGGCGGGCAGCAGGTAGCCGAGGAGCGATGCCTCCAGCGGTTTGTCCGCGAGCGCGGGGTGCTGCCAGTCGTCATCGACCGCCGCGTCCCATTGGCCGCGGGTGACGATGCCTGCTTCGACAAGGATGTCCCCTACCTCGCCGACGCGGAGGCCCTCCGGGAATCGCACGAGATCGGCGTCGAGGCCGCCGCGGCGGAGCTGGAGGATCACCTCGGCCGCCGAGGTGCCGGCGGTGAAGTCATAGCGGCCGGCCTTCAATTCGGCGGTGACGCCACTGAAGGCAAGCAGCGTGTCGAACGCGCCGGCATCCGTGAGCACGCCCGAATCGAGGAGGAGCTGGCGGATCTCGGCAGCGCCGGCGCCGTCCGGGATAACCACCTCGATCGGTTCGAGGCCGATCACGCGCCCGGGCTCGAGGCCGGCCACATCCTCGGCGATGCGCGCGGGGGTATCGAGGAGGCGCTGCATCATCACGACGCCGACGACGAGCGCGAACAGCGCCATCAAGCCGAGCGCGAAGGTCAGCGGATCGCGGAGGTAGCTGAGCGGATCACGTCGTGGCATCAGCCCTCGTGCCCCCCACCCAGCGCGGCGGCGCGTCGCTGCGCGAGGAACTGATCGAGGAGGATCGAGGCGGCAAGGTCATCGCTCGGTCGCTTGCCGCTCCCGGCGTCTCGCGCCTGGCGCTCCGCGGCGACGCTGGTCAGCCGTTCGTCCTCGTAGACGACGTCAATCCCGAGTTTGCGCGCCAGTCGATCGCCCAGCTTGCGGGCCATCGCGGCCGCATCGCCCTCGTCGCCGCTCGGGAGCAGCGGCAGGCCAACGACGATGCCGGCGATCTCCTCGCGCGCGACGATCGCGCGGATCGCCGGGAACGCGGCGGACGCGGGCACCACCTCGAGGGGGACGGCGAAGCGCTCCTCGGCGTCGCAGATCGCGAGGCCAACGCGCGCCTCGCCGGGATCGACGGCGAGCCAGCGCACGTTACGGCGCCGCCGTTGCGATGGCCGTTGGCGTCGCGGTCGCCGTGGGCGTCGCGGTCACGCTGGCGCCGGTGGTCAGCAGACCGGCGGGCGTGTCGTCCTCGTCGTCCTCGGTGTCTGGGAGGAGGCTGGCGGGACCGGCGTAGGTAATGGTGATCCGATCGGCGTTCCTCGGGAGCCAGCGCCAGGGGATGATCCCCGGTCGGAGCTCAATCCTGGCGGGGCCTTCCAGCGGGAGCAGGTCCTGGATTTCGCGGCGCGCCTGATCCGGTGAATCGCCCTTGATCGCGTCGCGCACGAGCTGCGTGTCAACGAGATCGGCGACAAGCCCGGTCGCGATGAGATCGACGGTGACGCTGTTGCCCTCGATCCGCGCGTTCTCCAGCCGCGCCGACGAACTGCCCGGCAACAGCGCCTGTCCGATCCCGAGGTGGGCGAGGAGCACCGCATCGGCGGTTGCGATCGCCTCCTCCTCGGTGACCACGAGCGCGGAGATGATGGCGGTGTAGTCGACGAGGAAGACCTCGGTCGGATCGCCGAGGTTTGAGAGCGGCTCGCGGCTGAAGATCGAGACCGCGACTGTCTGCGGGAAGACGGTCCCACCGATGACAGCGGCCTCCAGCTCGCGCTCGCCGATGCGGCGCAGCACCTCGTCGGCGATGCGGTTGACCTGCGCCACGTCTTCCTCGGAGACGGCGGGGACGAGCTTGTCGGTGCCACCGGTTGCGTCGGTCGGGTTGGTGACGGTGATGCCCGTTGGGAGGTCGCCGCTGAGGATCAAGGTGGAGGCGGGGACGTTTCCGAGCGTGCCGGCCAACACAGCCGTGGCACCCGTCGAGGCGGTCTCGCCGGCGATGATGGTCACGTCGCCGTCAGTGGCGAAGGTGATGCCGCTCTCGTCGTCGATCTCAGCGCCGGCGCTGATGAGGACGTCCTCTTCCGTGGCGTTCGCGAACTCGAGGATCACGGTCGCGCGTTCGTCCGGCACCTCCACCTCTCCCGAGGTGACGATCGCGATCGTGTGCGTGAAGGTGTGTTTGAAGCTGGTCGCCGGCTGGATAGCGAGCTCGATGTCGGGGGTGTTCGCGATCGGATTGAGGCGGACGCGGAGCGTGGCGGTCATCTCTTCCGAGGCCGGAACGATCACCACCTCGGCGGACGGGATGGTGTTGCAGGCGACCAACCCGAGCACCCAGAGGCCGACGACGAGGACCGCGCCACGGATCAACGGCCCCCAGGCCATGCGCGGCACGTAGAACTCGCGGTCGCCCATGCGAACCCGGTGGTGCGGCGATCGCACGACGCTGCCGACGGAGGCGGCCGACGAGAGGCCGTTCTGGCGTGCGTAGCTGCGCACGTCGCCGCGCGCGGCGACGATGCCGAGCCGGAGCGAATTGCGCTTCGCAACGGCGGCGACATGCGGCCAGGCGGCGGGATCACGGAGCGCGCGCGCCTCGCGAGGTACGACCAGCACCACCTGGCGGGTGGGGGCGGCTTCCAGCCGTCGAACGACGCTGCTGATGCTGTCATCGGCGCGCGCGACCACGGTGGTGCGTTCCGCCGGATCAGCCACCGGTCGCGGTGTGCCCGGCGTCACGGGGCGACGTGCCGGTCCGCGCCGGTCGTTGACGAACGCCGTGAGGCGGCGCCACGCATCGCGCAGGGCGTTGAGGTATTCGTTCATCGCGGGCTAGCCCCCGAGCCGCTCCCGCGCGGCGATCCTTGCCGATTCCAGCGCGTCATCCATGCGCGCCATATCGCGTCCACCTGCCTGGGCGAGTTGCGGACGTCCGCCGCCACCCCCGCCGGTAAGCTGCGCGGCGGTTCGTACCACCTCATCCGCGCGGAGACCGCGCGCGACGACGTCATCCGTGGCGGCAGCAACGAACATCGGCCGGCCGTCGATTTCGGCGGCAAGCGTGATGAAGGCGCTACCGAGGCGTTGCCGCAGTCGATCGACCATCGGGCGGAGCGAGTCGGCGGAGTCCACCTCGACGCGAGCGATGAGGACCTGCACGCCACCGATCGTCTCGGCGGCATCCACGAGGTCATCCGCACGCCCGGCTGAGGCCTGTTGTGCCGCCTGATCGGCGCGGTGCCGCTCGCTGGCGAGTTGGTCCTCGAGGGTCGCGACGCGCGCGTCCACCTCGGTGGCCGGGACCTTGAAGCGCTGGGCCAGCGCGTCGATCTGATCGAGGCGCTGCTCCACGTATTCGTCCGCCTCGGGACCGGTGACGGCCTCGATGCGGCGCAGGCCGGCGCCAATGCTGGAGTCCGAGACGATCTGGAGGCGGCCGATCTGCCCGGTCGAATGGAGGTGGGTACCGCCACAGAATTCGCGGCTGAAGCACTGCGGCGAGTGCTGCTGGCCATGGCCGTGGACCTCGCAGTACTCCACGACGCGCACCTGGTCGGTGTACTTGTCCTCGAAGAAGGCGATCGCGCCACGTTGCACCGCCTGGTCGTAGGGGAGGACGAGCGTCTCGCGCTGGATGTCCTCGCGCACCTTCTGATTGACCAGACGTTGAATCGAACGGAGCTGTTCCCGCGTAGGCGATTCGGGGTGGGTGTAGTCGAAGCGGAGCCGGTCCGGGCCGACGTACGAGCCGGCCTGCCGCACGTGGGTGCCGAGGTGCTCGCGCAGCGACGCGTGCAGGAGGTGGGTGGCCGTGTGGTTGCGCATCGAGCCGAGGCGGAACTCCGGGTCAACACGCGATTCCGCGCTCTCGGCGGTCGCGATGGCGCCCTCGGAGACGCTGCCGATGTGGACGATCGCGTCGCCGAAGCGGTGCGTGTCCTCCACGCGGAAGCGGCCACTGGGCGTGATCACCTCGCCGCGGTCGCCGATCTGGCCACCGCCCTCGGGGTAGAAGCTGGACGCGGCGAGCACCAGCTCACCAGCGTCGCCACTTTCCAGGCGATCGACGGTCGTTCCGTCGCGCATGAGCAAGGTGACGGTGGACGAGGCCTCGAGGCCCTCGTAGCCGACGAACTGGGATTCGACGCCGAGCGCGGCGTAGCGGGCGGCTCGCTGGTCGGCCACCGCCGCGAAGGTCTCGTCGCCGCGCGATCGTTCGCGCTGCGCGGCCATCTCCGCCTCGAAAGCTGCTTCGTCCACCGCGTAGCCGTGGGACGCCGCCACCTCGCGGGTCAGCTCCGGGGGGAGACCGTGCGTGTCGTAGAGCGTGAACATGTCGCGGCCGGGGACGCGTTTCGCGGCGGCCTCGCGGGCGAGCACGGCATCGAGCAGCTCGAGACCGCGCGCCAGCGTCTGCTGGAAGCGCGCTTCCTCGACCTCCGCGACGCGGACGACGAACGCGCGCTGCTCCTCCAGCTCCGGGTTCGCGCGGACGGAGTTATCGATCGCGGCGCTGACGACGCGACCGAGGAACGGTTCGCGCAGCCCGAGGTGCTGGTACCCGAAGTAGACCGCGCGTCGCAGCACGCGACGCAGCACGTAGCCGCGCCCGTCGTTGCTCGGCAGCACGCCGTCGGTGACGAGGAAGGCGATCGCGCGCGAGTGCTCGGAGACGGCGCGCAGGGCCTCGGTGGCGGCGGGGTTCTCCAGCGGATCGTAGGTGCGGCCGGACACGGCCTCGGCGGCGGCGATCACAGCGCGCAGCTCGTCCGTCTCGTGCACGGTACGGACGCCCTGCAACACGGAGGCGAGTCGCTCGAGACCGGCGCCGGTGTCGATGTTCGCCGCCGGGAGCAGCTCCCGCGTGCCGTCCTCCTGCTGGTAGTAGGTCATGAAGACCAGGTTCCAGATCTCGAGGAAGCGCCCGCTCTCAAGGGCGGGGTGATCGGCGTCGTAGTCGTAGTCAGGCGCGCGCGGCTCCGTCGGCTCGCCAAAGTCGTAGTGCAGCTCGGAGCACGGACCGCAGGGACCGGAGTCGCCGGGTGGACCCCAGTAGTTCCCCTGCTCCGCGGTGTAGCGGAGGATGCGCGCCTCGGGAATGCCTTTCTGGCGCCACAGTTCGAACGCGTCGTCGTCGTCGGTGTAGACGGTCGCCCAGAGGCGATCGGGGTCGATCTTGAGTACGCCGGTCAGGAACTCCCAGGCCCACTCAACGGCTTCGGGCTTGAAGTAATCGCCAACGGAGAAGTTGCCCAGCATCTCGAACAGCGTGAGGTGGCTTTCGTCGCCTACCTCCTCGATGTCGGTGGTGCGGAAGCAGCGCTGGATCGAGGTCAGTCGGGGGGCGGGCGGATCCTCCAGGCCCATGAAGTAGGGCTTGAACTGGACCATGCCGGCCGTCGTGAAGAGCAGCGTCGGGTCGCCGTGCGGCACCAGCGAGGATGACGGGATGCGTCGGTGATCGCGCGCCTCAAAGAATTCGAGGAACGCCTGTCGCAGTTCATCAACCGTCAAGGAACGCCGCCCTCCGCAGCCCGCCCGCGTGAAGTCCAGATCGCGGCCCGCCGAAGCGGATCCGATCGTCCGGATCGAGGTCGGTCTCACACAGTCTCGCACAGGGGAGGTGCCGGGGACGGCGCCGGCCCGCCGCCGCGTTGCTAGGGTAGAATGCGCCGTGAGAGGCGGTCAATTTTGGAGTCGCGCATGCCCAACCGGGCCCGTGCCTACTGGCGTCCCGAACCGATCCGCCGATGACCGAGACCACCGGATCCGCGCCGCTGGACGGCTGGACCGCCGTCATCCTTGCCGCCGGCCGCGGTACGCGGATGCGTTCCGCGCTGCCGAAGGCGCTCCATCCCGTCGCCGGGGTACCGATGGTGCGACTGGTGTCGGACGCCGCCCGCGCCGCCGGCTTCCGACAGATCGTCGTCGTTGTCGCGCCGGGTGGCGAAGCGATTGCCGAGGCCGCCGGCGCTGATGCGACGATCGCGATCCAGAGCGAGCCGCTTGGCACCGGTCACGCCGCGCTCGCGGGTGTGAACGCGGCGGGTGAGGCCTCGCACATCGCGATCGTGAACGCGGACCTGCCGCTGCTTTCGGCCGATACGTTCGCGCTGACGGCGTCCCGTCACGCGGAACTGGGCGGCCCGCTGACCTTCCTCACGGCTGAACTCGACGATCCGACCGGCTACGGTCGCGTGATCCGTCGCGACGGCCTGGTCGACGGGATCATCGAGGAGATTGCCGCCGATCTGACGATCCGCGCGATCCGCGAGGTGAATGCGGGGCTGTACATGGGCCAGACCGCGTGGTTACGCGCAGCCCTCGAGGCGATCGAGCCGAGCCCGGGCGGCGAGTTCTACCTGACCGACATCGTGCAAATGGCGGTCGACTCCGGTGGCGTTGAGACGTTCCGGCTGCGCGACCTGAGCGAGGTGCAGCAGGTCAACGACCGCCTGGAGCTGGCACGCGCGGAAGTCGTGCTGCGCGAACGCGTGCGGCGGCGGCTGATGCTCAGCGGCGTCACGATCGTCGATCCGGCAACGACGTTCATCGATGCCAACGTCGAGGTCGGCGAGGACACCACGCTGCTGCCCGGCGTGCACCTGCAAGGCGCCACGCGGCTGGGACAACGCTGCCGCATTGGTCCGAACGCGATCCTCAGCGACATCGTCGCGGGCGACGATGTGACGATCGGCGGGTCCACCCTCGAGGGCTCGACGCTGGCGGACGGCGTGCAGATCGGGCCGTACTGCCACATCCGGCCGGGATCGACGCTGGAGCGTGACGTACACCTCGGCAACTACGTGGAGGTGAAGGCGTCGCGCATCGGTGCGGAGACGCGGATCGGGCATTTCACCTATGTCGGCGATGCCGATATCGGTCAAGCTGTGAACATCGGTGCGGGGACCGTCACGGCGAACTACGATGGGACCCTGAAACACCGAACCGAGATCGGCGACGGGGCGTTCATCGGAGTGGATTCGATGTTGATCGCCCCGATCGTGATCGGGGCAGGTGCACGCACCGCGGCGGGAGCCGTCGTCACAAGCGACGTCCCGGCAGGTGCAACGGTGATCGGCATGCCAGCGCGCATCCGGCCCGAGTAAGGAGAAGTATCCGGCGGCGGCTACCGAGCCAATGCCTGCGTTCTTTTGGATAGCAGTCTCGCCATCGTCGCTGCGGCACTCGCCGCGACCACCATCCTCCTGGTTCTGATCGCCGCGGCCGAGGCAGGCGTGACCGCGCTCTCCCGGGGGCGGATCCGGACCCAACACTCGAATGGCCTCGGCGACCTCCTACTCAGCTACATCCGGCAGCGTCAGCGCATCCTGCGCTCGCTGAGCGTCGCCACGACCGCCGTGATCGTGCTCTGCACGGGGACCGTCACCTACGCGCTACTCCAGGGTTCCGAGGTGACGATCCAGGCGACCTCGGTTGCGGCGCTGGTCTCGTTCGCCTTTGTGGCGCTGATCCGCCAGACGACGCGATCGATCGTGCTGCTGAACCCGGAGCGCTGGGGGCTGCGGCTATCGATCCCGATCCGCGTGCTCCAGATCGTGTTCACCCCGCTGGCCTGGCTGGCCAACGCGCCAATCAACCTGATCCTGCGGCTCATGGGCCGCGGCGACTCGCTCCGCGAGGTCGATCCGACCGAGGAGCTGGTCGGGCTCCTTGAGGTCACCGAGGCCGGCGAGGAACCGGCGATGGCGGAGCAGCGGCGGATGATGCGCGGCGTGATCGACATGACGCAGCAGACCGTCCGCGAGCTGATGACGCCGCGCACCGATCTGGTTGGCGTCACCATCGAGGCATCGATCGGTGACGTGCTGAAGGTGATCACCGAGTCTGGGTACAGCCGAATCCCCCTCTACCGCGACTCCTTCGACACGATTGTCGGTGTGATCTACGCCAAGGATCTGCTGGCCTACCTCCGCACCGATTCGGTCCCCACGAAGCTGCAGGACGTCTGCCGTCCCGCCTACTTCGTGCCGGAAACCAAGCGAGCGGACGAGTTGTTGGCCGATCTGCGGCGCGACCAGGTGCACCTGGCGATCGCCGTCGATGAGTACGGCGGGACCGCCGGTGTTGTCACCGTCGAGGATCTGCTTGAAGAGATCGTCGGCGAGATCAGCGACGAGTACGACGTCGAAGAGGTTGAGGTCGAGCACATCGCGGACGGCGAGGCGCTCGTTGACGCACGGATGACGATCGACGAACTGAACGACCTTTTTGGCACCTCGATCCGGTCGGATGACTTCGACACGGTCGGTGGCCTGATCTTCACGCTGCTCGGCCGGCTGGCGTCCCCGGGCGATCAGGTCAGCACCTTGACCGACGACGGCGACGAAAACGAGCAAGGCCTCGAGCTGCGTGTGCTGTCCGTGCTTGGCCGCCGCATCAAGAAGGTGCGCGTCACCCTCAGCTCGCTGGCCGCCGAGCCGGCGACGGCGGACGTCGTCTAAAGGGCGTCGTCTCGAGGGCGTCCGCAAGCGATCGAGGCCAGCGGCTGGGGGGTCCGGCGGACCAACCGCGAGTTCACCAGCTCACCGCGGAGACGCGAAGCCCTCGAGCAGGCGGGCATCACGTGATCGCCTCGCGGACACGGCAGCAGGCATGGACCGCCGGGCTCCGCCTGCCGTGCGCAAACGGTGAGCTAACTGTTGCGCACCTGCATTCGTCCCGTACCCTGTCGGCTCATGACCGAATTCAGAACAAATGATCTGCCGTACTGGGTGGCCCTGCACCGGGCATACCAACTGGGAAGCGCCGGCTTCGCGCTCCTCGAACGGGCGTTCCCCAGCATGGAGGCGGCCTGGCGGGCTAGCGCGAGCGAGTTGCGCGCAGCCGGTTTGGACGCGCCCGCGGTCAAAGGCGTGCTGGCGAAGCAGCGAGAAACCACACCCGAGGCCGAGATGGAGCGCCTGGCTGCTGCCGGTGTGCTGGCGTATCCGAAACCGGATCCTCGCTACCCCTCGCGGTTGCGGGAGATCCCCGATGCCCCACCCGTCATCTACCTGAAAGGCTCATGGGAACCGGAGGACGATTGGAGCGTCGCGGTCGTTGGAACGCGTCGGGCCACCACCTACGGCCGAGAGGCGACGATGGAGCTGGTGGGGCAGATCGCTCCCCACCGCGTCACGATCGTCTCCGGACTGGCACGGGGGATCGATACGGTTGCGCACCACGCGGCGCTGGACGCCGGGGGGCGCACCATCGCGGTCCTGGCAAACGGGTTGGACACGCTTTATCCGCCGGAGAACCGCGGACTGGCGGATCGGATCGTGGAACACGGGGCGCTCATCTCCGACTACCCGCTGGGGACGAACCCGCAGGCGAACTTCTTCCCGCGGCGGAACCGGATTTTGTCCGGGCTCGCGCTCGGGACCATCGTCGTTGAAGGTGACTACAAGAGCGGCGCGATGATCACAGCGCGTTTCGCGATGGAGCAGAACCGGGAGGTCTTCGCAGTGCCAGGGTCGATCTTCTCCCCCCAATCGCGCGGACCGCTCTCGCTGATCCGTGACGGAGCGACCCCGGTGACGCGCGCCGAAGACGTGCTGGAGGCGCTCAACCTGACGCAGCTCGGCGCGCAATTGGACTTCAGCCGCGCCGTTCCGCCGGCGAGCGAGGAGGAGCGCGCGGTGATCGGCGCGCTGACCCGCGAGCCGCGGCACATCGACGAGGTCGTGCGCGAGAGCGGTTTGGCCGCCGCCACGGTGTCCGGTACGCTTGCGATGCTCGAGCTCAAGGGCCTCGCACGCGACGTGGGTGGCATGCAATACGTCCGTCTGCGCGAGGATGTGACCGATTACGACCCTGATTCCACGGCGCACGAGCACGTGCACGCCGGAGAGCGAGCAACGAAGTGACCACTGACGCACCCGCGGCGGACGCCGCTGCAAACGACGACGGCCTGCGCCGCCTGGTGATCGTGGAGTCGCCGGCGAAGGCGCGCACGATCGGCCAGTTCCTCGGTCCGAACTACATCGTCGAATCGTCTGTGGGCCACATTCGCGATCTGCCGTCTTCGGCGGCACAGATCCCGGCGCAGTACAAGAAAGAGTCCTGGGCGCGCCTGGGCGTGGACGTCAACAACAACTTCGCACCGCTCTACGTGGTGCCGCCGGACAAGAAGCCAACGGTCACGAAGCTCAAGAACCTCCTGAAGGAGGTCGACGAGCTGTACCTCGCGACAGATGAAGACCGCGAAGGCGAAGCGATTGCCTGGCACCTGCTTGAGGTGCTGAAGCCGCGCGTCCCGGTGAAGCGGATGGTCTTCCACGAGATCACGCGCGAGGCGATCCAGGAAGCGATCGCCAGCCCTCGGGACGTCGACACGGAGCTGGTGGAGGCGCAGGAGACGCGGCGCATCCTCGATCGGCTGGTCGGGTACGAGGTCTCGCCGGTGCTGTGGCGCAAGGTGAAGCCACGCCTCTCGGCGGGGCGGGTGCAGTCGGTAGCGGTGCGCGTGATCGTGGAGCGTGAGCGCCAGCGGATGCGCTTCCACTCCGCGGGTTACTGGGACGTCGACGCGATCCTCAAGACGCGCGATGGGCGCGACGAGACCGTCCTGACGCGGATGATTGAGCTGGACGGCCAGCGGTTGGCCGTGGGCCGCGACTTCAACCCCGAGACCGGCGAGCTGAACAACGAGGCGGCGACGCTACTCAACGAGAGCGTGGCGACCAGCCTCGCGGAAGCGCTGAAGACGGTGGCGTTTGCCGTCACCGAGGTGCAGGAACGTCCGTTCACGCAGAAGGCGCCCGCGCCGTTCATCACCTCCACACTGCAGCAGGAGTCCGCGCGCAAGCTGCGCTACAGCGCGCAACGCACCATGCAGGTGGCGCAGCGCCTCTATGAAAACGGCTACATCACCTACATGCGTACTGACTCCACGAACCTGTCGGAGCAGGCGACGAGTGCCGCGCGCCGCCAGGCGAGCGAGATGTACGGCCCGGAGTACATCCCGGATCAGCCGCGCAAGTACTCCTCCAGCACCCGCGGCGCGCAAGAAGCCCACGAGGCGATCCGCCCCGCCGGCGATATCTTCCGCACGCCCGCGTCGCTGGATGGCGAACTGGACGCCGACGCCTTGCGTCTCTACGAACTGGTCTGGATGCGGACCGTCGCGTCGCAGATGCGCGACGCCACCGGCGTGCGGACGCAGGTGCGGCTGGAAGCCGTTGCCGGCGACCTTGGGACGGCGACGTTCCAGACCTCCGGCAAGGTGATTACCTTCCCCGGCTTCCTGCGCGCATACGTGGAGGGATCCGACGACCCGGACGCCGCGCTGGACGATCAGGAACGCATCCTGCCGCCGCTGCGCAGTGGACAGCAGCTCGACCCGACCGCCACCGAGGCGAAGGGCCACGAGACGCAGCCCCCGGCCCGCTGGACCGAGGCGAGCCTGATCCGCGAGCTGGAAGAGCGCGGCATTGGCCGGCCCTCCACCTACGCGTCGATCCTGCAGACGATCCAGGACCGCGGCTACGTCTGGAAGAAGGGCAGCGCCCTGGTGCCGACGTTCATCGCCTTCGCGGTGACGCGGCTCCTCGAAGAGCACTTCCCCCACCTCGTCGACTACGACTTCACCGCCCGCATGGAGGAGTCGCTGGACGACATCGCGGATGGCGAGCGCGACGGGCGACCGTGGCTGCACACCTTCTACTTCGGCAATAAGGACGCACCGTCCGACGATCCGATGGCGTACGACGGCCTGCACGGGACGATCAGCGCCGGCTGGGAAGACATCGACGCGCGTGCGGTCTCCTCGGTGGCGTTGGGCCTCGACAAGGAGGGTCGCGAGGTCGCGGTCCGCGTCGGCCGTTACGGCGCTTACGTCCAGGCCGGCGACGACGGCATGCGCGCAGATCTGCCGGAGGACGTTGAACCCGACGCGGTCGACCTCGCGCGCGCCGAGCAGATGCTGGCGCAAGAGGCGCTCGGCGACCAACCGCTGGGCGACGATCCGGAGTCCGGACAGGCGATCTACCTCAAGACCGGGCGCTACGGTCCGTACGTCCAGCTCGGCGAGGACCCCGAACGCGACGAAAAGGGCAAGCTGCCCAAGGACGCTCCGAAGCCGCGGCGCTCCAGCCTCTGGCCGGGGATGTCGATGGAGACGATCAACCTCGAACAGGCGGTCGAGCTGCTGGGCTACCCGCGCACGGTTGGCGTGCACCCGGAGACGAACGTCGAGATCACGGCGCAGGACGGTCCGAACGGTCCGTACATCAAGATGGGTACGGAGAGCCGCAGCCTGCAGGACCACGAGCAGATGCGGAAGCTGACGCTGCTCGAGGCGATCGCAGTCCTCGCTGAGCCACGCCGTGGGCGCGGTCGCAGCGCCTCGCCGCAGGTACTCGCCGAGGTCGGCAAGCACCCGGACAGCGACGCCGTGATCACCGTGCGCAACGGCCGTTTCGGCCCCTATGTCACCGACGGCGTGGTGAACGCGTCGCTGCCGAAGGGCCGCGATCCGAAGAACATCGACCTGCGCGGCGCGCTCGACTTGATCGCGGCGCGCGAGGAACGGCTGCGTGCCGAGGGCAAAGACCCACGCGCGCCGAAGGCCAAGGGCAAGCCGAAGGGCGGACGTCGTGCCGCCGCCAACAAGCAGCGCAAGTCCGCATAACGCGTCGTCTCGGGCGCCTCACCCTGCTACGCTGAGTCCCGATTCGCGCAAGCCGATCGCGCGGAATTGACGGCGGGCAGGCACGGAGGCCAACCCACGTGGTGAAGTCCGCGCGTAGCGCCAACACGTCCGATCGCGAGCCGGAGCGTCGCCGCGAGCCATCGCCCGAGGCGCGCGCCGCGCTTGAGCGCTACCTCGATCACATCGAGCACGTGCGCCGCCGCTCCCTGCACACCGTGCGCAACTACCGAAGCGACATCGAGGCGTTCCTCGCCTTCCTCGGCGCGCTCGACGTTCCCTTCGCCGAGGCGGGCCGGCGGATCGGTCGCGCACACCTCGGTGAGCTGCGGGCCGCCGAGGTTGCCGACAGCTCCGTGAAGCGCCGCGCGACGACGATCGCGGCGTTCTACCGCTGGCTCGATCGCGAGGGCGTCGCGCTGAATCCCGCGCCCGGCGACTCGATGCTGCGGCTGCGCTTCCCGAAGGCGACGCGACGACTCCCGCACTTCCTGACGACCGAGGAAGCGGCGGACCTCGTAGACGCGCCCGACGTCGATACCGTCTCCGGCCTGCGCGACCGCGCGATCCTGGAGCTGCTGTACGGCGCGGGGCTGCGCGTGAGCGAGGTGACGGCGCTCGACCTGCGGGACGTTGATCTGACCAACCGGCAGCTCCACGTCACCGGCAAGGGCGATCGATCGCGGATCGCGTTGTTTGGCGCGCCGGCCGCGGAGGCATTGCGCGGGTACCTCGACGGCGCGCGGCCGGTATTGTCCGGCGATGCCAGCGCCGAACGGGCGGTGTTCCTCAACCGATCGGGGGGACGGCTCACGGCGCGTTCGATCCAACGCATGGCACGGCAACAGGGAACGCAGGCCGGTATCTCACAGCCCGTGCACCCCCACCTGCTGCGGCACAGCTTCGCCACCCATATGCTGGAGCGCGAAGCGGATCTGCGGGTTGTGCAGCACCTGTTAGGGCACAGCTCGGCGGATACGACACAGATCTACACGGCGGTGGCGCATCGCCGTCGCGAGGCGTTGATCACCTCCGCACTCGACCGCGCTCGCCAGGCGGAGGGTCGTGAGGGGTAGCATCGCCGGCAGTCGCACGGACGCGGCAGCAGAAGCGGGGGCTTCGGATGCGAATCCTGATTCTCAACGGGCCGAATCTGAATCTGCTCGGCAGTCGTGAGCCGGAGATCTACGGCTTCGAAACGCTCGATGACATCGAGACGCTGCTCCGGCAGCGCGCCGAAGACCTCGGCGGGATCGAACTCGACTTCCTGCAATCGAACCACGAGGGCGAGCTGATCGACTCGATCCACGCGCACCGTGAGTGGGACGGCATCGTGCTCAACGGCGCCGCGCTCTCCCACAGCTCGACGGCGCTCGCCGACGCGATCAGCTCGGTCCGCGTTCCCACCGTCGAGGTCCACCTCACCAACGTGCACGCGCGCCCGGAAACGTGGCGTCACCACTCCTTCCTCTCCGCGGTGACCTGGGGTCAGGTCGCCGGCTTCGGCTACCGGAGCTACCTCGCCGCCCTCAATCTACTCTACAGCCGGGTGGCTGAGGAAGAGCAGGGGTGACCGGCGCACGCGTCGATCGTGTGCGCGAGCGGCTCGAGGAGCTGCGCCTCGACGCACTGCTGATCACGACGCCGAGCAACCGCCGCTGGATCTCCGGGTTCACCGGCTCAACCGGCGTCGTGCTGGTCGGGCGTGACCGGCTGCGCTTCGCCACGGACTCCCGCTACTGGGAACAGGTGAAGCTGCAGGCACCGGCGTTCGAGCTGGTGCAGGTGAGCGGCGCCACGACCGGCGTCGCGCTCGACATCCTCGAAGGCACCGGCGGGCTGACCGTCGGCTACGAACCGGCGCACCTCACCGTCGCCGCCTATCAGCAATGGACCGCCGCGATCGACGGGATCGTGGAGTCGCAACGCCCACGCCTCGTGCCGGCGCCCGGCGTGATCGAGGGCCTGCGCATCCTCAAGGACGCGGACGAACTGGACGCGCTGGCGCGCGCCGTGCGCCTGGGCGACGAGGGCATGGCGCACGCGATCGCGGTGATCGAACCGGGCATGACGGAGAAACAGCTCGCCTGGGAGATCCAGCGCTACGTGATGGAACACGGCGCGGATGCCCTCTCGTTCAGCACGATTATCGCCGGCGGCGATTGGGGCGCGTCGCCACACGCGTACCCGCGCGACGTTCCGTTGCCGGCCGGCAGTGGGGTCGTGATCGACATGGGCGTGATCGTGGACGGGTACTGCTCCGATCTGACCCGCACGCTCTTCCTCGGCGAACCCGACGATCAGTTCAAACGCGTCTACGACACCGTGCTGACCGCGCAGATGATGGCGGAAGAACGCATCGAGGCCGGCATGACCGGCCGCGACGCCCACGCGATCGCCGCGACGGTGATCGCCGAGGCGGGCTACGGTGAGTACTTCGGGCATGGACTCGGTCATGGCGTTGGCCTCGATATTCACGAGGCGCCACGGCTCGCTCCCGGGTCCGACGCGATCCTCGGAGATGGCCAGGTATTCACGGTCGAACCGGGCATCTACATCCCCGGCTGGGGTGGGGTGCGCATCGAAGATCAATGTGTGATGGAAGACGGACGGGTGCGCGCAGTGTCCGCGTCGCCGAAACTCGACCTGGAGATTGGAGTCAGATCGTGATCGGTACCTCGGACCTCAAGAAGGGCACCTCCGTCGAAGTCGACGGCACCCTCTACCAGATCGTGGAAGTTCACCACGTCAAGACCAAGAAGTCGGCCGTCTACCGCGTGAAGATGCGCGACCTCCGCGGCGGCCACATCATCGAAAAGTCGTTCAACGCCGGCGAGAAGCTGGCGGCTGCACGCGTCGAGCGCCGTGAGATGCAGTACCTCTACGGCGACGACCAGATGCACACCTTCATGAACACCGAGACCTTCGACCAGGTGGAGGTCCCGACGGCGATCGTCGCCGAGGCGCTGCCCTACCTCCGTGAGGGCGACAAGCCACAGCTCATCCTCTACGGGGAAGAGGCGCTCGGGATCGAGCTGCCTGCCGCCGTGGAGCTGACGATCACCGAATCGGACCCCGGCGTGAAGGGCGACACCGCAACCGGCGCGACGAAGCCCGCGAAGATGGAAACCGGTCTCGTCGTGAACGTGCCGCTGTTCATCAACCCGGGCGACAAGATCAAGGTCTCCACCTCAACAGGTGGCTACCTCGAACGGGTCAATAGCTAGCGAAGGCGGGCCGATGCCGCCCGAGGTCCAATCCGTCTGGCAGCTTGTCCGCTATCTCCGCGATCTCCTCGATCACGATCGACGGCTCGCGGATGTCTGGGTCGGCGGGGAGGTCTCCAACCTCACCCGCGCGTCCTCCGGGCACATCTATTTCACGCTGAAGGATCGCGGCGCTTCGATGCGCTGCGTGTTCTTCCGCACGAACAACGCCGGACAGGGCGATCGCCTGGAGATGGGCGCGTCGCTGATCGTCCACGGCAAGGTCGGCGTCTTCGAGCAACGCGGCGAGCTGCAGTTCGTGGTGGACTTCGTCCAGCCGGCCGGTGTCGGCGCGCGTCAGGCCGAGTTCGAGCGGCGCCGCGCGCTGTTCGAGGAGGAAGGTCTGTTCGATCCGGGACGCAAGCGGCGGCTGCCGCGCTTCCCGGAGCGGATCGGCGTCGTCACCTCGATGAACGGCGCGGCGATGCACGACGTGCGGACGGTCCTCGGACGGCGTTGGCCGCGTGCGGCGATGTTGCTCCAGCCAGCGCAGGTGCAGGGCGACCTCGCTGCCGTGTCGATCGCCGAGGCGGTGCGGGGCGTGGCGCCCAAGCAGATCCCGGCGGACTGGCCGGACCTGGTGATCGTCACCCGCGGCGGCGGCGCCTCCGAGGATCTCTGGGCCTTCAACGAGGAGCCGGTCGTCCGTGCGATCTTCAGTTGCCCCGTGCCCGTGATCTCCGCGGTCGGCCACGAGACCGACACGACCCTCGCCGATCTGGTCGCCGATCTGCGCGCGCCGACGCCCTCGGCGGCAGCCGAACTGGCGACGCCGGACCGGCTCGAACTTCAGCAGCAGGTGCGCCAGCTGCTGCTCCGTCAGCAGATGCAGCTCAACCGTCGCGTGACGCGGCTCAACGAGGGCGTCGCACGCGATGTGGGACGGCTCGACCGCTCGTTGCCGAACACGCAGAGCTGGCACCGCCGGATCTCCGCGTACGCAGACGCGATGCGCCATCGGGCCGTCGCGGCAACGGCCAGCTCCCGCGACGGCACCACCGCACTCGCGGCACGCCTCGAAACCCTGTCGCCGCTGGCGACGTTGGACCGGGGCTACGCGCTCGTCGCGCGCGAGGATGGCAGCCCGGTGGGGCGCGCGAGCGACCTGGAGACGGGTGACGCGATCGAGATCCAGTGGCGCGACGGTAGCCGTCAGGCACGTGTAGAGTCCGGCGGATGACCGTGACCGATCAGCAACCCGAATCCCAGCCCTCACTCGACTTTGACTCGGCCTCCGCGGAAGCCGAGAGCTTCGAGGCACTCTTCGCTCAGCTCGAGGTGATCGCCGGCCAGCTCGAAGCCGGATCGCTCAGCCTCGAGGAATCGATCGCCCTCTACGAGCGCGGCATGTCGCTCGCCTCGCGCTGCCAGCAGCTCCTCGGCGATGTCGAGCAGCGCATCGAGGTCCTCCGGCAGCGCGCGAACGGCGGAAGCGAGTCGCAGTGACGGTGCACGTCGGGTGGTTCACCACCGCCCGCGGCGGCGGATCACGGGCGATGTACGAGGCCGTCATGGCGGCAATCGCCGACGGCACCCTCGATGCCCGTATCTCCTTCGTCTTCACGAACCGGGATCGCGGCGAAGACCCGGTTACCGATGACTTCTTCGCGCGAATCGACGCGGACGGCGTGCCGCTGATCGCGAAGTCGTCCGTGCGGTTCCGTCGTGCGCGGGACGGCGCACGCTCCCAGTCCGGCACCCCGCTGCCCGCGTGGCGTGGAGACTTCGACCGCGAAGTGGCCGCCGCGCTGGCCTCGTACCGCTTCGACATCGGCGTGCTGGCCGGCTACATGCTGATCTTCACTGCCGAGTTCGTGGAGCGGTACCCGCTGCTCAACCTGCACCCGGCGCTCCCGACCGGCCCGATCGGGACCTGGCGCGAGGTGAACCGCGCGCTGATCCGCGACGGCGCGACCGAGAGCGGCGTGATGATGAACCTGGCGATCCCCGCCGTGGATGAGGGGCCGGTCGTCGGCTACTGCCGCTACCCGATCACGGGTCCGGAGTTCGACGCTGCCCGCGCCGAACTGCCCGCCGAGCCGCGCGCCGACGCCATCCCTGACGACGATGCCCTTGAGAGCAGCCGGCTCTTCGGTTTGATCCGGGAGGCCGGGCTCCGCCGCGAGGCACCGTTCCTCGTCGAGCTGCTGTGCGCCTTCGCGGCCGGCCGTGTGCGGGTGGAAGACGGCAGCGTCACCTACGCGTCGGGGCGCGCCGCGCTGCCAATCGACCTGACCGACGAGGTGAATGAGCGACTCTTGACCCCCGCGTCGACCGGCACCGTACTCACTGCTGGTCAGGCGGATGGGGACACGGTAAGCTGAGCGTCCTTCGACTCCCCCAGGGTCGTTAGTCCTCGAGGTCCCCGCCATGACCGCCGAAGCCAGTCGGTTCCCTGTCCCTCAACGCCGTGTCATCAATGTCCAGCCGGCATCGCGAGCGCTTGCCCTGCGGCCCGCGCTCACGCTGATTGCGACCCGTGCACTGCCGGCCGTAACCGCCTCGGTCGCTGTCGTCGCCACCGTGCTGACCGCGGAACGTGCCGTCCGCGGCGTCGCCGGCAAGCTGCTGCCGACGCGTACCTCGCCGGCGACCGTACCCGCGGTGGCCGCAAGCGCCGTCTACGGCACCACGCGCACGGTCGTCACCGAATGGCTGACGATCGAGCGCCGAAAGCGCGCCCGCTGAACACCTCAGACGGGCCCGACTCGAACACGCCACCAGCCGTACCACCCGCCTCCGAGCGCCTCCAGAAGCTGCTGGCGCGTGCCGGGTTCGGTAGCCGCCGCGCCTGTGAACGGCTGATCACGGACGGTCAGGTCACGATCGACGGTCGTGTCGCCACGCTGGGTGAGCGGGCCGATCCGGCCTCGCAGGCGGTCGCCGTCGATGGTGTGTCGATCACCCTCCCCGACGACAACGTCACGCTGGTCCTGAACAAGCCTGTAGGTTATGTCGTGACCGCTGCTCCCGAGCGCGGTCAACGCAGCGTCTATGCGCTCTTCGATGCGCCGCCGCCACAGCTTCGTTATGTCGGTCGGTTGGACGCCGACACCGAAGGCCTGCTGCTTTTCACGATGGACGGCGAGCTGGTCCATCGCCTGACCCATCCCCGCTATGAGGTGAACAAGGTTTACGAGGCCGTCGTTGGCGGTCATCCGTCCGAGGACGCCTTGGAACGCCTCCGCAGGGGCGTGGCGCTGGAGGACGGTTGGACCGCCCCGGCCGCCGTGCGCGTGGTGGAAACGCTGGCCGACGAGACCGTGCTGGAGCTGACGATCCACGAGGGCCGCAAGCGCCAGGTCCGCCGGATGTGCCAGACGGTCGGCCATCCCGTGCACCGGCTGCGGCGCACCGCCTTCGGCCCGATCACCCTCGATGGCCTCGCGACCGGGGAGTCGCGCGCGCTCCGCGCGGACGAGCTGGCGGCGCTGCAGGCGATCGCCGGGCTGAGCGCCGTAGGCGGCGCGGAAGCAACGCGCTAGACGCTCGGATCGAGCCGTCGCTATGCTCGTTCGGCTTCAGCAGCACCCCAGGGATGGCACGCGAGGAGCCTCGCATCGGATCCGACCCGCTTGCGCGCTCCATCGCGATTGATGGCCCAACGGCGGCCGGCAAGACCGTCGTTGGTCGCGCCGTGGCCGAACAGCTTGGGATCGGCTTCTTCGACACTGGCCTGATGTACCGCGGGTGCACGATGGCCGTACTCGACGCCGGCATCGATCCGGAGGATGCCGACCGCGTGCTCGCCCTCGTGCGTGAGCTTGACCTCGATATGCGCTGGAGCGATCCGACGACCCCGCGACTCTTCCTCAAAGGCGTGGACGTCACGGATCAGCTGCGCACACCGGTGATCGAAGAAAACGTCTCGCTGGTCTCGCGCATCCCCGAGGTGCGCGACGAGCTGGTCCGGCGACAGCGCGCGATCGCCTCGCGCGAGCCGGTGGTGATGGCGGGACGCGATATCGGGACGCGCGTACTCACGGAGGCCCGCACGAAGGTCTTCCTTGATGCTTCGAGCGAGATCCGCGCGCGTCGCCGGCTGGGCGAGGAGCTAGACTCCGGACGCCCGTCTTCGTTCGACCAGGTGTTGCAAGCGACGCGACGGCGCGACGAGTTGGACGATTCGGGCCACCGTGCCGTGCGGCGCGAGCAGGCATCCGCGGACGCCGTGATCGTGGACACGGATCCACTGGGAATCGATCAGGTCGTCCAGGCCTGCGTGGATGCCTACCGCGCGGCGAACGGAGCATGAGATGCGCCGCCTTACCAGGTTCTCCTACGCCACACTGACGGGAATGACGCGCGGGACCGCGCGATTGCTCGCGCGGATTGAACTCGTCGGCCTCGAGAACGTCCCGGCCGACGGCCCGGTGATCCTGATCTGCAACCACGCCCACCTCGTGGACCCGCCGCTGGTCGCGTCATTCTCGCCGCGCGTCGCGCACACGATGGCGAAGCGCGAGCTGTTCGAGACCCCGCTGGTCGGCTGGATCTTCTGGGCGGTGGCGGCCTTCCCGGTGCGCCGTTTCTCCGGCGACCTGGGCGCGCTGCGCGTTGCGCGGAACTATCTCCGCGACGGCGGCGTTGTGCTGATGTACCCGGAAGGGACACGGAACCACGGACGTGGGCTAAAGCCCGCGCTACCGGGAGCGGCGATGGTGGCACTGCTGACCGATTCGCCGGTGATCCCGGTGGCGATCGATGGCAGTCAGCGGATTCGCTGGCGCACGATCCCGTTCCTCTGGTTGATTGGCCGCCGCCCGCGCATCCGCATCGAGTACGGGAAACCGTTCAAGCTCGAGAAGGGCGCCGCGAGCGCGCAGGGTGCGATGGTTGCCACTGATCGCGTGATGCGCGAGGTCGCCGCGCTGCTCCCGGTGGAGTCACGCGGAGCCTACGGCGAACAGACCGCCGGTACGATCGTGGTCGCACGCGCGACGCCGGATCAACGCGAGAAGTTCGAGACCGAGCGCGGCAAGGACAGGGAGTAACACCGTGTGCGGCATTGTCGGCTACACCGGCCAACGACCCGCTGGCCCGATCGTGCTGGATGGGCTGCGCAAGCTGGAATACCGCGGCTACGACTCCGCCGGGATCGCGCTGGTCGAAGACAACGGCGAGATGTACATCGCGCGCGCGACCGGCAAGCTCGACGCGCTGGTCCAGCACACCGAGGGCCAACTGCCGCCGGCGACGACCGCGATCGGCCACACCCGCTGGGCAACCCACGGCGAGCCGAGCGATCGCAATGCCCACCCCCACCTCGATCCGACCGGACGCGTCGCCGTGGTCCACAACGGCATCATCGAAAACTTCGAGGCGCTGCGCGCCCGCTTCCCCGGCGAGACCTTCAGCTCCGACACCGACACCGAGGTGCTCGCGCACATGCTCGCGGCCGCCCTCGATCGCGGCGCCGACCTGCTCGATGCGCTGCGTAGCGTCGTCGCGGACGCGACCGGCGCCTACTCGTTGGTGGTGACCGCGCGGGACGAGCCGGGGCGGATTGCGGCGGCACGCGTCGGCAACGCGGGCGGCCTCGTGATCGGCTTCGGTGACGAGGAAACGCACATCGCGTCCGACCTGGGAGCGCTGATCACCCACACCCGGCACGTGAACTTCCTGGAACCGGGCGAATTCGTCGACATCACCGCGCACGGTGCCCGCTTCGTCGATGCCGCCGGGACGACGATCGAGAAGACACCCGAGCTGACGCCACACGACTACGTCGCGGCAGCGCGCGGGCGCTACAAGCACTTCATGCTGAAGGAGATCCACGAGCAGCCGGACGCCGTCCTGGATGCGCTGCGTGGCCGTTACCACACCGACCCGTGGCGGGTGGAGCTGAAGGACGAATTGCCGTTCAGCGCCGAGCAGATCCAGTCGATCGACCGCGCCGTCCTCGTCGGGATGGGGACGTCAGCCAACTCGACGCTGGTTGGCCGTCACTACTTCGAACGCTTCGCGCGCATCCCCTCGGAAGTCGATAACGCCGCCGAGTTCCGCTACCGCGAGCCGGTACTCAACCCGCGCACGCTGGTGGTCTCCGTCGCGCAGTCCGGCGAGACAGTGGACACCCTCGCCGCGATGGACGAGGCGCAGCGGGCCGGTTGCCCGCAGATCACGCTCTGCAACACGCCCGGCGCCCAGACCACGCGAGTCGCGGATGGCACGCTCTACCTGCGCACCGGCCCCGAGGTCGCGGTCGCCAGCACCAAGACGATGGCGTCCTCGATGCTGCTCTTGCACGCGCTGGCGCTCTACCTCGGACGTATCCGCGGCTCGCTCGATCCCGAGGTGGAACGGCGCCAGGTGGAGGCAGCGCTGCACCTGCCGGTCGCGATCGGCCAGGCGCTCGATCTGGCGCCGCAGATGGCCGACATCGCGCGCCGCTACGCGGAGTTCGACGACTTCCTCTTTCTCGGCCGCGGTCTCAGCCTGCCAATCGCGATGGAGGGCGCCCTCAAGCTCAAAGAGGTGTCGTACATCCACGCCGAGGGCTACGCCGCCGGCGAGATGAAGCACGGTCCGATCGCACTGATCGATGCACGCACGCCGACGGTGGCGATTGCACCGCGTGACTCCGTCTTCGACAAGATGCGCTCGAACATCGAACAGGTGCGGGCGCGCCGTGGTGAAGTGATCGCGGTGGTCTCGCACGGCGATCACTCACTCGACGAACTGGCGAGCGACGTGATCGAGCTGCCCGAAGTGGATCCGCTGCTGGCGCCGATCGTCACGGTCGTGCCGCTGCAGCTCCTCGCGTACTACATCGCGCTGGAGCGGGGCGCTGACATCGATCAGCCGCGCAACCTCGCCAAGACCGTCACCGTCGAATAGCCGACTCGGTCCCGCCCGATCAGCCCGGGAACGCCCCGCGCAGGCGGCGGCTCTCCGGCGGGCCTCGGTGTGCCATTGACCTCGGACGTTGCGCGGTTAGCCCTTGATCGCGGCCTGCGCGGCAGCGAGGCGGGCGATCGGCACGCGGAACGGGGAGCACGAGACGTAGTCGAAGGCGTGCTGTTCGCAGAACTCGATCGACGACGGATCGCCACCGTGTTCGCCACAGATGCCGATCTTCAGGTTCGGCCGCGCCGACTTGCCGCGCGCGATCCCGAGTTCGATCAGGCCGCCGACGCCCTCGCGGTCCAGCACCACGAACGGATCTCGATCGATGATGTGCTGATCGAGGTAGGCCGGCAGGAAGCGCCCCGCGTCGTCGCGTGAGAGGCCGAACGCCGTCTGGGTGAGGTCGTTCGTCCCGAACGAGAAGAAGTCGGCGTGTTCGGCGATCTGGTCGGCGACCACACAGGCGCGAGGCAACTCGATCATCGTCCCGATCGAGTAGTGGACGCGCCTGCCCTGCTCGCCCATCACCTGCTCGGCGACGGCGACCGTACGCTCGCGCAGCAGACGCAGCTCATCCGGCATCCCGACCAGCGGGATCATGATCTCCGGCGTTACCTCGAGGCCCTCGGCGGCGAGGAGACAGGCCGCCTCGATCACGGCCCGGACCTGTACCTCGTAGATCTCAGGAGACGTCACGCCGAGCCGGACACCGCGGTGCCCGAGCATCGGGTTCTGCTCGCGGAGTGAGTCGACGCGCCGCTGAACACGATCAGCGGCAAGCCCGAGGGCCTTCGCCACTTCCTCGATCTCGGCGGGCTCGTGCGGCAGGAACTCGTGGAGCGGCGGATCGAGCAGCCGGATCGTCACCGGGTACGGCGCCATCGCGCGCAGGATGCCGATGAAGTCTTCACGCTGCATGGGCAGGATCTTGGTCAGCGCGTCACGGCGCGCCGCCGTGTCCTCGGCGAGGATCATCTGCCGAACGGCGAGGATGCGATCCGCGCCAAAGAACATGTGCTCGGTGCGGCAGAGGCCAATGCCTTCGGCGCCAAAGGCGCGGGCTCGCGCGGCGTCCTCGGGAGTGTCGGCGTTGGCGCGTACCCGCATCCGGCGCGCGGCGTCGACCCAGCCCATGATCCGATCGAACTCCGGCGGGAACTGCGCCTCCATGAGCGGCAGCGCGCCGAGCATCACCTCGCCGGTGGTGCCATCGAGGGAGATCGTGTCGCCCTCGCGGACGATGACGGTCTCGCCCTCGGCGGTCTTCACGGTGAACTGGCGCTTCGCGTATTCGATCTGGAGCGCGGTGCAGCCGGTAACGCAGCACTTGCCCATGCCACGCGCCACGACGGCGGCGTGCGAGGTCATGCCACCGCGGGCGGTCAGGATGCCGCGCGCGTCGACCATGCCCTCGATATCCTCGGGGCTGGTCTCGTCGCGGACGAGGATGGTCGATTCGCCGCGTGCAGCGGCGGCGACCACGTCGATCGGCCGGAAGACCACGGTGCCGACCGCGGCGCCGGGGGACGCGGCGAGGCCGTGGGCGATCACGTTGCGCACCGCGCCGTCGACAAACACCGGGTGCAGGAGTTCGTCGAGCTGCTCCGGATCGAGGCGTGCGACGGCCTCGCGCTCGGTCAGCACGCCCTCGTCGACCAGGTCGACGGCGATCTTGAGCATCGCGAGGCCGGCACGTTTGCCGCCGCGCGTCTGCAGGATCCAGAGCTTCTGCTGCTGGACGGTGAACTCGATGTCTTGCATGTCGCCGAAGTGGTGCTCGAGGCGATCACAGGCGAGCGCCAGCTCCTCGTAGACGGCGGGCATCGCCTCCTCGAGGGATGGCGGGGCGCCCGCGACGCGATCGGCGGCGAGGATCGGCTGCGGCGTGCGCGTACCGGCGACGACGTCTTCGCCCTGCGCGTTGACGAGGAACTCACCGAACAGCCGCGGCTGACCGGTGGAGGGGTTACGCGTGAAGAGCACGCCCGTGGCGCAGTCGTCGCCCAGGTTGCCGAAGACCATCGCCTGCACGTTGACGGCGGTGCCCCAGCTTGCGGGGTAGCCGTACTGGTCGCGGTAGACGACCGCGCGCGGGTTCTCCCAGCTCTCGAAGACGGCGCCAACCGCGCCCCAGAGCTGGTCCCACGGGTCGTCCGGGAACTCCTGGCCGCGCTCGCGGATCAGCGCCTTGTATTCGGCGACCAGTTCGCGCAGTGCGTCGGCGTCCAGCGCGGTGTCGTCGGTCACGCCGCGCGATCGCTTCTTGGACTCGAGCAGGTGCTCGTACGGATCGGTGTCGGTGTCATCGTTCTTGCCGACGCCGAGCACGACGTCGCCGTACATCTGGACGAAGCGGCGGTAGGAGTCGAACGCGAAACGGGCGTTCCCGGAGCGTCGTGCGAGGCCCTCGGCGGTTGCGTCGTTCAAGCCGAGGTTGAGGATCGTGTCCATCATCCCGGGCATCGACACGCGGGCGCCGGAGCGCACCGAGATCAGCAGTGGGTTTTCCGGATCGCCGAAGCGGGTGCCGACGAGCTGCTCGACGTGGGTCATGCCCTCGCGGACACGCGCCTCGAGGGCTTCGGGGTAGCTGCGGCCAAGCGCGTAGTAGGCGTTGCAGACGTCAGTGGTGATGGTGAAGCCGGGGGGAACGGGGATGCCGAGCGAACTCATCTCGGCGAGGCCGGCGCCTTTGCCGCCCAGCAGGTTGCGGAGATCGCGGTGTCCGTCGGATTGCCCGTCTCCAAACAGGTAGACGAGCTTCTCCGACCTGGTAGCTACTCCTGGCTCCTCGGCGGCGGTGGTCATCGCGGGCTCCCTCGATCCTCGGTCCACCGGGCTCATCGCTCGCGCTTGCGCTCGATCGCCCTGACGGGTGAACCGAACGATCGTGCCGCGACCCGGATTATAGGGGAGTAAAAGATTCGTCCGAAGACACGTCCAGCGGTGGACAGGGCTGCCGGCCGCTCGCAGACTCGGAACAGATGCTCGACGCTACGCCCCCGTCCGCCGTAGACCTGCTCAGTGTGCGACAAGCGCTGGACGTGCGCGAGTCCCTGCTTGCGCCATGCGCGGCGCGTGAACTGACCTCGCGCGGTCGCGTTGAGCCCGAGGCCCCACAACGCCTGCGGCTCGCCTACCAGCTCGATCGCGATCGGATCATTCACACCCGCGCGTTCCGCCGTCTGAAGCACAAGACGCAGGTCTTCGTCACCCCGGACTCTGATCACGTCGTCACCCGGATGACGCACACGATCGAGGTTCAGCAGATCGCGCGCACGATCGCCCGCGCGCTCAACCTCAACGAGGATCTGACCGAGGCGATCGCGATGGGGCACGACCTGGGCCACACCCCCTTCGGCCACGCTGGCGAGGAGGAACTGGGCCGCCTGCTGCCGGACGGCTTCCGCCACAACGAGCAGTCGCTCCGGATCGTCGAGCACCTCGAAAACGGCGGGCGCGGCCTCAACCTGATGTTCGAGACGCGCGACGGCATCCTCCGCCACTCGAAGGGCCGCGCGTCAGTCACCAGCGAGGAAGGCTGGGGACTCCCCGCCACCCTCGAAGGCGAGATCGTCAAACTCTCCGACTCGATCGCCTATCTGAACCACGACATCCAGGACGCGATCCGCGCCGGGTTGATCGAGGAACGTGATCTGCCTCCCGCGGCGCGGACGGTGCTCGGTGAGGATCACTCGATGCGCGTCGAAACGCTGGTCACCGACTGCGTGCTGTCCTCGTTGGCCACGTTCGACTCCGAACAGCCGACGATCGTCCTTGGTACCGCGGCGCTCGAAGCGACGGACGAACTCCGGGACTTCATGTTCGAGCGCGTCTATCTCCACGAACGAACGCTGGAGGACGCGGAGCGCGGCCAGCGCGTCGTCGCCGCGCTCTTCCGCTACTACGAGGGCCAACCAAACGAGATCAGCGGCTGGTCACTACCGGACGATCCGGCCTGGCGCCGTGCCGCGGATTACGTCTCCGGCATGACCGATCACTACGCACTGAAGCGGGCGCGCGAACTCGGACTCCTGGACTGACCGCACACCTCGATACGCATTCGCGCCTGCTGACGTTCCGAACATCCTTGCTACAATCACACGTCTCCCCACCTGGCAATGCGACGGTGCGCCCCTCATGCAACGGGCAACCCCGGTCGTGATGCAGGACGCTCGCAGATACGGACCGGGCCAGGAGGACGGTACGAACCGCCAGGTGCGCGCTCCGATGCTTGCCGGACTGGTGATTGTCCTGCTCTCCACGATCGCCGTTGCGACGATCGTGCTGCTTGATCGCGCCTCGAGCGGCCGCGACGAGCAGGTGAGCGCGCAGGCGACGCCGGACGACCCGTACGCGGGGCTCAGCGGCGTCATCGCCCGGGCGGTCCTGACCACCAACCTGCGAGCCACCCCGGGCCGGCAGTCCGACATCCTGGCAATCGTTCCCACGCAGCAACTCACCCGCGTCACCGGACGCAACGCCGATGGCGACTGGCTCCGCGTCACCTACCCCGCCGGCTTTGATCTGGCGGGCTGGGCGCCTCGCACCAGCTTCGCGGTCGAACGCGGCGAGCTTGCCACGGTCGCCGTCGCGTCGATCGTGGTCGCCAGCCCCGCCGACGGCGTGACCATCCCAGGCACCGAGGGCGCTCCGCTCCCCGATCTCACGATGATCGATGCCTATCTCCTGCCGAATGGCAGCCTCACGCTGGTGGTCGAGAACGTCGGCACCGGCCGCTTCATCGGGACGATCGGGCTGCAGGTGACGAGCGGCAGCGGCGAACTCCTCGGGGTGCTCGATACGCAGGAGACGAGCCTGCTTCCCAACCGCACCGCTACCGTGGACACCGGGCTGCAGATCACCACCACCGGCTCCTACCTGATCGAGCTCGACCGCCTCGACCGCATCGAGGAGGGCAGCGAGTTCAACAACACCACGCGCGTCTTCCTCGTCGCGACAGGGTCCTGACGATGATCGACGAGCAGGCCACGACCCGCACCGGCTTCCTCTGGGCGGGCGCGATCGTGCTGATCGTGGTGGTGGCGACGGTGATGGCGTTCATGATTGTGGTGCTCTTCGGGAGCGACAACGATCCGATCAGCGTCACGCCGGACGACGCCGTGGAACGCATCACGATGGTGACCGACACGCTGCTGCGCTCCGCGCCGGCGCCGGACGTCGCGGTCAGCGCCCAGCTCGCCGCCGGCGACGAGGTGCGGATCATCGGGCGCAGCGAGGACGGCACCTGGATCTTCCTGGAATCGATCGAACGCAGCGCGGCTCGCGGCTGGGCCGCGGTGAACGCCGTGACCCCGCCACCCGACCCGGAAGCGTTGACCGTGATTCCGCCGGACGCGACGCCCACGCCGCGGCCCTCGGCGACCGCCACTGCCGCGGTCACCCAGCCGACGTTCACGCCAGACCTGCCGGATCTGCGCGTCGAGTCCGTGTTCTCCCGCGACAACCAGGTGATCGTGACGATCGTCAATGCCGGCGTGGTCGACGCGATCGGGTCGATCTTCGTGTCCGTGGACGGGGGAGTTCCACACCCGGCGGATACCAAGCCGGGAGAGCCACTGCGGCCGGACGAGCAGCTTCAGATCCTGCTCGCGAACGAGTACGTGCAACGGCGCGCCGTGATCAGCGCGACGGTCTCGACCGAACCGGCGATCGATGAGAGCGATCTCACGAACAACACGCTGGAGACGGTGATCTCGCCCGATCTGCCAAACGACCTTGGGCTGAGCGGGGCGGCATTCGACCGTCCGGGTGGTGCGTTGCGCGCGCGCCTCCACAACTACAGCCCGATTCCGATCACCGGCAACGCTGTCGTAACGGTGCGCGAACGCACGCCGGAGCGCACACGGATCGGCACGAAGAGTCTCAGCTTCTCGCTCGCACCAAACGGCGAGCAGCAGATTGATTTCCCGGAGATCGTCGATCGCGAGATCGGTGAGATCGAGATTCGGCTGAGCAGCGACGCGGTGAACGACGCGAACCCGTCGAACGACGTCTTCCCATGACCGGGAACGCCGAGCCAAGCGCCGACGAGGGCGAGTTGAGCGCGCCGCTCACGGCATCGCGAGCGGCCCTGCTGGGAGCGCTGACCGAGCGCACCGAGCAGGACTTCGCGCGCCCGTTGGGCGGTGCCACCGGTGAGGAAACCCTCGGCCGGGCGCTCGCAGCGCTCGCGGCCGCGGAGCGCGCCGACGTCGCCGCAACGCGCGCGGCCACCGAGGGCAGCAGTGCT
>JAQCIU010000053.1:0-14896 GCA_027593235.1 Chloroflexota bacterium
CGTTCGGAGTGGGGGTAGCCCGGGGCGTTCGGAGTGGGGAGCCGCGGGGGAGTTCGGAGCGGCGGAGGCGCGGGGCGTTCGGAGCGGCGGAGGCGCGGGGCGTCCGGGGTGGCGGGCACGGGACGGGCCGGGCGGGGGACGGGAACTTTTGGCGGGGGTTGGGCGTCTCATTGCCGACGTGATGGCACGATGCCGCGTCTCGCTGCGCCCCACCGCGCCACATGGGAAGATCAGTGGATGAGAATTTTCCTCGGTTTGAGCGCCGCTGTCGCGGCCACTCTTTTCGCCGCCTGTAGCTCGGGCTCGGACGGCACGGCGACCAGCACAAGTACGGCGGTAGCCACCTCGACGGTGGCGCCAGTGGGGACGGCGACGGCGGCGCCGGCGGACGGTAGCGCGACGCCGATCGTCGATACGGCGCGCTCGTTCGCGGCGCTGGTTGATCTGGCGGGCGAGCGGCCGCTCACGCTGGTGGAGGGCCCCGGCACGTGGAACGCGTGGTTCGAGGCGAGTGGCGAGGTGGTGAACGCGCTGATCCTCGGCGAAGGGCAAGCACCTCGGACGGCGCGGATCGGGCTCGATGGCACGGTGATCGCGGACTCGACGACGGAACTGCAGGTGCGGGTGAACGCGGACGGGCGCGCGCGCGCGTTCGGTGGGTTGATCGAGGCGGGGACGTTCTTCGAGACGATGCTGGAGGTGGACGGCGTGCGCGTGCCGCTGGCCGGCGATATCCCGACGGTTTTGCCAGTGGACTTCTCGCCAGGCGGCGATCTGTTGCTCTCCTACGTGGGGGTGGCGGCCGCGGAGGGCGAAGCAGCGATCCAGTACATGGTCCACGATCTAGACGGCGCGCTGGTGACGACGTTCACCAACCGGCTGTCGACGCAGAGCACGTCGGGAAGCCCGGCGACGTGGTCGCCGTCCGGGACGTTCGTGGCAACGTCGGGCCTTGACGGCGTGATCGCGCACGACGTGCGGAGCGGCGGGGCGTACCAGGTGCCGCTCAGCGGATCGACGGAGTGGTCGCCGACCGCGGACAAGCTGCTGCTGGTTGATGGGGCGAACACGCTGCGGATTGTTCAGTTCCCGGGCCTGGAGATGACCTCGATTACGGTGCCGACGGCGAACATCACGGCGAGCTTCGATCCGAGCGGGCGCGTGGTGGCGGTGAGCGACGCGAACCGTGGGGTGACGACGATCTTTGACGCGGCCAGCGGCGTGCAGCTCCAGGAGCTGTTCGGGGTCGCGGAGGGGTTTGTGATCCTCGGGTTCGAGCCGGTGGTGATGACCGACGCGGGGCTCGCGGCGCTGTTGACCGGCGCGCCGACCTGCGGCGGGACGCGGGTGATTCACCCGGCATTGGGCGACGCTGGCGCGTGCCTTGAGGGATCGAGCGCTCGCTGGTCGCCGAACGCGGGTTCGGTGTCGTACACGCGCGGTTCCGAGGTACTGGTGTACGACGTGGAGTCTCGCGCGGAGCGGGTGGTGGCGAGCGGGCTACCGACCGACGAGGGCGGGACGCTGGCGCGTTGGAACGCGAGCGGGACGCACCTGTTGCTTGAGTGGCCATGGGGCGGCGGCGGTTGGACGGACTCGCTCCCTTAGCCGAGCGCCAGGGCCGGGCGACGGGATGGCGCGGGGTTGAGCATCGAGCCGGGTACTGAGTCGGGTAGCGGGGCCGAGCGCGGGGTCGGGTGTCGAATCGGACACCGAGCCGCGCATCGGACCGGCCAGCGAGCCCTGCGCGGAGCGGAACGCGGGGGCCGGCATTAGCTGAGCACTGAGCCGAACCCCGGACCGAACCTCGGGCCAAGCGTGGAGTTATGCAGCGGGCCGCCCGCGTGGCCGGGTATCGGTCCGAACCTCGGGTCGAGCGCGGGGTCGAGCATCGAAGCGGACGCAGAACCGGGCAGCGAGCCGAGCGCGGGATCGAGCGGCACGCCACGTATCGGGCCGAGCGCGGGTCGGGTGTCGAATCGGGCACCGAGCCAGACGCCGGACCGAACCTCGGACCGAGCAGCGCGCCAAGCAGCGAGCTGACCACTTGGCGCACTGAATCGAGCACGCGAGCCCGGCACGGGCAGAGCATCGCTCCAGGAGTTGAGTCATGTGGCTCGACACCCGCGGGCTGGGTGTCGGGCTGGGTAGCGGGTCGAGCACCAAGTCGGGTGTCGATCTGGGCACTCACTCGGGACTCGAGCGAAGGACAGAGCCGGGCGTCGGGCTGGGTTAGGGCTGGGTTCGGGTTCGGGTATCAGGTATCGAACCGGAACGCCGGGCCGAGTGTCGAGCCGGTAGCCAGCCGGGCGTCGCGCCATGTTACGAGTCGAGCGCGGGGTTGAGCACCGAGCCGAGCCTCGGTTCGGCGACGGGCCGACCTCGGAGTTGGGTACCGAGCTGGGCGCGGGTCGGGCGGTGACCCTGCCGGGTCGGGCGGTGGGCGGACGGGTGGCCGGGCCGGCGGCGAGCTGGGCGTCGCGTCGAGCACCGGGTCGAGCACCGGGTCGAGCATGGACGGGGAGTCGCACCCAGTCGGGCGTTGGGGCGCGCACCGGGCCTCGGGCTGCAGGTCGGGCGACGTGCGGACTTGGGGTCGGGCGGCCTCGCCACGGAACGGCTTAGGCGGGCGCGTTCCAGCGCACGAGGCGGGCGGCATCGATGGTGACGCGGACGACGGAGCCGCGTTCGAGGCGGCGGGTGGCGATCTCCTCAATAGGGAGTGCGGCGGCGATGGTTGCTTCGCCGAGCGCGAGCAGGAGCCGGCCCTGGCCGAGTGCGCCCTGGACCGCGCGCACCTCGGCGGTGTAGCCCTCGCTGGCGCTGGTGGCACTGGTGGCGTCGAGCAGCCGCACGGCGGAGGGCGGAACGCCGATGAGGCCGCCGCCCGGGGAGTCCCGCGGGGGGCGCCGGACGGTGTCGGACGGCGGCGTGGTCGCGAGACCGGACGGCTGGGTCGTGGCGTGGGGGGGCGCGACGCTGGGCGGCTGGGTTGTGGCGAGGCCGGGCGGGAGGGTGGCGGCCTGGACGACGGTGTAGCCGAGGAATTCGGCGACGGCGGGGGAGGCCGGGCGTTCGAAGAGGTCGGCGGTGGGGCCGATCTGGGCGACGTCGCCGGCGATGAGGATGGCGGTGCGATCGGCGAGGAGTTGGGCTTCGCTGTGGTCGTGGGTGACGAGGAGGGCGGTGGTGCGCTCCTCGCGGAGCAGCGCGCGGAGGTCGCCGACCAGTTCGGTGCGGGTTTCGAGGTCGAGCGCGGAGAACGGCTCGTCGAGGAAGATCGCGCGCGGGCGGACGGCGAAGGCGCGGGCGAGGCTGACACGCCGCGCTTCCCCGCCGGAGAGTGTGTGCGGCATCGCCGTCGCGAGGTGGGCGATTCCGAGGCGTTCGAGCCAGTCGGCGGTGCGCGGTGCGCGCTCCGCGCGCGGGACACCGTGCAGCGCGAGGGCGGTCTCGAGGTTGCGGCGCACGGTCATGTCGAGCAGCGCCGGTTCCTGGAAGACGGTTGCCGTCTGGCGGCGCATGCGCACGAGGTGGCGCCGGGTCGCCGCTTCGCCGAAGAGCGAGACGGTGCCCTCCGTGACCGGGAGCAGCAGCGCCGCAGTGAGCAGAAGCGTCGACTTCCCGGCGCCGTTGGGTCCGAGGACTGCGAGCGTCTCGCCCTCGGTGACGGCGAGCGTGGAGACGCGCAGCACGTCGCGCTTACCTCGGCGGACACGGACGCCCTCGATGGCGAGTGCGGGCGGTGTGGCGGTCACTGGCGGCGTGGTGATCACTGGCGGCGTGGTGATCACTGGCGGCGCGCGCGGTGCTGGACGGTGGTGAGGACGGCGGCGATCGCGGCAATGAAGGCGAGGAGGATGAAGCCGAGCGCGAGCGCGCCGCCGAAGTTGCCACGACTGACCTCGAGGACGGCAGCGGTGGTGAGCACGCGCGTCTCGCCGGAGAGGTTGCCGCCGACCATCATCGACGCGCCGACCTCGGAGACGACGGCGCCGAAGCCGGCCATGACGGCGACGAGCAGCGGCAGGCGGGCCTCGCGGCCGATCAGCCAGAGGTACTGGCTCTGGTCGGCGCCCATGGCGCGCACTTGCAGATGCAAGGTCGGCGGTAGGGCCATGACGGCGGCGGCGGTGATGGCGACGATGATCGGGGTGGCGATCAGCGCCTGGGCGATCACGATCGCGGCCGGGGTGTAGATCAACCCGAGCGCGCCGAGCGGCCCGGAGCGCCAGAGCGTGATTGCGACGAGCAGCCCGGCGACGACCGGCGGTATCCCGGTGCCCGCGTTGGCGAGAGCGACCAACCCACGCTGGCCGGGGAAGCGGGTCAGCGCGAGCGCGAGCCCCAACGGCAGGCCGATCAGCAGCGCGACCAGCGTGGAAGTACCGGTAATCAGGGCGGTGCGAAGCGTGATCCCATAGATGTCGTTCTCACCGGTGGTGAGGAGACGCCATGCCTCGCCGAAGCCATCGAGGATCAGGTCCATCGGACGGACGTTACTCGAGGTACCCGGTGAAGAGGGGCTGGCCGTACTCCTCGACGCCGAAGGCCGAGATCACGGCCTGCGTCTCTGGTTCGAGCAGGAAGGCGCGGAAGGCGCGCGCGCCAGCGGTGTTGAGGCCATCGTGCTTGTCGGGGTTGACGACGATCACGTGGTAGACGTTGAACAGCGCCGCGTCGCCCTCGACGAGGATCGGCAGGCCCTCGAGGCCGGCGACGGCAAGCCAGGTGGCGCGGTCGGTGAGGGTGTAAGCGCGGGTCTCGGCGGCGATAGTGAGGGTGGCACCCATGCCCTGGCCGCTTTCGGCGTACCAGCCCTCGGCCACGGGCACCTCGATGTTGGCGGCGGCCCAGAGGGTGCGTTCCTTGGCGTGGGTACCAGAGTCGTCACCGCGGCTGACGAACGCGGCGCCGGTCTGCGCAATCGCGGCGAAAGCGGCAGCGGCGGTGGTGCCGGCGATACTGGCGGGGTCCTCGACAGGGCCGACGATCACGAAGTCGTTGAACATCACGCGCGCCCGCTCGATGCCGAAGCCGGCCGCGACGAACGCTTCCTCGGCGGCGGGCGAGTGCACGAGGAGGACGTCGGCGTCGCCGCGCTCGCCCATCTCCATTGCGGCGCCGGATCCGACGGCGATGACGGCCACGTTGTAGCCGCTGGCGTCTTCGAACATGGGCACGAGGACGTCGAGCAGGCCACTGTTCTCGGTACTGGTGGTGGTGGCGAGGATGAGGTCCTTGTCGTCGCTGCAGGCGCCGACGAAGAGACCGGCGAGCGCGAGCAGGGTGGCGAGCCAGAGGCCTGTCGCGAAGCGTCGATTTCGCACTGGTTGTCCTGCTCGAATCTCAGCGCACACCGTCTTGCACATCCGTGCGAGACGATACACTCGGGTTCGCTGATGCACAATCAGCCCGGGAGTTGGCGATGAACGAACGACGGAACAACCCGACAACGGACTTCGAGGTCCGCACGAAGGTGTGGATCGAGCGTGGCGGCGCGGTGGTGATCAGCGACTTCCTGGCGGAGTTGCTGGAGGCGGTGGCGCAGCACGGTTCCGTGGCAGCCGCGGCGGAGGCACTGGGCCTCCCCTACCGCACGGCGTGGAAGAAGCTCCGCGAGATGGAGTCGGCGGCAGGCTTCGCGCTGGTTGAATCGACGTCCGGTGGCAGCAGCGGTGGTCAGACGACGCTCTCAGCCGGTGCGCGTGCCCTGATCGACGCGTTGCATCGGATCAGCGATCCGACGACGACGATCGCGCACGACCAGTTCGACCTGGAATTGAAGCAACTCGGCGACGCGAGTCCGCCGCGCCGACGACGCTAGTCGCCCTCGGTAGCGGCGTTAGCCGGCGAGGCGCTGGGAGGCCTCGCCGCCGGCGGGACGCGGCATCAGACGTGTGCGGCCACCGGACGCCTGGTGGAACCAGCGGATCTGGCGGACCAGCTCCTCCAGCCCACCGATCGAGGCGAGGGCGGCGTAGCGCGGGTGCGTCTGCGGGAGGTGCTTCGCAACGGGGACCTCGAGCGAGAAGCCCTGGCTGAACCCGAGCAGCGCGGCAACGGACTGCGCTTCACGGATGATGGCGGCGAGCCCGGTCACCTGCGTGTTCGCGAGCGACGACAGGGTGGCTGGCAACGGCTCGAAGAGGCCCCAGTGGGAGCCGATCTGCGAGGTGACGTGAGCGGCGTCGTCGCCGAGGGTCTGCCACTCCGCCTCGATCGGGTCGACGCCGCCGTTTACGAGCTTGACGACCTCAGGGTAGCGGTCCGTGTTGCGGGCGATCAGCGAGAGCCGGCCGACCTGATGGAGGAGACCGGCGGTGAACGCGGCTTCCAGCTCGGCGGCGGGGCGGCGGTCGTTGAGGCAGAAGCACTCGGTCAGCAGTGCGACGGCGAGTTGCCAGGCCCAATAGTCCTCGAAATGGACATCGGATCGGGGGAGGTTCTCGAACTCCGCGCGTGTGAAGGCGGCGGTGACGATCTGGCGGGCCGCATCGACGCCAATGCGTTCGAGGGCGCCAGCGGCAGTGAGGATCGGGCCGGTCGGGGCGGCGTACGAGGAGTTCGCGGCGCGGAGGACGCTGGCCGTGAGGCCCGGATCGCCCTCGACGATCGAGAGGAAGTCTCGGAGATCGGCGTTCGTGCTCCAGAGCACGGCCATACCGCGCCCTTTGAGGGTCGGCAGGACTGGGAGTTCGGCCGGAGCAACGCCGGAATGTGTAGCCATCGCCCGATCATCGGCAGCCGACGGCGCGAGCCGTAAGCGGTTCGTCAGCGAATCCCCTGATTGAGGCCGAGAAATCGCGCGTAAGAACCGCCGATCAGCGCCGCCCTTCGCGTGGTGCGGTGGCGTGGCGGAACCAGTTGACGCGCTCGCGGACGCCGTCGAGGCCGCCGAGGGCCTCGATCGTCGGCGCGCGGGAATGATCGGTGGGGAGGCCGGGTTCATCGAGGAGCAGTTCGTTGCCGGAGAAGCCGTCGTCGAAGCCGAGCGATCGAGCGACGATCGAGGCCTCGTGGACGAGCAGTGCGAGGCGGCTGCGTTGCTCGCCCTCGTGGGTAACGATCGCCTCGAACAGCGGCGACGGGAGCGCCCAGCTCTGGGCGATCTGGGCGTTGAGCTGGATCGAATCGGCACCGAAGACCTGGCGTTCGGCATCGAGCGGCTGATAGCCGGCGCGGGTGAGTTCGATGACCTGGCGATAGCGTTCCGGCGACCGCGAGGCGTAGGAGAGGCGTCCGACCTGGTGCAGCAGGCCGGCGGTGAAGGCTGCCTGAAGCTCCTCGGGCGTGCCGCCGTCGTGGGTCGCGAAGGATTCCGCGAGCAGGCCAACGGCGAGGAGCCAGCGCCAGAACTTCTCTGGGTCGAGGCCGGATTCGTCGAAGCGGTCGAATTCAGCGCGTGTGAGTACCGCGACGGTGATCCCGCGGGCGGCCTCGAGGCCGATGCGCACGATCGCGTTGCGGGCGGTCGACACCGGTTCGACGGGCGCGGACGCGGCTGAGTTGGCGGCGCGCAGAACGCCGGCGGTGAGCCCCGGATCGCCCTCGATGACGGAGAGGAAGTCGCGGAGCTGGGCCTGGGGGTTCCAGAGCAGCACCATGCCCCGCGCGCGAGGCGTTGGCATGGTGGGGAGGTCCGACGGCGCCATCGATCCGTAAGAGGCCATGCGGGATCATCGGCGATCCTGGCGCGCCGGAGAGTCGATCACGGGAAGATTCGTTAAGCGGACGGGGCGATTCGAGTCAGCGGAACGTCAATATTGGCGCGGCCGAACCGTCTCCACCGGCTTCGGGTACCGGCTCGGAGCAGCGCTTACGAGTAGCGGGCCTCCCCGGCAGCGCCGGTCGCGGTCCCTCCGGTGACGCGCCCGATCGAGGTGCGCAGGGCCTCGAGGTAGTCGGGCATCGTGGCCTCGTGGACGGGGGTGAACATCATGTGAATGCCGTTGGGGTTCACGGTGCGCCCGCAGTACCAGCCGTGCTCGTTCATGTCGGCGGCGACGGCGTGCATGTCGATCGCGTCGTGGCCGTAGGAGAGGGACCAGAGCGGCGGCTCGCCGTGGATGCGCATGCCCTCGATGTCGCGGAGGCCGGCGACGGCGACTTCCTTGGCGCGCATCGAGGACGCGGCGAGCGCGTCGTAGCCGCTCTCGCCGAGGTAGTTGAGCGCGGCCCAGGCCGCGGCGATCGCGCCGCCGGGGCGGGTGCCGGTGAAGGTGACGCCGGAGTAGAGGCCGCTTGGCCAGTCGTCGAAGGAGAAGCGCGCGTACTCCTTGAGCGCCTCGGTGCGGAAATGGGCGCTGCTGGCGGGCTTGGCGGCAAAGCCGGACTTGTGGAGGTCGGCGGAGATCGAGGTGACGCCGGGGACGGCGAAGTCGAAGTCCGGGACGGCATAGCCGATCCGGCGGACCGCCGGCACGAGCATTCCGCCGACGCAGGCGTCGACGTGGAGCCAGAGATCGTTGGCCGCGGCGAGGGCGCCGATCTCCTCGATGGGATCGACGAGGCCGAGGGAGTAGGTGGGCGCCGACGCGTAGAGCCCGATGGTGTTCGGGCCGATGGCGGCGGCGAGCGCGGCGACGTCGGCGCGGTAGTCCGCGGCGACGGGGACGCGCTTCACGCTGAAGCCGAGCAGGTGGGCGGCCTTGTTCAGCGCGGGGTGGGCGGAGTGGGGCGCGACGAACTCCGGCTCGGTGATCTGCGGCTTGGTCTCGCGCGCCCACTGCCGTGCGGCAAGCAGCGATTGGAAGATGCTCTCGGTGCCGCCGGAGGTGAAGATCGAACCGGCGCCGTCGGGGGCGGAGAGCAGGCCTCGGACGATGGCGAGCACCTCGGACTCCATGCGGGCGATGCTGTGGAAGACGCGTGCGCCGAGGCCGTTCTCGACGATGTACATCGATTAGGCGGCCTTGAGGACCTCCTCGAGATCGTCGTTGGCGTACCAGACGTAGGCGCCGTGACGGCCGTTGCGCCAATCGAGGTCGTTGCCACGCATGTCCTGGAGCTCGGTGGATAGCTCGGCCCAGGGACGGCCCTGCTTCGGTAGCGACACGGTGGTCATGAGAGCTCCTTCTGGAGTGGGACGGGCAGCGGACGGCGCGGGCCTCGTGAGGATCAAAGGTCACACCGGGATGGGCCAACCGTCCAGCGGCGCTTGCGAGCGGACGGTCCTATGCTCCGGTCATGGCCACCGAAGCAATCGCCGCGCGCCACGGCACGGACTGGCACCGTCGCTTCCGAGGTTTCGCGTGGGCACTGCTGGTCTTCACGGTCGGCGTGATCGTGAGTGGCGACATCGTCCAGGCGACGGAGTCCGGGGCCGGTTGCGGTGAGAACTGGCCCCATTGCGATGGGTCGCTGATTCCGGCGATCAGCGACGCGCACACGGCGGTCGAGTTCACGCACCGGATGGCGACCACTGTCCTGAGCATTGGGTTCGTGCTGCTGGTGATCGGGGCGTGGCGGCTCTACGGGCGCGGCCACCGGGTGTGGACCGCGACGCTCTGGGCGACCGGGTTCCTGATCGTCGAGATTCTCCTCGGGGCGGCGCTGGTGCTGTTCGGCTGGGTGGAGGACGACGCCTCGTGGGGTCGGGTGATCGCGGACGGGTTCCACGTGGTGAACACGTTCCTGTTGGCGGGATCGATCCTGGTGGTCGCCTGGTTCGCCGGCGACGGCGCGACACCGCGCCTCGATACGTCGCGACGGGCGGACCGGATCCTGCTGTTCGCCGTTTGCACGGTGCTGCTGATCGCGATCAGCGGGACGATCAACTCGCTCGCGGACACGCTGGCGCTGTCCGATTCGGTGAACATCGACGAGACACCAATCGCCGCGATCCTCGTGAACATCCGCGGGATTCACCCGGCGCTGGCGATCACGGGCGGGATCGCGATCTTTTACCTGATGGTGCAACTCAGCGATCTGGCGCCGGCGGGTACGACGCGATTGCTGCTGGCGGTGCAGGCGATGATCGGCGTGCAGTTCGTCGTTGGCATCCTCAACATCGCGCTGCTGACGCCGCTGGAGACACAGATCGCCCACCTGATCCTGGCGGACACGCTCTGGCTCGCGGTGATCTTGCTCGGGATGCGGATGCTGTCCGGCGCCGATTCCACCTCGGTGGCCGCGCCGGCCGGCGGCTAGCATCGAGGGTTTGGGCTAGGTCGAGGCCGTTGGCACGGCCGAGGGCGGCGCGGGCTCCGGCTGCAGGTAGACATCGAAGCGGACGGTCTTGCCTCGGAACTGGGTGTCCGGCTGGCGGCCGTCCGGGGCCTCGAGGGGGGCGCCGTTGTCGGGGCGTTTCACGACCACGCGGCGACAGCCGGTGGCGATCGCGGCGGCGAGGAGCGAAGCGCCATCGTCTTCGTCACGAACGAGCCGGGACAGCGCCCAGAGTTCCTTCTTCGGGCGAGCGCTGCGGTTCTTCGAGACGAACATCGGATCGAGGTAGATGACGTCCGGCGGCGTCTGGAGCCGTGCGAAGTAGCTGCGCGAATCGTCGGTCATGAGCTCCAGGCGCTCGACCGCGTCCATCAGGTCGGGGTAACCGAGCGCGCGGTGCACGCCGTCGACGAGAAGCGCGGCGACAACGCGGTCGCGCTCGATCGCGGTGACGCGGCAGCCGAGGAGCGCGAGCAGCATCGCGTCGCGACCGAAGCCAGCGGTCGCGTCGACGACAGTCAGCGGGACGCCGCGGTAGCCGATCGCCTTCGCGAGTAGTTCACCGCGGAGCGAGCCGGCGCGGCGGCGACGGAAGTCGCCGGACATGAAGTCGCAGTAGACCGGGCCGACCTGGTCGTCGGTCTGGTGGAGTTCGAGACGCTCCTCGGTGACGACCAGCAGCAACTCGTAGTCGCTGGTTGGGCCCGCGACGACAGGGAGCTTCAGCAGCACCGCGAGTTCCTCGGGGGTACCGAGCACGTCGGAACGGTCCGTCGAGGAGTAGACGGCGATCGTGGGGGTGGCGACTTCGCTGGCGACCATCGATCAATCGTATCGAGGACGACCGCAACACGGATCGTTGACGCGGATCGTTGCCGGGCTAGGCGCCGCCGTAGGTCAGTTCGTCGAAGAGCGCGCGTTCTTCCTCGAAGGGCGCGGGTTCGACGCGGGTGTGCGGACCGAACACCATCGTGCGGCGGTCGGCGGCGTCGTATGCGGGCCATTCGCCGATGCCCTCGTGGCTCGGGTTACCGGAGCGGGCGAAGCCGAGCCACGCCTCCATCATCTGCGCCGAGAGCTGCTCCGCCTCCGGGCCGGTGCCGGCGAAGCGGTCCTGCGTCGGGGCGTCGAGCGTGCCCCAGACGAACGGCATTTCGAGGGAGTGGCAGGAGCCGAGGTCGCCGCGGCGGGCCGGCGACTCCCATTCGAAGAAGTGGGCGTAGGTGTTCGGCTGGTGCGCGTGCTGGAGGCCGGCCAGATGGGTATTGGCGACGCGCATGGCCTGCGTCTGGATCGCGTCGAGCATGTCGAGGTTGGTCGACGGCAGGCCGCGCGAGGAGCGCGAGGCGCGCATGACCTCGATGACGCGCTGGGCCTCGGGAGCCTGGCCGGCGGGGAGCTGGTTGCGGGTCCAGGCGACGAGGTCGTCGTCGCTGAGCGGGTCGCGCGGGCGCATGGCGTTGAACTGCTTCATCTCGTCGCGGTTGGTGCCGATCAGGATCGGCACGTTCGCGAGGTCGCCGCGTGCGACCTGCGCCGTGGTGGGCTCGGGGATGACGGTGCCGTCGACGACGGGGCGGAAGCGCGCGCGTCCGGTGAGGGCGGCCTGGGCCTCGAGAATGCGATCGAGGGGGAGGGTGCGCAGGGACGCCGCATCCGCCTCGGCGATGCCGAGCTGCTCGAGGAGGAGGCGGGTGGTGGCGGTTGCTTCCTCGGTCGTCGCGGGATCGGCACCGCCGCCGCTTTCCATGATGGCTTTGTGGAAGAGGCCGCGTGCGGCTGGCATGGCCAGCAGCGCGCTGACCGCGCCGGCGCCGGCGGACTGGCCGAAGATCGTGACGTTGCTCGGGTCGCCGCCGAAGCGCGCGATCGCCTCGTGGACCCATTGCAGCGCGCGCAGCTGGTCGAGCTGGCCGGCGTTCGGGGTGGCGCCCCAGGCGTCGCCGCCGTGGTCGCCGAGCGCGAGGTAACCGAGCGCGCCGAGGCGGTAGTTGATGGTGACGACCACGACGTCACCTCGTTCGGCGAGGCGACCGCCGTTGAAGAGCGGCTCGGAGCCGGTGCCGTGGGTGAAGCCGCCACCGTGGATCCAGAGCATGACGGGGCGCGCGCCGCCGTCGGCGGCGGCATTGTCCGGCGAGCCGCCTACGGCGGCGGCATTGTCCGGCGAGCCGCCTACGGCGGCGGCATTGTCCGGGGAGCCGCCTACGGCGGCGGCATTGTCCGGCGAGCCGCCTACGGCGGCGGGTGTGTAGACGTTGAGGTAGAGGCAGTCCTCGCCGCGCTGGTTGCTGGCGGCGAAGCCGGGGATCGGGTGATCGGGCTGGGCGGCGGAGGTGCCGAACTCGGTCGCCTGACGGACGCCCTGCCACGGCTCGGGAGGTTCTGGCGGGAGGAAGCGGCGATCGCCGACGGGGGGCGCGGCGAACGGGACGCCGAGGTAGGCCTGGTGCGCGGGGTGTTGTACGCCCTCGAGAGCGCCGGTGCTGGTCTGGACGATCGCGCTCATGGGTGCTCCTTTGTCCTCGGAGGGTCGGGGGGGCCTCGGAGGTTGCGCTAGCCGCGCGGGGAGGCCGGGGCCGCGGGTCGGGCGATTCTAGCGCGGGGTCGGCGGTCCTCGGCGGGCGTCGTCGCAAGGCGGTGGATCGCACAAGGAAAGAAGGTTGCGCTTCGCGCGCGGTGTTTTTCGGAAGACCCACCCACCAACCCTTTCTCTTTTTCGGGGGCAAGCCCCCCGCAACCCCCCGGCCGCGAGGCCGCTTCGCGGCTCGCGCACGGACACGGAGAGCCGCGCTCAACGGGTCGGTACGACTCGACGGCGGATCTGGTCGGGGTCCCCTCCTGCCCCCGGCCGATTCACGGTTGGCGCAGCGGTGCGACGGGCGACGCTCCCGGGCCAACACAGAGACGACGGCAGATCCGCTCGGGGAGGCAGCCCCGCCTTCCAGCCGTGAGGCCGCTTCGCGGCTGATGGTTGTGGGGGAAGGGTGACGCCTGCTGGTCCAACTCACGCGCGGCAGGCTCGCGACCAAACTGTCGCGGTTGGCCTTGATCGCGTGCTGGCAGGGGGCAACGGGGGGCTACTCGCCGAGTAAGCGGCGGTGGGTTGTGAAACGTCCCTGGGAAGGGGGGCCCGGCCGCTGATTCGTCGTACTCGTAACGCGCCTCACGACGCGGCGGGCTGTGGTTGGCGATGGTCCGTCGCCCGGAAGTCTCGCCGGCCACTCGCTCGGGATTCCGGTGACTGGGCGGCGCACTGATGGCGCTTGCGTACCGATCAGACGTGCTGCTGGCATAGGGCGGCCCCGGCGGTGAGGCCGGGGCCGTTGGATTGCTGTCCGCGGGAGGCTCGTAGTCCTCGGAGGCTGGGCTAGCCGCGCGGGAGGCCGAGGCCGCGGGTGGCGATGATGTTGCGCTGAATCTCGGAGGTTCCGCCGGCGATGGTTGAGGAGACGGAGCCGAGGTGGGCGCGGGCGTAGCTGCCCTGCTGGGCGTCGTCGCGGGTGCTGTCCCAGATCATGCCGTAGAGGCCGAGCAACCGAAGGTTGGTCAGCGAAACGCGCTGGTTGAGTTCGGAGAGGAAGAGCTTGGCCATGGAGGCCTCGTAGTTGGGGACCATCTTGCTGTCCTGGATGGAGACGTTCAGGAAGGCGAAGAGGAAGGAGACCTGGCCCTCGATCCAGCGCTCGGTGAAGGCGTGGCGCCAAGCGGTGGTCTCACGGCCTCGGACTTGCTCTGGCGGCGCGGACTTCGCGAGGTCGAGCGCCCTCGCGAGCGTGTGGCGCACGGCGACGTTGGAGCCGATGTCGGAGCGCTCGAAGTCGGTGAGGGTCATGCCGACGTACCAGCCGCGGTTCTCTTCGCCGATGCGGTCGCTGACGGGGACTCGCACATCCTCGAAGAAGACTTCGTTGAAGGGCTGGCGGTTGTCCATCGTGGTGAGGGGGCGGACGGAGACGCCCTGCTGGTGCATGTCGAGCATGAGCAACGAGATGCCTCGGTGTTTCGGGGCGTCAGGGTCGGTGCGGGTGAGCAGGTACATGCGGTCGGCGAACTGTGCGCCGGAGGTCCAGATCTTCTGGCCGTTGATGACGTATTCGTCGCCGTCGCGGGTGGCGCGCGTTTGCAGCGAGGCGAGGTCGGAGCCGGAGCCAGGCTCTGACCAGCCCTGTGCCCACATCACGTCGCCGCTGAGGATGCCGGGCAGCAGTTCTTGCTTCTGCTCCTCGGTGCCGTGGACCAGGAGGGTCGGGCCGAAGTAGCTGGCGCCGAGGCCGCCGACGTTGTTGAGGCCGTTCTCGGCGAGTTCCTGGTTGAGGATGAACTGCTGCTTGATGGTGAGGCCGGCGCCGCCGTACTCCGGCGGCCACGCGGGAGCGACCCAGCCGCGCTCGACGAGGGCGGCGCGCCAGTCGGCGAGGTCGTTGCGGCTGAGCGGTTCGCCGCCGGGGCCGTCGTCGCGGACGCCTTTGTGGCCGTGTTCGTTGACGAAGGAGCGGACGACTTCGCGGAATTCGGCTTCGGTGGTGGTATCGAGGAGGTCCATCTGGGGCTCACTTTCGAACGGGGTTCGATTTTTCGCATCGTAGCGGAAAGCGGGTGTGATCGGCAGGGGTGGTGGCTGCGGGGTGGGGTGTCGTCGCTAGGCGGTGAAGCGCCCGTGGACCGAAGGTCGCGCTTCGCGCGCGGTGTTTTTCGGAGGACCCACCCGCCCGCCCTTTCTCTT
>JAQCIU010000054.1:0-14604 GCA_027593235.1 Chloroflexota bacterium
AAGATCAGTACCTGTGTCCGCGTCATGCTGGGCGACTGGAGCGACCTCCCTGCTCAGTAAGCAGATGGTCTACGAATCGGGACACGAAGATGGCCCGCGCGGAGGCGGGCCACATATAGGTATCTGTATTGGAGCGGGAGATGGGATTCGAACCCACGACCCTCTGCTTGGGAAGCAGATGCTCTACCCCTGAGCTACTCCCGCCCGAGGCGATGCCAGTCTAGGTCTCGCCTCCGAACGCGTCGAGTTCGAGGTTGATCGAGGCGGATCGCCGCGTTGGCGCGGCGGTCCACTACGCTGCCGCCAGGAGGAACGATGCCCAAGCTCGACCGTGGCGGTGTTCGAATTCACTACGAGGACCACGGCAGCGGCACGCCGATCCTGCTGACCCACGGATATGGCGCCACTAGCGCGATGTGGGACGAGCAAGTGCAGGCGTTCTCCGACCGCTATCGCATCATCACCTGGGACATGCGCGGGCACGGCGCCTCGGACAGCCCCGAGGACGGCGCGCTCTACTCGGAGGAGGCGACCGTCGCCGACATGGTCGCCATCCTCGAGGTCTGCGGCATTCCGGAGGCGGTGATCGGCGGTTTGTCGCTTGGCGTCTACATGTCGCTGGCGTTCTACCTCGCGCATCCGCAGGCGGTGCGGGCGCTGCTGCTGTTCGATACCGGCCCCGGCTATCGCAGTGCGCAGGCGCGCGAGGCGTGGAATGTGACCGCCGAGGCCCGCGCGGTCCGCTTCGAGACCGAAGGGCTTGCCGCGCTGAGCAGCGGCTCCGAGGTGCGGCGTAGCCGTCACCAGTCGGCGGCGGGGCTCGCGCACGCGGCGCGGGGAATGCTCGCCCAGTTCAGTTCGAACGTGATCGATGGGTTGCCGTCGATCGCCGTGCCAACGCTCAACCTCGTCGGTGAGACGGACGCGCCGTACCTGAACGCCACGGATTACATGGCGGCGAAGATCCCGGGTGCGATGAAAGTGGTGATCGCGGACGCCGGTCACTCCTCCAACATCGACCAGCCGACGGCCTTCAATGCGGCGATGGAGGCGTTTCTCACCGACGCTGGCATCAACTAAGTCCCGAACCGCCCGCCCGGTGATCGCGTGCCCGGCCACGCTAGTATCAGCCGCATGATTACTCGTGAGTTTGTCTCGCTGGGATCCCCCACGGCGCGCCAGAACCCGGCGGGGTTCAACCCGTGCCAGGGGCTGCTGCATCGCGATTCCGCGGGCACGGCGCGGACCGCGATGATCGCCACCCACTACAACGTCGACTTCAGTGAGCACTACCTCGGGCCGCTGATGGCGGCGCGTGGCATCGACTTCCTCGGCTGGAACACGCGCTATCGCGGAAACGAGGCGTTCTTCCTCCTGGAGCAGGCGCTCGTAGACATCGGGGTCGGCGTCGACTTCCTGCGAGAGCGCGGCTACGAGCGCGTCGTGATCCTCGGAAACTCCGGCGGCGGCTCGCTGATGGGGGCGTACCAGTCGCAGGCTGTCGAGCCAAACATCACACCCACACGCGGGGGTCGTCTGCCCGAAGAGGTGACACGGCTCAGCCCGGCGGACCTCTATATCTCGCTGAACGCCCACCTCGGACGTCCCGAGGTGCTGACCGCCTGGTTCGATCCATCCGTGGTCGACGAGGGCGACCCGCTCGCCGCCGACCCGGAACTGGATCTCTTTCAGCGCGACCTCCCGCTCGACGCGGAGTTCGTCACCCGTTACCGGGCGGCCCAGGTCGCGAGGAACGAGCGGATCACGCGCTGGGCAATCGCGGAACTGGAACGCGTCCGCGAACGCGGGTTCCGCGATCGGGCCTTCAACCTCTTCCGTACGTGGGCCGACCCGCGGATGGTCGATGGCACCCTCGATCCCTCCGATCGAGCAGTCGGGGTCTGTTACGCCGGCGATCCCCGGCTCGCCAACTACTCGCCAGCGGGCATCGGCCTCACCAACACGCTGCGCACGTGGCTCTCGATGTGGAGTCTCGACGAATCGCAGTGCGTCGGCGCGCCTCACCTCGGGCGCATCACCGTTCCCGCGTTGGTGATCCAGAGCCTGGCCGACACCGGCGTGTTCCCCAGCGATGCCGCGGCGATCTTCGAGGCGCTGGGGAGTTCCGATAAGACAAAGGAGCTGGTCGCTGGCGATCACTACCTGGTCGAACCGGCGACTGCTCGCGATGCCGTCGCCGATCGAATCGCAGGCTGGATATCCGATCATTGAGCGCCAGTTGGGCGGTCCGTCGGCCCGACGATTGCGCGGGCGCGGTCCCTCTGCTCCGCTGAGTAACGAACCGGAGGTGCGCCGATGACCGATCGTCCCCTTGTCGCAATCACGCTGGGCGACCCGTCCGGCATCGGGCCAGAGGTCGTGGCGAACGCCCTCGCGCAGCGTGCCACCCACGAGCACGGGCGGCTCTTCGTTATCGGCGATGCCGGCGCGCTGGAGCGCGCCGTCGCGCTGGTCGGATCAGGCGCCGCGATCCGCACGATCGACAGCGCCGCCGCCGCGAATAGCGACCCCGCGACGATCGACGTCCTCGAGGTACCCGGCGTCAGCGCGGAGTTCCCGATCGGCCGACTCTCACTCGAGTCCGCGAGGGCCAGTCATGCCTGGGTGGAGCGCGCAGCCGGCCTGGCGATCAGCGGCGAGGTCGCGGCAATGGCGACTGCGCCGGTGAACAAGGAGGGCTGGCGCGCTGCCGGCATCGCCGACACCGGCCACCAGGAAGTCTTGAAGCGCATGAGTGGCTCTGATCACGTCGCCACGATGCTGGTCAGCGGCGAGCTTCGCTGCATGCATCTCTCGACGCACCTCTCGCTCGCCGCCGCCTGCGCCTACGTGACGCGCGAGCACGTCCTGCGCGCCATCCGCTTGACCCATGAGCACTTCACGCGTTGGGGGTTCGCGAGCCCTCGGATCGGCGTCGCGGCGCTCAACCCGCACGCCAGCGACAACGGGCTGATTGGCACCACCGAGCAGGATGAGATCGCGCCGGCGATCGCCGATGCGGTCGCCCTCGGCATCGACGCCCACGGGCCGACGCCGGCCGACAGCATATTCAACCAGGCGATCGACGGGCAGTACGACGTGGTGGTGGTGATGTACCACGATCAGGGGCACATCCCGATCAAGGTCCACGGCTTCGAGGAGAGCGTCAGCGTGAACCTCGGCCTGCCGTTCGTGCGCACGTCCGTCGATCACGGCACGGCATTCGACATCGCCGGCAAGAACGTGGCGCAGTCGACGAGCATGGTCGAGGCGATTGTGCTGGCGGAGCGGTTAGCGGTCGGACGGTCGCTGAATTAGCGACGTGGGCGCGCGCCTCGGGCGCCGCCCGCTGCAGGCGAACTAGTCGAGGTGGATGACACCGGCGGCGCGCGCGATCACCTCGGGCCGTGGCCACATGGTGCGCAGTTCGCGGGCACAACGCGCCTCTGATTCGATGTCGCCGGTCGCGCGAGCGAGGGCCAGGCCGCGGCGCAGGCGAGTCCACACTCTCAGGTATTCGCGATAAGACGCCTGCACATAGGCCTCTTGCTCGTCCTCGGGCACGTCTAGAACGCGGTCGAAGTCGACCGAGATTCCGGTCATCAGGCGTGCCTCCATCGCTCGGACAACTCGCCCGAGGAACTGAGGCTAAGGGGACAGAGGGAGCGATTCCGTAAGGACGAAATGAAATCCGGTGTTACTTTTTGCCAACGATTGTGAATCGATCGGGAACAACCGCGCGTAACAGCTAACGGTCCGGATCCGGTTGCAACGGGTGCTCACGTTCCGGGAGCGGCACCCACGCGGCGTCCGCCACGTCGTCCGGCTGCGGCCAGACGTGGCGCAACTCTTCTACCAGCCGTGCGATCACTTCCTGGGCACCCGCGCGTCGCGCGTCGCGCAGCGCCTCGACACGTTCGTTCCACGCCCGCAGGTAGTCGTGGTACGCGCAGCGCGAGTACGCCTCCTGCTCATCGGGAGCGACATCCAGCACAACGTCCGATGAAAGCTGAGGAGTCATGAATCGCCTGACAGCGCCAACAGCGATGTGGCACTCAACGATCCTCGACGAAACCCGGTCGCTGCCGACAGCGGGGATTCCCCGACATCAGGGGATTGGACAGACGGTCGTGAGCCCCCGCGTTCCGCTTAACTTGCGCGAGCCCGGTACCACTCCACCGTCGCCGTTGCCGCGGCCTCCAACGGGGTCGAAGGGTCGCCGAACGCCGCGACGTATTTGGAATGGTCGAGGATGAACGGCTCCTCGAACTCGTGCAGCATCTCGATCAGCTCTCGCACCTGCGGGTTGGTGAGCCCCAGCGCCCGCAACAGCAGCTTGGGCGCGACCTGGATCTTCGGTTCGCCCGTCCCGGCGGCGCTCGCCAGCAGTCGCAGATACTCCCGGGTGGTTACCGTTCCGCCCGACGGTACGTGCCAGACCTCGCCGAGGGCTTCATCCCGTTCGCCCAGCGTGACCAACGCCCGCCCCACGTCCGGCATGTAGGTGTACGTGTGCGGCAGGTCGATATTGCCAACGACCTGCGCCTTCTTGCCCGCGAGGAGTGCCGGCACCACGCGATCGCCCAGTGCCGAGCTGGTGACCCGCGGCCCGACGAAGTCCGCCGCGCGCGCCACCGCGACCGCCACGTCTCCGCGAGCGTGGGCCGCCATCAGGTCGTCGTGCATCGCCGCCCGGATGCGCCCCTTCTTCGTCGTGGCCGATTGCGGGAGCGACTCAGTCATCGGCACGCCACCGGTTGGGCCGTACATGTAGACATTTTCCATCGCTACCAGCCGCGCACCGGCGCGCTTCGCGGCTTCCAGCACGTTCGCCTGCATCGGCGGGAACAACTGCCGCCACTGGTGGTATTCCGGGTTGAGCGCGAAATAAACGACGGTGGCCCCGTCTGCGGCGCTAATCGCCAGCGCCGGATCCATCGCATCCGCGCTGACCCATTCCACATCCGCACCGTCCGGCGCGCCGGCGGAACGACCGCTGCGATTCACCAGCCGCACCCGCTTCCCGCGGGCGCGCAGCTCCTCGGCGACGGTCAGACCAACCGGTCCCGCCCCGAAGATCACATGCAGCTCGTCACGATCGGTGCTCACCACAGCCTCACCTCCGGTCGCAGCCTCGGCGACGCTGAGCCAGCATCTCCGGCTCACCAGCCGTTGTCACCCCTCCACCGCGTTCTCGACATGCGTGATCCCTTCGACCGACCCATCCGCCGCGAGATCGATCGCCACGAGGTCGATTCGCAGGTCCGGCGGCAGCCGCGGGTGTTCCGAGGCGTAGACCTCGGCCAGGGCCCGCAACCGCCGCTGCTTCGTCGCCGAGAGCGCCTCGATCGCTCGTCCCGTCTTCCGAGGGCGTCGCAGCTTCACCTCGATGAAGACCAGCACGGGCGAGGGTCCGCGTGCGTCGATCGCGATCAGATCGACTTCGCCTTCACGGCGTCGCACGTTGTGGTCGAGGACCTCGAAGCCACGCTCGACGAGGTATGCCGCGGCGAGCCGCTCACCCGCATCGCCCAATCGCCGGCGCGGGTCGGACACCGTGTTTAGCGCACCGCGGCGCGGACCGGGGCGAATGAGAGGCGGTGGATGTTGCTGTAGCCCAAGCGCTCCAGTGCTTCGCGGTGCTCGGCGGTTGCGTAACCCTTATGTACCGCCAGCCCGTAGCCGGGGAAGCGCTCCTCAAGCGCGCACATCATCCGGTCGCGCGTCACCTTCGCCACGATGCTCGCGGCGGCTACGGAGGCGCAGCGCGCGTCCCCCTTCACCTCGCTGCGTTGCACCACGTTCCCGGCGATCACCTCGCGACCATCCACGATCAGCGCGTCCGGCGCCACGGAAAGCCCTTCGACGGCGAGTCGCATCGCCAGGCGCGTCGCGCGGAGAATGTTGATCTGATCGATCACCTGAGCGGAAACGATTCCGATCGCCCACTCCGAGTGCTCGGTGATGTCGGGGTAGAGCGCTTCACGCTGGGCCGCGCTCAGCTGCTTCGAATCGCGGAGGCGCCCGATCCAGCCGGCCCTCGATATGTCGCCTGACGGACGGAGCGGCAGCACGACGGCAGCCGCGACCACGGGGCCGGCCAGCGGTCCGCGGCCCACCTCGTCCACCCCGGCGACACGCTCGGCGCCCTCGCGCCACAGCGCGCGTTCCACGCGCCAGCCCGGACGGACGCGGGTTCGAACGGCAGTTGTCATGGGCGCATCGTCGTCTGTGCGATATCGAGCAGTCAAGTGATCGAAAGGAAAGCAGGCAACGGCCACCCTCCTTATGCAGACCGCGCATCGTCAGCTCCAACCACCATCAGGCGCCCCGTGCAAAGGAACAACATGCCGATCATCCGCATCGAGATGCTGCCGGGCCGATCGCTCGCCCAGAAGCGCGAGCTGACGCGTGTCATTACGGACGCCGTCTGCAATATCGCCCATACCCAGCCGGAACAAACCGTTGTCCTGTTCCAGGAGTACTCCGTGGAGGACTGGGCGTTCGATGGCAAGCTGTATGTCGATCATGACGATGAGGAAGACGACGAAGACTGACGCTTCTCGCTCACTGCGGGCCGCGAGCATATCTTGTCGATAATCGGTCCAAAGAGGGGTCAAAGATCCCGAATTGCTAGGGTCGTTGCTCACCGAGGCCCCGAGCGACGAGTGCTACACTTGGTGGCGTACCATGCTTGATCTGGCGCCTCACGGGGTGTCGAAACACACGGATATCCGCCGGGTCTCCCACCGCCCGGGCGCCCACAGCAGGCCCAGGTCTGGTGTGCGAGAGCTGAAACGGCAGGAACGCCCATGAGATCCCGCGGGATGCGCAACTCCTTCGTCTACCTCCTGATCCTCGTCGCCGTCGTACTCGTCGTCGTCATGCTCTTCCGTCCCTCTGGGACCGGAAATGAGAAGGACATCTCCTTCGTCATCGAGCAGGCCAAGGCGGGTAACGTCCAACGAATCGAGGTCGAGGGCGATACGCTCACCGTCGAACTCAAGGACGGCGACCCGATCACCTCCCGTAAGGAAGCGTCCTCGTCGGTGGAGCAGATCCTCCGCGAGAACGGCATCCCCGTCGGTGGCTCCAGCGGCGTCGATATCAGCGTCAGCGGACCCAGTCAGTTCGGCAACGTCTTCGGGCTGCTGCTGAACTTCCTGCCGCTCATCATCTTCGGCGGCATCCTGATCTTCATGATGCGCCAGGCCGGCGGCGCCAATAACCAGGCGATGTCGTTCGGCAAGAGCCGCGCGCGCATGTTCACCGGCCAGACGCCAACCGTTACCTTCCTCGATGTCGCCGGACAGGACGAGGCGAAGCAAGAACTCGCCGAGGTCGTTGAGTTCCTCAAGTACCCGGAGAAGTTCGCCGCCGTTGGCGCGCGGATCCCGCACGGTGTGCTGCTGGTGGGCCCGCCCGGTACCGGTAAGACCATGCTCGCACGCGCCGTCTCCGGCGAAGCGGGCGTCCCCTTCTTCTCCATCTCCGGTTCTGAGTTCGTCGAGATGTTCGTCGGCGTCGGCGCCAGCCGCGTCCGCGACCTCTTCGACCAGGCGAAGCGCAACGCCCCCGCGATCGTCTTCATCGACGAGATCGACGCCGTCGGCCGCCAGCGTGGCGCCGGTCTTGGTGGGTCGCACGATGAGCGTGAGCAGACGCTGAACCAGATCCTGGTGGAGATGGACGGCTTCGACACCAACAGCAACGTGATCGTCGTCGCCTCGACGAACCGTCCCGACATCCTCGACCCGGCGCTGCTGCGGCCCGGTCGGTTTGACCGCCGCGTCACGCTGGACCTGCCGGACGTCAAGGGACGCCGCGCGGTCCTCGACGTGCACGCCAAGGGCAAGCCGCTGGAGCCCTCGGTCAAGCTGGACACGATCGCGAAGCAGACGCCCGGATTCTCCGGCGCCGACCTCGCGAACCTGATCAACGAGGCGGCAATCCTCGCGGCGCGCCGGAACAAGAAGCGCGTCGGCATGGACGAGTTCAACGAGGCCGTCGATCGCGTGATCGCCGGTCCGGAGCGCAAGTCCCGCGTGATCACCGAGGACGAGAAGAAGATCGTCGCCTACCACGAGGCCGGGCACACCGTGGCCGGCTGGTTCACCCCGAAGGCCGATCCGCCGTTCAAGGTGACGATCGTCTCCCGAGGGATGGCCGGCGGCTTCACCCGCTCGCTCCCGGACACGGATCGTCGCCTCCAGGACCGCTCCTACTACGAGGCCATGATGACGATGATGCTCGGCGGCCACGTCGCCGAAGAGCTGATCTTCGGCGAGATGACCACCGGTGCGCACGATGACATCGGCAAGGTCACTCAGGTCGCGCGTGACATGGTCACGCAGTGGGGCATGAGCGAACGTCTCGGCCCGCGCACCTTCGGGCGCCGCCAGTCGATGGTCTTCCTCGGTCGCGACATCTCCGAGGAGCGCGATTACTCCGAGCGCACCGCCCAGGAGATCGACGACGAGGTGCGCCGCGTCATCGATGAGGCACACGAGCGCTGCCGCACCGTACTTGCCCTGCACCGCGACAAGCTCGATGTCATCGCAAGCGCCTTGATCATCGACGAAACCCTCGAGGGCGATCGGCTCCGTACGCTGCTCGGTCCAACCCCCGGTCGTGAAGTGCCAGACGCCGCGCCGGCGCCGGTCGCCACGGTCGAGCCGCCCGCGGCCACGGGGACCAGCGGGGACAGCGGTGAGACCGAGGAGGACCGCCCACAGGGCCGCCCCGGACTCGCCTGGGGCCAGTCGAACGCGTCAACCGACTAACGAATCGCCGTGCGGTGGTAACGGAAGAGCCCGGCAGTGCCGGGCTCTTCTCGTTCACGCCAGCGGTTCGCCGTCGCCACCAATGGCGGCGGCGTGGGGAGTCCGCCGGACCCACCTGCCAGGCACAGCCTCGCTCTACAGATCGGTGCTGGCGGTCGCCTCGCCCGCCTCGTCGGCCGTTTCGCCCTCGCTGGCACCCAGCTCGCGCATCCGCTTCGCCAGCAGGCCCTGGACGACGTAGAACCAGATGAAGGCGACGCCCGCGAGGCCGATCCGCAGCGCCGGATGCTCCTCGAGCCGGCCATCCTCGGTCAGCACTGCCGTCCCGAAGACCGCCCCGGCGCCGACCCAGAGCGTGTTCGAGATGACGGCGCCCATGTAGTCCAGGGGCATCCAGATCCGCAGCGGCAGACGAATTGCACCCGCACCGAACGGCCCGACCGCCCGGGTGATGCTGGCCACGTGGTAGAAGGGAATCAGCCAGCGCGTGCGGCCGGTCATCAGCGCTTCGCCGGCCCGTAGCGTCGGACCGAAGCGCGTCTGCTGCAGCAGCTCGCCACCTCGACGACCGACCGCATACGACAGCGTGTCGCCGAGAATCGTGCCGATCACCGCGATCACAAACACGATCGCGAGCTTCGACGGGTCATCGGCGGCGTAGGCGCCACCCAGGAACATCAGCGCCACACCCGGGAAGATCACACCCAGCCCGACGGTCGCCTCAATCAGCGCGGCGACGAACACGATTGGAATCCCAAACCGGTCGAACAGGCCGTTCAAGAAGAGGAATACCTGGTCCGTGAGCCAGTTGATCCCGTCAAGGGGCGCGGTCAGCCAATCAACGAGCTGATCCACAGGCACGCACCACCTTCGCTGGGCCAGAAGTTAGGGGCGCGGCCGCGTTGACCGTCGCCCAAGCCCTGCCTACACTCACTGGACTCGTTGACTCTTTCCGGATGTGACACCAATGTTCGCGATCATCCGCTCCGGCGGCAAGCAATACCGTGTGCGCCAGGGCGACCGTATCGCGGTCGAGCTGCTGGACGTACCCGAAGGGTCCGAAGTGACCCTCGATGAAGTGCTCATGATCGAGCGCGACGGCGGAGCCGTCGTTGGCACACCGCTGGTAGCGGGCGCCACGGTCACGGCCACTGTCGAGGCACACGATCGGGCGAAGAAGGTCATCTTCTTCCACTACAAGAACAAGACGCGCCAGAAGCGCACACGCGGGCATCGGCAGCACCAGACGCGGCTGCAAATCACCGCGATCGCACCCGGCGCCTAGGCGACCCGCCACCGAGTTCGCGCGTAGCGCGAACCCGAACGGAGCAGATGCATGGCTCACAAGAAATCCGGCGGTTCCACCCGGAACGGCCGCGACTCCGCCTCGAAGCGCCTCGGTGTGAAGCGCCATGACGGCCAAATCGTCACCAGCGGCTCCATCCTCGTGCGTCAGCGCGGCACCCGCTTCCACCCCGGCTCCAACGTCGGCGTCGGGCGCGACTTCACGCTGTTCGCGCTGACGGACGGCGTCGTCAAGTTCTCACCGTATGCCAAGGGCCGTCGCAAGCAGGTCTCGATCCTCCAGGAGGCCTCGTGAAGGCTGAGATCCACCCCGACTACCACCCGGTGGTCTTCGTCGACCTCTCGAGTGGTTTCGAGTTCCTGACCCGCTCAACCCTCACCTCCGAGGGGCGCAAGACCGTCGACGGCATCGAGGCCTACGTCATTCGTCTCGACATCACCGCCGACAGCCACCCGTTCTTCACCGGCGAGCAGCGCATCATCGACACCGCCGGTCGCGTCGAGCGCTTCCGCCGCCGCTACCAGCGTGGTGCAGCCGCACCGGCTGCCGAGGGCGACGCCTAACCGAGGCAGTCCTCCCGCGTGTCGGCAGGTGCCGGCACGCCCCACCCCTCGTGTCGCATCCCACCTTCATCGCGCCGCGCGTTCGCGTGCGGCGTGGCGACGTCCGGCGCGATGCCGTTCGTTCATCACCTCGGTGACGCGTACCGTGGTCCGGTGAATCAACCCCCACCACGGATCTACGGCGGCCAGGCCGTCGTCGAGGGCGTCATGATGCGCGGCCCCAGCGCCGTCGCCGTCGCCGTCCGCCGCCCCGATGGCGAGATCGTCTCATACGCGGAGCGGCTCTCCGGGCTGTTCACCACCCGCCTCCGCGCCATCCCGCTCATCCGCGGTGTCGCGGTCCTCGCGGAATCGCTCACCCTCGGTGTGCGCGCGCTCTCCTGGGCCAGCTCCGTCGCCTCCGAGGGCGCCGACGGCAAGACCGGACCGGAACGCCTCGGCTGGTCCGGCTGGTTCGGTCTGCTCGTCACGCTCTCGATCGCCAGCCTCGTCTTCTTCCTCGGACCGGTGCTCGCCACCTTCTGGCTCGATGGCCCGCTCGGCTCAGCGTGGTGGTCGCTCCTGATCGAGAGCGCGTTACGTCTCGTCGTGCTCATCGGTTATGTCTGGTTAATCGGGCAATCCGACGAGGTGCAGCGGATCTTCCAGTACCACGCAGCCGAGCACCAGACGATCCACGCTTATGAACACGGGCCGGAACTCAGCGTCCCCGCTGTTCGCCGCCACCCCGCGGAGCATCCCCGCTGCGGCACCTCATTCCTGCTCACCGTCGCCGTCGTCTCCGCCGTTGTCTTCGTCTTCACCGGCGCCGATCCGCTCTGGTGGCGCTTCGCTTCTCGCCTGCTGTTGATCCCGCTGGTCGCCGGCCTCTCCTACGAGGCCATTCGATTCGGCGGCTCGCACGACCGTTGGCCCGTCGTACGCGGGCTGTTCACGGCCAACCTTGCCCTGCAACGCCTGACCACCCGCCGACCGGACGACGAGCAGATCCAGGTCGCCCTCGAGGCGTTCCGGCAGGTCCGCGCGATGGAAGAGGCCGACGAACGCGCGGTTTCGTAGCTCCTCGGTGACAACACGGTAATGTCGAGTGATATACTCGTGTTTATCGTGATCCGGCTGCACACTCCCGAGGTGACGTGACCATGGCCACCGACCCCGATGCCCGCTACCGCGTCGACCGCAACACGCTCCGCACCAACCAGGGATTCATCGTCGCCCTCACCGTGCTCGCCTTCGTGCTCGGCGCGACCGTCGGCGCCTGGATCGTGCTGGCGACCGGTCTCGTTATGACACTCGGCACCTTCGATGACCGACTCGCCCTCTTCAAGCAGGTCCACCGGCGCGTGCTCAAGCCGCTCGGCATCCTCGGCGCCAACGTCCACCCCGAGGACCCGATGCCACACCAGTTCGCCCAGGCGATGGGCGCGGCGTTCCTGCTCGCCGCCGCGGCGGCACTCTTCGCCGATGCAACTCCGGTTGGCTGGACCTTGAACTTCATCGTCACCGCGCTCGCCTTCATCAACCTCGCCGTGAACTTCTGCGCCGGCTGCTTCGTCTACTTCCAGCTCGATCGCCGAGGGCTCCTCCCCGCCTCGATCGCCAGCGACCGCGCCCTGAGCGCGTCCTAACCCGATGATCGAGCGGCTAATCATCGCCACCGCCCTCGTCGGCGGCTTCGCCGCCGCGGTCGGGCTGGCACGCCTCGCGCTGCGCCTCCGTGATCGGCGGATCCTCGAGCGCTTGCGCACGAGCGCCGCCGCCGAGGGCGCCCCCGCCTCAGCGGCGGCCCAGAGCGCACGGACGTCCGGCGCGCCCCGCATCCTCTACTTCACAACCACGAGCTGCGTGGTCTGCCGGCTCCAACAGGAACCGGCGATCGAACGCCTGCGCGAGGCGCTGCCGGAGATCGTGATCGAGCAGCACGATGCGGTCGCGGAGCGCGAGCTGGCCGATCAGTTCGGCATCCTCTCCGTCCCCACCACCGCCGTGTACGATCGCAGCGGCGAACTGGTTACCATCAACCGTGGGTTCGCCCCGGTCGCTCAGCTCTACGCACAGGCGACCGGGTCAGAGCACGTCGCCGAGGGCGGTCTCGCGATGGCATCCGAGCGCATCGATCGCCCAGCGTCGTAGCAAGGCCGGACAACGCGGCGACGTAGAGTGCCGGAGCGACGCCGAGCCCTAGAACCGGGATAATGACCCGGGTTTCGCGATGCAACTGAACGAAACGCCAGCCGGGTCGGAGGCGCCACGTGCGAATCGTCGTGCTCTGCGGTGGCGTCGGCGCCGCGCGCTTCCTTGATGGCGTCGTCCGTTCCGTCGACGCCCCCTCCGCCGTCACCGCCATCTGCAACGTCAGTGACGACCTGCAGTGGCACGGCCTCCACGTCTCCCCCGACATCGACACGATCCTCTACACGCTCGCCGGCCTCGAGGGTGAGTTCGGCTGGGGCCTGACCGGCGACACCCATGCCGCGCTTGAGGAGCTGCGCACCCTCGGCCGCGACGAGTGGTTCACCATCGGTGACCGCGATCTCGCGACCCACCTCTGGCGTAGCGAGCAGCTCCGAGGCGGGGCCACGCTCGCCGAGGCGACCGCCGCCCTCGCCACCGCGCGCGGGCTCGCCTGCTGCCTGCTGCCCGTGACCAACGACCCACATCCGACGATCGTCGTAACCGACGAGGGCGAACTGGAGTTCCAGGACTACTTCGTCCGCCGTCGCTCCGCGGATCCCGTGCGCGCGCTCCGCTTCCCCGGCGCCGAGATTGCGCGCCCGGCACCCGGCGTACTGGAGGCGATCGCCGAGGCCGAGCTGATCCTCTTCGCCCCGAGCAATCCGTTCGTCTCGATCGACCCACTGTTCGCCGTACCCGGCGTCCGCGCCGCGGTCGAAGCCGCTCCAGCGCGCCGCGTCGCGATCTCCCCAATCATCGGCGGCGCTGCCGTGAAGGGCCCCGCCGCCGACATGCTGCGCTCGCTTGGCCACGAGGTGTCCGCCCTCGGTGTCGCGCGCCTCTACCGAGGCCTCATCGACACCTTCGTGCTCGACGAGCAGGACCGCGCGCTCGCACCCACGATCGCCGCGCTGGGCCTCGAAACCGTCGTCCTCGACTCGATGATGCGCGACCGGCCCGGCCGCGCCCGCGTCGCTGCCGAGGTACTCGCGGCGGTGCAATCGTGACCGCCGAGGAGATCGCGATCGTCGTCGCCGTCGGCCCGCTTGGTCGTGGCAAGTCGCGGCTCGGTCCCTCGCTCTCCGCGGACGACCGTCGCCAGCTCGTGCTCGCGATGCTCGAGGACGTGCTCGCCGCGATTTTCGAGGCGCACAGCGGCCCCACCTTCGTCGTGACCCCCGATGCCGAGGTGGGCCCGGTCGCCCGTGCGCTCGGCGCGCAGGTCCTCCGTGACGCCGGCGAAGGCACCAACGCCGCGATCGAGACCGCGATCGCAAACGCGCGGATCGCCGCCGCTCCGGCAGTGCTTGTCATACAGGGCGATCTCCCGCAGATCACGCCCGCCGATGTCCGCCGCTGCCTCGATGCCCTCGCGTCCGTCGAGCGTGGCGCTGTGCTCGTCCCCGGTGACGATGGCGGCACTTCGGTGCTGGGCATCCGGCCCCCGTTCGGGATGCCGAGCGCCTTCGGCCCGCAGTCCGCCCAACGCCACCGCGAGGCAGCCCTCGAGGCCCGCATCCCGCTGCAGGAGCTGGCGATCGCGGCTCTCGCCGCCGACGTGGACACCGTCGCCGACCTCGATCGCGTGCGCGGCGCGGTCGGACCGGCGACCGCCGCGCTGCTGGCACGAATCACCGTCGGCGCGGCCGGCGAAGGTGGCGCCTCGTGAAGGCCGAAGACCTCGAACTGGCGATCCGCAGCCGGCGCTCGATCCGCGGCCTCACCGGGCCACCACTCAGCGCCGACGAACTCGAATCGCTGGTCGCGCTCGCGCTGA